>NZ_PDJG01000001.1:2400000-3000000 GCF_002564005.1 Sanguibacter antarcticus | reverse complement strand
GGTGCTGGCCCGGCTCGAGGCCACCATGCGCTGCAAGGACCTCACGCCCTTCCCGGGCGGGAGCTACCGGTGCACGCTCTCGGCCGTTCACCAGGTGATCGACAAGGACTCGACGCACCAGGTGGACGTCTCGCGCGGCGACGAGACCCCCCGGACATAACAGAACCCCCGCCTTTTCTAGGGGATGGCATGTCCCAGCGGGGGTCCTGCGCCTGCCATCCCAGAGGAGATGACGCAGCCATTCTAGGCGCTTTTCCACACTCCATGCGTTAGCAAGGGCCCGGTCAATTCGACCGGGCCCTTGCTGCGTCTTGACCAGGTCCTCACGCATGCGCGGAGGCCCCAAGGCGGTGTGGTCGTGTCGGCTCATGTGCCAAGCAGGCCGACCCGAGAGTACGCTCAAGATCGTTGATCGCCCGGCCGATCCCGGCCGGAGCGCCATCCAGCCGAGTCGACCTCCACGTTCTAACTGTCGAGCTCGGGCGTACCTAGCACGCAGGCCGGAGCCAAGGGAGATGCAAGATGAACAATGATGATCTCGTCGCCGTCAAAAATGAGTGGATCCAGGCGCGAACCGAGGCGACCTCCCTCCTCGAGGGAAAGGTCGAGGGGCTGGCCGCACCTTTCGGGGATGTTGTCGATACGGCCGATCCCGAGACCGTTGCGGCTCTCTTTCGGATTGATCAGGCGCGGATAAGCGCACTGTCTAGTCGACTCTCGATGACCGAGAAACTCCTCGACGTGCTAATCGAACGAATTACCGCCGACTCAATGACCCCCGCGCGACCACCCGAGCCTGGAACCGGCACCTAACCCGACAACACGGGACCATCCGTCATACCCACAAAGTGGAATCACACCCGAGCAGGCGCCTTAACGTCCAAAAGACCCACCTCACGAGCCCGATGAAAGATCGAAGCTAGCCGCCACGTTCGTCCTGACCACACTCCAACGAGGAACCCGACGAACCCCCTGGTGAGAAAAACCTCACTGGTGCACTTCTTCGAGGGCAGCCCGGGTCGCTACTCACCGCTGGCCGTGGTCGGCGTCAACCGAAGGTCGCGACGTCCCGCTCCTCAATGAGGCCACGGGCGAACCAACCGACGAGGGGAACCGCCATCAGGACGGCGGCCTCGGCCTCCTCGGGCGTCACGTCCGAATAGGCGTCGCTCCCGTGGCGGTCGCGCTGACCTCGGTACAACGATTTGAGCATGCCGAGCAGGACATCTCGCGACAGGTACTCGGTGTGCTCCCGCTTGAACGGAAGGCGCCAAGTGGCCTCCCTGCGTTCAATCGCCCGCACCGCGTCAGAAATCGTCGCAGTGGGTCTCGAGATCCCGAGCGCCGGGAGTGCCGCAGCTTCGACAGCCTTCACAGCAGCTGAATACGCGCCGCTTGGATCGGGGTCAATGTCATACAGCTTCGACCACGCCCTCCTCAACAAGGTGCCAGGCGTTCCCAGATCCATCACCTGCTCGGCCGCCGCCTGCACACCTTCAGGCAGCCGTAGCGCCAGCCGGTAAGACGAGTCGCGGAGCACCACTTCGTACTGCGAACGTCCTTGCCGCAGGACAGCCTGAAGGGCGATATGTTTTGTCCCCCGAGAGCCCGCCTGGGCGAGCAGCCAATCGGCGATCCGCAATAGGTTTCTCGCATCGCGTTTCCCCAACAGGGTGAGGAAGACCTTCTTTTCGAGGACCCCGGTGAAGGTGGAGTCAAAGCCGAATGATATGTCAAGATTATTCTCGATCGTGTGCATTGCGTACGGCTTCACGAAGCCCTGGGGCGATGCCATTTGATGCCAGATCCAATTCGTGATCGGCGCACGCATCGAGGTGGGTACGCCGCTGCGGAGCACCTGCCTGGCCGCGACCTCGTCTTCTGAAGCATCGAACGGTACGAATTCCATTTTTTCAGTCTACAGTTCAGATACGACAACGACCTTTGGGGAGTCGCCTCACGCGTGTCGTCGTAGGCAGGCCCGACCGGGCGTCGGCCCTCGGCGGTGTCCGAGGCTCGATGCCTCGATGCGCTGGGCAGACGCCAAGCGGCCCCCAACCGTGCGAGCCGCGGACGACTACACGTTCTGTGTCATGACGCTGGTGACACCATGACCACTGTCTACGAACGACCGTCCATGAGACAGTCCCCGACTTTGAGGTCCGAGTGAGCGCGTCGTGTCTCGTGGCCCGTGTCCGAGACCTATGTGCTGTGAGGTACGTTCGCCGCACATTTCCGGCATGGCTTCGATCGGATATGCGCGCGTGTCGACCCGGGATCAGAACCTGGACGCTCAGATGGACCAGCTGCGTGCAGGCGGCTGCGAGGTCGAGGTACGGCGCCCGTCCGGCCATGCTCATCACGAGAGCGAGTGTCGACCCGGTGACGAGCGGGCCGGTACCCGTAGCGAACGGACCGTCGTCAGCGCGGAGCTGCACGCCCTCGGCGGTCGTCCGGCTCGGGACCGTGAAGTTGGTGTGGGCGTAGAAGTCGGCCACGGGCGTCAGCGCCTCGACGCTCGGTGACCGGCGGATCCCGAGCGGCCGCCGGATGTCTTGAGCGTGCACGAGGACCTCGCCGAGGTAGGCCGAGGTGTGGCCGGACGGTGCTGTCGTGCTGCCCACGATGGCGCGGAAGCGCTCCAGCGTCTCGACCGACGTCGTGCCACGGTGATCGGTCATCCTGCGCTGGTTGTGCACCTCCGGACGGAAACGCGCCCCGACGATGCTGCGCACCCACGGCCACCGGCCCAGGCTCGCCGCAGCGACGAGGTGCGCGACGACCTCCTCGACGTCCCACTCTCCGCACAGGGTGCTGCGGCGCCACTGCTCTGGAGCGAGACCGGCGAGGTCTTCTGCGAGCGCAGCGCGCTCGGTGCGGACGTGCGCCCAGAGAGAGGCGTCCTGGCTTCCTGCCGTGCCGGGGGCTCCGGTGCTCATCGGTCGCGTGCCTTCCGGTCGGGGGTCGTGCGGGTGGCTGCGGCGACGAGGCGGGCTGCTCCGGCACCGGCGAACCGGTTCTGCTGGACAGGTCGACCGGAGACGGCGAGGAGCAGGTCGATGACGTCTGCTTCGACGTCGTCGCCCGTGCCCCATGCTGTGCTGGTGGTGCGGTCGACGAGCCGAAGGCCTGCCGCGCGTTCGCGCCCGCCTCCGAAGGCGACCGGTGTGCGCAGCTGGTAGGCGAGCGCCTGGGCGATCGCCGGCTCTGGGTATGTTCCGTCGATGCCGAGGGGGCGGCGGACGTCTTCGCCGTGGACGATCGCCTCGACCAGTCGGGTCTCGAGGCTCGCTGGCGGTGTCCGGGTGAGGCTGGTCGCGTGCGTGAGCGCCTCGAGCGTGTCTTTCGGGTCGTGCCGCTTCTGCCGGGCGATGCCGCGCTCGTTCGCGCGGTCGAAGTTCATGCGTGCGGCGAGCAGGCCGCGGACGAAGTCGAGCCTGCCCGTTCGTGCTGTGTCGACGAGGTGAGCGAGGACGTCGTGGACGTCCCATCCTGGGCAGAGGGAGGGCGTGCGCCACTGCGCGTCCTCGAGGTCGGACAGGTCTGCGACCAGGCGTCGTCGTTCGGTGTGGACGGTCTGCCAGATCGCTGCTGCTGGGGTGCGCATGTCGGCTCCGGTGCGGTTGCGGGCGTCGGACACAGCTTCGCTACGGATACTGAAGTCGACACTACTGGAACCGTAGTACGGTGTGTCAATGGCTTCCCGGCGCTCCTACGGCTCGTACAACGACGGCTGCGCCGCTGCCCACGCTCTCGACCTCATCGGTGACCGGTGGACCTTGATCGTCGTGCGCGAGCTCTTGCTCGGCCCCAAGCGCTTCTCCGACATCCAGCGTGACACGATCGGCATCGGCCCTGCGGTCCTCACCCAGCGGCTGAACGACCTGGAGGCCCACGGCATCGCCCTCCGGCGCCAGCTGCCCGGACCGGCGCGCGCCGACGTCTACGAGCTCACCGGGTGGGGGCGCGAGCTCGAAGCGGTCAACACGGCGCTGTCGATGTGGGCGGTCTCGTCGCCGGCGCTGCCGCGCGACGCGGACATGAGCCCAGACACCGTGGTCCTCGCGATGCGCGCCCACGCGCGACCCGTCCCCGGGTGCGTCGACGAACGTCGTGTCGCGCTCGACCTCACCGACTCCCGGCGCCCGGACGCCCGGCCGGTCACCTACCTGGCACAGATGTCTGCGGACGCGACACACGTCGGCAGGTCCTCCGAGCCCGGCCCGGTCGACGCGACGATCACGGCCACCACCCAGGACTGGAAGGCGTGCCTCATCGGTGGTGTCCCCCTCGACCAGCTCCCAGGCGTCCACACGACCGGCAGCACCGAAGCCGTCCACCAGCTCATCGACGCGACCTCGCTGCGCGGCCTCGCCACCGCGACCGCGAGCGCGAGCGCCTGAACCCCACATCCCACCCCCGAGGCGCGAGCGCCTGTCCGTCACGACCTGAAGGAACACCATGACCAAGACCATCATCATCACCGGAGCGAGCGACGGTATCGGCGAGGCTGCTGCCGCAGAGCTGGTCCGTGGCGGCCACACCGTCGTCGTCGTCGGCCGTTCCGCGAGCAAGACCGAGGCGGTAGCCACGAAGCTCGGCGTGCCGTTCTACGTGGCCGACTTCGCGGACCTGTCGCAGGTGCGCACGCTCGCTGCCGAGCTCCTCGCTGCATACCCGCGCATCGACGTCCTCGCGAACAACGCCGGCGGCATCATGGGCGAGCGCGCACTGACCGTCGACGGGAACGAGAAGACCTTCCAGGTCAACCACCTCGCTCCCTTCCTGCTGACGACGCTCCTCATGCCGGCGCTCGTCGCCGGACGCGCGACCGTCATCCAGACGGCGAGCCGGGCTGCGTACGCCTTCGGCAGGTTCAACATCGACGACCTGCAGAACGCCACGTCGTACGCACCGCAGCGGGCCTACGGGAACGGCAAGCTCGCGAACATCTTGTTCACACGGGAGCTGCAGCGCCGCTTCGGCGACCAGGGCATCAACGCGGTCTCGTTCCACCCGGGCGTCGTCGGCACGAGCTTCGCGAGCGACACCACGCACGTCATGCGCTTCTTCTACCACTCCCCGCTCAAGCGACTCTTCACGATCAGCCCTGAGAAGGGCGCAGACCAGCTCGTGTGGCTCGCGCAGGGCACCCCCGGATCGACGTTCGAGCCTGGCGCGTACTACGAGTCCCGCGCGATCGCGACAAAGGTCAAGCCGGAGATGTACGACGACGAGCTCGCCCGGGTCCTGTGGGAGAAGTCCGAAGCGCTCGTCGCGCAAACGTCCTGAGGGGACGGCTGGCGCTCTCGCGTCAGAGGTGGGTGTTGCTCACGGAGACGAGCACGAGCGCGACGACGGCCACGGCGCCGCAGACGGCGCTCGTCCGGTAGGCCCTGACCCCACGACGACGAGCGGCGGCTGGCCACTCGTCGAACAGGTCGTGGACCGTGGCCCGGCGTGACCGGGCGACGAGCACGAGACCCTTGACGAGCTGAAAGATGCCGACCACGGCGAGCACGACGGCGATGCCGAGGATCGCGGTGGCGGTGTTGTTCTGAGCGATGGTCCCTCCCTGGTCGTGTGGGACGAACCTACGTCCTGCCGCGGAGGTCGGCCGCTCGACCGCACCCGGGCCGAGTCCTGAGCTGCGCAGGACGCGCGGCGTGCGGCAGACAGGTCGATCGCCATCGGGTACGGCTTGCACGTGGACAACCTCTCCGAAGCTGCCACGCGGACGGAGGCCCAGTGTGCCGTGTCAGTGGTCGCACCGCTGCGCTCTGCTCTTGCGTCCGCACTCCTCACAGCGCTCGTCGATCGCGGGTGGCCTGCGGAGCCGGGCGCGGTGTGCTCGCGCGAGGTCGCGTGGCGCGGCCGGTACGTGGTCGTGACCGACGACGACATCGACACCGTGCACCTCGACGTGCCGACTGTCCTCGGCCGGCCCGGCGTCGTCGTCGTCACCTCTGTCCAGGCGCTGTCGAGCCTCGTCCCGCTCGTGGACCGCGGCGCTCTGGTCCTCGATCGAGCAGCGCCCTTCCTCGTGCTGCTCGGCCTGGTCGAGCTAGGGCTCGCAGGCCGGTGTCGGAACGACAGCGAGGCTGTGCGTCGACGAGCCGCGGAGCACTGCGCGCTGGCGACGCTCACCGATGCAGAGCGAGTGACGCTCAGGAGCCTTGCTGCGGGGCTGTCGGCCGCCACGATCGCCACAGGCTCCCACCACTCGGTGCACACGGTCCGCAGCCACATCCGGTCGATCCTCGTGAAGCTCGGGGTGCAGTCGCAGCTGGCTGCCGTCGCGGTCGCTCGTCGGGCCGGGCCCGAGTGGGACGCCTCGAACACCCTCCACATCGCCACTTTTGGTGATGTTCGTCCGTGACTGCGTCACGAGAGTGGGAGGTGCCAGGTCGGACCGTCCGGCTGGCACCAGCAGGGGGCACACCATGGGTAAGACACCAACCATCAAAGACCTCGAGAAGAGCGAGAGCGCGTTCCGTGACTACATCCACTCGCTCGAGGACCAGCTCTCGACGAAGGCGTCAGACGTGCAGAGCAAGGTCGACGCCGAGATCACCGCGTTCTACAAGGACAGCGGCTACACCGACGCGAAGAACATCACGTCGGGGCTGAACTACGACTTCATGCAAGAGCAGTCGTTCAGCATGGACAACCTCAAGGGGATCATCGACGCCATCTCCCAGGCGGTCTTCACTGGAGGAAAGCCGCCGGCCGGGGCAACTGTCGACAAGGACGGGGTGAGCACGGCAAAAGCCGAGCTCGGCCCGACGATCGGTGAGATGGCAAACCTCGAGCTCTACATCGCGGGGCAGGTGTTCAACGTCCTCAGCAGCATCATGCTCAGCTTCGGCACGTCGAGCGCGCTGACCTTCAAGACGAACATGCAGAACAAGCCGCTCGGGTACGGCATGCAGCTCTTCGCTGCTGTGAGCTCGGAAAGCTACCAGTCGACAAGTTTCTTCCACAACGAGTACATCTACGAGTACCTCTACATCTACTCGGTGAAGTTCTCCGTCCAGCAGGCGCAGTCTGAGGTCAAGCAGCAGCTCGTGCGCCTGTACTCGGACCAGATCACCGTCTTCAAGCAGCGCGAGCTGGACCTGCTCGACCAGCTGAGCGCGGGAAAGATCACACCCGAGGCTTACACGACCGCGAACGCCGTGTTCGACACCCTCATCGCCGCGGTCGAGAAGAAGATCGGCGACCTCAAGGCCGTCGCCCTCCAGGCCGCGCTGAACAGCGCGAAGGTGCGGTAGACGTCATGGACTTCATCGTCTCGGTCAAGAACGACACGGACTACGCCGCCACGCTCACGGCCGTCACGGTCAACGGGGCGCAGTGGCTCTACACCCAGGAGCTCACCGCGGGCCAGTCCATCGCGAATCACGCGCGCGTGGTCGGCATGCTCGACACCGGTTTGCCGTTCGACGGCACGATCGTCGTCCACTATGCGGACGTGGCGCCCGGCCCTGACGGCGCCGACGTGACGATCAGGTTCTCCGGACAGGATCTCGACGGACTACCGCTCATCGGCTACGGCCTCGACGCCGACGCCTTCCCGAACGCCGACGTCCACCTCGTAGACGACAAGGGATCGAAGTTCCTCCTCGTCACTATCGCGAACTAGTCGCTCGGTCGCCGGGCGGTGACGGTGCCTGCAGGCTCCGTCACCGCCCGGCGTCGTCGTTCGGACGGAATCCGATGGTGCTCTGCGCGATCGCTCGAGGAGACACAACACCCACGAGCCGAGCACGAGCCTGTCCGGCTCAGCCGGTCCGCACGGCACAATGGACGCCGTGATCACAGTCAGCACGGACGGTTCTTGCCTGCGCAACCCCGGAGGGGCGAGCGGCTGGGCGTGGGTGAACCACGACGGTTCGTTCGCGTCGGGCGGCATCGCGTCGGGCACCAACCAGGTGGCCGAGCTGCAGGCCGTGCTCGAGGCGATCCGTGCCCACCCGGGGGCCGACGAGCTGCGCATCGAGTCCGACTCCCAGTATGCGATCAAGTGCGCGTCCGTGTGGGTCACGGGCTGGAAGCGCAAGGGCTGGCGCACCGCGAGCGGCGGCCCGGTCAAGAACCTCGACCTCGTCCAAGGGATCGAGCAGGCGATGGCCGACCGCGCAGGCAAGGTCGTCTTCCACTGGGTCCGCGGCCACCAGGGCGACCACTTCAACGAGCGCGCCGACGTCCTCGCGGGGTCGGCCGCGCGTGCGGCCCAGCGCGGCGAGGTCGTCGTGACGCGGTCCGACGGCGCTGACGAGACGGTCCCAGCACCCCGGCCCGTGGCGGCAGCAGCCTCTGCGGCGCCCGCCCGCGCCCTCGACGCCGACCTCCTCTTCTGATGGACGACGGGGCCGTCTAGAGGCCCGTCTGGCTGACGCCGAACTCAGCCTGCTCGGCCGTGAATCCCTCGAACAAGAGCTGGTCGACCAAGCCTGCGCGAGAGAACGAGCTGTACTCGAGGTAGCTCTTCGCCTTCGCAGCAGCCTGGGTGTTCCAGTCAACCTCCACACGGTCGACACCCCAGTTCGCGTCCTCCGTGGGGAAACCCTCGAACTCGAGCTGGGCAATCAGTCCCGTTCGGGAGAAGGCCGTGAAACGCAAGTATTCACCGGCCTTGCTGAGGGCATTCTGCTGCGATACCGTCCCGCTCGCGGCTTCTTCGGCTGCTCGCGCCGCTTCGGCGTCAGCCGCAGCTCGCTGCTCCTCGGCGACTCGATCGGCCTCCGCCTTCTCAGCTGCTACACGTTCAGCCTCAGCCTCAGCAGCGATCTCCTCCGCAGTCGGCTCGTCTACCTCGACGATCACGTCCTCCACCACTGCCGGGGTCGTCTCGGTGACCGTGGTGGGTTCTGCGACCGGCTCGTCTTCGTCGGTACCGCCACCGAGGTTTGCAGCGACGCCGATCGCCAAGAGGGCGGTCGGAATGGCGTAGCGCTTCTTCTTGTACCAAGACCGAGCAGCGACCTCCTTCGCGGGTTCTTGAGGCGAGATCGGAGCGTCTGGGCTGGTCATCGTGCTGTCCTTCCGAGATGAGCTGGCATCGTGCGACATGAATCACATCGGCTGCCGGTCGTGCGATGTGAGGCATCGAGGACGTGTCGCCCAAAAACGACTGAACCACTGTGGAGGTGCACGAACCCCCACCTCAGGGCACACTCTGACCGGCGCACCTCCTGCACGCCGCACACCTCCACGGAATCGAGCACGCACCATGTCTGAACCGGCCACCGCCCCGAACCGTGTCGCGGCCGTCGTGTACAACCCCGTCAAGGTCGACCTCGACGCGCTCCGGGAGATCGTCGCCCGCGAGGAGCAGGCAGCGGGCTGGGACACGTCCGTGTGGTTCGAGACGAGCGTCGACGACCCCGGGCAGGGGGCCACGCGGGACGCGCTCGACGCCGGTGCGGACATGATCCTCGCGGCCGGCGGCGACGGGACCGTGCGGGCCGTCGCCGAGGCGATCGGCGACAGCCAGACCCCGCTCGCGCTCCTGCCGTCCGGGACGGGCAACCTCCTCGCACGCAACCTCGAGCTCACGCTCGAGGACCTCGACCGCTCCGTGCACGACGCGTTCACCGGGACGGACCGTCGGGTCGACGTCGCGACGATCGAGATCACCCGTCCCGACTCGACAGTCGCACGCCACTCCTACGTCGTCATGGCAGGTGTCGGTCTCGACGCCTCGATGCTCCAGAACACCGACGACGACCTCAAGAAGAAGGTCGGCTGGCTCGCCTACGTCGGCGCCGCCGTCACGTCCCTCAAGGGCCGCAACCACGTCAGGCTCCAGATGTCCGTCGACGGCGCCGAGCCCGAGTCCGTCAAGGCGCACACCGTCATCGTCGGCAACTGCGGCTCGCTCCAGGCCAACGTCCGCCTCCTGCCCGATGCGGCGCTCGACGACGGCCTCCTCGACGTCGTCGTCATGCGCCCAGAGAACCTCGTCGGGTGGATCCAGGTCCTCACGAAGATCGTCTGGGAGAACGGCGTCCTCAGCCGGACCCCGTTCGGCCGCAGGTTCCGGACCAAGGACGTGCGCGCCCTCGAGTACGTCCGCGGATCCACGATCACGGTCGAGCTGAGCGAGCCGGAACAGATCGAGCTCGACGGCGACGGCTTCGGCGAGGCGACCGCGTTCACGACATGGGTCGACCACGAGCACCTCGTCGTGCGCGTGCCCATGGCCGGGCCGTCAGGACGCTAGCGGCCGCGCTCCACCCGGCACAGACGATCCCGGGCTCGGCTCGGCAGGCTCAGGACACCTTGCCCTGGAGCAGCTGACGGAAGTAGATGTGCGGCTCGAGGTAGCGGTCGAACGCCCACGTGCTCAGGCGAGGACGAACGAGGTCGGGGAACGGCACGGACGGCTGGTTGCGCCCAGCACGGTCGAACTCGGCGAGCAGCAGGCGGCGACGGGAGACGGCCACCGGAGCGATCGAGTAGCCGTCATAGCGCTTCATGGGGGCGCCCGTGCGGCGTGCCGAGATGTTGCTCGCGACGACCGGGACCTGGCGGCGCAGTGCACCTCCGGACGGCAGCGCGTCGACCTCGGCGACGTCCCCCAGGCCCCAGACGTTCGGGTGCTCGACGTGCTGGAGCGTCTGCGGGTCGACGCTGAGAAAGCCGCCGTCGGCGGTGCACGCGAGCCCGCTCTCGGCGATCCACGCCGGCGCGCGGTGAGGTGGCGCGAGGTACAGCGCGTCGTACGTCACCGTGGTCGGCGCGACCGCTGCAGCCGTCCCGTCGCGCCGTGCCCGGACCTCGAGCGTCCGCGCGGCGGCGTCGACCGAGGCCACCGTCGCTCCGAACCGGACGCGGACGCCCTGCTCGGCAGCAGCGTCGCGCAGCCTGCGGTCGGCGCGTGCATGGTCCACGAGACGATCACCCTCGACGAGGAGGTCGATCTCGATCTGCTCGCGGACCCCTTCGCGCCGCCAGTGCTCGGCCGCCAGGAACAGCGGCTTGAGAGCGACCGGCGCGCACGGCACGTGCTGGCCTCCGACGACGAACACGGCTCGGCCTGAGGTGAGGGAGGAGAGCATGCTCCAGGTGTCGACCGCCGAGTCGGGCAGGTAGCTCGTCGCGGCGTGCGGCGTCCGGACGGCGGCCTCGGAACCAGGGATCGCGTCCCAGTCGACCTGCGAGCCGGGGCACAGCACGAGGTCGGTGTACCCGATCGACTCGCCACCAGCCAGCCGCACGACAGAGCGCTCGGGGTCCACCGCGACGACCGTGCCCGCGTGCCAGCGGACCCCTCTGGGCGTGACGCGCTCCTGCGGACGTCGGAGCTGGTCGAGCGTCGCCTCGCCTCCTGCGACGTAGGAGAGCATCGGTCGGTAGTGGTGGACGCGCTCGGGCTCGATGACGACGACGTCCTTCGCCCCGTCCCGGACGAGCCGTCCCGCGAGCGAGAGGCCTGCGTTGCCGCCCCCGACGATGACGACGTCGTGCTGTCTGCGGGGAACCATCGCGGCGCTCAAGCGACCGCCTGCGACCGCGGTCCGAGCCGCATCCCGTCGAGCGCGCGGGGGCCGCACGCGACGGTCTCGTGGTCGGTGACGGGGAAGGATGCCCAGACGTGCTTGGCGGTGCCGCGCGAGTACCAGCCGACCTGCGACGCGAGACGTTGAGCGAGCCTGAGACCGAACCCGCCTTCTCCGAGAGGGCGCCCGCCTGAGACGACCGGCGGTGTCGCCGGGTCGTGGTCGACGACGTCGAGGAGCAGCTCGTGGTCACGTGCGAAGAGCCGGACGGTACGCGGCGCCGTGGCGTGGCGCAAGGCGTTGGTCGCGAGCTCGCTGGCGACGAGGACGATCCGAGCAGGCGTCTCGGTGAGGTCCTCGGCGGGCATCTCGGCCTCACCGGTGATCACCTCGTGCAGCGACGATCGAAGTCCTGCGAGCGCGTGCACAGAGTCGAGCTCCCACCGTTGCACCAGACGGAAACCGTCTGGTGGCGTCCTCGTTTGCAAAAGTGTCATGACATCCCTCTCGTCGCCGAGCGTCGTTCGTGCTGCTGAGCACCCTTTCTCCGGGGCGTTCGCGCCGTCCGAGCAGTCGCGGCTCACACCCTGTTCTAACAGCAGACGGGCGGGTGCGCGCGGTGGGGTGGTCGCGTCGCAGGCCACGGCGCCGCGCCCTGAGCACCGCCTCGGGCACCGACGTGGTGGCTAGTCCCGGCCGTACCGGACGATGCCGTCGCGGACCTCGTCGGGTGTTGCGCCGGACGCGACGAGGAGCATGAGGAGCATCCGCGCCTTGGGAGCGGAGAGACCACCACCTGGGACGGTGCCGACGCGTGCGAGGTCGATCTCGCCTCCGGGGTACCCGTACGTCTGGGTCAGCGCAGGCCCGGAACCGACCCTGCTGCACATCACCACGGGGATCCGGGCGACCGTCGCGGCGACGTTCTCGACCGCGCTGGCGGCGACGTGGCCGCCTCCGGCGCCGGCGATCACGACGCCGTCGTACCCGGCGTCGGCGAGGCCGGGCAGGAGCGCGAGGTCGTCGCCCAGGCCTGCGACGACGACCGCGACCCGTGGCGCCTCGCCGGTCGGAACGGGCAGCGCAGGGCGAGGGCGGGGGACGCCCCCGAGGTGGACGACCCCTTCGACGACGGCGCCGACCGGGCCGAAGGGCTCGGAGGAGAAGCCATCGACCCGGAAGGTGCTGCGCTTGGTCACCCAGCGGGCGGCGTGGGTCCGGTCGGCGATCTGGACGAGGACGCCCGCGCCGCGGGCGTCCGGCGACGCGGCGACGAGCGCGGCGGCCACGAGGTTGGCGGCGCCGTCGGCCCCGGGCGTGGTCCGGTCCCGCATCGCACCCGTGACGACGACGGGCACGCGGGCTGCCGCGCCGAGGACGTCGAGGACGAACGCCGTCTCCTCGATGGTGTCCGTCCCCTGAGAGACGACCACCCCGTCGACGTCGTCGCCGAAGCCGGCGATGGCGGCGTGCAGCGCGAGCAGGTCAGCCATGGTCAGGGAGGGCGACGGGACCATGCGCAGCTCGAGCGGCACCAGCTCGACGCCCGGCACCCAGTGCTGGATCTCCTGCTGGAAGAGCCCTGCGCCGCTGCGGGGGACGACGCCGGCCGGCCCGTCGGACAGGCCCTCAGACGAGCCGCGACCGGTCGTCTCGGGGCCGGGGCCTGCGGGCTCGGAGCTGATGGTTCCGCCGAGCGTGATGAGCCGGACGCGCCGGAGAGGAGGAGACGAGAGCATCCCTCCATTCAACCCTGTGCGCCTGCACAGGACGTCATGACGTAGCACGACGCCGCCGCTCGCCGCGTCCCGGCCACGATCTCGGCACGGTTCGGGGTGGTGCCGGAAGACGGCGCCTGCCTCCTACCCTTGGGGTGTGATCGAGACGCACGTGGTTCCCGAGGTCCGACCGTCGTCTCGTCGCTGGGACGTGCTGCTAGCGGTGGCGCTCGTCGGGCTGGCGTTCGTCCCCGGCGTGGCACGCCAAGGGGTCGACCTCGCGGAGCTTCCTGACCGGCTGATGGATGCGACCGGCTGGGTGCTCGTGGTGGCGCAGGGCGCACCCGTCGCGGCCCTTCGCCGGTGGCCTGCGTGGTCTCTCGCCGTCGTCGGGACCGCGTTCGGCGCCTATCAGCTCATGGGATACCCGACCACGTTCGCAGCGCTCGGCCTGCTGGTCGCCCTCGTCGGCGCAGGGGCGCTCCTCGAGGAGCGACGACAGGTCGTGGGCACGATCGCACTCGCGGGGTACGTGCTCCTCGCCGTCGGTCTGGAGGCCGTCGGCTCGCCGTCGACGGTGCTCGACTACCTCGTGTTCGGGCTGCTCCTCGTCCTGCTGTGGTGGGCCGGCACCTGGTCGCGGGTACGTGCGGAGGCTCAGGCTCGCCACACCGCGCTGGCTGCGCGCGAGGCGCTCGCAGCCGAGCGCGCTCGCATCGCGCGGGAGCTGCACGACGTCGTCACGCACCACGTCACCGCGATGGTGGTACAGGCTGACGCAGCGCAGTACGGGACCACGGACGCGGGACGCACCAGCACCGTCCTGGCGACGATCGGCGAGACCGGCCGGGCTGCGCTCACCGACCTGCGAGACCTGCTCGGCGCGCTCGACGGTGCCGCAGAGCCGACGAGGGAGCCTGTCGTCCTCGAGATCGCCGACCTGGTCGAGCGAGCACGCTCGGCAGGTCAGGCCGTGGACCTCGTCCGTGAAGGCCAGATGCGCCCGCTGGCCGGCGCGGCAGGCCTGGCAGCGAGCCGTGTGGTCCAGGAAAGTCTGACGAACGCGATGAAGCACGCCCACGGCGCCACGACCGTGGTGCGGGTCCGGTACGACGAAGGCGAGGTCGATGTCCGCGTGACGAACGACGGGTACGGCGAGGTCGGGGTGGGGCGGGGCGCAGGACGTGGTCTCGAGGGGCTGCGCGAACGTGTCGCCCTCGTCGGCGGCGAGCTCGACGCGGGACCGGAGGGCGACGGGTTCGTCGTGCACGCGCGGGTGCCGGCGTGAGCGGCGGCACGGCTGCCCGCCCGATCCGGGTGGTGGTCTGCGACGACCAAGACCTGGTGCGCACCGGCTTCGCGACGATCATCGGCGCGCAAGACGACCTCGTCGTCGTGGGCGAGGCTGCCGACGGCGAGGCGGCGACGCGCCTGGTGCGCAGCGAGCGCCCGGACGTGGTCGTGATGGACGTCCGGATGCCCGTCCTCGACGGCATCGAGGCCACCCGGCGCATCGCGGGGCCGGGGGTGGACGACCCGACGAAGGTGCTCATCGTGACCACCTTCACCCTGGACTCGCTCGTCTTCGACGCGCTCCGGGCCGGTGCCAGCGGGTTCTTGCTCAAGGACGCCCGGCCGGCCGAGCTGCTGACCGCGATCCGGACGGTCGCCGCAGGCGAGTCGTTGCTCGCCCCCGCGGTGACCCGCACGCTCATCGGCCGCCACGCTGAGCACCTGCGCCCCGCCGACCGTGACACCGGGGTGCTCGACGCGCTCACGGCTCGAGAGCGCGAGGTGTTCGTCCTCGTCGCAGACGGCCTGTCGAACGCGGAGATCGCGCAGGCGATGGTCATCAGCCACGAGACCGTCAAGACGTACGTCTCTCGCATCCTCCTGAAGCTCTCCCTGCGCGATCGCGTCCAGGCTGTCGTGCTCGCCCACCGGCTCGGGCTCGCCAACCCGGCCTGAGGGGCTCCTCCTCCGAGCGGGTATCCCCCGAGAGAGCTACCCGAAGTGTCCCCTGGGGCGTGATGATCCAGGTCAGCGATCTCCGTAGCGTGATTCTCGACGGACAGACCGGACGAGGAGAACAGATCATGACGCACACGAAGAATCGTGACGAAGCCGCATCCCAGCCCCAGACGACGACCCGAGGGTGGGTGAAGGTCACCGCCATGGTGGTGGGGTTCACGGTGGTGATGGCGGTGTCGAGCTCCATCGCCTCCGCGATGAGCCACCCGGTCGCCTCGCTCGTGGTCGGCCCCGTCCTTGCCGCGCTCGTGCTCGTGCTCTACTCCGTGGCCGTCCGGCGCACAGAGCACCGACCGGTGACCGAGCTCGCCCTCCCCGGCGCTGCGTCTGCGGTGCGCCGCGGCGCAGCGGGCGGGTTCGCGCTGGCCACGATCACGATCACCGTGCTGGCACTGTTCGGTGGTTACCGGATCACCGGCTGGGGTTCGCTCAGCGGCGCACTGACCGTCGTCGGCCTGATGTGCGCTGTCGCCGTCGCCGAGGAGGTGCTGTTCCGCGGAGTCGTGTTCCGGCTGCTACAGCAGCGTTGGGGCACGTGGCTCGCGCTCGGTGCGTCCGCGCTCCTGTTCGGGTTCGTCCACCTGGTCAACCCTGGCGCGACGCTCTGGGGTGCGGTCGCGATCGCGATCGAAGCGGGCCTCATGCTCGGTGCGGCCTACGTCGCGACGGGCTCGCTGTGGTTGCCGATCGGCCTGCACCTCGGATGGAACATCACCTCTGTCGCGGTCTTCGGGACGATCGCGTCCGGCAGCGACGCCCGCGAGTCCCTCGCGACCGCCATCACCCCCGGCCCGGTCTGGCTCACCGGCGGCACCTTCGGTCCGGAAGCGAGCATCGTCGCCGTGCTGGTCTGCTCGGTCGCGACCGTGCTCCTCGTGCGGCTCGCCCAGCGCCGCGGGCGGATCGTCCCGATGCGTCGCGGCTGAACCTCGGCCGGGCCCCTCGGGGCTGTTCGTGGACAATTGCCACACACCCGATCGTGCTCTAGATTTGGGTAGCCAACCCTAACTATCCCGAACCGTCGGGGTGGTGGGGCGCGCTCCCTCGTGCTCGACGAGCCCGGTGCGCCGCTCGTCCTGAGAACATGCATCAACGAGACCACTGCACGACCGAAAGGGAACCATGCCTCGCGCATCCATGCTCACCGCACTCTCTGCGGCAGCCGTCCTCGCCCTCGGCCTCACGGCCTGCTCGCCCGACGCGCCCGACGAGGCGACCGAGTCCGCGACGACGAGCGACTTCACGCCCATCGTCATCGAGCACGCGCTCGGGACCACCGTCATCGAGTCGAAGCCCGAGCGCGTCGCGACGGTCAACTGGGCCAACCACGAGGTGCCCCTCGCGCTCGGGATCGTTCCCGTCGGCATGGCTGCCGCAAACTTCGGCGACGACGACAGCGACGGGCTCCTCCCCTGGGTCGAGGAAAAGCTCGAAGAGCTCGACGCCGAGACGCCCGTCCTCTTCGACGAGACCGACGGCATCGACTTCGAGGCCGTCGCGGACACCGATCCGGACGTCATCCTCGCGGCCTACTCCGGGCTCACGCAGGAGGACTACGACACCTTGAGCGAGATCGCACCGGTCGTCGCGTACCCCGAGACCGCGTGGGGCACGTCGTGGCGCGACACGATCACGCTCAACAGCGAGGCGATGGGCATGGCCGACGAAGGAGAGGCGCTCGTCGCCGAGCTCGAGACCGAGATCGCCGACACCCTCGCCTACTACCCCCAGCTCGAGGGCAGGTCGGCGATGTTCCTCACCCACGTGGACACCACGGACCTCAGCCAGGTGAGCTTCTACACCGCACACGACACGCGTGCCATGTTCTTCGAGGACATCGGTCTCACGACGCCCGACAGCATCGCGACGGCCTCGGCCGAGACCGACACGTTCTCGCTCACCCAGAGCGCCGAGCAGGCTGACGCGTTCAGCGACGTCGACATCATCGTCACCTACGGCGGCGACGAGCTCGTGACCGCGCTCGAAGAGGACCCGCTCCTGTCCCAGATGCCCGCCGTCGCGAACGGCGCGATCGTCAACCTGCCCTCGAGCAACCCGCTCGGCACCGCCGCGAACCCGACGCCACTGTCCATCTCGTGGGTGCTCGACGACTACCTCGCGCTCATCGCCGCAGCAGCCGACGCCTCTGACGCGAGCTCCTGACGGACGAGCGTCGTCCAGGTCTCGTGACCGCCGCCGCTCCACCACGTGCTCCGGGCGTCGCTGTCGTGCGGCGTGCCGGGCGCGCACGCGCCCTGTGGCTCCTCGTGGTCGTCGTCGTGCTCGGTGCGCTCATGGTCGTGTCGGTGATGACCGGTTCTCGCGAGGTCGCGTGGTCGGACGTCGTCGCGGCGTTCGGCGGCTCGACGGACGGGTTCGAGCAGGCCGCCGTCGCCAAGCGGATCCCTCGCACGGTCCTGGCGGTCGTCGTCGGCGCCGCGCTCGGGGTCTCCGGCGCGCTCATGCAGGGCGTGACCCGCAACCCGCTCGCCGACCCGGGCATCCTCGGCGTGAACATGGGGGCGTCGCTCGCGGTCGTCGTCGGCATCGCGTTCTTCGGCCTCACGGCGGCGTCGAGCTTTCTCTGGGTCGCGATCGTCGGAGCGGGCGTGACCGCGACGGCCGTCTACACGATCGGTTCACTCGGCCGGGGCGGACCGACGCCGCTCAAGCTCGCTCTCGCGGGTGCGGCGAGCTCGGCCGCCCTCGCGTCGTTCATCAGCGCGATCATGCTCCCGCGGGGCGACGTCTCCGGCAGCATCCGGTCGTGGCAGATCGGCGGTGTCGGCGGCGGGACCTTCGAGAGCATCCGGCTCGCCCTGCCGTTCCTCGCGGTCGGGTTCCTCGTCGCTATGCTCTCTGCCCGGAGCCTCGACTCGCTCGCGCTCGGGGACGAGCTCGCGGCGGGCCTCGGTGAGCGCGTCGCCGTGGCGCGCGCGTCTGCCGCGCTGGCCGCCGTCGTCCTGTGCGGCGCGGCCACCGCCGTGACCGGTCCGATCGGCTTCGTCGGCCTCGTCGTCCCTCATGCGTGCCGCCTCCTGGTGGGTGTCGACCACCGCTGGCTGCTGCCGTTCTCTGCCGTCGTCGGAGCCGCCCTGCTCACGGGGGCCGACGTCCTCGGCCGCATCGTCGCGCGCCCGGCCGAGATCGACGTCGGGATCGTCACCGCCCTCGTCGGCGCGCCCTTCTTCATCTACATCGTCCGCCGGCAGAAGGTGCGTGCCCTGTGAGGACACCGAGCGCGCCGAGCCCCCTGAGCACCGTCGACGCGATCGTCCGCAGCCGAGCGCGGCGCGGGCTGCGTCGCCGCGTGGTCGTCACGGTCCTCGCCGTCCTCGTGGTCGTGGTGTTCGCCCTGAGCCTCATGGTCGGGCAGACGTTCTACCCGCCGGGCGACGTCGTGCGCGTCGTCCTCGGTCAGGACGTGGCCGGGGCGTCGTTCACGGTCGGGCGCCTGCGGCTGCCGCGGGCGGTGCTCGCGGTCCTCGCGGGCCTGTGCTTCGGTCTCGGCGGCGTGACCTTCCAGACGATGCTGCGCAACCCGCTCGCCAGCCCGGACATCATCGGCATCACCTCTGGCGCGAGCGCGGCCGCCGCGTTCGCGATCGTGTCGCTCTCGCTCGGTGCTCGGCAGGTGTCGGCCTTCGCGATCGTCGCCGGTCTCGCGGTCGCGCTCGTCGTCTACGCGCTGTCGTTCAAGGGCGGGGTCGCAGGGACCCGGCTCATCCTCATCGGTATCGGCATCGCAGCGATGCTCGACAGTCTGACGAGCTACGTGCTCTCGCGCGCCGCGCAGTGGGACCTCCAGGAGGCGATGCGGTGGCTCACCGGCAGCCTCAACGGCTCGAGCTGGGGCGAGACGGTCCCGGTCCTCGTGGCAGTCCTCGTCCTCGCTCCGATCCTCCTGAGCCAGTCGCGGAACCTCTCGGTCACGCAGCTCGGCGACGACGCGGCGTCTGCCCTCGGTGTCCGCGTGGAGCGGACCCGGCTGGTCGTCATCGTCACGGCGGTCGGGCTCATCGCCTTCGCGACGGCGGCGACCGGGCCGATCGCGTTCGTCGCGTTCCTCTCGGGGCCGATCGCGTCGCGGCTCGTGCCGCCGGGGCGCTCGCTCCTCGTGCCTGCTGCGCTCGTCGGTGTGCTCCTCGTGCTCGTCGCCGACCTCTGCGGCCAGTACGCGTTCGGCGCCCGGTACCCGGTCGGCGTGGTCACCGGTGTCCTCGGGGCTCCGTACCTCGTCTTCCTCATCGTCCGCACCAACCGTGCAGGAGCATCGCTGTGACCACGTCCCACACCCTCGTCGTCGAGGACCTCACGCTCGGCTACGGCGACCGCAGCGTCGTCGAGCACCTCGATCTCACCGTGCCGCCGGGCCAGGTGACCGCGATCGTGGGTGCGAACGCGTGCGGCAAGTCGACCCTCCTGCGCTCGATGTCGCGGCTGCTCGTGCCGCGCGCCGGGCACGTGGTCCTCGACGGCAAGGAGGTGCACCGGATGCCTGCGAAGCAGCTCGCGCGCACGCTCGGCTTGCTCCCCCAGTCACCGACCGCGCCCGAGGGCATCACGGTGGCCGACCTCGTCGGCCGCGGGCGCCACCCGCACCAGGGGATGTTCTCGCGGTGGAGCCATGCGGACGACGAGGCCGTCGCAGCAGCCCTCGACGCGACCGAGACGGCGGGCCTCGCGGACCGTCCTGTCGACGAGCTCTCCGGAGGGCAGCGCCAGCGCGTGTGGATCGCCATGGCTCTCGCCCAGCAGACAGACCTGCTCCTGCTCGACGAGCCGACGACCTTTCTCGACGTGAGCCACCAGATCGAGGTGCTCGACCTGCTCACCGACCTCAACCGCTCCCGCGGCACGACGATCGTCATGGTGCTCCACGACCTCAACCTCGCTGCCCGCTATGCGGACCACCTCGTCGCGCTGGCGGACGGCGGGGTGCACAGCGCCGGGCCGCCGTCGGCCGTCCTCACGCACGACATGGTGCGGTCGGTGTTCGGTCTCGAGAGCCGCGTCGTCGTCGACCCCACGTCGGGCAAGCCCCTCATGCTCCCGATCGGCAGGCACCACGTGACGGAGCACGACGCGGTGGGGCTCGAGCTCGCCGGCGAGCTCTCTGCGGCCGCGCAGCACTAGTCAAGTCGATACCCCTGGGGGTATGTTGAACTCATGCACCACGACGACCGTCGCGGCGCACCAGATGTTCGACACACCGAGGAGAACCGCCATGTGCTACCCCGTCAACTGCCCCCGCTGCGGCAAGGTCACCTGGGACGGGTGCGGCATGCACGTCGACTCCGTCATGGCGTCCGTGCCGCCCGAGCAGAAGTGCGCCTGCCGCTGAGCGTCGGGCTCGACGCACCTCCGTCGAGTCACGACCGGCTCAGCCGGTGGCGCAGCCGCTGGCCCACCCGCAGGCTCGTCGCCGCGGTCCTGCTCGCAGTCCCGCTGGGATGGGTCCTCGCCGACGCGGGCGGCGGATGGTCACCGACCACGTTCCCCGCCTGGACGGCTCTCGTGGTCGTCGCCGCGCTCGTCGGTGCCGCCACGCTCTCCACGTACGTCCCGGCCCGAGGCGCCCCCTGGCGCCTCGACCTCGGGTGCGCACCGTGCTCCGCGGTCTCGGGCCTCACGGTGCTCGCCGCCGCCTGGCTCCTGGCCCTCGGCCCGCACCAGGCCTCGATGGCTCTCGTCGCCGTCATCGTCGCGACCGCAGGCCTCCTGCAGCGCCTGACGCCCGACAGCACCACCTGCGCCACCGGCCCACGCTGACGTCGCTCACCACCACCCGACAGGAGAGACCATGACCACCACCAACCTCACCGAGTCCACCTTCCTCGACACCGTCCAGAAGAACGACATCGTCCTGGTCGACTTCTGGGCCGCCTGGTGCGGACCGTGCCGCGCCTTCGCGCCCGTGTTCGAGAAGGCCTCCGGACAGCACACCGACATCGTGTTCGCCAAGGTCGACACCGAGGCCGAGCAGGTGCTGGCCGCCCAGGCCGACATCAGCTCCATCCCGACGCTCATGGCCTTCCGCGAGGGCGTCCTCGTCTTCTCCCAGCCGGGCGCGCTCCCGGCCGCTGGCCTGGAGCAGGTCATCACCGCCGTGCGCGAGCTCGACATGGACGACGTGCGCACACGTATCGCCGAGCAGAAGGCCCAGCCCACCCGCTGACCGCCCGCTCTGCACCCCACCCGCCCGACGCACGAAGGAAGGCACCATGACCTACGCCATCAGCACCACCCTCGACCAGCCCTTCGACACCACCGTCGCGGC
Organism: Sanguibacter antarcticus; assembly: GCF_002564005.1. Lineage (NCBI taxonomy): Bacteria > Bacillati > Actinomycetota > Actinomycetes > Micrococcales > Sanguibacteraceae > Sanguibacter > Sanguibacter antarcticus. Next base: position 2,978,464 of record NZ_PDJG01000001.1, on the reverse strand, counting down.
AGTCCGCGTCGCGCTCGGCGAGCAGGGTTTCGGCGTCCTCACAGAGATCGACCTCGCCGCGACGCTGAAGAAGAAGCTCGACGTCGACGTCGCACCGCACGTCATCCTCGGCGCGTGCAACCCACCTCTCGCGCACCGCGCGCTCCAGGCCGAAGAGTCTGTCGGGCTGCTCCTGCCGTGCAACGTCGTGGTCCGCGCCCTCAGCGACACCCAGACGGTGGTCGAGGCGCTGGACCCGCTCACCATGGTCCAGATCACCGGCAACCCCGCCCTGAGCGCCGTCTCCGACGACGCAGCAGGCAGGCTCCGTGCGGCCCTGGACTCGTTGAGCACCCCATGAGCCCCGACGCGGCGCGGGTGGCGCTCGACCGCGCCGAGATGACCCCGGTGATCAACCGCCTCAAGCGCGCCCAGGGCCAGCTTGCCGGCGTGGTCCGCATGCTCGAGGAGAGCAGGGACTGCGAAGACGTCGTCATCCAGCTCTCCGCCGCGTCCAAGGCGCTGGACCGCGCAGGGATCGCCATCATCTCGTCGGGGCTCAAGCAGTGCCTCGTCGCGTCCCACGGCGAAGACACGCTCGACGTCCAGCGGCTCCAGAAGCTGTTCCTGTCGCTGGCCTGAGGGCTCAAGAAAATTTCATCGACCCGTGATATTTGAATGATCAACCGCAAGCCCTAGACTGGTCTCATGACCGACGTCGGAGAAACCTCGAGCCCAGCAGCCGCTCAACGGTGGCTGGACGCTGAGGAGACAGACGCCTGGCTCCAGTTCTCCGAGATCGTCATCCGCATGACGTCGGCGCTCGACACGCAGCTGCAGAACGACGCCGACCTCAGCTTTTACGAGTACATGGTCCTCGCCATGCTCTCCGAGCAGTCAGAGCGCACCCTCGGCATGGGCAGCCTCGCTCGCCTCACGAGCGGTTCCCTCTCCCGACTCTCCCACGTGGTCAAACGACTCGAGCGGGAAGGCTACGTCGTCCGCGAGGCGAGCCCGCACGACCGCCGCCACACGAACGCGGTCCTCACCGACGCGGGGATGGCGAAGATCATCGAGAGCGCGCCCGGGCACGTGGAGCACGTCCGCCACCTCGTCTTCGACGCGCTCACGCGCGAGCAGGTCTCCGCGCTCAGCGAGATCTCGGCCACCATCAAGTCGCGGATCGACCCGACCGGTCGGTCCAACCTCTCGGACGCGTCGCCACGCCCCTGGCGCGATCTGGCCGACCGGACCTGACCAGCCAGACCTCACGGTCTAGGTGCTGCGGACCAGGCCTGCGCCGAGCAGCGCCTCGGTCACGGCCTCGACGTCTGCGGTGCTCGCCGACGTGACCATCGAGAAGGTCGCGAACAGGTCCTCGCCCTCACCGCTGACGAAGACGTATCCCCCGACCACGGGCAAGAACTGCTGGATGTAGACCTCGTCGCCGTCCGCGACGTCGTCCCTGCGAGCGCCACCAGCCAGGGCTGCGACCGCTTCGGCCACGGCGTCTTGCGTGAGGCCCGGCGCACCGGCGAAGCCGCGGTGGCTCTGCCGTCCGGCCGTCTCGAACGTCGGCGGCTGCGGCAGCGCGGGCGTGAGCGTCCCGGACGTCAGGAGCCATCCGAGGACCGTGCGCAGGTCGTTGGGAAAGGCATAGATGCCGCTCTCCTCGCGGGGCAGCACGAGGATCCGGTCGGTGTCGGGATGGACGAACACCTCGTCGCCGCCGAGCGTGTCCGCGACGATGACGGCGGTCACGAGGTCGTCGCGCGTCGCGACAGACGACCCGTCGTCCCAGAAGAAGCACTCCTGGACCCGGTCCTGGACCGACTCGTACTCGGCGAGCACGCGTGCCGGCGGGTACACGCGGACGTAGCCGGAGCACACCCCGTCGCCGAGCTCCGTGACGAACTCCTTGTACCCCGCCGGGGTACGTCCACCCAGCAGGTCGTCGAGCGCCTCGACCGCCGACTCCTCGACCGCCGACGCCAGCTGGTCCACCCGGTACACGTCCTCGAACATGCGCTCGACGCTAGCAAGCGGCCCCGGCCTCCGCAGCATCACCGGGTGCGCTCGGCAGGACCGGTGATGCTGCGTGGTTGCTCCGGAGGAGCGTCAGCTCTTGAAGGCGTCCTTGATGTTCTCGCCTGCCTGCTTGAGCGACGCCGAGGTCTGGTCGCCCTTGCCCTCGGCCTCGAGCCGCTCGTCACCGGTGGCGGAGCCCGTGGCCTCCTTGGCCTTGCCGCCGACGTTCTCGGCACTGTTCTTCAGCTTGTCGTCGAGTCCCATGAGTCCTCCTGTGAGTCCGGCAGTTGTGCGAACGACGGTACGTCCGAGTGCAGCGCTCTGCATCTCGATCGCGGGCGAGCAGGTCGTGCGCCGGCGATCAGGTCACGGCGCAGACCGGCCCTGAGGCACGCTGATCGCTAGGCTGGATCGATGTCCCGTCCCGTGGGTACCGAGCGCGTCCGGATCGAGCCGTGGTCGGCTGCCGACGAGGAGCTGCTCGTGCTCGCCAACGCCCCGGCGATGATGCTCCATCTCGGCGGCCCGGAGACGCCGGCGAAGCTCGAGCGCAGGCACGCGAGATATCTCGACGGCTGGCGAACAGGCGCCGCCCACGTGTTCCGCGTCGTCGTCGACCGCTCTCCCGTCGACCGCCGTCCCGATGGCCGCTCTCCCGACGACCGCGGTCCTGGGGAGGACGGTGCCGACCTGCCACCAGCACGTTCGGCCGGGATCGTGGCGTGCTGGCGCACCACCTGGCACGACGAACCTGTGTTCGAGGCCGGCTGGAGCGTCCTGCCGGGGTACCAGGGACGCGGCATCGCGACGGCCGCGACGGTCGCGGCGATCCGGGCGACCGCGCGGCACCGGTCTCAGCCGGACGACCGGCTGCGACGCTTCCTCCATGCCTTCCCCAAGATCGAGAACGCCGGCTCGAACGGCGTCTGCCGCAGTGCGGGCCTCACGTGGGCCGGAGCGTGCGAGGTGGAGTACCCGGTCGGCACCCCGATCCGCTGCAACGACTGGTTCGTCGACCTCGATGCCGTCGCTCGCGCCGCCGCGAGCGACCTCGCGCTGCACCCGCCAGGGCAGCAAGGCACCATGGAGTCATGACCGACGAGGGAACGACCGCGCCCACAGCCTCCACCCCGCAGGACGACCAGCTCACCTACGACGTCGTCGTCGTCGGCGCAGGGGCAGTCGGTGAGAACGTCGCAGACCGTGCCGGCCGGACCGGGCTGAGCGTGGTCGTCGTCGAGCAGGAGCTCGTCGGTGGCGAGTGCTCGTACTGGGCGTGCATGCCGTCGAAGGCGATGCTGCGGCCCGGTGCTGTCCTCGCGGCGGCCCGCGCCGTGCCGGGCGCGGCGGAGGCGGTGAGCGGCACGATCGACACAACGGCGCTGCTCGCCCGGCGCTCCGCGTTCACGTCCCACTGGGACGACGCGAGCCAGGTCAGCTGGCTCGACGGCGCCGGGATCGCGCTCGTCCGCGGCGCTGCGCGCCTCACCGGCCCCCGCGTCCTCGAGGTCACGAGCGACGACGGCAGCGTCGTCACGCTCACCGCGCGCCACGCCGTGGTCCTCGCGACGGGCAGCGAACCCGTGATCCCCGACATCGACGGTCTCGTCCGCAGCGCTCCGTGGACCAGCCGCGAGGCAACGTCCGTCGAGGACGTCCCGGCGAGCCTCGCGGTCCTCGGCGGCGGGGTCGTCGGCGTCGAGATGGCCACGGCGTTCGCGGACCTCGGTACGCACGTCACCCTCATCGTCCGCGGCGACCGCGTCCTCAACGGCTTCGAGCCGTTCGTCAGCGAGGCCGTGGTCGGCTCCTTGCGCGAGATCGGCGTCGACGTCCGTCTCGAGACCCAGGTCGTCGAGGCGCACCGCGAGGACGGCGGCGTGCACCTGCGGCTGTCGACCGGGTCCGTGCTCGTCGCCGAGCAGGTGCTCGTCGCAACGGGACGACGCCCCGCGACGGCGGACCTCGGGCTCGAGACCGTCGGCCTCACAGCCGGATCGACGATCACCGTGGACGACTCTCTCGCGGTCAAGGGCGTGGCCGACGGCTGGCTCTTCGCCGCAGGAGACGTCACCGGACGGGTCGCCACGACCCACCAGGGCAAGTACCAGGCGCGCGTCGTCGGCGACGTCATCGCAGCGCGCTTCGGCACGGCCGACGCACCCGAGCCTGCCGACGGACCCCAGGTCCCGGGCAGCGAGCGACCGGCCGCAGCCGCGGAGTCTGCCGCCGGCGCATGGAGCCGCTACCGGGCGACCGCCGACCACGCGGCGGTGCCGCAGGTCGTCTTCAGCCGCCCCGAGGCCGCGAGCGTCGGCCTCACCGAGTCCGCCGCGCACGACGCCGGGCTCACCGTACGGACCGTCGAGTACGCCCTCGGGTCGGTCGCCGGAGCAGCGGTGAGCGCCGACGGCTACGAGGGCACCGCGCAGATCGTCATCGACACCGAGCGCGGCGTCATCGTCGGTGCCACGTTCGTCGGCCCCGAGATCGCCGAGATGCTCCACGCGGCGACGATCGCCGTCGTGGGCGAGGTGCCGATCGAGCGACTGTGGCACGCGGTGCCCGCCTACCCGACCATGAGCGAGGTCTGGCTGCGCCTCCTCGAGACGGCCGGCCTGTGACTGCGCAGGGGCGCCGTGCACAGCCGGGGCAAAGGGCCCCGGAGTATGCTGACGGCGACGCTCGCACCGACCATCCCAACGAATCGAGGGCTCGATGAGTGAGAACGTTTCCCTCACACCACCAGGGACGACGCTCGTCCTCAAGGCCCCAGAGCCGGTCGCCGTCGTGGAGCCCGAGCAGGCCGGCGGCATGGTCCCGGTCGACCCGGCGCGCACGAAGGAGCTCTCCGCCACGGCGCTGGCCTACGCAGACGAGCTCTCCACGCTGACCCCCAACAGCCCAGAGCTGCAGGCGAAGGTCACGGAGATCACCAACCTCGGCCGCGACGAGATCGCCCTCGCAGCCAGCTCGTCGAACCGCATGCTCGAGCGGCCCGCGTCGGCCCTCGCGGCGGCGAAGGGCAGCGGCGACGGCGCGGACGCGCAGGCGCGCGTGGCCAAGACGCTCACCGACCTCCGCTTCCAGGTCGAGGACCTCACGCCGAACCGCAGCGACCTCACCGGCGTCCGCAAGATCCTCGGCTTCATCCCCGGGGGCAACAAGATCGCGCGGTACTTCGACAAGTACAAGTCCGCGCAGGTGCAGCTCGACGCGATCACGCGCTCGCTCGCCGCCGGTCAGGACGAGCTCCGCAAGGACAACGCGAGCATCGAGCAAGAGAAGGTCAACCTCTGGACCACCATGGGGACCTTGTCGGAGTACACGATCCTGCTCGACGGGCTCGACCGCGCCGTCGAGGCGAAGATCTCCGCCCTCGACGTGTCCAACCCGGCACAGGCGAACGCGATGCGGTCCGACGTCCTCTTCGCGGTGCGTCAGCGACGCGAGGACATCCTCACGCAGCTCGCCGTCTCCGCGCAGGGCTACCTCGCGATGGACATGGTGCGAGCCAACAACGTCGAGCTCATCAAGGGTGTCGACCGGGCACGCACCACCACCCTCTCGGCCCTGCGGACCGCTGTCATCGTCGCGCAGGCGCTGACGAACCAGCGCCTCGTCCTCGACCAGATCACCGCCCTCAACCGGACGACGAGCGACCTCATCGCGTCGAACGCCGAGATGCTCAAGACGCAGTCGGCGGAGATCCACCAGCAGGCCGCGTCGTCGGGCATCGAGATCGAGAAGCTCGAGAAGGCGTTCGCCGACGTGTTCGCCACCATGGACGCGATCGACACGTTCCGTGCCGAGGCCGCGTCGTCGATGTCGGTGACGATCTCCGCGCTCGAGGGGCAGATCGACCGTGCGCAGCCGTACCTCGCTCGCGCGCAGTCCAGGAACGAGATCACCCCCTGAGGCTCTGATGATCAGCTCGTGGTTCGGTCGAGGCAAGGACGAGCCAGCCGACGAGGCTGCGCCGGTCCATACTGACCCGGTCGCGCCCGAGCGCGCCTTCCGTGACGAGATGCACGACGCGGTCCGGGCGATCGAGAGGTCCACGAAGCAGGAGGGGCGTTCCCTCCCGGTGGAGGCCTCGATCCAGCTCTTCACCATGGTCGACTCTCTCGACGAGCTGCTGCGTCACACGCTCGTGGCCCCCGCGAACGTCGACGAGCAGATCGCGATCGAGTTCATGGTGAAGGACTACATCCCCTCGACGATCACCGCCTATCTCGCGTCGATGGCCGACGACGCGACGAAGGACTCGCTCCTCATCAACCAGCTGGCCCTGTTGTACCATCGGGTGCATTCGATGATGGAGGCCGTTTACGCGCATGACAGTGCTCAGCTCGAGATCAACGGCCGGTTCTTGCGCGAGAAGTTCGGATAGGTCGATCTAGATGCCGTCCACCATCCTGGTACGGGGTGCGAACACCTCCGTCTCCAAGGCTCTCCCGTCCGTCTCGAACATCACCGTCGGCTTCTCGTGGGACGTCGTCCACAGCAACGGTCCCGCGACCGAGATCGTCGCGTGCGCGATCGTCTGCGGCCAGGACGGCCGAGCGGTCTCCGACGAGCACGTCGTCTTCTTCAACCAGATGCTCGACCCGGACGAGGGCGTCCTCTATGACGAGAGCGGCGACCTCCCTGGTGGGGACACCGAGCAGATCGAGGTGAGCGTCGGCCAGATCCCCTCGAACGTCGCGCGCATCGCGTTCGTCCTCTACGTGAACCCGGACCTGCGCCGCCCGGGCACCTTCGACAGCATGCGCGACGCCGTGGTCCGGGTGCTCGACCGCAGCGGCGACGAGTTCATCCGGTACCCGGTCGACACGCACGACAAAGACCTCGGCGCGACGAGCGCGATGCTCGCCGCCGAGCTCTACCGCCGCGGCGACGAGTGGAAGTTCCGGGCCGTGGGCCAGGGGTACGTGGGAGGCGTCAGCGACGTCGCACGGGACTTCGGGTTCTCGCTCTGATGAGCGGTGCGACCGTCCCGTTCCTGCGCCGCCGCCCGCCGCACAAGCCGACGCCGTCTGCTGAGGTGTCGTCGGCACCAGCGCTCGCCCTGCACCAGCCGGAGCCAGGACCGGAGAGCACGCTCCGCACCCTGCCGCGGGTCCGCGGTGCGGGTCGCCTCGAGCCGCACGCGCCGATGGTGGTGCTCGACCGCCGGCAGTCGTCGATCGGTTCGCTGCGCGTCCTCGTCGACCCCGCCCCCGACTGGGCTGGCGTCCTGTGGGAGCTGGCCGACGGCCGGTCCGGTCCGTTGGACGACGTCCCGCTCGACGACGGCCGTCGTCCGTACGTCTCTCGTGGGTCGGCCGGGACTGCCACCTCCTACGACGTGGGGCTGCGCCACCTGCGCGCCTTCCGGCGGATCATCATCGGTGTGCCGTCGACGTCCGTGATCTCGATCGAGCTCGTCGGCGGGACGAGGATCGTGTGCGCCCCGGGCACCACCGCCCTCGCGCTCTACCAGCACGACGGCGAGCTCTACCTCCGCGCAGACAGCGAGCCGTACCCCTCCCAGGGGCATTTGCGCGCGGAGTACGGCATGTAGCTGTTGTGGGTCATGACGTTGGTGACTCCACGACCGCTGTCCGTGATTGACCGTTCACGGAATAGTGAACATGGCGCTACCAACGTCATGACACAGAACAACTAGCGCCGTCGCACGGACCCCGCCCAGAGATAGCCGTGCGGGTCGTGTCGGTGGTGGCACAGCGTTCTTCTGCAGACAGGACGCGAGGCTGCCGCCATATGCTGGGCGTATGAGCCCGGCCGTGCGTCCTGACGCCCATCCGGCCCCGGTCGAGACAGAGAGGCTGCTGCTGCCGCGCCTGGCTCACGCTCATACGGGCGATCTGGCGAAGATCTACGAGGACGTCGCCGTTGCCAGATTCATCGGCGGACCGCACCTCACCTCCGACGCCACCCGGGCTCAGATCAACACGTTCGAGGCGATCTGGCACAGGCGCGGGTACGGCCAGAGCGCGGTGATCGAGAAGTCGACGGGTCAGATGATCGGTCGGGTCGGCCTCCACGACTGGCCCGCGTGGGACGCCGTGGAGCTGGGCTACGTGATCCGAGCCGACCGTCAGGGCCAGGGTTTCGCTCGCGAAGCATCCCGAGCATGGATCGACTGGGCTGAGCACGAGCTCGATTCCGACGCCCTCATCGCAGTCATCCAGCCTGAGAACCTGGCGAGCATCCGACTGGCGACCCAGCTCGGCTTTCAGCACGGCCGACCCGACGTCACGCCGAAGGGCGTCCATGTCCAGATCTATCGTCGAGAGCTCGAGTCTCGGCGTCGGCACGGACCAGGATCACGTGATGACACATCGGGCTGACAGGTCCAACGGTCCCGGCCGCCCGGGTGGTGAAGAGGTAGCACCAGCGCCCCCAACCGATGCACCGATAGCGGCGGATCATCACAACCAGTGTGGTCGGGCGCCAACCGAGAAGCTCATGGTCGAGGTCCTCTGGACGGGCAGCGTTGAAGCCCCCATCATCAGAGGATCCCGGCCCCGTGCGGCGGCCGCACCCGGGCGGACACGGCGCGCCGCACGACCAGCAACTTTGCCGGAACCCTGGGACGAGGGTGAGCACCAGATCGATGTGGCCGTCGGGCCGTGGAATCGATGTCGATCAGGTGGCCCTTGATTTCAACCAGGCCATACGTCGGGATCGATCCCTGTGATCCAAGAACCTCGTGCGCTGAGCCCACGACCATCCCATCAATGTCGATGTTCGTGCGGAACTTGGGGTCCTCGGTGCTCAGCCCCATGAGCACCTGACGCTGGAAGGACACGCTCTTCTTGCCCCACGTGAAGAACTCCCAGTACAGGTTCGGGTGCCGCTCGATCATCACCTCACCGAGAAACAACGCCATGTCATGACACACCGAGTAGCACTCAGAGGACGGGAAGCCTGGATTCTCCGGATCAGCCTCGATGTTGGCGGCGAACCAGTCGTTGAGATCCTGGACAGCCGCGTCATCGCTCCCGAGCACAACACCGCCAGCAGCAACAAGTCGCCTCAGCATCTCGATGCGCGCATGCCGATTCTTCATGCGTTCCTTGAACAACCTCCGCGCCTCGAATCGAGGAAGACCACTCGGCGACCCAGGGCCGATGGGCTCGTGAGTCTCGTAGGTCTCATTGCCATTCCAGTCGATACTCATGGCACAAGACTCCAAGCAATACCCGCCTCGTTCGAGGCAACGGCCAGTGGTGGGGCGGTTGGGGCCAGTGCGTACTTGATCGCCGCCCCGCCTTTTCCGGTGCACAGCAGGAACCCGACGGTGGGCGCGTGGACGTCGCCGCGGCGCAGCTCACCGACGACCGCGGCGACGTAGGCCCTCGCTGCCTGATGTGCGCCGGCAAGGAGGACCCGACCTTCAGCTGGACGGCAACGTAGCGCAGCTGTTCGACGTGAAAGAGGAGCAGGTCGATGATGAACTCTTCACCGTCACCCAGCGGGAGGTGAAACTGGCGACCAACTAAGGCCATGCCCCGGCTGAAACCCATGAGGGCGTCCTGCAGGCGGTCCACCAGAGCTTGTTCGACATCACGCTCGAGCCGGGTGTTCACCATCGCCAGCTGCTCGAAGACGTACGGGTCTTTGACGAGCTGGCGTGCGAGGTCGGACTCGACCGGGTTGAGCTCGGAGTCGAAAGTCGAGGGAGCCGAGCCGATCGACCAGTAGAGCCGCATCACCTCCGTGCTGGCTGCCCGCACGGCCCGGAACTGCGTCTGGCGCACACGGTCCTCGAGCCTGGCGAGGAGATCGCTGTACCCGGCCAGGTCCCCTGCGCGTTCGTCAGAGTTCGTCAACAAGCCCTCATTCTGCTTGGCACATGGCCCGACCCATTGCGCTCTCAAACCCCGTTCTGTCCGGACAGTCATTCCGCGCGGCGCCGGCGGCATCATCTGCGGTCAGCCGTTCTTCACCCGCTGAGCTGGCGCAGCGGGGGCATTTACCGTGCAAACTGGCTTAGTCGCCGTGTCCGCATTGTTGAGTGGAGTTGTTGATGAATTCGCGTTTCAACCCGCCGCCGAACTGGCCTGCTCCTCCCGCCGGGTGGACTCCGCCGCCGGACTGGACTCCGGACCCGTCGTGGGGACCGGCCCCACAGGGTTGGCAGCTGTGGGTGGACGACGCTGCAGCTGGGATGGCGTCTGAGTTCCCGCACGAGTCCAGGCCGGCGGCTGCCTTCCCGCCCGGTGTACCGACCGCGGGCTTGCCGCTCCAGCCGGGTGTTCCGCGGCAACCCCGGCCGTGGTTCAAGAAGAAGCGCTTCATCCTCCCTGGAGCGTTCCTCCTGCTGATGATCTTCATCGGCGCCCTCAGCGGTGGTAACAACGACACCGACCGCACCCCCACCGCCGACGGCACCGCCACTCAAGCGACAGTCCAGGAGGATGCGAAGACTCCTGAGGAGATCGCCGCCGAGGCAGAGGAAGCAGCTGCCGAAGCCGAGGCAGAGGAAGCGGCCAAGGCTGAGGAGGAGCGCCTCGCGGAGGAGGCGCGGCTGGCTGAGGAGGCCGCCGCCGAAGAGGCTGCCGCTGCCGAGACAGCCCTGATTGGGACCCTGGCCCAGCAGAACGCCTACAGCCAGACCACGTCCTACCTGTCCACCCTGCCCTTCTCGCGTGCAGGCCTCATCGACCAGCTCACCAGCGAGTACGGCGGACAGTTCCCCGCCGACGACGCCGAGTTCGCGGTCGCCCGCCTGGAGGCCGAAGGGGGCGTGGACTGGAACGCCGAGGCCGTCGAGGCTGCCGAGTCTTATCAGGAGCTCTTGCCCATGTCGCGGCAGGGACTGATCGACCAGCTCTCGAGCCAGTACGGCGGGCAGTTCACCCTCGATCAGGCCACGCACGCCGTCGACACACTGGGCCTGTAGGCACCACCTACCGGTGGGACATCCGGGGGAAAAAGTACTCAGCCTCGCGCCTTGTCAAGCTTCAGTTCGCGGCGAAGACTAGTTGTTCTGTGTCATGACGCACGTAACGCCGTGTTCGCTGTTCCGTGAACGATCATCGAAAGCCGCTGCCCCCTGCATCGATGCACCCACCTTGCTACATCCTCGATCGTCAAGAGCCGGATTCGCGACTTACGATCCAGAACATCTTGGATACGGTTGCGCCCGTGCCTGACCCGCAGGGTGTGTCGTACCGGGCTCGATGGAGGGTCTGTTCTTGGTGTCAAGGCGTGAGGTTTGGAATTCTCGCACGGCCCATCCAGAAGTCCTCGACGCACTTGTCGCAGGCGTCGATCGCTCGGACCGGACCGCGCTCTGCTGACTGAACGAGCTCGGCCTGAATGTCGGCGGGAAGACGCGCCACCCGACTACTCTCAGGTGCATGAGCACTGGTGGTGACCTACAAGAGCCTGAACACGATCCTTGGCATTGGGGAACCTGGTTGATCGTTGGCGGGACGGTGATCGCAGGCATACTCGTCGTCTTTGCAGCAAGTGGGTCAGGTGACGACGAGCTTGACGCACCGATCGACTGGTCTTTTGAAGATCCGAGCGATACACACCCCAACCAGGGAGCACTACCGGTTCTGACCGACCCGAATCAATCCGCTTGCGAGCTCGTCGCTGGAGACCAGTCCGTTCCCACAGAGCCGCCAGCCGCGACATGGGAACGCGTAGACGAGGTGATGATCCCCACCGACAGTGCGATCGGGCCAGGGCTGACCGAGAACACCATGCACACCTGCTATGCCCATTCTCCGGTCGGAGCCTTGTTCGCTGCGGTGGGAATGGTGGCCGATCAGCACTCGTTCGGCGACAGGACGATGCTCGAGGGCCGAACGGTCCGCGAGCCACGCGTGATCGAGGCGATTTCTCGCACAGCAGCGCAGACCTCGGACTCGACCTCACCTGGCGCCCCGCAGATCACGGGATACCGATTCGTCGACGTCGCCGCGGATCGCGTCACTCTGGACCTCGCACTCCTCACGTCGACCGATCCGTCCGCGTCACGCACGTCATCAGCGACAACGGTGGTCCTTCAATGGTCCGACCATGACTGGCTGGCCGTCATGCAACCGTCAGAGACCATCTGGTCAGAGATGCGACCGCTCACCGAACCCAGCAATTTCGTCGCCTTGACGGCGGACCAGCGCTGACCTAACCCGCTGCCGGCGGGAACCAGCCCCAGCCTCACGCCTCCACGCACGTGTCACCAACCTCATGACCCACACCATCTAGCCGCGCAGCATCACTTGCCGCACAGCACATTGCCCAGGCCCGGGCTCTCCGCGACCGGAGCGGGAGCCCGAGCCTCACGAGAGCAGCTGTACGGCGCGAGGTTCAAGGAGCTCGACGACGCCGCGACGAGCGCGGGATGGGTCGTCCGCACCGAGCGCGGCACGGGCCATCGCCTGGCACTGCTCGAGCGTGTGCTGACGCAGCGCGAAGCGCACAGCAGGCACCGCCCCCGATGACATCGACAGGCTCGTGACGCCGAGTCCCACGAGCACGAGCGCCATGAGCGGGTCTGCTGCCGACTCCCCGCACACTCCGACCGGCTTGCCGAGCTCGCGCCCGGCGCGTGCGGTCTGAGCGACGAGCTCGAGCACGGCTGGCTGCCACGGGTCCAGCAGATCAGCGAGCTCACCACGGAGCCGGTCGGTAGCCATCGTGTACTGCGCGAGGTCGTTGGTGCCGATCGAGACGAAGTCCACCTCGTGGAGCAGGTCACGGGCACGCAGGGCGGCCGCTGGGACCTCGATCATGATGCCGACCGTACCGATCCCAGCCGCACGTGCGTCCGCCGCAAAGGCACGAGCCTCCGCGACCGTCGCGATCATCGGTGCCATCACCCATGGCTGGGTCCCACCCTCGCCGGCTGCGTCAGCGAGCGCGGTCAGCTGGTCGCTGAGCAGATGGGGATGCACTCGTCTGACCCGGTACCCACGGACACCGAGGGCCGGGTTCTCCTCGTCGGGCAGCGTCGCGAAGGCGAGGGGCTTGTCTGCCCCCGCGTCGAGCGTACGGACCACGACCTTGCGGTCGCCGAAGGCGGCGAGCGCTGCTGCGTACTCGCGCCGTTGCTCCTCGACCGTAGGGGCCTGCTGGGCGTTGAGGAACAGCACCTCGGTCCGGAACAAGCCGCTGCCGGCCACCGTCCGGGCGTCGGTGCGGGCCGCTGCCAGGTCGGCGTCGGCTACCGTGCCGATGTTGGCGAGGAGGTCGACGCCGTGACCATCAGCGGTCGTGGCTGGGGCGTTGTCGTGCGCGAGGATCTCCTCGGCTGCGGCACGGTCCGCGACCGCGGCGACGGCGGCAGGGTCCGGGTCGACGACGATCGTCCCGGACTGCGCGTCGACGAGGACCGTCGCACCGTCGGGAAGGTCGCCAGCACCGGCGACCTGGACGACGCAGGGCCATCCGAGCTGGCCAGCGATGATGGCGGTGTGACTGGTCGGTCCGCCGAGCTCTGTGACGATCGCGAGGACCTTGTCGAGGTCGAGCGCGGCCGTGTCTGCCGGTGCGAGGTCCCGGGCGACGACGACAGCGGGGACGGTCAGCTCGGGTACGCCTGGTGCGGGCAGGCCGAGGACGGCGGCGATCACACGGTCACGGACGGAGTGCAGGTCGATGACCCGCTCGGCCAGCAGCCCGCCAGCGCTCTCGAACATGTCGACGAAGACGTCGACGACGGCGTGCACAGCGGCGACCGGAGCAGTACCTTCGGCGATCTTCTGCTGCACTCCTGCGATCAGCGCCGGGTCGCTGGCGATCTGCGCGGTCGCTGTCAGCACGTTGGCGACGCTCCCGCTGGCGCGCGCTGCCCGGTCTGCGAGGTCGGCATGGACGTGCGCGAAGGCGTCTGCGACGACACCCGGCAGCGCTCCGGCAGAGACGGGCGTGCCGTCCCGGAGCACGGGGGCATCTCCCGGTGCGGGAGCCGGGGAACGGACGAGGACGACCGGGCCGATGACGGCGCGGCGTCCGACGCCCACCCCCACGAGGGTCCGGGCGCCCGCACGGGTGGTCACTCGGCGTCCGAGTCGGACGCGACGAGCTCGGCCACGACGTCGAGGCCCGTCTCGTCGTCGCTGGTCAGCTCGACCTGCTCGCCGGCACCGAGCGCGAGGCTCATGAGCATGAGGATGCTCGAGGCGTCGACGCCCGGTTGGCCAGTGCGACCGATGAGCACGGTCGCTCCCGCTGCTGCTGCGGCCTTCGACACGTCAGAAGCGGGACGTGCGTGCAGACCGGAGGGCGAGCCGATGGTGACAGTACGGGTGGGCATGGGGCTCCTCGAGAGATGGGTGCTGACGATGCGGGCGCCGGCCGGGTCGTCGGCTGGCGCCCGCAGGGTGGGACGGGTGCGCTCAGCGCTTGCCGACCATGGCGGTCTCGATGGCCTGGACCACCCTGTCGACCGTCATACCGAGCTCGTGCTGTGCGTCGCCGGCAGGTGCAGAGAGACCGAACTGGTCGATGCCGACCAGGACGCCGCGGTCGCCGGCGATGTCACGCCACCCGTAGGTCGAGGCTGCCTCGACGACGACGCGAGCAGTGAGCGCCGCAGGCAGGACCGACTCGCGGTACCCAGCGTCCTGACGTTCGAACAGCTCGCGCGAGGGCATGCTCACGACCCGGACACGGGTCCCTGCGGCACGGACACGTTCAGCAGCCTCGACGGCGAGCTCGAGCTCGCTGCCGGTCGCGATGACGACCGCGTCCGCGTCCGCGTCGTCGCTCACGACGTACGCTCCGCGGCGGACCCCCTCGGTGACCTGCTCGAGCGGCAGGTCAAGGGTGCGGAGCGGCTGACGGCAGAGGACGAGTCCTGTCGGGCCGTCCTGCTCGAGCGCCACGAGCCACGCCGCGGCCGTCTCGTTCGCGTCGGCTGGGCGGATCGTGGTGAGTCCAGGCATGGCGCGCAGGCTGGTGAGGTGCTCGATCGGCTGGTGGGTCGGGCCGTCCTGGCCGAGAGCGATCGAGTCGTGAGACCACACGTAGATCGCGGGAAGACCCATGAGGGCCGCCAGCCGGATAGCCGGGCGCTGGTAGTCGGAGAACACGAGGAAGGTGCCGCCGAACGGCCGCGTGCCGCCCGCGAGGAGCATGCCGTTCATCGCCGCCGCCATGGCGTGCTCTCGTACTCCCCAGTGGATGTTGCGCCCGGTGCGCCCCTCGCCCTCGGGCAAGAAGCTGTGCGAGCCGGCGATCGCGGTCCGGTTCGGCTCCGCGAGGTCGGCGGAACCGCCCACCAGGTCGGGCAGTCGAGCGGCGAGCGCCTGGATGACCTGGCCGGACGCATCTCGTGTCGCGAGGACAGAGCCGACCTCGAAGACAGGGAGGGACGCGGCGAGGTCGTCCGGGAGCTCTCGTGCCTGCGCGGTCCGCCACTGGGTGTCGAGATCGGGGTGCGCGGCGGCCCAGGCGGACATGCGCTGGTCCCACTCGGTGTGCAGCCGGGCACCGCGAGCGACCGCTCGACGCGTGTGAGCGACGGCTTCGGGGTCTAGCTCGAAGGGGCCGGTGGTGACACCCAGCGCGGCGCGGACCTCGGAGACCTCGGAGGTGCCGAGCGGCGCCCCGTGCGAGGCGGCGGTGCCGCGGGCGTTCGGTGCGGGCCAGGCGATCTCGGACTTGAGGACCACGAGGTGGGGTCGGCCGTCGTCGGTACGACTGCTGAGCACGGTGTCGAGCGCCG
This sequence comes from Sanguibacter antarcticus, assembly GCF_002564005.1. Lineage (NCBI taxonomy): Bacteria > Bacillati > Actinomycetota > Actinomycetes > Micrococcales > Sanguibacteraceae > Sanguibacter > Sanguibacter antarcticus. The sequence goes on along the minus strand of NZ_PDJG01000001.1, from coordinate 2,962,764 downwards.
GGACGTCGATGTCGCCCGAGACTGCGCGGGACACCCGCGACACACGCCAGCCCTGTGCAGCAAAACGTGCGCCGACGTCCTCGCTCCACGTGAGTGTGGTGGAGCCCTCGATCTGGATGTCGTTGTCGTCATAGACGACGGTGAGGTTGTCGAGCTGGTGGCGCCCGGCGAGCGCACCCGCCTCGTAAGAGATACCCTCCTGGAGGTCGCCGTCAGAGGCGAGCACCCACACGTGCCTGTCGAAGGGCGATCCTATGAGCCCCTCGGGGTCGTAGACGGCACGTTCGCGCTGGAAGGCCATCGCCATGCCGACCGCCATCGTGATGCCTTGGCCGAGCGGGCCGGTGGTTGCGTCGACCCCGGGCGTCATGCCGAGCTCGGGGTGGCCCGGGGTCCGGGAGTGCAGCGTGCGGAACGACGCGATGTCGTCGAGCGAGAGGTCGTAGCCGGTGAGGAAGAGCTGGGTGTAAAGCAGCATGCTCGCGTGGCCGCACGAGAGCACGAACCTGTCGCGGCCGGCCCAGGACGGGTCGTGGGGATCGTGGCGGATGTGCTTCTGGAACAGCAGGTCCGCGACCGGTGCGAGCGCCAGCGCTGCACCCGGGTGGCCGGACTTCGCAGCCTCGATCGCGTCGAGAGCGAGGACTCGAGCCGCAGTCACTGCGCGCTCGTCCAACGAGGTAGTGACAGGTGCTGTCATGACAGCCTCCTCTAATCGTTATATGGTCATGATGAATTAGAACCTATCGTCATGATGAGTTTTCGGCAAGGTGGACGCCAGCATCAGCAGGACGACATAATGAAACCCTGATGGAGACAGTGATAGCGGGGGGGACGGTGAAGTATGTCGCGGTGCGAGATCACCTGCAGCGACGGATCGGCTCGATGGAGCCGGGCGAGCAGCTGCCCACCGAACCCGTCCTGTGCCAGGAGTACGGCGTCAGCCGCATCACCGTCCGGCGCGCGGTCGACGACCTCATCCGTGAAGGCCTCATCGTGCGCGAGCAGGGGCGAGGGACCTTCGTAGCAGAGCGTCGCTACACGCAGCAGGTTCGCGAGACCTTTGCCGACCGGGTGACCGGATTCTTCCGCCAGCAGTCCGCGCTGGGACGCACGGTGACCACCGAGGTGCTCTCGAACCACGTCGTCCGGGACATCACCGCCGCAACGGCCCTCGGCCTCAACCCGGCCGACGAGCTCATCGAGCTCGAGCGCCTGCGGTTCGTCAACGGGCTGCTGCACCAGCACGTCTACACCTACCTCCCGGCCGGACGCTTCAAGGCGCTCCTCGACGCCGACCTGTCGCACGGGTCGCTGTTCGACCACCTCGACCGGGACTACGGCATCACTCTGGTCCGTAACGACCTGCTCGTGCGCCTCGACCGTCCTGACGGCCGGATCGCTCGGGCCCTCCATGTCGAGGACGGCACCGTGGTGCTCGCGATGGAGTCGTCGGTCTACGAGGCGTCTGGGGCAGCCGTGGCGTTCGGGATCGCCCGGCACACCGCAGACAACAGCGAGATCGCCATCAGCCTCGGTGCGGGCGAGCCCGACCGCACCTGATCCTTCGCCTGACCAGCATCGATGCACGATGGCTTGCGGTCTGACAATTCATCATGACAATATGATGTCCTCGAGGTGATCATCGGTCTCCGAGCACAGCAGCTTGGTGATCGTGCGAGGGTGAGGAACGGGACTCATGGACGGTTCAGACCGCAACGCAGCGGCGGCGACCGGCGTGCGACTCATCACCGAACACCACCGCACCACCAGACATCCCGCGCCCAGCACCACAATCCCGAAGGGCTGACCCCATGCTCACTCAGTACCTCAACGAGCGCACCATGCTGTTCCCAGAGCGCGTCGACGGCTGGCGCGACGCGATCGGACAGGTCAGCGCCCCGCTGCTCGACGACGGCGCGATCACCCGCGAGTACGTCGACGCCATGCTCACCTCGATCGCTGGCGGTGGCACATACATCGACCTCGGCTTCCAGATCGCCCTCGCCCACGCCCGACCCGAGATGGGCGTCGTCCAGACAGGCATGTCGGCCCTCTGGGCCCCCCAGCCGGTGCTGCTCAACGACGAGGAAGTGCACCCGATCACGCTGTTCGTCTGCCTCGCAGCGGCCGACAGCAGCGCACACCTCGCAGCGATGGCACGCCTCGGCGTCCTGCTGTCTGACGAGACCGCCCGCGAGGCACTCCTCGCGGCACCCGACGCGACCGCCGCCCTGGTGGTCCTGATGGCAGGAGAGCAGTCATGACCAAGTTCCTCGCAGTGTGCAGCACGGGGCTCGGGAGCAGCTTCATGGTTCACATGAACATCGAGAAGGTGCTCAAGGAGCTCGAGATCGACGGCATCGAGGTAGACCATACCGACCTCGGCTCGGTCGCCCCCAGCCAGGCAGACGCCGTGTTCGTCGGTCGCGACATCGCCGAGGCCGCGAGCCACCTGGACGACGTCGTCGTTCTCACGAGCATCATCGACCTCGGCGAGCTCCGCGAGAAGGTTCGGTCTGCCGCCGAGCGGCACGGTCACACCACCAGCTAGTCCCCCACCCCTCCCCGACCCCTCTCACCAGACAGGAAGTTCCCCATGGACGCGGTACTTGACGTCTTTCTCGACATCTTCACCCAGCCGGCGGTCATCGTCGCCCTCATCGCCCTCATCGGTCTCTCCGCTCAGTCGAAGAGCTTCAGCGACGTCCTCAAGGGGACCGTGCGGACCCTCGTCGGCTTCCTCGTGCTCGCTGCTGGTGCCGGCGTCGTCGTCGGCGCACTCAACCCCTTCGGCGAGATGTTCCAGACGGCGTTCGACGTCCAGGGAGTGGTGCCGAACAACGAGGCGATCGTCGCCCAGGCACTGCTCGAGTACGGGTCGACAGCAGCCCTGATCTTCTTCTTCGGCATGATCGTCAACATCGTGCTGGCGGCCACGACTCGATTCAAGTACATCTACCTCTCCGGGCACGTCGCGTTCTACATCGCCGCGATGTTCGCGGTGATCCTCTCGGTCGCTGGCTTCGACACCTGGGCCGTGATCCTCTGGGGCTCGATCGCCCAAGGTATCTACATGGTCGTCTCACCCGCCCTCGTGCAGCCCTTCATGCGCCAGGTGACAGGCACCGACGACGTCGCTCTCGGCCACACCGGTGGTGCGGGCATCGCCCTGAGCGGTTGGGTCGCACGCCTCACCCGCGGCAAGGGCACCTCGAAGTCCACCGAAGACATCACCTTCCCCAAGGGCCTCGGTTTCCTGCGAGACACCACCGTCATCGTCGCCCTGTCGATGGCGATCATCTACGTGATCGTCGGTGTGTTCGCCGGAGCCGGCTACATCGAGTCCGAGCTGTCGGCCGGACAGAACTTCATCGTCTACCTGCTCCTCCAGGCTGCGACGTTCTCCGCAGGAGTGTTCATCATCCTCGCCGGTGTCCGCGTGGTGCTCGCCGAGATCGTCCCAGCGTTCAAGGGAATCTCCGAGAAGCTCGTGAAGAACGCCAAGCCCGCCCTCGACGTGCCCATCGTGTTCACCTTCGCCCCGAACGCCGTGCTCATCGGGTTCATCGCCAGCTTCGTCGGCGGAATCGTCGGGATGCTCGGGATGGTTGCTCTGGGAACCGCGATCATCATCCCCGGTGTCGTCGCGCACTTCATGACGGGCGCCGCGTCCGGCGTCATCGGCAACGCCGTCGGCGGGCGCAGGGGCGCGGTCCTCGGCGCCTTCGCCAACGGTGTGGCGATCACCTTCCTTCCACTGTTCCTGCTCCCTGTCCTCGGGGACATGGGTCTGTCCAACGCGACGTTCTCCGACGCCGACTATGGCGTCTTCGGTCTCGCGCTCGGCGGCCTTTCGAGCGCAGGCGGGCAGGTCGCCATCATCGTCGGGATCCTGGCATCGCTGGTCGCCCTGTTCGTCATCACGGTCGTCATGCGTCTCCGGGACAACCGGCGGATCGCGGCGCAGCCAGTCGAAGAGCCTGCCGTATAGCTGTCTCTCCTGAGAGGTCCTCTGAACCACCGACGACTGTTGGAGACTCTGGCCAGCTGATTTCGGCCGGACTCTCGGGCCTGTGTCGGGAGACGTAGAGGCTGTTCTCGGGGCTCGACCCCTGATCGTGAAACCACCCCCATGTCCACGATCAGGGGTCAAGCCCCATGTTCGCTGTTCCGCGAACGCTGGTTACTAAGAGGCAGTGACGCCTGAATCTAGGAACTCTCTAAAAACTCTGGGCGTTAGCGTGGCTCTCCTGCTTCAACATTCCAGCAGGAGAGCCACACTACGGTTCAAGAGGTAGTTGCTACCCGCCAGGGGCCGGTCGAATGAATCGTGACGATACGCGCGTCCTGATCCAAGTCGACGGCCCGAGTCTGGGTGGAACCCGAAACGATCTCCCCGATGTCGTACAGCGGCAGGAAACCCAGAACGACAGCAGGTGCCGCGTACTCTGAATAGGCGGTGACGTTGAAGTCACCGTCACCAGGGAACGTCATGTCGACCATGCCGTGGGCGTGGTTAAGGAACACCGCGTCACCGTCACCGGTGGTCGCCTCTGTCAGCTCAGGGGCCTCCAGGAGCGAACTGACGCTCAGAGTCCACGAGCCGTCGAACTGTAGAGAGAGCGCTCGAGTGTCCTCGGCCCCGTCCAGACCGAACGCGGTGGTTCCGGTGTAAGGCGCGGTCGTTCTCACCATGGTCCCTGTAGGTGCCCCTGTGTCATCCATCGGCCACAGGCTTGCCGGTCCATCTCCATCGAAGGACGCCGTCACCGTCCCAGCCCAGGCGCCCGCGGGCAGCTCGATCACTTTGTTCCCTTCGCCCGACACCTCGAACGACTCGACGTCCGGATACATGCCGAGCCATGTGTCCGTCGCCCCAGAGGAGTCCGCCGCTTCGTTCGTCACTGTGGACTCTCCGTCGGTTGATGACGTCGATACGTCTGTCGCTCGCGGCCCTGTCTGGGACGTCTCGGCGCTTTCGTCACTCGAGCATCCCGCGGCCATGGTCAAGACCAACGCCCCCACTGTCAGAAGCCTCATATTCTTCATATCGCCCATACTGCACCATCCTGGCCTGCGGAGACAGCACCTTCGCCCTGTCGAGGCCGTCCGAGGAAATAGTCACGGTGGCGAGCGATAGCTTTATTGACACGTCGCCAGATGGTCGGCCAACGAAGGTGGAGCGGTCGCTGGGGTCAGGTGGCGTCGTGGCGAGGCCTTGTGCTGGGTGCTGGGTGCTGCGGCTTGATGTCGAGACGTGGAAGCAATGCTGGCTTTGATGAGGTCTTCGACTATCTCTCGTGGAGTGTAGAAGCCGAGGGCTGCTCGGAGTTTCTCGTTGAATACTTCAGCGATGGCGTCGCGGTAGGGCTGGTGGTCGGTGATGACGGTGCCTTTGGGTGGGCGCTCCCGGACGAGGTATGAGTCCGGGCCTTGACCCCTGATCGTGGAGACGCTGATTCCAGGCTCGACCTGGAGGAAGCGAGAAGATCTGATCATGGCAAGGAAGACGTACTCCGAGGGGTTCCGGCGCGACGCTGCTGAGCTGTACCGGTCGACGCCGACGGCGACTGTCGCAGGGATCGCCTTGGACCTGGGTATCATGGACACGACGTTGTCGAACCGGTTGAAGACCGCTGGCGTGCCAATCCGCAGGAATGCCCCCCAGGGCCTCGGCAAAGTCATTGGGTAGGTCTGTGAACTGCGGTGTTGTGTCGGCGCGCCGGTGCAGTTGGGGCCCTGGCCTCGTGGGGGAGCGCGCTCCGGCGACCTGACTAGTTGTTCTTCTCGCGTCGACGGTCGCGGAGCGCGCGGTACCAGCCGGCCGTGGAGATCGCCCCGCCCACGCTGCCGGTCGACAGGAAACCCGCGGTTGCGCCGAGAAGCGTCTCGCCGCACGGCGTACAGAGCGTTCGGGTCGCCGTCTCGGTGGGCGCGCCCGAGATCGTCCTGTTGCACTGGTCGCATCGCATGCTCTGCACGCTAGCGCCGTCGCACGGACCCCGCCCAGAGCTAGACGTTCTGTGTCATGACGTTGGTCACCGATAGTGCGACCGCGCAGGTTTACGATCAGCGCGTGATCCACCTTGAGGCCCTGACCCATCGCATCCCTTCAGACCAACAGGGCACCGATGAGGAGCCTGGCCCTCTTCTGAAAGCTTCAGGGGAGAGTTATCCCCTGGCTCGCGCCCAGATCTTCGAACAAGTTCCCACGGGGTACCGGCTGACGTGGATCCGCACCATCCCCACCCCATAGCTGGCCCGCACGGGGCCTGCGTGCCGGTGACGCACGACGCTGACCTCGAGCCCGGGTGTGGGCGGGGTGTGGGGCACGTCGGTCTGATGATTGATCAGTGTGCGCAAGCTGCGGGCTACCGGGCGCAGAGGATTCTCGACGCCCTTGAGGTTCCGCCTCGTTGGACCCCGCATGATGCGCGGTCGCCTGTCGGGGCGCTGGTACGGGTGGTGTGGTGACGCGAGGGGGATGTCCTCGACGGGCTCGCGATCGTCTGGGCACCACGCATCGCACTGGTGCCCAGACGCGACCCCCGGTCGAGATGTCTCATACCGGGTTCGATGGAGGGTCTGTTCGGCCCCATCCGTGAACAGTCGTTCACGAACGGTAGACGTGGTGTCACCAACGTCATGACACAGAACATCTAGGGGGCTGTACAGGTTTGGCGCGCTCGACCGAAGTGGTCCATGCCGCCCTGGTAGTGCGGATTCCAGGTCACCGCTGGCGGTGGTACCGAGGCAGCACCCGAGGGCTCTCCCTCACCTCAGCTCGCTGCGTGGGTGGTGAGGTTGGCGGCCAGTGCGTCTCGTACGACCGTGCTCGATGCCGGCGAAGTCGCCTTCTTCGGGCGGGCTCAAGATCACCAGCACCTCGAGCGTTCCATACCGTGACGCTCCGATGAACAGCGTCGGACTGACGCTGCACCCAGGCCGCGGGGCACCAAGATCGTGAACCACGGCATGCGCGTGAAAGATCGCACAGTCTCAGGCGCTCACGCGCTCCATCTCCAGCGCCCGGAACGTCGCGAGCGCAGCCCCGAGCACCCCGGCACGCTGCCCGAGCCGGGCGACGACGATCGGTGGGATCGCTGCCACCCGCGCGTTGGCGACGAGCCTGGCACGCAGCGGGTCGACGAGCAAGGGCCCGGCCCCGGAGAGGCCGCCCCCGATGATCACGCGTGACGGTGACAGGAGCGTGATCGCCGCGAGCAGCCCATGAGCGAGCGCGTCGATCGCGTCCGACCACACGGTGTCGGCGCGCGGGTCGGTGCCGAGCGCGCTGACCACGTCGAGCGACGTCGCGTCCGGATCGCCGGTGAGCTCGCCGTACGCCCGCCCGATCGCGCGCGCCGAGGAGTACATCTCCAGGCAGCCGCGCTGCCCGCACAGGCAGAGCAGCCCGTCACGATCGATGGACACGTGCCCGATCTCCCCGGCCTGGTGCAGCCCGCCGGTCACCGGCTTGCCGGCGACGACGATGGTGGCCGCGATCCCTGTCCCGATGAACACGGCGAGCAGGTCTTCGACGCCGGAGCCGGCGCCGAGCGTCTGCTCAGCGAGCCCGGCGACCGTGACGTCGTGGTGCACGAGGACAGGCAGGTCGAGCCGCTCGGACAGTCGTGCAGCGAGCGGCATGTTGACCCATCCGAGGTTTCCGGCGAGCCGAACCACGCCGCGCACGTGGTCGACGATCCCGGGCACGCCGAGCCCGACGACCTCGACCTGCTCCCGCTGCGCCGGCGTCAGCCGGTCGAGCAGCTGCCGGCACAAGACCTCGATGGCGGCGAACGTCGCCTCGCCGTCGTGCTCCGGGGTCGGCAGCGAGAGGCTCGCGACAGGTGCACCGAGCCGGGAGCCGAGCACCTCGCCGCGCAGGTTCGTCCCACCGACGTCGAGGGCAAGGACGAGCGGGCTGCTCACAGGCCCTGCCACTCTGGCTTGTTGTCGTACGCGTACCGGTAGTAGTCGGCGAGGCGCAGACGGGACGCGGCCGCGTCGTCGAGCAGGACGGTGACGTGCGGGTGGAGCTGGACCACCGACGCAGGGCAGAAGGAGCTCAACGGCCCCTCGACCATCGCGGCGACCGCCTCGGCCTTGGCCTCGCCCGCGGCGAGGAGCACAAGGTGACGCGCCTCGAGGACGGTCCCGAGCCCTTGGGTGAGGACGTGGTGCGGCACGTCGTCGACGGAGTCGAAGAAGCGCGCGTTGTCCTCGCGCGTCTGCTGCGTGAGCGTCTTGACACGGGTGCGCGACACGAGGGACGAGCCCGGCTCGTTGAAGGCTAGGTGGCCGTCGCTCCCGATCCCGAGGATCTGCAGGTCCACGCCGCCCGCCGCCTCGATCGCGGCGTCGTAGCGCGCCCCGGCGCCGGCGACGTCGTCGCTCGCGCCGTCCGGGCCGTGGACGTTCTCGTCGAGGATGTCGAGCTGTGCGGTGAGCTCACGCCGGACGACCTCGCGGTAGGACTCGGGGTGCCCGAGCGGCAGGCCCACGTACTCGTCGAGCGAGAACGTGCGGACATGGGCAAAGGTCAGCCCCGCCCGGTGCCGGCGCACGAGCTCGGCGTAGACCGGCAGGGGCGACGATCCCGTCGCCAGGCCGAGCACCGGCGCGTCGTGCGTGCGCACGAGATGCTCGATCGAGTCTGCGGCCACCGCGCCGAGCTCCGCTGCCGCGGACCTGATCACGACCTCCATGAAGCTGTCCTTTCGATCATCTCGACCATTCTCTCCTGCATCCTGCAGGTCAGGCACTCAGCCCTTCACAGCACCTGCGACCAGCCCGGACGTCATCTTGTTCTGCACGACAAGGAAGAACACGATGACCGGCACCGCGACGAGAAGTGCCCCGGCCATGACGCCTGGCCAGTCGATCGCGGCGTTCGACTGCGTGGTGAGCCCGCGCAGCCACAGCGGCACCGTCCGGTTCGACGGGCTCATGACCACCGTGGCGAGCGTGAACTCGTTCCACGCCTGGAGGAACGCGTACACGCCCGACGCGACGAGCCCCGGCGCGAGCAGCGGGAACGTCACGGCGAAGAACGCCCGGGTGCGACCGCACCCGTCGATCATCGCCGCCTGCTCGAGCTCCACAGGGATGCCTTCGACGAAGCCGCGGAGCATCCACACCGTGAACGGCAGCACCATCGCGACGTACACGAGCGAGAGGCCCGCGACCGAGTTGAGCAACGACCACGACTCCAGCATCTTGTACTGGGAGATGAAGAGCCCCTCGGCCGGGATCATCTGGACGATGAGGACCGTGAGGATGAAGCCCTTGCGGCCCGCGAACCGGAAGCGGCTCACCGCGAGCGCCGCGAGGAACGCGAACAGGAGCGCGATCGTCACGACGAGGAACGTCACGAGGAGGCTCAGGCGCATCGAGCTGAGGAAGCTCGAGTCGAGGACGCGGCCGAAGGCGGAGAGGTCGCCGCCGAAGGGGACGAACGTCGGTGTCGCCGACCGGACCTGCTGCGGTGTGAGGAAGGCCGAGCTGACCATCCAGTAGACGGGGAACACCCACACGAGGCTGACGAGCACCCCGAGGGTGTTGACGAGCGGGCGTCGGGTCACGGTTCCTCCTCCTTGGCGAGCTTGCGGACGTATCCGATGGTCAGGGCGAGGGTGAGCAGGAGCATGAAGGTCGCGACCGCGGACGCCATGCCGTAGTCGGACTGCCCGATGCCGAGGTTGTAGATGTACGTGCCGAGGAGATCGGTCTCACTGCGCAGCCCGCCGGCGCCCTGGAGGTAGTAGATCTGGGCGAAGACGCGCAGGTCCCAGATGACCTGCAGGAGGCTGACGACGTAGATGATCGGCATGATCGTGGGGACGAGGATGTGTCGGAAGCGCTGCCACCCGCTGGCGCCGTCGAGCTGGGCGGCCTCGAGGACCTCCTCGGACACCTGGGTGAGCGCCGCGTAGAGCGAGAAGGCCACGAACGGGACGCTCATCCACACGACGATGACGGTCGCGACGAAGTAGAAGGACAGGGGGTTGAGCAGCCACGAGTGGCCGGCGAAGCCTTCGAAGCCGGACTGGACGAGGGCCCAGTTGATGACGCCGTACTGGGTGTCGAACAGCCACTGCCACACGGTCATGGCGGCGATGACGGGCATCGCCCAGGCGAGGAGCAGGCTGGTCTGGAGCATGAGGCGCACGGGTCCGTCGAGCTTGGTCATGAGGACTGCGACCGAGGTCCCGACGATCATGGTGAGGCTGGCGTTGACCGCGCAGAACGCGATGGAGCGGGCGATGACTCCCCACACGACCGGGTCGGCGAAGAGCGCCTGGTAGTTGGCGGTCCCGACCCACTCGGGCTCGGCTGCACCGAACTGCTGGGCGAGGCCGAACTCCTGGAAGGACATGAGGAGCTGACGCACGAGCGGGTAGCCGAGCGCGAGGACGAGGACGACCGCCACGGGCAGGAGGAAGAGGTACGGCGCCAGGGCACGACGACGGCGGTTGGCGGCCGCCGTCGTCGTGCGGGCTGCGGTGGGACGAGCGACGCCGAGGGGACTGGTCAGTTCAGCGCCTTGTCGAGCGCGGCGTCGGCTGCTGCGGCCTCGGTGGCGATGTCGCCGCCCTGGGCGATCTTCGCGAAGAACTCTTCCATGATCTTGGACTGCTCGACGGCCGCCCAGCTTGCGGCAGCCGGTGTGAGCTTCGCGTTCTCCGCCGCGGCGAGGGCTGCGACGGTGAACTCGTCTTGCTCGCCGCCGCCCATGAGGCTGTTGAACGTCGAGTTCGCCGGGCCGAGCCCGTTCTCGGCGAGCATCGTCTGGTAGTCGTCGCTGTAGATGAGCTCGAGCAGCTCGAGCGACAGCTCCTGGTTGGGTGACGCCTTGGAGATGGCGATGGTGGAGCCGCCGGCGAAGACCGGTGCGGCCCCGCCGTCGACGCCGGGCAGCGCGAACGCTCCGACGTTCTCGACGAGGTCCTCGGCGATGCTCCAGCGGGCCCAGCCGGGTGCCATGAACATGGCGGCGTCGCCGTTGTTGAAGGCTGTCCACGGTTCGGCGTCTTCGCCGTCCTTGGGTGCCTTCGACACGCCGTCGTAGATCGCCTTGAGCTGTGTGAGGCCCTCGATGGACTCGGGGCTCGAGAGCGTTCCGGTCCATGTCCCGTCCTCTTGGACGGCGATGTCGCCGCCGTTGGCGAAGATCCAGCTGATGCCGTTGCGCCAGTCCTGCCCGGGGAGCCAGAAGCCCGACTGCGTGTCGGTGGTCAGCGCGGCCGCGGCGGCGTTGAACTCCGCGAGGGTCGTCGGCACGGCGATGCCGGCGGCCTCGAGCAGGTCGGTGCGGTAGAAGACGTAGCGCGAGCCCCAGTAGTACGGGACGGCGTAGACCGCGTCGTCGACGGTGCCGGCCTCGACGAAGCCCTGCGGACCGATGGCGTCGCCGCCGAGGTCGTCGAGGTGGTCGGTGAGGTCCGTGAACGCGCCGACCGACGCGAAGGTGGGCGCCTGGGTGTTGCCGATCTCGACGACGTCCGGGGTCTCGTCGGTGTTGCCGAGCGACGTCTGCAGACGCGGCAGGAGCTCGCCCCAGTCGACCCGCTCGACGGTGAGCGTGGCGTCCGTGGTCTCCTCGAACTCGGTCGTGAGCCAGTCGGTGAGCTCGACGGGCGTGTCTTCGCCCGCGAGCCAGAGCGTGATCTCGGCGTCGGCGCCTGCGTCGGCGCCGCCGGATCCTGTCGTCGAGCCGTCATTGCTGCACGCACCGAGAACGAGCGCGGCGACGGTGCCGAGCACTGCGATGGGGATGAGCTTCATCGTTTCTGTCCTTTCGAGGTGGCCGGGGGAGGCCGGGGCGGGGACCAGCTGAGTGATGAACGAACGGTGGGACAGCGGTGGGTGGAGGTGCGGACGTCGGGACGAGCGGTGGTCTAGGTGAGCGGTGGTCTAGGAGAGCCCGAGCTCTCGGCCGAGGACGTGCGCGGCGGCGCCAGCGAGGATGCCGTCGTGCCCGAGCGCGGACATCCGCACGTGGACGCGTGCGTCGCCGAAGGGACGTGTGAGCGCGACGAGGGTGGCTTCCGTCGCCTCGCAGAACGCTCCGCCGAGCAGCTCCTCGGGGCCGGACAGGACGACGTCGCGCAGGCCGAGCGCCTGGACGACGGGCGCGAGGACGCGTCCGAGCTGTCGACCTCCGGCGGCGAGCTCGGCAGCGGCGCCAGCCTGGTCGAGGCCGTGGACGCGTGCGCGCAGGCGGGGGACCGAGAGGAAGGCTTCGAGGCACCCGCGACGACCGCAGGAGCACTCGGGGCCTTCGTCGGTGCTCGGCTCGATGCCCGCAGTGGCGGCGGCGAGTGCGGCGGCCGCTGTGACGTTGACGTGGCCGATCTCGCCCGCGGTGCCGTCGGGACCGCGCAGGAGGGCGCCGTCGAGGAGGATGCCTGCGCCGACGCCGTGGCTGATCTCGACGAGGACGAGACCGGAGCCCGAGCCGTTGCCGAAGGTGTCTTCGGCGAGGGCAGCGGTGTCGGCGTCGTTGGCCACGTAGGTGTGGAACCCGAGGTCGGCCTGGAGACGTTCCTGCAGGCCGAGGTCGGTCCACCCGAGGTTGGGGGCGTGGTGCACGACGCCGTCGAGGCTGACGACGCCCGGCGTGCCGACTCCGACGCCGAGTACGCGTCCGGGTGCAGCCTCGAGGAGCCGGCCGGCGAGCGCGAGCGTCTTGAGCACGGCAGCCTCGCCGGTGTCGCCGCCGAGCGCGACCTGGGTCGTCGTCACGACGGTTCCCTCGAGGTCGTAGAGCGCCCCGCGCAGCACGGTGTCGTCGGAGAGGTCGAGGCAGACGATGTGCGCACCGGAGGCGTTCACCCCGACGAGGGTGGCCGGCTTGCCGACGTGCGAGCAGGGACGCAGCCCGAGCTCGATGACGAGCTGGTCGCCGATGAGGTCGGCGACGACGTCGGAGACGGTGACACGGGTGAGGCCGGTGAGGCGGGAGAGGTCGGCACGGCTCACCGGTCCGCCGTCGAAGAGGTGCTGGAGGACGAGGGCACGGTGGTGGATGCGGGCGTCGGAGGGCAGCATCTTCGATGCTGCCGGTCCGTTGCGCAGAACGCTGCGCCGTATGTCTGTACTGAGACTTTTGCGTGCCATATAGTAAGTACAGCGTACATACATACTCGGTGTCAACGGTGCGTCACGAGAACATCCTCAGACCTCCGACGAGACCACCTCGCCAGCCCCGACGACGAGAACGAGCACCGATGACCCTCCCTCTGCTCCCGGCCCCGCGACACCTCACGGTGATCGACCCGGGCGGCCCGCCACCCCGGCGCGAGACCCTCGACGCGCTCGCCCTCGCCCTCGCTCCCTGGGCGCCGCGCGCGTCCCGCCTCACGTCCGGGCTCACGTCCGGGCTCGCATCCGGGCTCGCATCAGGGCTCGCATCCCAGCGCGGAGCCGAGCCGGATGGTGCGGGCGCCGCTCTCCCGCCTGTCGCCTCCGCACCCCCGGCTGTCACCGCCACCCTCGACCCCACGCTCGCGAGCGAGGGCTACGAGCTGAGCATCGACCCGGCCGCCTGGGACCTGCGCGCCGGCGACGAGGCGGGCGCGTACCGCGCCGTCCAGACCCTCCACCAGGCGGTCCGCGACGGCTCGGTCCCCACGTTCTCCTGCTCGGACGCCCCCGCGTACCCGGTGCGCGGCGTGATGATCGACGTCGCCCGGCACTTCTTCCCCGTCGCGAGCATCGAGCGGATCATCGACCTCGCGTCCGCCTACCGCTTCAACGAGCTCCACCTGCACCTGTCCGACGACCAGGGCTGGCGCCTCGAGATCGCTGGTCGCCCCCTGCTCACCGCGCTCGGCGCGTCGAACGACGCCGACGGCGGCGCAGGCGGCTTCTTCACGCGCGACGACTACCGGCACCTGCAGGAGTACGCGCTCGAGCGCCACGTCGTCGTCGTCCCCGAGATCGACCTGCCCGGCCACACGCACGCCGCCCAGGTGGCCTACCCCGAGGTGAGCCCGGACGGGGCACCTCGCGAGCCCTACGCCGGGATCGAGGTCGGCTTCAGCTCCGTCCACCTCACGTCACCGGCCACGTGGGCGCTCGTCGAGGACGTCGTCGCCAGCCTCGCTCGCGACACCCTCGGCGACTACCTGCACCTCGGCGGCGACGAGACCCTCACGCTCGGCCGGGCGGAGTACCTGACCTTCATGGAACGTCTGGGCGAGGTCGTCGCCCGCCACGGGAAGAAGCTCGCCCTGTGGCAGGAGGCAGCCGGTGCGGCGCTCCCGGCAGGCACACGCCTGCAGTACTGGACGTGGGAGATCGAGACAGCGCACCTCGCCGAGGCGGCCCGCACCCAGGACGTCCGGTTCGTGGCGTCGCCGGCGAACCACGCGTACCTCGACCAGAAGTACACGGACGACTTCCCCCTCGGTCTCACGTGGGCCGGGGCTGTGAGCATCCGCGACGCCTATGCGTGGGACCCGGTCGACGAGCTGCCCGGGGTTCCGGCGGAGGCCGTCGTCGGCGTCGAGGCCTGCCTCTGGTCGGAGACCCTGCGGACCCTCGACGACCTGACGACGATGCTGCTGCCGCGCCTGCCGGCCCTCGCCGAGGTCGCGTGGGGCTCACCGAAGAACGTCGACCGCCTCGCGGCGTCGCTCGCACGGCACGGCAGATGGTGGGACGCCGCGGGTCTCGTGTTCCACCGCGATCCGTCGATCGGGTGGCACTGAGACCAGCCCCGACCGCGCAGGATCATGGTCAGACGAGCGTGCCGCCCCGGTAGACCGCGCTGACAGTGAGGGTGTCGTCGAGGACGACCACGTCACCGCGTGCCCCGACGGCGAGGCGACCGATGTCGTCGCGCCCGATGACCCCGGCAGGCACGGAGGTCGCCGCGGCGAGGGCGTCGTCGAACGGCACGCCGGCGACGAGCGTCGCGTACCGCAGCGCTGCGTCGAGAGTGAGCGTGCTGCCGGCGATCGCACCGCCCTCGCGCAGCCGGGCGACGCCGTCGAGGACGTCGACGGCGAGGCCCCCGAGCAAGTACGGGCCGTCCGCCATGCCCGTCGCAGCCATGGCGTCGGTGACGAGCGCGGTGCGCCCCGCGCCCGCGGAACGGGCGGCGTGCGCGAGCGTCAGCGGATGGAGGTGGACACCGTCCGCGATGAGCTCGACGACCGCGCGCTCGTCCTCGAGGAGGGCGAGCACAGCACCGGGCCGTCGGTGGTGCACGGGCGGCATCGCGTTGAACAGGTGCGTCGCGAGGCGCGAGCCTGCGTCCACGGCAGCGAGCGCGGTGCTCGCGTCGGCGTCGGTGTGCCCGATCGCGGCGACGGCGCCGTGCCCGACGATGCGCCGG
This sequence comes from Sanguibacter antarcticus, assembly GCF_002564005.1. Lineage (NCBI taxonomy): Bacteria > Bacillati > Actinomycetota > Actinomycetes > Micrococcales > Sanguibacteraceae > Sanguibacter > Sanguibacter antarcticus. The sequence continues at coordinate 2,947,412 of NZ_PDJG01000001.1, read as the reverse complement.
ACGGCCTCGAGCCCGCCGGTCAGCTCGGGTGCGATGGTGACGACGCGGACGACGCCGCCCGCGGCGGTGAGCAGCCTGTCGACCTCAGGGAGCGCCGGGTCGCGCAGGAGCGCGGGATCGTGCGCCCCGCGGTGCAGCGGGCTGAGCCATGGTCCTTCGAGGTGGACCCCGGCGAGGTCGCCTTGCTCGACGAGCTCGGCGAGCGCTGCGACCGCGTCGGCGAGGGTGTCGATCGGTGCGGTGACGAGGCTGGCGACGGTCGTCGTCGTGCCGTGGGAGCGGTGGTGGGCGAGTGCGCGCAGGGCGTCGTCGGCCTGGGTGCTGGAGGGTTCTGGACGTGCGCCGAAGGTCGCTCCGCCTGCGCCGTGGCAGTGGATGTCGACGAGCCCGGGCACGATCCGGCGGCCGGCGACGTCCTCGTGGGGGACGTGGTCCCACGTGTCGGGGACGTGTCCGTGGCCGAGGGCGGCGACCGTCCCGTCGACGACGACGACCCAGCCGTCGGGGTGGGAGGCGTCGGGGGCTGACGTGGGGTGAGTTCCGGTGGAGAGAACTCCGCCGTGGAGGACGATCGAGCCACGAAGAGACATGGTCTTCAGGATAGCGATCCATGGGGAACAGAGGAATTCGCTTGTTTTTGCTGTGCCTAACAGTTTTTTCTGACAAATCGTCTCGACGAATGTGTCAGCACTCTAGCGGGTGAAATTCAGCGGCGATCCAGGACGCACCGTCCTCGCTCCGTCGAAAATACTACGGCCCGCATTTTTCACCCGCTCGCCGTCTGCGCCTGAGAGGCTGTCGCGGGCACCTGTGGAGCGCTCCCTCGTCCACAGGGTCGCTGTGCGTGTCCTGAGACCTCGCCCTGAAGGGGCATGGTTGGACCACACGACGCGCACCACGAGCGACACACGGGAGACAGTCGATGAAGGACCAGACCACGACGATCGGCGCACGCTGCTTCGGCGACGGCGACGAGCTCTACGCGAGCTATCACGACACCGAGTGGGGCGTCCCGGTCCACGGCGAGCCTGAGCTGCTGGAGCGGCTCGCGCTCGAAGGCTTCCAGTCCGGGCTGTCGTGGCTCACCGTCCTGCGCAAGCGTCCGGCGTTCCGCGAGGCCTTCGCGGGCTTCGAGCCCGACGTGGTCGCCCGTTTCACGCACGACGACGTCGAGCGGCTCGTGCAGGACGCGTCGATCATCCGCAACCGGGCGAAGATCCGGGCGGTGGTCACGAACGCGCGAGCCGTCGTCGCGCTGCACGAGCAGGGACGCACGCTGGACGACCTCGTCTGGTCGCACGCCCCCGCGGAGCCCGCGAGCGAGCGACCGCCGCTGTGGATGGACGTCCCCGCGTCCACCCCGGGGTCCGTCGCCCTCGCGAAAGACCTGAAAGCGCACGGTTTTGCCTTCGTCGGGCCGATCACCGCGTACGCCACGATGCAGGCGTGCGGGCTCGTCGACGACCACCTGGTGGGGTGCCCCGTCGCACTGCGGCAGGCGGTCTGAGGAGCCGGTCGCGGCAGCATCATGTCCTGCTGCGAACCGGCCGCCCGGCAGCTACTTCATGCCGTCCAGGAGCAGGTCCCACAGGCTCTCGGTGAACGACTGGAGGCTCTCGCGGGAGTCTAGGTCCTGCGACACCTGCTGGACACCGAACCAGGCAGCCACAGAGATGAGCGTCACGCGATCCAGGTCGAGGTCGCTACGGATCTCACCGACCTCGGCAGCCTTCTCGAGGAAGTACCGCGACGTCTTGATCCAGTCGACGAACGGAGTCGGCATCTCGACGTCGATCGCGGCACGGTCCCGGACCAGACGGACAGCAGCCCGGATGTGGATGTCGTCACGGTAGGCGACGGCCACCTCGCCGGTCAGCCATCGGATCCCTTCCAGCGGACCGTTCCCTCGCGCTTCCGCCGTCGTGACCAACGGCTCCCACGAGTTGAAGTAGTTCGCGACGATCGCCCGAGCGATGTCCCCCTTGGAGGGGTAGTGGAAATAGAGCGCACCCTTGGTCAGTCCGAGCCGCTCGGCGATGTCCGCCAAGGACGCCCCGACGTACCCGTGCGCCTCGAACTCTTCAGCCGCGACCTGAAGAATTCCGGCTCGGGTCGCTGCCCGTTGATCGCTTCGACGTGACATGACTCTCCATTCTCAGGTGCCGCTCACCGCTCGGTATTATCACCGTATGACCCACGAGGCTACTTCCTGGCGCGACACGCACAACCCTACATTTGACCGACCGGTCGACCGGTCAATGGTCCATCGACGCGCCGCAGCAGAAGTTTTTCTCACCGGCGCGCACCAGATCAGCCAGCGCGAGTGGGCCTTCGACGTGCAGATCTCCCGTGGTCACGTCCTCGTCCCACCGCACACCTCCGAGATCCCGCTCACCCTGTGCATCGAGGCTCTGCGCCAGATGGGCCTCTACATGGCTCATTCCGGATACGCCATCCCGACCGACTGGGCGTTCACGCTCCAGAAGACGACCTTCGCCTGGCTCCCGGACGCCCGGGTCGCGTTCCCCGAGTTCGGGCCGCTCGAGCTGACGACCCACCTCGTCGTCACCGGCGAGACCCTGCGCAAGGGCACCGTCAGCGGGCTCGAGGCGAGCCTCGAGTTCTATGTGGGCACAGAGAAGGTCGCCGTCGGCACGGGCGAGCTGCGCTGCATCTCCCCCGTCCACTACCGGGCGCTGCGTCGCGGCGCACCGGCCCCCCACGACGTGGTGCGACGGTACGACCCGACCCCGGTGCGAGAGCTCCGAGAGACCCCCGACGGCTACCTGGGGCTCGTCGGCTACAACCACGCCAACCCCTTCTTCTTCGACCATCCCGTCGACCACGTCCCCGGGATGCTCCTCCTGCACACCATGACCCACCTGTTCGACCTCACGTTCCCGCTCCTCACCGCCCGGTCCGTCGACCTCACGTGCGACTCGTTCCCCGAGTTCGACCCACCTGTCTCCTTCCGCACGGTGCGCGGCGCCGACGGCACGACCCTCGACGTCGTCTTCTCGCAGAACGGTCGCGAGATCGCCGAAGGCCGGGTCACCGGCATCAACGCCTCCTCCATCGCGGGCGACAGCACGCTTCCAGGCATCGACGCCGGCGACCCCTCGCCCGTCGTGCAGGGGGCAGTCCTGTGACCCGGGTCGTCGTGGTCGGTGCGAGCGGCTTCATCGGCTCGCACTCCGCCCGAGCCCTCGCTGAGCGTCCAGGTGTCGTCGTCACGGCCGCGTCGCGGACACCGGTCGCCAGATCCGCAGGCACCGACGGCGCAGAGAGCACGATCGCCACGGTCGCCGTCGACCTGCTCGACCCCGCGTCGCTCGCTGGCGCATTCGTCGGTGCCGACGTCGTCGTGCACGCCGCCTCCTATGTCGGCAAGGACGCAGCACTGAGCGAGTCCACCAACATCGACGGGACGGCGAACCTCGTCGCCGCCGCGCACGACGCCGGCGTCACCCGGATCGTCTACGTGTCGACCACGTCTGTCTACGGGACCGGCCCGCACCGCGGTGTCCGCGTCGGCGACGTCCCGCCGCGCCCGGAGTCGGCTGCCAGCTCCGACCGGCACGCAGCCGAGGGGCTCGTCCGCGACGCAGGCGGCGTCGTCCTGCGCCCCAACCTCGTCTACGGTGCAGGCGACCGCTGGTTCGTGCCCGCGCTCGCGAAGCTCACCGCAGGCCTCGGCGCGACCATCGACTCCGGACGAGCCCGGATCTCGGTCGTCTCGGCCGACGACCTCGGCCGGCTCGTCGCCGCGGTCGCGCTGCACCCGGATGTCGAGAAGGGCTCGGTGCTCCACGCTGCGGCACCCGAGCCTGTCGCGATCGCCCAGATCCACGAGGCGCTCTCGGCTGCCCTCGGCATCCCGGTCCCCTCGCGGACCGTGACCGTCGAGCAGGCGCGGGCTGTGCTCGTCCCCGCCGCCGCGAGCGAGCACCAGCTCGCGCTCGTCACCCTCGACCACTGGTACGACGCCGAGCCCGCGTGGAACCTCGCCGGAGACGCGCCCGAGACAGCGTTCTCCCTGACAGAGGCACACAAGGAGTGGTATCGCCGCGCCCTCTCCTGATGGGAGGATGCACGCCATGAGCCACTCCTCGATGCTCGGCGAGGGCGAACACGTCGTCCTCGACCTGCGCACCCATGTCAAAGCCCTCCTCGGCCCGCTCGTCGTCCTCCTCCTGGCGCTGGCCGCCGTCGGGGCGGCATATGCCTTCATCCCCGGCGTCGCAGCGCAGCTGTGGCTGCAGCTCGCCGTCGTGGCCCTGGCGGTCGTCGCCGTGCTCGTCTGGGCGTTCGTCCCGTTCTTGCGGTGGAGCACGTCCCGGTACACGATCACCAACCGTCGTCTCATCACCCGCAGCGGCATCATCACCCGCACCGGCCGCGACATCCCGCTGTACCGGATCAACGACATCGCCTATGAGATGGGCCTGGTCGACCGTCTCCTCGGGTGCGGCACGCTCGTCATCTCGGACGCGACCGACAAGGCCGGTGTGGTCCTCCACGACATCCCGCGGATCGAGTCGGTCCAGCTGCAGCTCTCCGAGCTGCTCTTCGCTGCCGACGACGGCTCGGACGACGGCGAGTTCCCGCCGACCGAACCGCGTCGCGCCGCCGCCCGGTGAGCAGGTACCCGCGGGGCTGAAGAGCTCTCGGCAGGCGCTCGTCCCGGTCTCGCGCTGGACGAGCCGGTCCGTCGCCCCTCGGTTAGGGTGACCGCATGAACCGAGACGTGGGACCGGCCCTGCCGCGCACCGCGCTCGTCCTCGCCGACTCGGTGCGTGTCCTGGGAGCCCTGAGCATCCTCGTCTCGGCCGTCTGGTTCGGGCCCGTCGAGATAGCGCTCTTCCTCCTCGTGCTTCTCGGCCTGCTCGTGCCGCGCGTGCTCGTCCTGCCGCTCGCGCTCGACCTCGCACTGGGGACCACCCTCCTCGCCGGTGGCTGGTTCGCGGTCTTCGACGTCTTCGAGGTCGTCGGGCCGCTCGATCTCGTGGTGCACTTCGTGGCGAACGGTCTGCTCGCAGTGACGACGTACCTCCTGCTCGTGCGGTTCCACGCCGTCCCAGACCCGAGCGACGGCGCCCTGGCGCACCACCGCACCGGCGTGGTCGTCATGACCACGGCCCTCGGCGCGATGCTCGGGGTGCTCTGGGAGCTCGGCGAGTGGGCGGGCCACACCTACTTCGACGACGGGATCAACGTGGGATACGAGGACACGCTCGGAGACCTCGTCTCGGGTGCTGCCGGTTCGCTGCTCGGCGGGATCCTGCTCGTCGTGCTCGCGACGAGCGTGCACACCCGGACCGCGGACCGGTCGTTGACCAAGGAGTCCGCATGATCCGCCTGTCGGTCATCGTCCCTGTGCTCGACGACGCCCCCCACCTGGAACGGTGCCTCCAGCTCCTCGCCAGCCAGACGCTCGCCCCGTCCGAGATCGTCGTCGTCGACAACGGCTCGAGCGACGACAGCGTCGCTGTCGCGACACGGCACGGCGCCCGCGTGGTGCACGAGCCGCTGCGCGGCATCCCGTCGGCGGCCGCGCGGGGATACGACGCGGCGACCGGCGACGTCATCGTCCGGTGCGACGCCGACACCCGCCCACCTGCCGACTGGCTCGAGCGCGTGCACCGCGTGTTCACCGAGGACCCGTCGTTGTCGGCGCTCACCGGTCCGGGCCGCTTCTACGACCTGCCGCCGGTGCGAGGCTGGGTCGCGCGCGTCTTCTACATGCGCGGGTACTACTGGGGCATCCACGCGGCGCTGGCCGGCGTCCCGCTGTGGGGGTCCAACATGGCGCTCAGCGCGTCGTGCTGGGAGAGCGTCCGGGAGCGTGTGCACCGCACCGACCCGATGGTCCACGACGACATCGACCTGAGCTTCCAGCTCGACCCGACGATGCGTGTCCGGTACGACCGCGAGCTCGTCGTCGGGGTCGCCGGCCGGACCTTCGCGAGCCCGGCGGCGTTCCGGCGACGCTTCACCTGGGCGTTCCACACGTTGTCGGTCAACTGGCGGACCAGCCCGCCGTGGGAGCGCTGGCGCGCCCGCTTCACCCGTCCTCGGTCCGGTGCGTCGCCCGCCGGACCTGCGGCCACCGAGCCCTGACCCCACGTGGCGTAGCGTGCCTGCCATGCCTGAGTCCATCGCGGCGGCCTCTGCCGCACCCGCCGACGTCGCCGTCACCGACGTCGCTGTCACCGACGTCGCTGTCGCTGTCGTCCCTGGCGCTGTCGTCCCTGGCGCTGTCGCACAGCACAGGACGGTCACGGAGCGGCTGAACTCGTGGCTCAACGACCCGGCCGAGCCTCTCTGGGAGCGTCCGCGCCCGACCCGCACGGAGCAGCGGAACGATCTCTACGGCGCTCTCGCCCTCGCCGTCGTCGCCCTCGTGGCGCTCGTCATGTCGAAGAGCATGAGCGAGGCCCCTGCCGACGAGAGCACGTGGGAGGCGTACGCAGCCACCGTCGTGATGGTCGCCCCGCTCGCGGTCCGCCGCCGGTTCCCGCTCGCCGTGCTGCTCCTGTCGAGCGCGCTCTTCCTCGGCCTCAGCTACCTGGCGCCGTCCGCTGCGTACACGATCTCCTTCCAGGTCGCCTACTTCGCGGCGCTCTACGCTGCGGTCGCGTGGGCTCCCGAGCGCCGCATGCTGTGGATCGCGATGGGGCTCGTGCTCTTGACGATGACGCTCTGGCTCGTCATCACGTTCACGCTCGCGTCGGGGTACAGCGACCTGCTGCCGGCAGGCGTGGACGACCTCGCCGGACCGGTCGCCCCGCTCACGGCGGCGGTCGTCTATACGTCGATCGTCAATCTTGCGTACTTCGGCGGTGCGATCGCGGCCGGTCGCGCGTCGTGGCGCAGCGCGCTCCAGCGCGAGCGGCTCGCTCAGCAGGCAGACCGCATCCGGGAGCAGTCGGACGAGCTGGCCCGGCGCGCTGTCGTCGACGAGCGGCTGCGCATCGCCCGCGAGCTGCACGACGTCGTCGCGCACCACGTCTCGGTCATCGGTGTGCAGGCAGGCGCAGCCCGCACGGTCCTGACGCGCGACCCAGACGCTGCGTCGGACGCGTTGCGGACCATCGAGTCCTCGAGCCGTCAGGCCGTCGGCGACATGCGCTCCCTCCTCGGTGTCCTGCGCAGCGAGACCGACACCGACCGCCCGTCCGGACCGCAGCGCGCGCCCGAGCCGGGGCTCGCCGACCTCGACGAGCTCGCTGAGGTCCACCGCGCCGCTGGTCTCGACGTGGTCGTCACCGTCGTCGAAGGTGCGGGGCCCGTGTCCGCGGTGCCCGGACCGGTCTCGCTGTCGCTCTTCCGCACCGTCCAGGAGTCGCTGTCCAACGTCGCGCGGCACTCGACCGCGCGGCACGTCAGGCTGAGCGTCCGGACCGGCTCCGGTCCGTCGCTCGCGCAGCCGACCGACCCGGCGACCGATCCAGCAGGCACCGCACCTGTGCACCCGTGGGTCGAGGTCGAGGTCGTCGACGACGGGCATCCGCGGTCAGGCACAGCCGGATCAGGCTATGGGCTGCGTGGCATCCGCGAGCGCGTCCACCTCCATCACGGCGAGGCCGAGATCGGTCCGCGCCAGGCAGGCTCCGGGTGGCGCGTGCGTGTCCGGCTGCCGATGACGTCCCCGACCGAGAGGTATCACTCATGACCGTGCCCGCTGCTCCGACGAGCGGTGCGCTCCCCGGCACGCCGGCTCCGGTCCGGGTCCTGATCGTCGACGACCATGCTCTGGTCCGGTCGGGTTTCGCGATGGTCCTGTCTGTCGAGGAGGACATCGAGGTGGTGGGGCAGGCTGCCAACGGCGAGGAGGCGTTGGCCGCGCTGATGGTCTGTCCTGCCGACGTGGTGCTCATGGACGTGCAGATGCCGGTCATGGACGGGATCGCCGCGACGCAGGAGATCGTGGCGCGCGGCCTCGCGAAGGTCGTCATCCTCACGACCTTCGACCGGGACGACTACCTGTTCGACGCTCTTGCGGCCGGTGCGAGCGGGTTCTTGCTCAAGAACGCTGACCCGAGCGACCTGGTCGAGGCGGTGCACGCTGTGGCGGAGGGGCACGCGCTGCTCGCGCCGGAGGCGACGCTCAAGGTGATCTCGCGGCTCGTGCAGCCTCCTCGGCCGGGGGACGTGGTCGGTCGGTCATCGGCTCCCGCGCCTGTCGTCGTGCGGTCAGGGACGAGCAGGGCTCCGAGCGCCGCGGCGCTGCTCACACCGCGGGAGCTCCAGGTGCTCGAGGTCCTCGCCGAGGGCCTGTCCAACGCCGAGATCGCGGCTCGGCTGTACCTCGGCGAGTCGACGGTCAAGACCCACGTGTCGAACATCCTGGCCAAGACGGACTCCCGGGACCGGGTCCAGGCCGTGATCTTCGCGTACCGCCACGGTCTCCAGCGCGAGCTCGGCCGGTCGGCGGGCTGACCTCCCCCCTGAGGAGGAGCCCCGACCGCTCGGCGGACCCGGCACGGGACCCGCGGCAGCACCGTTCCCCCTGACGGGGGAGTTGCGCGGGCGCCTCCGTCCCTAGGCTGAGCGTGACGGAAGGTAGGGCAGACGATGACGCACGACGCACCCTCGCTCGAGGTGAGGAACCTGACCCGGCGCTTCGGGGAGACGACGGCGGTGGACGATGTCTCGTTCACGGTCGAGCCCGGACGCATGACGGGGTTCGTCGGTGCCAACGGCGCCGGCAAGACGACGACGATGCGCATGATCATGGGCGTCCTGACCGTCCACGGCGGCGAGGTCCTCTGGGGCGGGCGTCCGATCGCGCTCACGGACCGCACGCGCTTCGGCTATATGCCGGAAGAGCGGGGGCTCTACCCGAAGCAGGGCATCGTCGACCAGCTGACGTACCTCGGCCAGCTGCGCGGCATGACGCGCAAGGACGCCGCATCGGAGGCGACGCGCATGCTCGAGCGCTTCGGTCTCGGCGACCGGCTCAAGGACAAGCTCGAGTCGTTGTCGCTCGGCAACCAGCAGCGCGTGCAGATCACCGCGTCCCTGCTGCACCGTCCGACGGCGCTCGTCCTCGACGAGCCGTTCTCGGGCCTCGACCCCGTGGCGGTCGACTCGATGGTCGACCTTCTCCGGGACCGTCTGCGCGAGGGAGTCCCGGTGCTCTTCTCGAGCCACCAGCTCGATCTCGTCGACCGGTTGTGCGACTCGCTCGTCGTCTTGTCGGACGGCAAGGTCATGGCGTCCGGGACGAGCGCGCAGCTGCGGTCGCGCGGGCCACGTCAGTTCTCCATCACGACGGCGCCCGACGCGGGCTGGCTGCGCGGCGTGCCCGGAGTTCGTGTCGTCGACGTGGACGGCCCCCACGCTGTCCTCGAGCTCGACGACGAGGGCGCGCAGCAGCGGGTCCTCCAGGAGGCCGTCGGTCGGGGGCTGAGCGAGTTCACGCCGATCGTCGCGTCGTTGTCGGACATCTACCGGGAGGTCACACGATGAGCAGCACGACGCAGAGCACGACCAGGGTGACGCTGCCTGCCGGGCCTGTGCGCGCGCCGGAGGACGACATGCCCGCGGTGAAGAACCCGTGGCTCGTCGTCATGGTCCGCGAGATCATGGTGAAGCTCACGGACCGGAACTTTCTCCTCTCGACCGGGCTGACTCTCGTCCTCATCATCGGGGGTGTGGCGGTGTCCGGGTTCCTCGGGAGCAGGACGTCGGACTACACGGTCGCTGTGAGCTCGGGGGAGGCTCGCGAGCTCGTCGCCGGCGGCGCGGTCACGATCGAGGCGGACGACTCCGGCGACACGCTCACAGCAGAGGATGTTTCCGACGAGGTCGCTGCACGGCAGGCTGTCCGCGACGGGGACGTCGATGCGGCGCTCGTCGCCGGCACGGACGGGTGGGTCGTCGTCGGGCTGGACGAGGTGGACGGCACGTTGTCCTCCGCGCTCGCGCAGAGCGTCTCGACCTCGGTCCTCTCCGCGAACGCACAGGCCGCGGGCACCACCGTCGAGGCGCTCACCGCGGGGTCGGAGGTCACGACCGAGCTGCTCGAGAGCAGCGAGCAGAACGAGGCGATCAAGTCGGCGGTCGGCTTCGTGTTCGCGTTCCTCTTCTACATGGCGGCGATCATCTTCGGCATGGCGATCGCCAACTCGGTCCTCGAGGAGAAGCAGAACCGCGTGGTGGAGATCCTCGCGACGGCGATCCCGATCCGTCAGCTCCTCTACGGCAAGGTCATCGGCAACTCGATCCTCGCGTTCGCGCAGATCGCCGTGTTCGCGGTCGTCGCGCTCGTCGCGGTCAACGTCACGGGCGTCGCGTCAGACCTCGGCTGGTTGCTCGGGGCGTCGGGATGGTTCATCGCGTTCTTCGTCGTCGGCTTCACGGCGCTGGCTGCGGTGTGGGCGGTCCTCGGTTCGCTCGCGAGCCGCAGCGAGGACCTGCAGTCCAACACGGGGCCGATCACGACAGTCATCATGGTCGCCCTGTTCGTCGGCCTCTTCGCCGACGGCGTGTGGTTGACGGTCGCCAGCTATGTGCCGGTGATCTCGTCGATCGCGATGCCGATCAGGATGCTCGACGGCGACGTGCCGCTGTGGGAGCCGTTGATCGCGCTCGGCCTGAGCATGCTCGCTGCCTACGCCCTGCTCCGTCTGGGCGAGCGTGTCTACCAGCGGGCCGTCATGCAGGGAGGCACGGCGCTCAAGTGGCGCCAGGCTCTCAAGGTCGAGATCTGACCTGACGCCGCTCGTCACCCGACCGTCCCACCCTATGAGCAGAGTGTTGCTCATAGGGTGGATGCGTCTTACGCTGGATCAACCATCCAGAGCGGTCGAGAGTCCTGGCTCGTCGACGCCGCAGCAACCCCCCACAATGGAAGCCTCCTGAGGGTGCGGGTGCTAACGCCAGGTCCGATGGAGCGACCCATGACGGCTTCCCGCACTGCACCGACCACCCTTCAGCGACCCGCCGCACGCCAGCGTCCGACCGTGTCGTTCGAGCTCATGCCCCCGCGCAACCCCGACGCGGCCCCGAAGTTCTGGGCGACCGCAGAACGGCTCGTCGCCGCGCGTCCCGACTTCATCTCGGTGACGTACGGCGCCGCAGGCACGGACCGCAACACCGCCCGGACCGTCGTCAGCCGCCTCATCCAGCACACCCCGGTGCTGCCGATCGCCCACCTGACCTGCGTCGGGGCGTCGCGCAACAACGTCGCCGAGGTGATCGACGAGTTTCTCGCCGAGGGCGTGCGCAGCTTCCTCGCGCTGCGCGGCGACCCGCCGGCGGATCAGCCAGACTGGGAGCCGCACCCCGAGGGCGTGCACTCCTCCGACGAGCTCGTCGCCCTCCTGCGCGAGGTCGAGGCCGGCCGCTGCGCGTCGAACCCGTCGACCGCGCTGCGCTCGGCCGCCCACCCGCTGACGATCGCGGTCGCCACGTTCCTCGACGGCAACCACGCTGCTGGGACCACCCGGAGCCAGGAGGTCGCGCGCCTGCTGCAGAAGCAGGAGGCAGGCGCGGACTTCGCGATGACCCAGCTCTTCTACCAGCCCGAGTCGTACGTCGACTTCGTCGCGGAGGCGCGCGACGCCGGCGTGACGCTCCCCATCCTCGCGGGCATCCTGCCGATGACCGACCCGGCCCGCCTCGCGCGGGTCGAGGCGCTCACCGGCGTCCCCGCGCCGTCGGCCCTCGTCCGAGACCTCGAAGCCGTCTCGGACCCGGCCGCACGCCACAGACTCGGCATCCGGGCGAGCGTCGAGCTCGCCGGTGCCGTCCTCGCAGCCGGAGCCCCGGGCCTGCACATCTATACGTTCAACAAGCACGAAGCCGCACTTGACCTGCTCGAGGGCGTACACCTCGGCGGCGGACAGACGACCGGGGTCCTCCCCGGCGCCGGTCCGGACCTGGCCAGCGGGCCGTGGGTCGGCGCATCCCCGCACACCACTCCGCTCATCGCGGCAACTCACTAGGGATGACCATGACGACACCTCAGGGGCACAGCTCTGCCCAGCACGATGCGACACTTCCGACCTTTCCGGCAGGAACCATCCTCGGCTACCCCCGGATCGGCCCACGACGCGAGCTCAAGAGGGCGGTCGAGTCCTTCTGGGCGGGCCGCATCGACGAGGCCGAGCTCGAGACCACGGCCGCCACGCTGCGCGCAGCGACGCGCGACCGGCTCGTCGCCCTCGGCCTGCGCGCCGACGACGCGTCGGTCCCCGGCTCCTTCTCCTTCTACGACCAGGTGCTCGACGCCGCGGTCACGGTCGGCGCCGTCCCGGCCCGGTTCGCCTCCCTCCAGGACGACGACGGGACCCTCGACCTCGCGGGCTACTTCACCGTGGCGCGCGGCGCGGGCGACGACGCCCCGCTCGAGATGACCAAGTGGTTGGACACGAACTACCACTACCTCGTCCCCGAGATCGGCCCAGAGACGGCGTTCCGGCTCGCCTCGGACCGCATCGTCCGTGAGTTCGTCGAGGCCCAGGCCGCAGGCGTGACCACCCGACCCGTGATCGTCGGCCCGGTCACCTTCCTCCTGCTGAGCAAGCCGTCAGACGTCGCGCCCACCGGCTTCCAGCCGCTCGCGCGCCTCGCCGACCTCCTCCCGGTCTACGCCGAGCTGCTCCGTTCGCTCGCTGCCGCCGGCGCCCCGTGGGTCCAGCTCGACGAGCCAGGTCTGGTGACCGACACGATCGACGTCCCGCTCGACGAGGTGCACGCCGCCCTCACAGAGGCGTACCGCGCGCTCGCCACGGAGCTGCCGCGCGGCGAGCGTCCGGCCATCCTCGTGGGTGCGCCGTTCGGCGATCTCCAGGACGCGCTCCCGGTCCTCGCCGCCACGGACGTCGAGGCGATCGCGATCGACCTCGTCAAGGGTTCAGCGCCGACAGGTCCCGTCGCAGGGCTGGAGACGAAGACGCTCGTCGGCGGCGTCATCGACGGCCACAACATCTGGCGCGCCGACCTCTCGGCGAAGCTCGAGATCCTCGAACAGCTCGAGGGCCTCGGCGCGGCCGCGGTCGCCGTCGGCACGTCGACGTCGCTCCAGCACGTCCCGCACGACGCGGACGACGAGCCAGACCTCGACCCGCTGCTGCGGTCGTGGCTCGCGTTCGCCGACCAGAAGGTCGTCGAGGTCGTCACGCTCGCCCAGGGCCTGGCCGAGGGACGCGAGTCGGTCCACGCGGCTCTTCTCGACGCGAGCGACGCCGTCGCCAGCCGCGCCCAGGCCGCGGGGGTCGTCGACACCGCGGTCCGTGCCCGCACCGCCGCACTGAAGGACGCCGACTTCCACCGCGGGTCCGTCGAGGACCGCCGCACCGCGCAGACCGCCCGGCTCGGCCTCCCGCTCCTGCCGACCACGACGATCGGGTCGTTCCCGCAGACCGTCGAGATCCGCAAGGCACGCGCCGCGCACGCGAAGGGCGACCTGTCGCTCGAGGCGTACGAGGACGAGATGCGCGCAGAGATCGGTCGCGTGGTCGACCTCCAGGAGGAGATCGGGATCGACGTCCTCGTCCACGGCGAGGCCGAGCGCAACGACATGGTCCAGTACTTCGCCGAGCTGCTCGACGGGTTCGCGGTGACGCGCAACGGCTGGGTCCAGTCCTACGGGTCCCGTTGCACGCGTCCGTCCATCCTCTGGGGCGACGTCTCGCGCCCGGCTCCGATGACGGTCCGCTGGACGCAGTACACGCAGTCGCTCACGGCCAAGCCCGTCAAGGGGATGCTCACCGGGCCGGTGACGATCATGGCGTGGTCGTTCGTCCGGGACGACATCCCCCTCGGGGAGACGGCCAACCAGATCGGCCTCGCCCTGCGCGACGAGATCGCCGACCTCGAGGCCGCGGGCATCGCGATCATCCAGGTCGACGAGCCGGCGCTCCGGGAGCTCCTGCCGCTGCGGCGCGCGGACCAGCAGGCGTACCTCGACTGGTCGGTCGGCTCGTTCACGCTCGCGACCGCGGGGGTGCGCCCGGACACGCAGATCCACACGCACCTGTGCTACTCGGAGTTCGGCGAGGTCATCGGTGCGATCGACGCTCTCGACGCGGACGTCACCTCGATCGAGGCGGCCCGGTCGCGCATGGAGATCCTGCCGGAGCTCTCCGCGTCAGGCTTCGCCCGCGGGGTCGGCCCGGGGGTCTACGACATCCACTCGCCGCGCGTGCCCTCCCAGGAGGAGGTCACCGATCTTCTCGAGCTCGCGGTGAAGTCCGTGGACCCGGCTCTCGTGTGGGTCAACCCGGACTGCGGGCTCAAGACGCGCGGTTACGCCGAGACGACACCGTCTCTGCAGCACCTCGTCGCGGCGGCCCGCACCGTGCGCGAGCAGCTCGCCTGAACAGGCAGGGTCACGCGCACGTGACCGCATACGACGCGCAGCAGGTCTGAGGCCTGCTCCCCGAGCGGCGCTCCTCCGAGCGGCGCTCGGGGAGCGTCGCTGCTCGGCTCAGTGCCCGCGCTCGGCCCGGTACTGCGCGACGAGCTTGCGCTGGTGCTCGTCGAGCTCGGACCGTGAGTCGAGGTGAGCCGTCTCGCTCCGGGCGGTGCCGACGCGGGGCACGGCGGCCGTCGACGTCTTGACGGTGGGGACCGAGCTCGTCGCCGGGCGTGCGTGCCGCTGGGTCGCGCCGCTCGTCTCGGAGCCCTGCTTCGGGGTCTGGCGTGCGTTCTTCAGCGCCGACGCCGGGAACTCCGACCCCGCGAGACGGGTCCATCGGGCGAAGACCAGCGTCTCGTCGGCGATCTTGTCGATCGCTGCCGCAGCCCTGACTGCTGCGGTGCACAGGCAGAGGACGGCGATGAGGAAGAGCGCACCGATCCCGAAGGCCGCCATGAGGAGCATGCGGTCGTCGACCAGGTCGGGCAGCGGATCTTCGATCGCGACGAAGGTCAGTCCACCGCCCGCGACCACTGTCACGAACAGTAGGCCGAGACCGATGCCAAGGATCCGTGCAGACCGTTTCACTGACGACTCCTGTCGCGTCGCCACGTGCGTGGCGGCCTAGATGGCGTCCGTGCGGGTGAAGTTCCCGCTCTGGTGTTGTGTAACGAAATGCTAACGCCAACACTGAAAGATTGGAAGACTTCGGTCAAGACTGCTCAGGATCTCGGCCCTGGCGCAGGGTGTCGGCCAGTGTCTCGACCCATGTCTCGACCTCGGCTCGGGACCTCAGCCGGACGAGCACGACGTGAGGTGCCTCGTCGTCCAGGCGACGGTCCAGCCCGTCGAGCGCGTGCCGCGTGGTCCAGGCCCAGTCGACGATGTTCCCGTCCCCTCGGCGCAGGAGCCTCCACAGCGGGCCCTCGACGTTCCCGTTCCAGAGGACCTCGCGCCGGACGCTGCGCCGCACGGTCCGGGTGACCACCTGACGCATGACGGTCCAGACCGGGAGGTCGAGCCAGACGAGCACCTCGGCACGCTCGAGCACGAGCGGCCGTGCGGCCTGGTACCCCCACTCCGTCACCCACGCGTCCTGCGCGACGAGCGCGGTGACGTCCGCGACGAACGCGTCCCGCGGCACCCAGCCCGGCCCGTGGTAGAGCCCGTCCATCTCCGTGAACGGTGCACCGAGGACGGCGGAGATCCGGCGTGCGAGGGTCGTCTTGCCCGATCCTGACGTCCCGGCGACAGTGATGCGGGACGGCCGCACCGGCAGGGGATCGTGAGGACCGAGTGAGAGCACGGGCGATTTTACCAATCTGGGCGATAGTCTGGAAGCATGCGCGAAGCCGTGAACGACGCAGAGACCACGCCCGCCGACGGGGCTGGTTCCCCGATCAAGGTGACGCTCTCGAGCGCTTCCGTGTACCCGCGCAAGGTCGCGTACGCGTTCCAGCTCGCGGCCGAGCTCGGGTACGACGGCATCGAGATCATGGTGTGGTCGGACTCCACCACCCAGGACGACAACGCGCTCACCCACCTCGCTGCGGAGTTCGGCGTCGAGATCCGGAGCGTCCACGCGCCGACGCTCCTCGTGAGCCAGAACGTCTGGGGCGGCAAGCCCGGACCGAAGCTCGCGAAGGCGGTCGACATGGCGCACTCGCTGGGCGCGAGCACCGTCGTGGTGCATCCTCCTTTTGCGTGGCAGCGCAAGTACGCCCGGACGTTCGTCGACCAGGTGCAGCAGCTCACCGACGAGTCGGGGCTGACGGTGGCGGTCGAGAACATGTACCCGTGGCGCAGCAAGCGTCGTGACTACGGTGCCTACCTCCCAGGATGGGATCCGACGGAGCACGCGTACGACGCGGTGACCCTCGATCTCTCTCACGCGTCGACGGCTCGCCAGGACAGCCTCGAGATGACGAAGGCTTTCGGCGACCGTCTGCGTCACGTGCACCTCACCGACGGTTCTGGGTCCAACAAGGACGAGCACCTCGTGCCGGGACGGGGCACACAGCCCTGCCGGGAGGTGCTGCAGCACCTTGCGCAGAGCGGGTGGTCTGGTGACGTGGTCGTCGAGATCGGGACCCGCAAGGCACGCACCGCGGCGGAACGCCGCGAAGACGTGGCGACGTCGCTCGCGTTCGCCAGGACCTACCTGACGCTCGGCGAGCACCCCGACATCACCGTGCCGCCGGCCCACCACCGCCCAGCAGACGCCTGGTAGCGGGGAGCAGGCGCCCGCTGGTCCGGGATCTCAGGTGAGCAAGGGATAATCGGAGACGTGTCTTCCACGCCTCACCTCGATCCTGCCGACCTCGCGACCGTCCTGCGCATCATGGAGTCCGCGAACGACCTCGACCCGGAGCACCCGGACAAGGTCGCGCTGCAGCGCGCCACGGCCAAGCTCTACAAGACGGTCAAGAAGCAGCGTCGCGACGCGGCGAAGGACGCTGTGCGGACAGCCGATCAGGCGGTGATCTCGGCGACAGCCACCGGTGCACCGACCCGCATCGACGACGAGACGCAGGGCCTCGAGCTGCTGCCGGCGGCCCAGGGCGCCTCTGCCGGCCGGCTCATCAAGTCCCGCCCGTGCTACGTGTGCAAGCAGCACTACAACGACGTGGACGTGTTCTACCACCAGCTGTGCCCGGAGTGCTCTGCGCTCAACCGGGACCGCCGCGACGCCCGGACCGACCTCACGGGCAAGCGTGCCCTGCTCACCGGTGGCCGGGCGAAGATCGGGATGTACATCGCTCTGCGCCTGCTGCGCGACGGTGCGCACACGACGATCACCACGCGCTTCCCGAACGACGCGATCCGCAGGTTCACGGCGATGGACGACAGCGCTGACTGGATCCACCGGCTGCGGATCATCGGGATCGATCTCCGTGACCCTGCGCAGGTCGTCGCGCTGGCGGACGACGTCGCGGCGCAGGGCCCGTTGGACATCCTCATCAACAACGCTGCACAGACCGTCCGCCGCTCGCCGGGTGCTTACGCTCCGCTCGCCGCTGCGGAGGACTCGCCGCTCCCCTCGGGGTACCTGCCCGACGTCGTGACGTTCGGGCGGAGCCACGACACGCACCCTGCCTCGCTCGAGGGGACGGTGCCGACCGAGCCGACAGCCACGGCGCACGCCTCGGTGACGACCGCCGACCTGCTGACGAAGCTCGCGCTCACCGCCGGCTCGGCCTCCCTCGACCGGGTCGCGAGCTCGACGGCGATCGACGCCGCGGGGCTCGTCCCCGACCTCGTCGACTCGAACTCGTGGGTCCAGAACGTCGAAGACGTCGACGCCCTCGAGCTTCTCGAGGTCCAGCTGTGCAACAGCACCGCGCCGTTCATCCTCATCAGCCGGTTGCGCGAGTCCATGCGCCAGGCTGAGGGCGCGCGCCGCTACATCGTCAACGTCTCAGCGATGGAGGGGCAGTTCTCCCGCGGCTACAAGGGACCGGGGCACCCGCACACGAACATGGCGAAGGCGGCCGTGAACATGCTCACCCGCACAAGCGCCCGTGAGATGTTCGAGACGGACTCGATCCTCATGACGAGCGTCGACACCGGGTGGATCACGGACGAGCGTCCGCACACGACGAAGGTGCGTCTCGCCGAGGAAGGCTTCCACGCTCCGCTCGACCTCGTCGACGGCGCGGCGCGGGTCTATGACCCGATCGTGCGTGGCGAGCTCGGCGAAGACGTGTTCGGGTGCTTCCTCAAGGACTACGCACCGTCCGCCTGGTAGCACCTGCTCGCGCTGGTGCGCAGCACGCTCGTGGCCGGGCCTCCGGCCTGGTCAGTCCTGTGCGCGACGACGACGGAGCCTGTGCGCCGTCGTGCGGACGATCTCCCACGCACGCGCACCGACGACCTTCATCCGGTGCAGGAGCCTGCTGGCCCAGGGGAACTCGGTCGAGAGGACCGCGACGCCGGCGAACATGACGACGAGCCCGGGTCCGGGCAGGACGAGCATCGCCAGGCCCGCGAGGACGAGGACCGTCCCGACGAGAGCGATGGTCGCGACGCGCACGGGGTGCGGCAGCGTCCGGAGCCGCGCGTGGACGCGGTCGAGGGCGCGCGCGGCCGCGTGCGGATGGACGGGGGCGCTCGGGACGGTGTCCGCGTGCGGACGTGCGGGTGCGGGCGGTGCGAGCGTCGTCATCGCTCCACGATACGGGGAGAGCAGCGTTCTCACGAGGAATTCTGTGGTGGATCTTGAGGGGTCGCACAGCCTGCTGCACACAACATCTCCACACGCGAGCATTGCTAAAGATATATCGTCGATATATCTTTAAGACATCGGTTGAGCCGAGGAGCACCGCTCCCCGCTCCCGTCTGCCGGACAGCACCCGCGAGGTGCAGCCCCGTCCGAGGACCTTCCGGCCCTCCACCCATCGCGCACCACCACCTGCACCACCTTCAAGGAGACACCCCATGCGACACGACTGCTCACACACCTGGTACACGGAACCAGCCCGCTGCTCCGACGACGAGCGAGGCCGCGGCCGGTGCGGTCCCAGCCGGCACGACCGCCACGGCCGGTGCCGAGACGACCACCACGGCATGAACGACCTCGGCTACCTGACGGCACGCTCGTGCGACGACGACGGGAACGGCGCCTGCGACCCAGGGCCCGACCAGGGATCCGGGCGCGGACAAGGCCGCGGACAGGGCCGCCGGTCCGGGCGCGGGCCAGGCGGCGGATCTGGCGGCGGTTCCGGCCGCCGCTCCGACGACGGCCCTGACGGACCCGGCCGACCGGGCGACGGCGAAGGACGCGGGCGCGGAGGTCGCGGGCCCGGTGGACCAGGCGGCCCCGGCGGGCCCGGTGGACCCGGGCGCGGCTTCGGGCGCGGTTCCCGAGCGGGTCGCGGCGACATCCGCGGCGCGGTGCTGCTCCTGCTCAGCGAGCAGCCGATGCACGGGTACCAGATCATCCAGGAGATCGCTCAGCGCTCTGGCGGACGGTGGACCCCGAGCCCGGGAGCGATCTACCCCGCGCTCAGCCTCCTCGAGGACGAAGGCTTCCTGACGATCACGGCCGACTCGGGCCGCAAGCTCGCGACCCTCACACCAGAAGGTGTTGCACACGTCGAGGAGCACCGCGACGAGCTGGCGACACCGTGGGACCAGGCCACCGGCCGGGCGGCGCACCCGGCACGCGCACTGCGCGGCGCCCTCGACGAGCTCGGCGACGCGGCGCACCAGATCGCGCGGAGCGGGACGGACGAGCAGACCGCCCAGGCGCTGCTCGCGCTCGAGCGCGCACGGCGAGAGCTCTATCTCCTGCTCGCAGGAGAGACGCTAGCCACAGAGGACGACGACGAGGACGGGTCGACGCTCTAGACCGGCCCGAGGCTCGAGGTCGTCCCGAGGCTCTAGGTCGTCCCGGGCACGGATGTGCTCACGGACGAGGCGGTCGCGTCTTAGACCGTCTCGTCCTGGGGCGCGGAGGAGGCTGAGGCGTCCGAGCCTGCCGCAAGGTCTGGCTGGATGTCCTCGACGATGCGGACGTCGCCGTCGAGCCACGGGACGTCCCAGAGGTCGTCGCTCGACAGCCAGCGGAGCGCATCGTGCTCGACGAGCGGCGCTGGTTGCCCGTCGACCACCCGGGCGTACCAGAGGCGCATGACGTGACGGTCGGTGATGATCCACGATCCGGCGTCAGGGCCGACGATCTCGCGACCGAGCTCGACACGCACGCCGAGCTCCTCGCGGATCTCGCGATGGAGTGCTTCTTCGGGGGTCTCGCCTGCATCGACCTTGCCGCCAGGAAACTCCCACCGGCCGACAAGATGCTCGGGCCGGGACCTTCGAGCCGCGAGCAGCGCTCCTGGGGTTGCCAGGTCGTCGACGATCGCGGCTGCGACCACTAATACTGCGTTCTCCATACCTGAGATCTTCTCAGAGACATGTTTCGCAGGAGTGTCGCTCGACCGAGCAGCCACGTTGCTCCTCGGTCCGGACGAGGTGAGGATCAAGCGTTCAGCTGTCACCCTTGTACAGACCTGCGTCGCGGGCCCACTCGACAGCCTCGGCACGAGTCGAGACCCCGAGCTTGCGGTAGACGCTGCGAACCTGCGACTTGACGGTGTTGCGCGTGACGAACAGCTTTGAGGCGATCTGCTCGAGCGTCACCTCTTCGGTGAGATTCGAGAGAACGACGCGTTCCCGTCGAGTCAGCGAGCTGTTTGAGGGCTTCGCCGATCCCGACAACTCCATCGTGGTCATGTTTCCTCCAACGTTCTGCCGGTGGCCCAGCTGCTCTGGATCAGGTAACCGGTTCGTCTACTACAAGGAGAGAGGGGGTTGGTCCGCGTCTATGACGCGGATTTCACCCCGACTTTCGCCTTCGTTCGGCGCCCCAGTTCCATAGACTGCTGGACGGCACGTAGTGGCAGTTCAGCGCGCTATTTCGGTTCGACAGGAGCGACAGACCGGTGTGAACCGGCCCTGCTGCAGCAACTGTCCGGCGATCCTAATTTCAGAATAATCGGACATTTACCACTGCGCCTCCCGAACGGGACACCTGGCCTATCGTCAGAGAGAGCGTGGCGTATGAGGCCTCCTCTTCCTCCGTTACCAAAACGTTAGCTTCCCACCTGCGTTTCGTACTCAGACGCGGTCAAGACCGCCCCGGTCTCTGTCACGTCGACCTTGATGAGCCAGCCCGCACCGTAGGGATCGGTGTTCACGAGGTCCGGGCTCTCGACAGCACCGTCGTTGATCTCGACGACTGTTCCGCTCACCGGAGAGAAGAGCTCCGACACCGACTTGGTCGACTCGATCTCGCCGACGACGGAACCCGCGACGAGCACGGTCCCGACGGCAGGCAGCTCGAGGTACACGATGTCGCCGAGCGCATCTTGTGCGGTCCACGTGATCCCGATGGTGGTGGGGCTGTCATCGGTGAACCACTCGTGCTCGGCCGTGTACTTGAGTCCGGCGGGGAAGTTCGACATACGGGTCCTTCTCTCATGTTGTTCTCATGAAGCGTACAGATGGAGGGTGAAAAATGCCCGCTCAGTCTCGCCTGTAGAACGGCAGGGCTATGACCTCGACCTCTTCCGCACGGCCTCGGACGTCGACCGCGAGCCGGGTACCGACCGCGGACACCTCCGGCGTCACGTACGCGAGGGCGATGGGGTGGCCGAGCGTCGGCGACGGCGCTCCCGAGGTCACGCGACCGATGACGACGTCGGGCTTCGACGCGTCCATGATCACGGAGTGCCCCGCGCGTGCTGGTCGGCGACCGAGCACGCTCAGCCCGACGAGGACGCGCGCAGGCGGCGATCCCTTGCGCGAGGCGAGCGCAGCGCGCCCGACGAACTCGACGACAGACCCGTCGGGCGTGACCTTGTCGAGGCGGACGACCCTGCCCAGCCCTGCTTCGAAGGGTGTCGTGGTGAGGTCGAGCTCGTGGCCGTAGAGCGGCATCCCTGCCTCGAGCCGCAGGCTGTCGCGAGCCGAGAGACCTGCGGGGACGAGACCTGCGGGCACCCCCGCAGCGAGCAGCGCGGTCCACAGCTCGCGAGCACGCTCGGCAGGCACGAACAGCTCGAAGCCGTCCTCGCCCGTGTACCCGGTCCGTGCCACGAGGGTGTCGATGCCGGCGACGACCGCGGGCACGATCGCGTAGTAGCGCAGACCCGTGACCGCGTCGACGTCGCTGGAGACGAGCGAGACGAGGATCGACTCGGCGAGCGGCCCCTGCACGGCCACGAGCGCCGTCTCGACCGACGTCAGTCGGACGGTCGCGTCGAACGAGGAGCACCGCTCGACGAGCGCCGCGTGGACCACGTCGGTGTTGCCGGCGTTCGCGACGACGAGGAACTCCTCGTCGGCCAGCCGGTAGACGACCAGGTCGTCGATGACCGCACCGTCCTCCTGGGCGATCATCGTGTAGCGGGCCCGTCCGACACCGACCTGCGAGAGCCATCCGACGAGGGCGTGGTCGAGCGCAGAGGCTGCCTCCGGGCCGGTGACCATGATCTCGCCCATGTGGGAGAGGTCGAAGAGCCCGGCCGCGGTGCGCACGGCCGTGTGCTCGGCGATGTCGCTGCCGTAGCGCAGGGGCATCTCCCAGCCGCCGAACTCGGTGAGGCTCGCACCGAGCGCGACGTGCTCGTCGTGCAAGGGGCTCAGGCGTGCGGTGGCGGTCATCGGTTCTCCTCCGTGGTGGTGAGGGACTCGCCAGGCTCGGCGTAGGCCTCGATGGGTGGGCACGAGCAGACGAGGTTGCGGTCCCCGCGAGCGCCGTCGACGCGGCGGACGGGCGGCCAGTACTTCGCGGTGCGCAGCTCGGCTACCGGGTAGGCGGCCGTCTCGCGGGAGTAGGGCTTGTCCCAGGCGTCCGAGACGACGCTGGTGGCCGTGTGCGGTGCGTTGCGCAGCGGAGAGTCCGTCAGCGTCCAGGTTCCGGCGGCGACCTCGTCGATCTCGGCACGGATGGCGAGCATCGCGTGGATGAACCGGTCGAGCTCGTGGAGGTCCTCGGACTCGGTCGGCTCGACCATGAGCGTGCCAGGGACCGGGAACGAGAGGGTCGGGGCGTGGAAGCCGTAGTCCATGAGGCGCTTGGCGACGTCTTCCGCGGTGACCCCGGTCTGTGCCGTGAGGGGACGCAGGTCGAGGATGCACTCGTGGGCGACGAGCCCTCCGGGCCCGGTGTAGAGGACGGGGAACGCGTCGTTCAGCCGGGAGGCGATGTAGTTCGCGGAGACGACGGCGATCTCCGTCGCACGACGCAGACCGTCCGGCCCCATGAGGGAGACGTAGGCGTACGGGATCGGGAGGATGCCGGCCGAGCCGAACGGGGCTGCGGCCACCGGGGTGGCGCCCTGCGGGTCGAGCGGGTCGCCCGGGAGGAACGGGACGAGGTGCGGCGCGACGCCGATCGGGCCGACGCCCGGACCGCCGCCGCCGTGGGGGATGCAGAACGTCTTGTGGAGGTTGAGGTGCGAGACGTCGCCGCCGAACTGGCCCGGCTTCGCGAGGCCGACGAGCGCGTTGAGGTTCGCGCCGTCGATGTAGACCTGTCCTCCGGCCGCGTGGACGAGGTCGCAGACCTCGCGGACGTGCTCCTCGTACACCCCGTGGGTCGACGGGTAGGTGATCATGATCGCCGCGACCTGGTCACCGTGCTGGTCGAGCTTGGCGCGGAGGTCGTCGAGGAGGATCTCGCCGTCTGCGGCGGTCGCGACGACCACGACGCGCATGCCGGCCATCGCGGCCGAAGCGGCGTTCGTGCCGTGCGCGGATGCCGGGATGAGGCAGATCGTGCGTGCGCCCTCTCCGCGGGAGCGGTGGTAGTTGCGGATCGCGAGCAGTCCGGCGAACTCGCCCTGCGAGCCCGCGTTCGGCTGGACAGAGACGGCTGCATACCCGGTGATCTCCGCGAGCTGGGCCTCGAGCGACCCGATGAGCTCGGCGTAGCCGAGCGCCTGCTCGCGCGGGGCGAACGGGTGCAGGCCCGCGAGCTCGGGCCACGAGATGGGCTCCATCTGGATCGCGGCGTTGAGCTTCATCGTGCACGAGCCCAGGGGGATCATCGTGCGGTCGAGCGCGAGGTCTTTGTCCGAGAGCGCGCGCAGGTACCGCATCATCTGGGTCTCGGACCGGTGCGCGTGGAAGACGGGGTGGGTGAGGTACTCGCTGGTCCGGGCGAGGCGCGCGGGGACTGGTTCGCCGGCCGCGACGAAGGCGAGGTCGGCACCGTCGAGGTTGAGCACCGCGAGGAGCTGTTCCACGTGAAACGAGGTGGTCGTCTCGTCGCACGCGATCTGCACGTGGTCGGCGTCCGGCGCGTAGAGGTTGATCCCGACGGCGTCGGCGGCGGCGAGGATCTCGGCGGCGCGGCCGGGGACGACGATCCGCACGGTGTCGAAGAAGTCGTCGTGCTCGACGTCTAGGCCCAGGGCGTGGGCTCCCTTCGCGACGGCGAGGGCTCGGCCGTGGACGCGCTCCGCGATCGCACGCAGCCCGTCGGGCCCGTGGTAGATGGCGTACATCGAGGCGACGATCGCGAGGAGCGCCTGTGCGGTGCAGATGTTGCTCGTCGCCTTCTCGCGGCGGATGTGCTGCTCACGGGTCTGGAGCGCCAGACGGTATGCGGGCGCACCGTCGGCGTCGAGGCTCACTCCCACGATCCGGCCGGGGAGCATCCGCTCGATGCCCTTGCGGACCGCCATGAAGGCTGCGTGCGGGCCGCCGTAGAAGAGCGGGACACCGAAGCGCTGAGCCGATCCGACGGCGATGTCGGCGCCGACGTCGCCCGGCGCGGTGAGGATCGTCAGCGCGAGGAGGTCCGTCGCGACGGTGACGAGCGCGCCTGCCTCCTTCGCTGCGTCGACGAGCGGAGCGAGCTCGCGCGCCTGCCCGCTCGCCCCGAGCTGCTGCACGACGACGCCGACGACGTCCGCCCCGGTGAGATCTGCGTCCGCGAGCGCTGCAGCGACGCCGGAGGTGAAGCCTGCGGAGAGGTCGGCGACGACGACCGGGAGGCCGATCGCCTCGGCGCGTCCCTGGGTGACCGAGAGCGACTGCGGGAAGAGGTCGGAGTCGAGCACCACGACGCCGGGGCCGGCTGCTGGTCCGCGCTTCGCGGCGCGCCACATGAGGGCGACGGCCTCGGCGACGGCTGTCGCCTCGTCGAGGAGGGAGGCGTTGGCGACCTCGAGACCGGTGAGGTCGCTGACGACCGTCTGGAAGTTGAGGAGCGCCTCGAGGCGTCCTTGCGAGATCTCGGGCTGGTAGGGCGTGTAGGCCGTGTACCAGGCGGGGCTCTCGAGGACTCCGCGGCGGATGACGGCGGGCGTGATCGTGTCGTAGTAGCCGAGACCGATCATCTGCGTGCGCGTCTGGTTCTTGCCGGCGATCGCCCGCAGGTCGGCGAGCACCTCGGCCTCGGTGCGGGCGGCCGGGAGGTCGAGCGGGCCGTCGAGGCGGATCGACGCGGGGACGGCGGTGTCGATGAGGTCGTCTACGGTTGCGTAGCCGAGGTGGTCGAGCATGACCTGGACGTCGTCGGTGCCGTCCTGGCGGTCGGCCCGTGGGCCGACGTGGCGGTCGACGAAACGGTCTCCTGCGGGTCCTGCGCTGGCGAAGGTCGGGGTCACAACAGGCTCCTGGAGGGTCGGGCAGGCGCAGCACGCCGTGGGCACGGGACCCTCCCCGCTCTGTCGTCAGACCCTGCGCGCCCCGGTCGAGGGGGCGTCTGGGTCAACCTGAGAGTTTGGCCCGCCGCGGGTGGCGCGGGCTTGCCCCTTCGGTGAGGCGGTCGGCTACGGTGTCCGCTGGTCGACGCGCCTGCTGTTCAGAGTTGCCTCGCCGCGGCGGTACGTGGGCCTGAGAGTTTCCCGGGGAGGATTTGCTCCTTCGGCGCCTGACACGTGTCTCCGGGATGACGGGTGGCCGGTCAGGGCTCTCCCGCCGCAGCTCGAGCAGCGCTATCTGTGGTTGTGCGGCAATGATACCGGTCGCGTTCGTGCTGCTGATGGCAGGGAACAGCGTCTCGCGAGACCCACAGGAACACCCCACAGAAACGCCCCACAGGAACCCACAGGTCCTGCACAGGTTCAGACGATGCAGACACGGCGTCGGTCCGCCGATGGGCAGGTGGAGCGCCATCACGGCGCTGTGCAGACGAGAGGACACGACCATGCAGGTTTCAGGCATCGCCGACACGACGGGCGCGGCAGCGAGCGCGCTGGCCGGCGCGGGAGCGAACCGCCCCGAAGGTCCGCCTCCTGGCGGACAGGCCGGTCCGCCCCTGGGTGGCGGACGCGGAGGCCCGCCGCCCGCGGAGTCCGGCTCCGCGTCGAGCTCCTCGACGAGCGAGTCGACGACCACGTCCACGTCGACGACCTCAAGCTCGACCTCGACCGACCTTGCTGCGCTGCGCCGCCAGCTCGCCGTGGACCAGCGGACCCAGGCTCAGCACACGCGAGAGAAGGCCGACCAGGCCACGCTCGCTGCTGATGCTGCACGGGTCGAGGCCAGCCAGCTGGCGATCACGACCGCGCTGTCCGGTGGCCTCGACGTCTTGCTCTGAGCCAGCACGGCGGCAGCGCCCGCAGAACTAGGGCGCTGCCGTTCAGCGGACGTCGAGCGTGCGCTGCCAGGCGATGATCCGGTCGACCGCCTCGGAGACCACCTCGGGTGCGGCGGCGAAAGAGAGCCGGACCCAGTCGTGGCCGTGCACGCCGTCGAAGTCGGTCCCTGGCGTGAGCGCGACGCCCGTCTCGGCGAGGAGACGTTCGCACCAGGTGACGGAGTCGAGCCCCGAGCGGGACACGTCTGCGTAGATGTAGAAGGCCCCGTCGGCGGGTGCGACACGCTCCCAGCCCAGGTCGTCGAGCCGGTCGAGCACGAGCCGTCGTGACTCGCGGTACTGCTCGGCGTTCGCGCGCGCGGCCGCATAGCCTGCGTCGCTGAAGGCGGCGGTGCCTGCGTGCTGCGCGAGCGCCGGCGGGCAGAGCGCGACGTTGCTCGCGAGCGCGTCGACCGCGCTGACGAGGTCGTCGGGCAGGACGAGCCAGCCGAGGCGCCACCCGGTCATGGCCCAGTACTTGGAGAACGAGTTGACGACGACGGCGCCGCTGCCGAGGTAGGACGCGGCGGTCGCGGTGCGGACGGCGTCGACCCCCGGCTCCTCGTAGGTGATCCCGTGGTAGATCTCGTCGCTGACGAGCCGGACGTCGAAGTCGGAGCACCAGCTGGCGAGGGCGGCGAGCTCGTCGGCCGGGATCATCGTGCCTGTCGGGTTTGCGGGGCTCGCGATGACGAGGCCGTCGAGGCCTCCGCCGTAGTAGGCCTCCTGGAGCTGGGAGATCGTCGGCTGGTAGCGGGTCTCGGGTCCGCAGTCGAGCTCGACGACCTCGCACCCGAGCGACGTGAGGATGTTGCGGTAGGCGGGGTATCCGGGGCGAGCGAGAGCGACCCTGTCGCCGACGTCGAACGCCGCGAGGAACGCGAGCATGAAGCCGCCGGAGGACCCGGTGGTGACGGCGACCTGCTCGGGGGAGACCTCGACGTCGTACCAGCGGCCGTAGTGCTCGGCGATCGCGCGGCGCAGCGCCGGGGCACCGAGCGCCTCCGTGTAGCCGAGGTCACCGGCGGTGAGCAGCTCGATCGCCCGCTGGCGGACGGCCTCCGACGCGCCGGTCGACGGCTCGCCCGCGCAGAGGTTGAGGACGGACTCGCCGGCGGCCCGCCGGGCGTTGGCGGCGGCGAGCACCTCCATGACGGCGAATGGGGGGACCTGGGCGCGCCGAGAGACCTTCATGAGGACATCGTGTCAGGCCTGACCGTGCGAGGTCCGGTGGCGGGGAGCACGCCGGCCGCGCGAAGCTCTCGGCCGAGGCTCTCGCCGTCGGGCGCACCGACGACGGTAACCGTGCCGGCCGCGGCGCGGGCCTGCGTGCGGGAGCCGACGTTCGGGGTCGGGGCACCGTGGGCGAGGACCTGCTCGGTCGGCGTGAGCTGACGGATGACGACCGCTCGCACCTGGTCCGGGTGCGTCTCGGTGAACTCGCCGTAGATCGAGGGGTCGTGCTGGCCGTCGTCGCCGACGAGCAACCATCGGACCTGCGGGAGCTCCGTGGCGAGCCGTTGGAGCGCCCGACGCTTGTGCTCGCGACCGCTGCGGAACCATCCCGTGTTGGTCGGGCCCCAGTCGGTGAGGAACAGGGGACCTGGCGGGTAGTGGTGGTAGGCGAAGAACCGGCGCAGCGCGGGCGCGACGTTCCACGCGTTCGTCGAGAGGTAGAACACGGGGATCTCCGGGTTCGCCGCCTCGATCTCGGCGTAGAGCGCAGCCATGCCCTTGACCGGCCGCCGGGCGTCCTCGTGGAGGACGAGGATGTTCCAGATCGCG
This sequence comes from Sanguibacter antarcticus, assembly GCF_002564005.1. Classification (NCBI taxonomy): domain Bacteria; kingdom Bacillati; phylum Actinomycetota; class Actinomycetes; order Micrococcales; family Sanguibacteraceae; genus Sanguibacter; species Sanguibacter antarcticus. The sequence continues at coordinate 2,919,162 of NZ_PDJG01000001.1, read as the reverse complement.
GTGAGCGGTCGCGGCAGCGCGGTGACCATCAGGGTGTCGTCGACGTCGCTGACGAGCCCGGTCGTCTCGTGGGCGTCGAGGATCCGCACCGGGGTCCGGACCGACGGGCCTCCCCCGGCGGGCCCGTCCTCGGTCGCGCGCACCTGGACGTCGTGCCATCCCTTGGTCAGGCGCGCGGGGACGACCGTGTCGACGTAGCCACCGCGGTCCGACGTCGCCGCGTGGGCGACACCGTCGACGACGATCTCGACAGCGGCGTGCGGGAGCTGGGCGGTGAAGAAGCTGCGCCAGCCGCGCACGGCCCGCAGAGGCTCAGGTCCGCGACGGGCTGCCGCCCGGGCTCTCCTGGCCCGAGGCTCGGGTGCTGCGTCCTCCTCGATCGCGGTCGGGTCGTCGACGCCCTGCGCCCGCTGGTTGCTCTTCGGCGAGAGCATGACCCGGCCGAGCACACGCACCCAGCCGTCCTCGTCACCATCTGCAGCGATCCCGTACCCCGTGTACGGCTCGATGCGGGCCTGCCATCCGCGGGAGCGCAGCGTCCTGGCGACAGCGTTGACGAAGCGGTCCTCCCAGCGGCTCGCTCGGTGCGGTCTGCTCGACGTGTCGGTACTCATGGGAGGAGTCTTCCAGCGGGTGAGGGTCGGTGCCCGCTGGGCGGTGTCGGCAGCTAGCCGGCGTGAGGCGCGGTCGCGGTGCCGCGTCCTGCCAGGTGAGCGCGCACGTGCTCGACGATGCCGTCGACGGCGGCCTCGACCTGGTCGAGGCACCCCTCGAAGTCTGCCGGCCCGCCGTACCAGGGGTCCTCGACGTCGAGGAGGCACTCGTCGCGCTGCTCGGTCACGCGCGGTGCCTGCGGGTCGAACGACCGGAACATCCGGATCTGCGCCGGTCCACCGTCCGTGCCCGAGGTCTCGGCGAGACGCCGCAGCACCCGGGCGTGGTCGGTGGTCATCGCGAGGACGAGGTCTCGCTCGGCGAGGTCGGCTGCGTCGGTGCGTCGTGCCCGGTGGGCGTCGAGCGCCGCGTCGGAGTACCCGGCCGCGACGAGCACAGCCCGTGCACGACGATCGATCGGGTTGCCCACCTCCTCGGAGGTGACTCCCGTCGAGTCGACGACGACGTGCTCCCCCAGGCCGGCGGCGTCGAGCCGCTCGCGAAGGACGATCTCGGCCATGGGCGAGCGGCAGATGTTGCCCGTGCACACGGTCATGATGCGGAGAAGGGGTGCCGTCATGGCGCCCATCCTGCCCCAGGCTGGTCGCCCGCGCCTGCCCGTCGAAAAAACCCTTGAACGTCCCGCGAGGCCGGGCGTAGCCTCGGCAGCACACAGAAAAGGAGGTGGTCCAAGACATGATCTGTTCTCAGACGCGTGAGGTGGCTGTCCGCTAGTCGCCAGGTGCTCAGGTCGGGTCACCGACCGGTGAGCGACGGACGGCCGGACGGCAGTGCCGATACCCGGGCCACCGCACCTTCACAGGTGGGCGGCAGCGAGTACCAGACAGCCACCGGAGCCCGTGGGAGCCGCGATCTCGTCCATCGCGGCAGGTGGGGGAGACCCCACCAGCCCACGGGCCCTTCTGTGTCTCAGGCCCAGACGTGCGTGCAGCTCACGCGTCCACGTCGGAGCGCACGAGCCGGTCCGCGCGACGGTCGTCGAGGTACTCCCGGAGCTCGTTGCGCACCACCGGGAACAGCAGGTAGAGCCCGAGGATGTTGATGAACGCGCAGAGGAAGAGCATCGCGTCGGCGAGGTTGACGACGTCGCCGAGCGAGAGGACCGAACCGAACACGGTGAAGAGGACGAAGACGACCTGGAAGATGCGCTCGGTCACGGGCGTGCGTCCGAAGAGGGACGTCCATGCCTTCTGCGAGTAGTACGCCCACGTGATGAGGGTCGAGAACGCGAAGAGCGCCACAGCGACGGCGAGCACGACCGGGAACCACGGGAGCACCGTCTCGAAGGCGTCAGACGTGAGCGTGACACCGTTGCCCGGGCCGAGGCCGCCGGTGGCGACGTCCTCACGTCCGTCGAGCCAGGACTGCGGCCGCGCGATGATGATCGTCAGGGCGGTGAGCGTGCAGATGACGACCGTGTCGATGAACGGCTCGAGGAGCGAGACGAAGCCCTCGGTGACCGGGCGCTTCGTCTTGACGGCCGAGTGGGCGATCGGTGCAGACCCGATGCCTGCCTCGTTGGAGAACGCGGCCCGCTGGAACCCGACGATGAGAACACCGACGATCCCTCCGGTGACGCCGTCCGGGTCGAATGCTCCGGAGATGATCTCGCCGAAGGCCGGGATGATCCCGTCGGCGTTGACCGCGAGGACCGTGAGGCACGCGAGGACGTAGAGGACGCCCATCGCCGGGACGAGCTTGCTCGTGATGCGAGCGATGGACTTGATGCCGCCGATGATGACGATGCCGACGAGGAGTGCGAGCACGATCCCGAAGATCAGTGCTGATCCGTCGCTCGCGAGCGGGCCGTCGTCTCCGCCGGTGACGTTGCGCGCCTGCGCGTAGGTCTGGTTGGCCTGGAACATGTTGCCGCCCACGATCCCGAAGAAGAAGATCGAGACCGCGAAGATGCTGGTGAGCACCTTCGCCGGGATGCGGCCGAACCGCGCGAACGCGATGGGGAGGTAGCGGAACGGGCCACCAGAGATGGTGCCGTCCTCGTGCTCCTCACGATATTTCACGCCGAGCGTGCACTCGACGAACTTGGTGCACATGCCGAGCAGACCGGCGACGATCATCCAGAACGTCGCACCCGCGCCACCGATCGTCACGGCGATCGCTACACCAGCGATGTTGCCGAGTCCCACAGTCCCGGACACTGCCGAGGAGAGCGCCTGGAAGTGGCTGACCTCGCCGGGGTCCGAGGAGCGTCCGTACTTGCCGCGCACGAGGGCGATCGCGTGGCCGAAGCCACGGACCTGGATGCCGCGGAGCGCGATGGTGAAGAAGAGCGCGGCACCGATGAGCCATGCGATGAGGATCGGGACGCTCGCGTCTCCGATCGGCACGCTGTAGAAGATGACGTCGGCGAATACTTTTGCAACAGGCGCAAAGGCGGAGTTGATCGATTCCTCGATGTCGCTGACGGACGCTGTCCAGAACACTGTTGCTGGCTGCATCGGGCAATTGGACCGTACTGGGAGCATGTCCGCAACTGTTGACGAACTATCCCAGGTCGAGTACAGCGACGTGTGCGAGCAGACCGTCCACGACCGCTGTGACCGCCGAGGTGGGCTCGTGGCGGTTCGCGCGGTGGCGGGCAGCGATGCGCCGGGTGCCGAGCCCGGCGACCTGCACGACGTCGACGCCCTGCAGGTCTGCGGTCTGGAGCGCGAGGGCCGGAAGGAGCGCGATCCCCTGACCAGCGGCGACGAGCGCGAGAGCGACCTCGTAGCTGGAGTACGCGTGCCGCGACTCTTGTACGGCCCCGGTGAGGGCGACGACGCGAGCGAGGGCACGCGCAGCAGCAGTGTCTTTCTCTGCTCCGATCCAGACGGCGTCCTTGAGGCCTTGGACCGTGGCCGGGACAGCCATGCTCGTCGGCACGACGAGCCGCCACGGTTCGTCGAGCAGCAGCGTCTCGCTGAACCCCTTGGGGACGGGCCGTGCCGAGGCGGAGTCGTGCTCGAGGACGACCAGGTCGAGCTCGCCGCTGCGCAGCCCCCGGGCAGCATCGACGCTCTCGACCTCGTGGACGGAGATCTCGATGCCGGGCGCCGTAAGGGCGAGGTCGGTGAGCATCGGTGCGACGACGCTCCGGGTGACGGTCTGGAACGCACCGATGACGACGCGTCCGCTGACCTCGGGGCCGAGGAGCGCTATCTGCTTGCGGGCCTCGACGAGCTCGGTCTCGATGCGCTCGGCCGCTTCGGCGAGCATGAGCCCGACCGCGGTGAGGGTCACTCCTCGGGGCCCGCGGTCGAGGACCTGGACGTTCTCCTCGAGCTCGAGCTTGGCGATCTGCTGAGAGACGGCGGACGGGGTCAGACGGAGCAGATCGGCCGCTGCAACGACTCCGCCAGCCCTGTGGACGGCAAGGAGAACACCAAGCCTTCGGGCATCGATAGCCATGTAGAGATGCTACATGGGTTAAAGAGAATCGTTCAATTGTGCTACATGACTTTGACCGCCACACTTGTGACGTCACCGCAGGTGACGCACCACCTGGGACGCAGAGCCGCTGGCACGGCCACGTCCCCCACCATCCCCAAGGAGCACGTCATGTCCGCTGCCGTCCAGCTTGCACTCACCGCCATCGGGTGGACGGGTGCGATCACCGCCGTCATCGCCTACGGGCTGGTCACGACGAAGCGGATCACACCGGACTCCCTGCGGTTCCAGGCCATGAACATCGTCGGTGCCGCCCTGCTCTCCGTGAGCGCCACCGTCTACGGTGCGTGGCCCTCGGCGGTCGTCAACGTCATCTGGGTCGGGATCGGGGTCTTCGCGCTGCGCGCGATCACCCGCAGCCGTATCGCTGCGCACTGACGGAATACCGCACGGGTCGCTCCCGTTGCACCGTGGGTGACCCCACTCCCCCGCACAGCGCTGTCCGTCCTCGACCTCGTCCCCGTCCGCAGCGACCAGACCACCTCCGACGCCCTCGCGGCGAGCACCCGCCTCGCCCAGACTGCCGACGAGCTGGGGTTCACCCGCTACTGGGTCGCGGAGCACCACAACATGCCTGCCGTGGCGTCGACGAACCCGGCCGTGATCATCTCGCTCCTCGCAGCCGCCACGCAGCGCATCCGCGTCGGCTCTGGCGGCGTGATGCTCCCGAACCACGCCCCGCTCGTCATCGCTGAGCAGTTCGCTCTCCTCGAGGCTGCCTTCCCGGGCCGCATCGACCTCGGCATCGGTCGCGCCCCGGGCTCCGACCCGGTGACGAGCCACATGCTGCGCTCGAGCGCAGCACAGGGCCGCGACGCCGTCGACACCTTCCCTGACGACGTCCGCGACGTCGCCGAGCTCATGTCCGGTACAGGGATGACCCTGGACCTGCGCGGACGCTCCTACGGGCTCAAGGCGACGCCGCGCGCGACCTCTGCGGCAGCCGTGTGGCTGCTGGGCTCGTCCATGTACTCGGCGCAGCTCGCGGCAGCGCTCGGCCTGCCCTACGTGTTCGCCCACCACTTCGCCGGCCAGGGCACGGCCGAGGCCATGGCGACGTACCGGTCCCAGTTCCGACCGTCTGAGCACCTCGAGGCTCCCACGACCTTCGCGATCATCAACGCGGTCGTCGCCGAGACCGCCGAAGAGGCCGAGAGGCGGGCGCTCCCGTACGCGATGTCGATGATCCGCCTGCGCACGGGGCAGGGGCTCGAGCCGCTCGAGCTCATCGAGGACGCCGAGGCTGTCGGCGTCGCGCCCGAGCACCAGCCGATGCTCGACCAGATGCGCTCGACGTGGGCGATCGGCACCCCGGACGTCGCGGCTGCCGCGGTCCGCGAGCTTGCCGACGGCGTCGGTGCGGACGAGGTCATGCTCGCGCCCGTCTCGTCCGTGCACGTGGGTGCGGACAACCGCCGGTCGGACACCCGTGAGGAGACGTTGCGTCTTCTCGGTGCCGAGCTGCTCCCCGCGTAGACCCCGGACAGAGCTCGGACAGTCCGTGCGACGACCCACCACGATGCACCGAAGGCCCCGACCGGGTTTCCCTGGTCGGGGCCTTCGAACAATCCGTTGAACGGATCTTGTGCGTGAGGGGGGACTTGAACCCCCACGCCCTTTCGGGCACCGGCACCTGAAGCCGGCGCGTCTGCCATTCCGCCACTCACGCGTGCCGCAGAACATTACCACGGCGGGGATCAACTCTTCACATTGCCGTCACCACATCGTTTGGTCTATACGATGAACTTGGGTCGGGAGCGCGTCGCAACCGACTTCGTGACCTGTACTCAGCAATCATAGATCCGAACCGAGCGGTCCCCGACGACGGGGACCGCCCCGCGCGAGTGGACGGAAGGAGGCGGCATGGGAGTTCTCGACCGATTCGAGAAGAGCGTCGAGCGCGCTGTGAACAACACGTTCGCCCGGGTTTTCCGCAGTGAGCTCAAGCCTGTCGAGCTCGCCAGCGCCCTGCGCCGTGAGGTCGACGACCGTGCGGCAGTCGTCGACAGGGACCGCACCGTCGTGCCCAACGTCTTCACCATCCACCTCGCGACCGAAGACTTCGCGCAGGTCGACGGCTGGGGTGCAGAGACGATGGCCGACGAGCTGGCGGCCAACCTCACCCACTACGCAGGATCGCAGCACTATGCGTTCGTCGGAGCGGTGACCGTCTCCTTCCAGGAGGTCGAGGAGCTCGAGGTCGGCCGCTTCGAGGTGCAGTCGTCGACGGTCCGCGGTGCGGTCGCACCGGCGGCCTCCTCTGCACCGAGCTCACGACACCCTCTCGTCGACATCGACGGCCAGCGCTACCTCCTCACCGGACCGGTCACGGTCATCGGGCGTGGAGCGGAAGCCGACATCGTCGTCGACGACCCAGGGGTCTCACGTCGTCACCTCGAGATCCGCATGACGTCCGACGGCGTCATCGCGACGGACCTCGGCTCGACGAACGGGCTGTACGTCGAGGGCCACCAGGTCCCGGCCGCAACACTCCTCGACGGAAACTCGTTGACCATCGGTCGGACGCGGATCATGTTCTGGACAGGCGTATCTGACGACTCTGCACGCGGAGATTGGTGAACCGGTCCGGATGAGCGAACTGACGATGACCCTGCTGCGGCTGGGCTACCTGGTCTTGCTGTGGCTCTTCGTCTACTCGATCGTCCGCGTGCTGCGGCGCGATCTCTACGGCACCCGCATCACCTCGACCCGCGGCGGCCCGCGCGAGAACCTCGTGGCCCAGAGCGGCATGCCCAACCCGCCGCCCGCGCGTCCGTCCGCGGCATCCCGCACGCGGCCGACGAAGCTCGTCGTGACCGAAGGACCGCTGCGTGGCACCACGCTCCCTCTCTCGACGTCGGCCATCCTCATCGGCCGCGCACCGAGCTGCACCCTCGTGCTCGACGACGACTACTCGTCCTCCCGTCACGCCCGGATCTTCCCGTCCGGCGAGCAGTGGATCCTCGAGGACCTCGGCTCCACGAACGGCACCTTCATCGGCTCGAAACGCGTGAGCGAACCGACGCCACTCTCCCCCGGCACGCAGGTGCGCGTGGGGCAGAGCGTCGTCGAGCTGCAGAGGTAGTGCCATGACGATCGCCTTGCGGTACGCCGCGCGCTCTGACGTGGGACTCGTGCGCTCGAACAACCAAGACTCCGCGTACGCCGGGCCTCATCTGCTCCTCGTCGCTGACGGGATGGGCGGGCACGCAGGCGGCGACATCGCGTCCTCGTTGGCTGTCGCGTCGCTGGCCCCGCTCGACGGCGAGGCCTTCGGGTCGCACGAGATCCTGCAGCGGCTCGAGCGCGCGATCGAGACCGCGCGGCTCGAGCTCGTCCGCCGCGCTCGCGAGGACGCAGAGCTCGGGGGCATGGGCACGACGGTCACGGCCCTGCTGCGGTCGGGCAACAAGCTCGCGATGGCGCACATGGGCGACTCCCGCGCCTACGTGCTGCGCGACGGCCACCTCAGCCAGGTCACCAAGGACCACACGTTCGTCCAGCACCTCGTCGACACCGGGAAGATCACTCCGGACGAGGCAGAGCACCACCCTCAGCGCTCGGTCGTCATGCGCGTCCTCGGAGACTTCGACCTCGAGCTCAGCCCGGACCTGTCGGTCCGAGAGGCTCACCCCGGCGACCGGTGGCTGCTGTGCTCCGACGGGCTGAGCGGCTTCGTCAGCGCGGAGACCCTCGAGCGGACGCTCAACGACGTCCCCGACGTCGAGTCGTGCGCGGAGCGGCTCATCCAGCTCGCCCTGCGCGCCGGAGGCTCGGACAACGTCACGTGCATCGTCGCCGACATCGTCGACCTCGACGACGTCCCCGACGGCGCCGGCCCGTACACGGGCGTGCAGGTCGTCGGCTCGGTCGCGATCAGCAGGGACGCCCCCACGGTCGCCGCCGACGGTCCGGCAGCGCGTGCTGCTGCTCTCCTCGCCGAGGCGCGCGCGACGGTCGACGCGCTCACCGCCCCCGCCTCCCAGACGAGCTCGACGCTGCCAGGCAGCGCCCCCTCGTTCGAGGACGTCCTCACGATGGACGAGGTGCTCCCACCACCGAAGACGAGCCGCCGGCGCCGCAAGAAGGCCGAGAAGGCCGCGCGCAAGCAAGCCCGCGCACAGGCGCGCGCCCAGGCCCGTGCCGACTCTGAGGTCGACGACGACGAGCCACGGTTCCGTTGGGTCTGGACGCTCGTCACGTTCCTCGTCGTCGGTGGGCTCCTCACCGCAGGGGCCTGGTGGGGCTACCGCTGGACCCAGACGCAGTACTACGTCGGCGTCGAGAGCGGTCGAGTAGCGATCTTCCAGGGCATCGCGCAGAGCGCGGGCCCGATCAGCCTCTCGTCGGTCATCGAGACGACCGACCTCGAGGCGGACAGCCTCGAGACCTTCGTCGCGAACCAGCTCGACCGGACCATCAGGGCGACCTCGCTCGAGGACGCCCGTGAACGGGTCGCTGACCTCGTCGAGGATGCGCAGCCCACGACCAAGGAAGGCACCGGCTGATGGCAACCGTCGAGCCGTCTCGGGTTCGCAGCGGACGCGCCAGCGAGCTGACGCTCCTGCTCCTCGCGCTGGCTCTCGGGATCGGGGCCTACGCCCTGGTCGGCCTGTCGATGGAAGGGCGGGTCCCCGGCAACTTCTACGTCCTCGCGGGCGGGATGCTCGCCCTGGGCCTCGGGCTCCACTTCATCGTGCGCAAGAAGGCGCCCTTCGCCGACCCTGCGCTGCTGCCGATCGCGGTCGGGCTCAACGGCATCGGCCTCGCGATGATCTACCGGCTCGACCTCGCGAACCACTTCAAGGGCGGCGACTCCGCCCTGGCGAACCGACAGCTCGGCTGGACGGCGTTCGGGATGATCGCCGCCGTCGCCGTCCTGTGGTTCCTGCACGACCACCGCACGCTGCGTCGGTACACGTACACGGCCATGATCATCGGGCTCGTCCTCGTGGTCCTGCCGCTCGTCCCGGGCATCGGCACGCAGATCAACGGAGCCCGTATCTGGATCCGCCTCGGGCCGGCGTCCCTCCAGCCGGCAGAGTTCGCCAAGATCTCGTTCGCCGTCTTCTTCGCCGGCTATCTGGTGACCAACCGAGACACCCTCACGCTGGCCGGTCGCAAGATGTTCGGCCTCCAGCTGCCTCGAGCACGCGACCTCGGTCCGATCATCATCGTGTGGATCGCGTCCCTCGCGGTCCTCGTCTTCGAGCGTGACCTCGGGACGTCGCTGCTGTTCTTCGGCCTCTTCGTCGCGATGATCTACGTCGCCACCGAACGCATCAGCTGGGTCATCATCGGCCTCACGCTGTTCGCTGGAGGCGCCTTCATCGCCGCAACCTCCATCACCCACGTCCAGGGCCGTTTCGACGCCTGGCTCAACGCCATGGACACGTCAGTCTTCAACCAGGCGTTCGGCGGCTCCGGACAGCTCGTCCGTGGGTTGTTCGGCCTCGCCAACGGCGGACTGTTCGGGACAGGTTGGGGGGACGGCCGACCGGACCTCGTCCCGTACGCGTCCTCGGACTTCATCGTCGCGTCCCTCGGCGAAGAGCTCGGCCTGACGGGCCTGCTCGCGATCCTCGTCATGTACCTCCTCTTCGTCGAGCGCGGCATGCGGATCGCGATCGGTACCCGAGACGGGTTCGGAAAGCTCCTTGCCGGCGGCGTCGCCTTCGTCCTCGCCTGGCAGGTCTTCGTCGTCGTCGGCGGTGTGACGCGCGTCATCCCGGTGACCGGCCTGACGATGCCGTTCCTCGCGTACGGTGGCTCGTCTCTCCTCGCGAACTGGATCATCGTCGCCCTCCTCATCCGGATCTCCGACAACGCGCGACGGCCGACGCCGCTACCGCTGCGTGGCATGCCTGCCGACGACCAGGACGACGACGAGCACGACGAGGTCCGCGAACGTCCGAGCAGCAACGACGCGACGCAGATCGTCAGCGCGGTCCCGTCGGACGACGCGACGCAGATCGTGAGCACTGTCCCGTCGGGCGACGCGACACAGATCGTCAGCGCGGTCCCGTCAGAGGACGAGCCGCAGACCGTGCAAGAGGTCCCGTCAGACGACGCGACCCAGATCGTGAGGAGGGTGGACTCGTGAACGTCCCTCTGCGCCGCGTCGCGGTCGTCATGCTGGCCATGTTTCTCGTGCTCATGGGCGCAGCCTCGTGGATCCAGTACTTCCGCGCACCCGATCTCAACACCGACCCTCGCAACGTCCGGACCCTCTACCGGGAGCACGGCAACAACCGCGGTCCGATCGTCATCGGCGGAGAAGCCGTCGCCGTGTCCACCCCGGTGGACGACGCGTTCGGCTACCAGCGCGCGTACACGAACGGGCCCCTCTATGCCCCGGTGACCGGGTTCTACTCTGTGGTCAACGGCCGTACCCAGATCGAGCTGCGCGCGAACGAGTACCTCAACGGCACCTCGGACTCGTTGTGGTGGAGCCGTCTCCAGAACCTCATCGCCGGTGCGGACCCCCAGGGCTCGTCCGTCGAGCTGACGATCGACCCGGTCGTGCAGCAGGCAGCATGGGACGCGCTGGGAGACCAGCGTGGAGCGGTCGTCGCGCTGGACCCGACGACGGGGGCGATCCTCGCGATGGTCTCGAAGCCCAGCTACGATCCCAACCTCCTCGCCGGGCACGTGAGCTCGGACGCGAGCGCCGCCTACCAGGCGCTCCTCGCCGAGGACGGCGACCCGCTCATCAACCGCGCGATCGGCGGCAACACCTACCCGCCCGGATCGACGTTCAAGCTCGTCACTGCCGCTGCCGCCCTCGAGGAGGGCGACCTCACGTCCACCAGCGAGGTCGCGGCACCCGACGAGCTCCCGCTCCCGCAGTCGAGCTCCGTCCTCGGCAACTTCGGAGGCGAGACCTGCTCGAGCACGGGGACGATGACCCTCGCCGATGCTTTGCGCATCTCGTGCAACACGGCGTTCGGCCAGCTCGGCATCGACCTCGGCAGCGAGACGATCGCCGAGCAGGCCGAGGAGTTCGGCTTCGACACCGACCTGTCGATCCCGACCTTCGTCACGCAGAGCCGGTTCCCGCAGGAGGCGGACGGGTCGCCTCTCGACGACGCGACGACCGCACTGTCCGCGATCGGCCAGGCCAGCGTCAGGGTGACCCCGCTCCAGGTCGCGATGGTGTCCGCGGCGATCGCGAACGACGGAAAGCTCATGACGCCCTATCTCATCGACCAGGTCCGCACCCCGGACCTCGCGGTGGCTTTCGAGACCGACCCCTCCGTGTTCAGCAAGCCGATCTCCTCCTCGACGGCCGAGCAGCTGCGAGACATGATGGTCGGGGTGGTCCAGTCCGGCACGGGCACCGCCGCCCAGATCAGCGGGGTCCAGGTCGCCGGGAAGACGGGTACGGCCGAGACCACGAGCGACGTCGCACCGCACGCATGGTTCACCGGCTTCGCGCCGGCAGACGACCCGCAGGTCGTCGTCGCCGTCGTCATCGAGAACGGTGGGAACCTCGGCAGCGAAGCCACAGGTGGTCGGGCGGCGGCGCCTGTCGCCCGGGCAGTCATGGAAGCGGTGATCAACCAGTGAGGCCGGCAGCAGGCATCGCGCTCGGCGGTCGGTACCGGCTCGTCCGGCTCATCGCCATCGGTGGGATGGGTGAGGTCTGGGTCGCGCACGACGAGTCGTTGGCCCGCGACGTCGCGGTCAAGGTGCTCCGTGAAGAGTTCGCCGGGAACGCGGACTTCCTCGACAGGCTGCGGACCGAGGCGCGCAACAGCGCAGCCCTCTCGCACTCGAACATCGCCCAGCTCTACGACTACGGCGAGCAGGCAGCCTCCGGGTACCTCGTCATGGAGCTCGTCATCGGCGAGCCCATGTCCGACCTCCTCGAGCGCGAGCCGGTGCTGCCGGTCCTGCGCCTGCTGTCGATCCTGTCCCAGACCGCACGTGCGCTGCACGCAGCGCACGTCGCCGGGGTGGTCCATCGCGACGTCAAGCCCGGCAACATCCTGCTGGAGCGCACCGGCGAGGTGAAGATCACCGACTTCGGTGTCTCGCTCGCGGCGAACCAGGTCCCCATGACTGCAGCGGGCATGGTCATGGGCACGGCCCAGTACCTGTCGCCCGAGCAAGCGATCGGCAAGGCCGCCACCGGGGCGTCAGACATCTACGCCCTCGGCATCGTCGCGTACGAGTCGATCGTCGGGAACCGCCCGTTCACGGGCGCCAGCCCGGTCGACATCGCTGTCGCGCACGTCAACGAGCCTGTCCCACCCCTGACGAAGTCCATCCACCCGGGCTTCGCCGACCTCATCATGCGGATGCTCAGCAAGGATCCTCTCGACCGTCCGCGCAGCGGAGCCATCCTCGCCCGCAACTTCGACCTCCTCGCGGAAGAGATCGCTGCCGACCCGTGGGGCAGCGGCCTGCGTCGACGGGGCAACTCGTCCCCGCCCGGGCGACGGGAGACCTTCACGCCTGCTCCAGACAAGGCGGCTCCTGCCTCGGACGTCACATCACGACGTCCTCGGTCTGGTCAGCCGTCGCACCTCGCCGGCGGTGCCCGCGGTCCGATCGAGGAACCGCCCGCGACCACCCGCGCTGGTCAGCGCATCGCCGCAGGTCAGGCGGCCGGACGCCGTGAGGGCAGCCTAGCCGCGTCACCCCCTCCTGCCCACGAGCCTGCGCCGCCGCGACGCGAGGGCAGGCTGGCGACACCGGTCGCACCGCCGACCCTGCCCCCGGTCCCCCAGCCGCCTACCCCGCCGTCGATACAGCTCCCGACGCCTCCACCGACTCCGGCGGTCTCGCGCGAACGATCGGCTGCGCCTGCGGCGCGCCCTGTCCACGAACGGTCCGCCGGGCCGTCGCCCACCCGTGCGTCCCTCAATGCCGCGAGCCGACCGGCTGCGCGCCGCACCCCTCTGCCGCGCGGCGCGACCGCACGCGGAAGCGCTCAGGGAAAGAGCCACTCGCGTTTCGAGGCACCTGACCTCGCCGGTAGTACCCCCTCGAGTCCCACACGTCAGGCCAGCCGTCGCTTCAGCGAGGGAAGCTCGTCGGGGCGCTCGTCGTCGTCCCATCGCACGGCACCGACGAGCCAGCGTCGTACGTCGACGACCACAGGTCAACGCATCGGAAATCTCGGTTGGCCAACGATCGCGCTCGTGCTCTTGGTACTCGTCATCGTTCTTGCGACCATCGTCAAGGCCATCGTCAACGGTGGCGGCTCGACGAACGAAGGAATGACGTCACATGGCATGTATCCCGTTTCGGTACAATCCACAAGCGGGATCCTGATGGATGGGATGATAGACGACGACGCTGTGCGCGGATCCTCTGCGCCTGACGGAACAACGACACCTAGAACACCTAAGGACGCGTAGTGGTTGACGACGCACCCCGTATTCTCGCGGGCCGTTATGAGGTCGGGGAGCTCATCGGCCGTGGCGGCATGGCCGAGGTCCACATCGGTCACGACAACCGCCTCGGTCGCACCGTCGCGATCAAGATCCTTCGGTCGGACCTGGCTCGTGACCCCTCGTTCCAGGCGCGCTTCCGCAGGGAGGCGCAGTCTGCCGCTGCCCTCAACCACCCTGCGATCGTCGCCGTCTACGACACGGGCGAGGACATGATGCAGGAGAACGGCGGCGCCATGGCGCACGTGCCGTTCATCGTCATGGAGTACGTCGAGGGTCACACGGTCCGCGAGATCCTCCGCGACGGCAACGCCGTGCCGATCGAGGAGGCCGTCGAGATCTCCTCGGGGGTCCTCTCTGCGCTCGAGTACTCGCACCATGCCGGCATCGTCCACCGCGACATCAAGCCCGCGAACGTCATGCTCACCCCCACCGGTGCCATCAAGGTCATGGACTTCGGCATCGCGCGCGCCCTGGCGGACTCCGCTGCGACGATGACGCAGACCCACTCCGTGATCGGTACGGCGCAGTATCTCTCCCCTGAGCAGGCTCGTGGCGAGAGCGTCGACGCCCGCAGCGACCTCTACTCAGCCGGGTGCCTGCTCTTCGAGCTGCTCACCGGTCGGCCTCCGTTCATGGGCGACTCTCCTGTGTCTGTGGCCTATCAGCACGTCCGTGAGATGCCGGTCAGCCCGAGCAGCATCGCTCCCGACGTCCCTGACGCTCTCGACAGGATCACCCTCAAGGCGCTCGCCAAGGAGCGCACCTCTCGCTACGGGAGCGCGGCCGAGTTCCGGGCCGATCTCGAAGCAGCGATCCGCGGTGGAGCCGTCCAGGCCCCTGCGGTCGGGATGGTCGGAGCCGGCGTGGGTGCGGCAGAGCTCTCTGGAGCTACCGAGGTCTTCGCGGCAACACCCGCGGGTCCCGTCTCCCAGACGCAAGTCTCACCGGCATGGTCCGCCGTCCCCGGGGAACGCGCACCGATGTCGCCCGAGGACGAGGACGACGACTACGACGACGAGCCGCCCCGCAACCGTGGCCTCCTGTGGACGCTCATCGCGATCGCGATCGTCGCTGTCGCGGCGATCGCGACGATGCTCATCCTCAACGGGGGTGGTGAGGAAGAGGTCGCGACCTTCCCCGTTCCGTCGTTGACCGGGCTCACCCAGGAGGAAGCGGTCGCGAAGATCGAGGCTGCCGGGTTCACCAAAGACCCGCTCATCGCCTTCGAGAAGAACAACGACGTCGCCGAAGGTCTCTTCATCAAGAGCACCCCGGCCGAGGGGACCGACCTCGCAGCAGATGACACCATCTCGCTGTGGTTCTCGCAGGGCGCCGACCAGCTGGCTGTCCCTGACGTGACGGGCATGAGCCAAGACGACGCGATCACGGCGCTCGAGGCCGCAGGCTTTGCTGTGGCCAACGGGATCGAACCCGAGCACAGCACCAACGTCGCGAAGAACTCTGTCACGAGGACGGAGCCGGCCGCTGGTGTCGTCGAGTCAGCCAGCACCGAGATCACGATCTACGTCTCTGACGGGATGGTCGACCTCGCCGATCTGTCTGGGCTCACCCAGGACGAAGCCACGACCAAGCTCGGTGAGCTCGGGCTCGTGACCGTGATCAACACACAGCAGAGCGACGCTACCGCGGGAACCGTCGTGGAGCAGCAGCCGGCACCCGGCAGCGTGACACAGGGTTCTTCTGTCTCCCTCCAGATCGCGATCGAGATCGTCGTCGAGCAGATCCAGGTGCCGAACAGCCTGGTCGGCAACACTGCAGACGGGGCGCGCGAGGCGCTCTCGCAGCGCGGTCTCGTCTCTGAGGTCGTGACTGTGTACGACAACACGCGCAACGACGGCCAGAAGGCTGCCGACGGCACGGTCGTGCGCACGGACCCCTCTGCGGGCAGCTCGGTCGAGGTCGGCTCGACGGTCATCCTCTACGTCTACGAGAAGCAGAACAACTCGAACCAGAACCCGACTGACGACCCGAGCGACGACGACGAAGACAACAACGCCCTCTCCCTGCTCGACCTGCTGCCCAACGGGCGCTGACCGGACAGCTCACCGCTCACGACAGCCTCACAGCACGAGACGAGAGGAGCCCCACCGGACGTCCGGTGGGGCTCCTCTCGTCTCGTGTCCGGAACGGCTGGTCAGTCGACGAGCAGGGACTGTCGAGGCGTCAGCGTCGGATGAGCGGCGCCAGTCCCTCAGACCGCTCGACAGCGTCAGCGGCACCGCAGACCTCGAGCCAGTTCGCCAGCAGCCGGTGACCGCCTTCGGTGAGAACAGACTCTGGGTGGAACTGCACCCCGTAGAGCGGCAGCTCTCGGTGCTGCAGGCCCATGATGAGCCGACCGTTCGGCGTCATCGCCTCGGCCGTGACCTCGAGCTCGTCGGGCACCGTCCCGGTCACGACAGCGAGCGAGTGGTAGCGGGTGGCCGTGAACGGGTGGGGGAGTCCAGTGAGCACACCACGGTCCTCGTGCTCGACCTCGCTCGTCTTGCCGTGCATGAGCTCGGGCGCGTGCGTCACGGTGGCCCCGTACGCCTCTCCGAGGGCCTGGTGGCCCAGGCACACCCCGAGCATCGGGACGCCGGCTGTGCCACAGTCCCGGATCACCTGGAGGCTCTCGCCCGCACCTGCCGGACTACCGGGGCCGGGGGAGACGAGCACGCCGTCGTAGCCGGCGCGCTCGTCGGCGCTCGGGACAGCATCGTTGCGTACCACGTCCGTCTCGGCACCGAGCTGGTTGAGATATCCGACGATCGTGTAGACGAACGAGTCGTAGTTGTCGACGACGAGAATCCGAGTCATCGGGCTTCACCCACAGTCTGTTCGTTGAAGGGCATGTAGTCGGCCACGGCCGGGAAGAGCCACTCGAAGCACACCATCACCGCAGCGACAGCGAGCACGACCAGCATCACGACCCGCAGCCAGGCAGGTCCAGGGAGAAGCCGCCAGAGAAGTCCGTACATCATTGCCCACCTTCGGCTGCGGGAGCGAGAGCGCTGGGGGTGCCTTGAGAGACCGGCATCCAGGAGGTCAACGTGCCATGGACGATGTACCGCTCTTTCGCGGAGTACATCGGGTGACAGCTCGTCAAGGTGATGTAACGCTCGGTGAGATCAGGTATCGGTTCGCCTGCCAGGAGGCCGGGAACCGGTGCGATGACCTCGATCTGGTCCGGATTGACGATGAGCGACTCCGTGACCTCGTAGACGTACCACGTGTCCGCGGTGCGCACCACGATGGGGTCGCCGGGCTGGAGGTCCGCGATGAGGTGGAGCGGCTTGCCGTAGGTCGTCCGGTGGCCAGCGACGGAGAAGTTTCCGAGCGCGCCCGGCATCACGGTGTCGGGGTAGTGCCCGATCGCCCCGGTGTCCAGGACCTGCTTCTTCCCGATGCCCTCGGCGATCGTCACCTCGTAGTCGCTGCCGAAGCGTGGGACATAGATGCTGGCGAAGGTCTCGCCCACCGCCGGGGCCACGACAGGGGGCGGTGGCTCGTCCGAGGTGTCTTCGGCTGCCACGATCGTCGTCGGAGGCTCGACCCAGTCGAGGCTCTCGAGCTGCTGCGCCTGGATCCGTCCGGCCTGGACGTCGGTCCACCACAGCTGCCAGGTGACGAAGAGCCCGACGAGAAGGCCGAGCGTGATCATCAGCTCGCCCACGACCCCGGTGATGCGCAGCGCGATGTGGGGCTTCGCCTTCCTCCTACGGGCGTGCCTCACCTGGGACTCTCCGTTCGTCGGTTCACCGGTAGATCTCCGTGCCCTCGGGGACCGAGGCGAACTCTAGGTTGAGTGCACCCTCGTATGCGGGAAGGTCCACCGTGTCGAGGGTCTGAACCTCCCACCCGAGCCCGACGTACTCGACGTACTCGCGATAGAGGCTGACAGGGACCGAGGCATCGAGCGCGTCCATGAGAGCGACCGGGTCACCGATGACCTGGACCACGTAGGGGGGTGAGTAGACGCGGCCATGGAGCGAGAGGACGTTCCCGACGCACCTGAACGCCGAGAGCGTCGTGACACGCTGCCCAGCGAGCGTCATCGCCTCCGCACCACCAGCCCACAGGGCGTTGATCACGCCTTCGAGGTCCTGCTGGTGAACCACGAGATCGTCCGGCGTGATGTTGTCAGGCTGGATGCGGCTCGCTGGTGCGTCCTGGAGGGAGACGCTCAGCCCCGGGCCGGAGACCGCAGCGAGGCCGGTCGAGATCCCTGAGCGTACGTCGATCTCAGGAGAGACGCGGGTAGGTTGTGCGTCCGCGAGGACCGTGAGCTCCTGGACGCTCAGCCGCAGGCTCTCCACCTTGGCGAAGAGGGCGTCCCCTCGCTCGCTCTCCTGCTCGACGAGCTCTCCGAAGTTCTCCGGGTGCCGTGCCTCTTCACCGCTCGTGAGGCGCGCGTTCGCAACGAACAAGAGCCCGGAGAGGAACAGCACGAGCGCAGCCGAGAAGCTTGCCCGGAGCGGGCCTCTCCTACCGTGCGTCTGTCGCGCCATGGTCCCAACCGTCCGAGGTGTCTGACGTCAGTCGACGCTGCCACTAGGCTAGTCGAGAATACGTCGCCATCCCATCGACAGGAGCCCGTCGCCGTGCCCGAATCGAAGCCGTCCAAGAAGGCTGAAGAGTCTCAGACGCCGAGCGCGTCCGGCAAACCCGTCACACCGCCCAAGCCGGGCAAGTCCTCCAAGGGTGCGCGGCCTGCCAAGGTCGCCCAGCCCAAGAAGCAGACGGTCGGGAACCCCCGCTGGCTCGTCCCGACGATGCTCACGCTCTTTGTCGTCGGTGTCCTGTGGGTCGTGACGTTCTACCTGACATCAGGTGGTCTGCGCTTGCCGATCCCACCGATCGGCCAGTGGAACATCGCCGTCGGGTTCGCCTTCATCCTTGTCGGTTTTGGGCTCTCTACCCGCTGGAAGTAGCTCGACCGCAGCGCGCGAGACGGCACCTGTCAGGGACCTTCCGTCGAATCCCGCCTGTGCGCGCCTCGGTTGATACACAAGGTTATCCCCATCTGTGGATAACTACACGGATGTCATTCCCTCAGAGAGTTCCGTACCTCACGACCGCGCACACCACGAGCACGACAGCGACGAGGACGGTGCCGCCGATCCCGACGACGCGCCTGCGCGAAGGCGGGGCGAACGCATAGAGCGCCCCGAGGATCGTGCCGGTGACGACTCCGCCGAGGTGACCCTGCCACGAGATGTTCGGCACGAAGAAACCGATGGCGAAGTTCAGCCCGATGATCACGAGCACCGCTCGGGCATCACGTCCGATCCGCCGCAGGACGACGAGGATCGCTCCGAAGAGCCCGAACACCGCACCGGACGCACCGACCGTCCCGGTGTACCACGACACGGTCGTAGGGTCGGCGAGCAGGAGCACCGCGACGCTGCCGCCGAGAGCGGACAGCAGGTAGAGGGCGGCGAACCGGAGCCGGCCGAGCATCCGCTCGAGGTCCGGTCCCACGATCCACAGGGCGTACATGTTCATGAGGATGTGCAGCGGCTGGTCCGAGTGCATGAACGCCGACGTGAGGAACCGCCACGGCTCCACGTCGCCGAACGCGGGCGCAAAGGCCCACCTGCTCGTCCAGTCTGACCACCCGACGACGAGCTGGAGCACATAGCTCACGGCGCACAGCCCGATGAATGTCAGGGTGACGACGGGTCGTCCTGTCCGGACCGGCGCTCCGAGCACCGTCCGGGCCGGACGGGCTGCCGCCTTCGCCTCGCGCACGCAGTCGACGCACTGCACCCCGACAGGCGCCTGGACCACGCACTCCGGGCACGCCGGCCGCCCGCACCGCTGGCACCGCACATAGCTGATGCGGTCAGGGTGTCGAGGGCAGACCGGCGGCTGGCTCGCAGGGACGGACATCGAGGGAGAGTCAGTCCTCGATCGTGACAGAGGTGATCGTGATGTCCTCGACCGGACGGTCTCCAGGACGGGTCGCGGCTGCGGCGACCGCATCGACGACGGCACGGCCCGCATCGTCGGCAACCTCACCGAAGATGGTGTGCTTGCCGTTGAGCCACGGCGTGGCCGCGACGGAGATGAAGAACTGCGAACCGTTCGTGCCTTCCGGCTCACCGGTGATCGAGTTGCGACGCGTGCCAGCGTTGGCCATCGCGAGGATGTAGGGCTTGGAGAAGGTCAGCTCGGGGTGGATCTCGTCGTTGAACTTGTATCCCGGGTCACCGGTCCCGGTTCCGAGCGGGCAGCCGCCCTGGATCATGAATCCGGGGATCACGCGGTGGAAGATGAGGCCGTCGTAGAACGGCTCGGAGCGCTCGGCGCCCGTCTTCGGGTCCGTCCAGGGCTTCGTACCCGATGCGAGACCAGTGAAGTTCTCGACCGTCTTCGGAGCGTGGAAGGGAAACAGCTCGATACGGATGTCACCAGCAGTGGTGTGGAGGGTTGCGAACATGACGTCATTCTTTCACGGGTTCCTGCCCGTGACACTGCTGCCCGCACGTCGCGTTCTGCTGCGTCGAGTGTCGACAAGTGGCAGAGTGGGTTCAGGTGCATCCCCTCTACCCCCTGGGAGAACGTATGTCTGACGGAATCAAGAAGCTCGCCCGGAACGCGGGCGGGAAGATCGACAAGATCGACTCCGAGAAGATCAAGGGGCAGGCGTCCGACGCCGTCGCAGCTTTCTCGGACGGAGCGCACCACGCCGGCGACGCGGCTGCGGTCTTTGCTGGCCAGGCGCGCGAGGCTGCGGTCCAGGCGAAGGACTGGAGCACCCCGAAGGTCGAGGCCTTCGTCGAGTGGGTCACGCCCCGGTTCGAGCAAGCATGGAACGAGACGCTCAAGGCCACCGCGCCTCGCGTCGAGAAGGCCGCCGAGAAGGCCGCACCGGTGATCGACTCGGCTCACGACAAGCTGGTCGACGAGATCCTCCCGAAGTTCGTGGCAGCGCTGAACGCCGCAGCCGAGACTGCTGCTGACGCGGCTGTCGCGGGCGTCGCCGTCGCGGGGACCAAGACCTCGTCCGGAGCGACCCACCTCGCCGACTCGATCGCAGCAGCGTCGGAGCGCGGACCCTTGAAGCTTGCCGCAGCAGCCAAGGCTGCCGAGAAGCACAGCAAGAAGTCTGGCAAGGGCTGGTGGATCGTCGGGGGTGTCGCTGCCGCCGGAGGCGCCTACGTCCTGTGGAAGAAGTCCCAGCCGACGACCGACCCCTGGGCTGAGCCCTGGGAGAAGGTCGACGCGCACTCGTTCGACGAGGTCGTGGACGACGCCAAGGTCGCCGTCGGTGACGCAGCCGAGGCTGTCGGCGAGGCGGCCGGTGCTGCTGTCGCGAAGAGCCGTGAGGTCTCGGGCAAGGTCGCAGACTCCGTCGAAGAGCTGTCGGAGAAGGTGTCCGACAAGATCACGGAGGCCAAGGCGACAGCGAAGAAGGCATCGACCCGTACGCGTGCCACGGCCAAGAGCAAGGTCGACGCGGCCGCGCCAGCCGTCGACGAGGCCATCGACTCCTCTGCCGACGCTGCACGTGACGCGGCGGAGGGTGCGAAGCACAAGGTCGACGAGACGGCTGACACCACCGACTCGACGCTCGGCGACACGGACACCACCAAGTAGAAGCACACACCGATGCACCCAGCCGCGCACCGGTCATCGGCGCGCGCGACACAGAGGAGCCTGGTCCAGACGGACCAGGCTCCTCTGTGCGTCGTCACCCTGGTGCACCTGCGGATCGAGACCATCCAGGCGCTGGCAGACGGTGATGCGCCGTCCGCTCTGCGGGACTGCGGCCTCCCGCTCTCCGAGTTCGTCATGGTCGATCGTGCGCTCTGGGTGTGGCAGCTGACTGTCGCAGCCGATCTGGACGCTGCGGCGCAGGCCCGGTGGCTCGCCTGCGCCGCAGTCACCCCTGAGGGGACGGTCATCGGTCATGCTGGCTTCCATGGACCTCCACGGGAGGGCATGGCCGAGATCGGCTACTCGGTCGACCCTGCCTGGCGTCGACGAGGCTATGGGCGGGCGATCGTCGGGGCTCTCCTGGACGAGGTGCACCTCGCTCCGGACGTGCACCGGGTCCGTGCATCGATCAACACCACGAACACCGCGTCCTTTGCGACCGTGGGCGGGTTCGGCTTCGTCCAGGTCGGGGAGCGTGCCGTCGAGGGAGGCCGCGAGACGATCCTCGAGCGCACTGCGACGACTGGCGGGATACGACAGACGACGACCTGCTGATCGCAGATCGTCGTCATGTGTGGAGCCAAGGGGACTCGAACCCCTAACCCCCTGCTTGCAAAGCAGGTGCGCTACCAATTGCGCCATGGCCCCTCATCGACGGCGTGCAGTGCACGCAGTCAACGTCTGGTCCGGACCCAACCGATCACTCGAAGGTGTCGGTCACTTCTGCCCAGAGGTCACGCTCGATGTCGTCTTCCGTGCACCTGCGCCAGACGGCGTAACCGACCAGCGCGGTGATGATCACGAACAACAACTTCTTCATACGTTCCCCCTCGATGGGTTCCGGCAGTGGGCCTTGGAGGACTTGAACCTCCGACCTCTTCGTTATCAGCGAAGCGCTCTAACCGCCTGAGCTAAAGGCCCCTGCACACCAGCAGGCCCGAGGACCTGTGCTGGTGCAGCGCTTGACCTTACCTCACGGACTGTCTCCCACCCAAACTGAAAAGGTGGGGACCGTCCACGACATAAAGATCGTGCGCAGTGGCCGACTCTACTCGTCTGTGAGCGTGAGGTGAACTCCGCCGACGAGCGCCGCGACCACGTTGTACAGGAATGCGCCGATCGTCGACAGTGCTGTGAGGAGCACCACGTCCACGATGGCGATGATCGTCGCCAACGACACGAACCGCTGGAGCTCGACGTACTGGAGGATGTCCGTCTGCGTCGCGTCTTCGCCCAAGATGGTCACGACCATGTCGTTCACCTCGGTGAAGACGTGGAGTCCGTCCAGAACCAACCAGAAGACCACCGATGCGACGACGATCATGATCCCGATGCCGATCGACAGCAGGAACGCCAGCTTCATGACCGACCAGGGGTCGACACGCGACACCGCGAGCCTCACACGACGAGGACCGGCCGCCGGCTTCCTCTCCGGGGGGCGTGCACCGGTCGATGTCGCTGAGCGCGCCGAGGCGGGGCTGATGGTCGGGGGAGCGCCAGCACCGGTCGCAGGCTTGACAGCAGGTGTGCCGTCCGCTGGAGTCGACAGGTCGCGCGAGCTCCCAGGTGCCGGTCGAGGGACCGGAGGAAGACCAGGCTTCCCGGCTGGGGCCCCGGCCGGCTTGCTCGACGGCGCCCCCGCCGGCTTACCTGCTGGCATCCCGGCGGGCTTCCCTGCTGGATTCCCGGCGGGCTTCTTCGCGGGCGCGCTCGTGCTGGTGGTGGGCCGTGCGGCGGGCTGCTCCGTGGTGTCGCGGGTCATGCCTTCTCCTCGGGCTCTACGGTCTCGATGGTGGTGTCGATCTCGATCTCAGGGTCGTTCTCAGTGTCCGCACCACGCTCGGACATCTCGAGATCGTCACCAAGATTGCGCTCCACGTTACGCGCCACCGCGATGATTCGATCATTCTTGTCCGGCTTTGCGAAGGTCACACCCTGGGTGTTGCGCCTGGTCTGGTTCACTCCGCTGACCGCCGAGCGCACGATCTTTCCTCGCTCCATGATGACGAGCACCTCGTCATCCTCGTCGGTGACGAGCGCTCCGACAAGGTCACCACGGACCTCGACGAGGTTCGCGACCTTGATGCCGAGCCCACCACGGCCCTGCACGCGGTACTCGCTGATCCGTGTCCGCTTCGCGAAACCGCCCTCGGTCACGACGAACAGGTCGGCGTCGTCTCGCACGACGTCCATGGCGAGGAGCTCGTCGTCCTCGCGGAACTTCATGCCCGTCACACCGGACGTCGCCCGGCCGAGCGGCCGCATCGCTTCGTCGCTCGCTGTGAAACGGATCGACTGTCCCTTGCGCGAGACGAGGATGAGGTCGTCTGTCGCGTCGACGAGACGCGCAGAGACGAGCTCGTCGGACAGCCCCTCGTCGTCCTCGCGCAGGTTGATCGCGATGACGCCGCCGGTGCGGTTGGAATCGTACTCCGACAGGCGCGTCTTCTTCACGAGCCCGCGACGGGTCGCGAGGACGAGGTACTCCGCAGCGTCGTAGGTGCGCAGGTCGAGGACCTGGGCGATCTTCTCGCCCGGCTGGAAGGCGAGCAGGTTCGCGACGTGCTGTCCCTTGGCATCACGGCCGCCCTCGGGCAGCTCGTACGCCTTGGCACGGTAGACGCGCCCGAGGTTCGTGAAGAAGAGCAGCCATTGGTGCGTCGTCGTGACGAAGAAGTGGTCGACGATGTCGTCCTCGCGCAGCTGAGCGCCACGCACGCCCTTGCCGCCACGCTTCTGTGCGCGGTAGCTGTCGCTGCGTGTGCGCTTGACGTATCCGCCGCGCGTGATCGTGACGACGACCTCTTCCTCGGCGATGAGGTCTTCCATCGAGACCTCGCCGTCGAAGGGCACGATCGTCGTGCGGCGCTCGTCACCGTACTTCGCGACGATCTCGTCGAGCTCCTCAGCAACGATCGTGCGCTGGCGGTCGGGCTTGGCGAGGATGTCCTGGTACTCGAGGATCTCGCGCTCGAGCTTGTCGTGCTCCTCGATGATCTCCTGGCGTTGGAGGGCCGCGAGCCGCCGCAGCTGCATGTTGAGGATCGCTGTCGCCTGCACCTCGTCGATCGCGAGGAGCTCCATGAGTCCGCTGCGAGCACGGTCGGCGTCGGGGGACCGACGGATGAGAGCGATGACCTCGTCGAGCGCGTCGAGCGCCTTGAGGTAGCCGCGGAAGATGTGGATCCTCGACTCGGCCTCGCGCAGCAGGTACGCGGTGCGCCGGACGATCACCTCGAGCTGGTGGACGGTCCAGTGCCGGACGAACGCGTCGATGCTCAGCGTGCGCGGCACCCCGTCGACGAGCGCGAGCATGTTCGCACTGAAGTTGTCCTGCAGCTGCGTGTGCTTGTAGAGGTTGTTGAGAACCACCTTCGCGACGGCGTCGCGCTTGAGCACGACGACGAGGCGCTGACCTGTCCGTCCCGAGGTCTCGTCGCGGATGTCCGCGATGCCTTGCATGCGACCCTCTTTGACGAGGTCAGCGATCTTCAGCGCGAGGCTGTCCGGGTTCACCTGGTACGGAAGCTCGGTGATGACGAGGCAGATCCGGTTCTGGATCTCTTCGACGTTGACCACCGCACGCTGGGCGATCGAGCCGCGCCCCGTCCGGTACGCGTCCTCGATGCCACGCCGTCCGAGGATCGTCGCGCCGGTCGGGAAGTCCGGTCCCTTGATCCGCGCGATGAGCGCCTCGAGGAGCTCCTCACGGGTCGCGTCGGGGTTGTCGAGGTACCACCGCACGCCGTCGGCGACCTCACGCAGGTTGTGCGGCGGGATGTTCGTCGCCATACCGACCGCGATGCCCGACGAGCCGTTGACCAGCAGGTTCGGGAACCGTGACGGAAGAACGGCCGGCTCCTGCGTGCGACCGTCGTAGTTGTCCTGGAAGTCGACGGTGTCCTTGTCGATGTCCCGGACCATCTCCATGGCGATGGGCGCCATGCGGGTCTCCGTGTATCGCGGTGCCGCGGCCGGGTCGTTTCCGGGGGAGCCGAAGTTGCCCTGGCCTGCAGCGAGCGGGTACCGCATCGACCAGTCTTGGACGAGCCTCACGAGCGCGTCGTAGATCGCGGTGTCACCATGCGGGTGGTACTTGCCCATGACGTCGCCGACGACGCGGCTGCACTTCGAGAACGCGCGGTCGGGCCGGTAGCCGCCGTCGTACATCGCGTACATGACGCGGCGGTGCACGGGCTTGAGCCCGTCGCGAACGTCTGGCAGGGCTCGCCCGACGATGACGCTCATCGCATAGTCGAGGTATGAGCGCTGCATCTCGAGCTGGAGGTCGACGCGCTCGATGTTGCCGTGCGCGATCGCCGTGCCGGTCCAGGCCGGCTGCTCAGGTGCGTTCTCTTCGGGTGTCAGGTCGTCAGTCAAGTTCTTCCTCGTTCGTTTCCGGCGCGTTCGCCATGATGGTCCCTGGTGCTGGGGCGGGGGAGCGGTCTCGCTCCGCCGACCGTCAGATGTCCAGGAACCTCACGTCCTTGGCGTTGCGTTGGATGAAGTTGCGTCGTGACTCCACGTCTTCGCCCATGAGGATGGAGAAGGTCTCGTCCGCCGCCGCAGCGTCGTCGAGGGTGACCTGGAGGAGGGTGCGGTTCTCAGGGTCCATGGTCGTGTCCCAGAGCTCTGAGTAGTCCATCTCACCCAGTCCCTTGTACCGCTGGATCCCGTTGTCCTTGGGGATCCGCTTGCCGGCAGCCTGGCCGGCGACGATCATCTCGTCGCGCTGGCGGTCGGAGTAGACGTAGTCGTGGTCCGCGTTCGACCACTTGATGCGGTAGAGCGGCGGCTGAGCGAGGTAGACCATCCCGTGCTCGATGAGCGGTCGCATGTACCGGAACAGGAGGGTCAGGAGAAGCGTGCAGATGTGCTGGCCGTCGACGTCGGCATCCGCCATGAGGACGATCTTGTGGTAGCGGAGCTTCGCGATGTCGAACTCCTCGCCGATGCCCGTCCCGAACGCCGTGATGAGGGCCTGCACCTCTTGGTTGCCCAGAGCCCGGTCGAGCCGCGCCCGCTCGACGTTGAGGATCTTTCCGCGGATCGGCAAGATCGCCTGCGTCCGAGGATTGCGACCACGGACGGCCGAGCCGCCTGCCGAGTCGCCCTCGACGATGTAGACCTCGCACTCCTGCGGCTTGTTGGACTGGCAGTCTCGAAGCTTTCCAGGCATGCCGCCCGACTCCAGGAGTCCCTTGCGACGCGTGGCCTCTCGAGCCTTGCGAGCCGCCATGCGCGCCTGCGATGCCTGGATCGCCTTGCGGATGATGTCCTTCGCCTCGATCGGGTGGGAGTCGAGCCAGTCGCCCAGCCGCTCGTTGACGACCGACTGCACAAAGGTCTTTGCCTCTGTGTTGCCGAGCTTCGTCTTCGTCTGGCCCTCGAACTGGGGCTCGCCGAGCTTGATCGAGATGACCGCGGTGAGTCCCTCACGGATGTCGTCGCCCGTGAGGTTCTCGTCCTTCTCTTTGATGATGCCCTTCGTGCGGGCATACCTGTTGATGAGCCCGGTCATCGCCGCGCGGAAGCCCTCTTCGTGCGTTCCGCCCTCCGTCGTGGAGATCGTGTTGGCGTACGTGTGGACCGACTCGGAGTATGCGTTGGTCCACTGCATGGCGATCTCGAGGGAGATGCGTCGGTCCAGGTCTTCGGACTCGAAAGCGATGATCTCGGGGTGGACCACCTCGACCTTCTTCGCCGAGTTCAGGTGAGCGACGTAGTCGAGCAGGCCGTTGTCGTACTTGTACGTGACCGCGCGGAACTCGGCCGGGACGGCGCCGTCTCCCGTGACCTCGTCGTCGGTGTCGCTGTGCTCAGGACGCTCGTCGGTGAGCGAGATCTGGAGGCCCTTGTTGAGGAAGGCCATCTGCTGGAAACGTGCACGGAGCGTCTCGAAGTCGTATTCCGTCGTCTCGAACGTCACCGGGCTCGCCCAGAAGGTCACCGTGGTGCCGGTCTCTGACGTCTCGGCGCCCTGTGCGAGGGGAGCCTGGGGCACGCCGTCGGCGTACTCCTGCGACCAGATGCTGCCCTGACGTCGCACCTGGATGTCGAGGCGGTGCGAGAGCGCATTGACGACGGACACGCCGACGCCGTGGAGACCACCGGAGACCGCGTAGCCGCTGCCACCGAACTTTCCGCCTGCGTGGAGGACCGTGAGGACGACCTCGACCGCCGGCTTGCCCTCGCTCTTGACGATGTCGACAGGGATGCCTCGACCGTTGTCGACGACACGGACGCCGCCGTCCTGGAGGAGCGTGACCTCGATGTGGTCGCAGTGCCCCGCGAGGGCTTCGTCCACAGAGTTATCCACAACCTCGTACACGAGGTGATGAAGACCGCGTGCGCCGGTCGACCCGATGTACATTCCGGGGCGCTTGCGAACTGCTTCGAGACCTTCGAGGACTGTGATGTCGCTGGCGTCGTAACTTCCGTCATTCGTGTCGCCGATGTGTGCGATCGACTCGGGAATGGCGTCGTTGTTGAGTTCTGCCACGGCGGGTGGTGCTCCTAGTCCTCCTGCAGCTCACCGCACTCAGCACAGGGGACGATGAATCGGGGCCTGGGCGGCAGCGGGTGGGCTGCTCATTTCCCGACCGCGAAGAGCGCCCGGAATGACTGCTCAAGTCTACCGGAAAGTAGCGGAAACTCGGGGATTCACACGAGATTTCCACAGGTTCACGCACAGGTTTGCGGCACATTCTCTCGCCTTCCGTCCAGATCGGTCGGAACAGACCTCCGAGCCGCTCCCGGCGCCCCCTCTCGAGTCACCCATAGGTGTCTCGCGCACCTCGTCCGCGCACCGAGCGCGGGCCCCTGCCAAATCCCGGGCCGACCGGACCGAGGACGGTGATCGTCTGGACGACGTCCTTCCCGACCTCCTTCTCCATGAGCTCCAGCAACCGTGGGATGAGGAGCCGGATCTGCGTCGCCCAGGCGGTGGAGTCGGCACGGACGACGAGCGCGTCGTCCTCGAACGTCTCCGGCGTGCAGTGGTCCGCCACGTCGTTGCCGACGACCTCACGCCAGCGGCCGATCACCCCACCCACGGAGACCTCCTGAACCCAGCCGCGCTGCTGGAGCAGGGCCGCGAGCGTCTCGGCGAAGAGCTTCGGGTCACGACCGTCCTTGCCCGGACCGCTGCGCCGAGGCTCTGCGAGGATCCGTCGGCTCTGTGCACCTGGGTACAGCCCCTTGGCCCGGGCGGCCGCGCGGGCACGGTTGAGCGCCTGGCGTGCCACGTCGCCGGGGGGCGTCAGGCTGATCAGCTCGCTGACGGGAACCCCTTCGGTAGCTCGGGGGAGATCGTCAGGGGTCCGCTCTTCGTCTGCCGCCGACGGCATCGGCACAGCTGGCGAGGTCGTGGTGCGGGCGGGGTCTTCCGGCCGACCGCCCCCGGTCGGTACGGACCGACGACGGTCAGTCGGCACGGGTGACACGACCGTCAGAGACGTCCAGCCGCGCGCCGACCAGCTGTTCGGGGATGTCCTCGGGGACGGCGGCAGTGATGAGCACCTGTCCGGCACCGGCGACAAGATCCGCGAGCCGTGCCCGACGCCGGTTGTCGAGCTCGGCGAAGACGTCGTCGAGGATGAGGACCGGCTCGGTGTCCGGGCCAGACTCGGCGAACCAGAAGGCGTCATCCTGACTGGCCCCGTCAGGGACGTCCGGCCCGTCGGTGAGGAGCCGATACGACGCCAGCCTCAGTGCGAGGGCGAACGACCACGACTCGCCGTGGCTCGCGTAGCCCTTCGCAGGCAAGCCACCGAGAGTGAGGACGAGGTCGTCGCGGTGGGGACCGACGAGGCACACACCACGCTCGATCTCCTTCGCCCTGAGCCGCCCCATGGCATCGATCATCCGCGCCTCGACACGCTCGTGCGACTCAGCAAGGCTCGTTCCGCCAGCGGTGGCTGCCGTCTCCAACGGGTCTCTCTGGCTTCCGTCCTGCTGGCTTCCATCCTGCTGGGACTCGGTCGCTTCGAGCGAGGACTTGTACCCGATCTCTGCATGGCCCTGCCCGGAGCTCACCTGCTCGTACGCGGTGCTGGCGTGCGGACGGAGCGCCTCGACGAGGCTCTGCCGCAAGACGATGATCCGCGCACCGATGTGCGCGAGCTTTGCGTCCCACACGTCGAGGGTGCGCAGGTCGGGCGCCGACGCCGACCGTCGTGCGGCTCCAGCCGACTTCAGCAGTGCGCTGCGTTGGCGCAGGACCCGGTCGTAGTCGGCCAGCGTGCCGGCCATCCGGGGCACGAGAAGCACCGTGAGCTCGTCGAGGTAGCGACGTCGAGCATCGGGGTCCCCCTTGACGAGCACGAGGTCTTCGGGCGCGAAGAGCACCGTCCGTGCGATCCCGAGGATGTCTCGCGGACGCTGGACCGGGGACTTGTTCAGACGTGCTCGGTTCGCCTTGCCCGGCGTGATCTCGATCTCGACGACGCTCGCGCGATCGCCGCGCACGATGCGCGAACGCACCACGGCTCGCGTGGCACCCGCCCGGACCAGCGCCGCGTCCGAGGACACACGGTGGCTGCCGAGCGTCGCGACGTACCCGATCGCCTCCACGAGGTTCGTCTTGCCCTGCCCGTTCGGACCGACGAGCGCATTGACGCCGGGGCTGAGCTCGACATCCACCTGGTCGTACGAGCGGAAGTCGAGCAACGAGAGGTGGGAGACGAACATGAGACCTACAGATCTACCCGGACGGGTCGTGTTTCACGTGGAACATCGCGCGTGCACCGCGTGGTGCCCCTCCTGCGACGAGAGCCTCAGGCTCCTGGGGAGGACGGACGAACGTCGTGACCACCGAACTGGTGGCGGAGAGCGGCGACTGCCTTCATGGCAGGCGACGCGCCCTGACGGGAAGAGAACCGTGCAAAGAGAGCGGCGGAGATGACAGGGAGTGGTATCGCGGCGTCGATCGCCTCGTCGACGGTCCACCGGCCCTCACCCGAGTCCTCGACCCAGTCGCTGATATCGGCAAGCTCGGGATCTTCCTCGAGCGCCTTGACGAGCAGCTCGAGCAGCCACGACCGGACGACAGTGCCCCGTGACCAGGCCTTGAGCGTGCCCGGGACGTCCGTGACGATGTCCTTGGCGTCGAGCAGCTCGTAGCCCTCTGCGTATGCCTGCATGAGGCCGTACTCGATGCCGTTGTGCACCATCTTCGTGTAGTGCCCTGCGCCGGCTGCCCCAGCGTGGACGAACCCCTCGTCCCGCGGTCCTTCGGGTCGCAGCGCGTCGAAGATCGGCAGCGCACGCTCGACGGTCGCGGCGTCTCCGCCCACCATGAGGCCGTACCCGTTCTCGAGACCCCACACGCCACCTGAGACGCCGACGTCGAGGTAGCCGATGCTGTGCTCCGCGAACGTCGCTGCACGCTCTGCGTCCTCGACGTAGTGCGTGTTGCCTCCCTCGATGACGACATCGCCAGGAGCCAGCAAGGTGGCCAGCTGCGCCAGCACGTCGCGGGTGGGACCGCCCGCGGGGACCATGACCCAGACGAACCGCTGCCCTGCCGGCAGGGCAGCGACCAGGTCATCGAGCGATGCGACGTCAGAGACGTCGGGGTTCCTGTCGAAACCGACGACCTCGACGTCGTGTGCACGGAGGCGGGTGCGCATGTTCGCACCCATCTTGCCAAGACCCACCAGACCGATGCGCACGGTTGATTCCCCTCGTCGGTGTCAGTTTGCGAAACGGATGGGGACCAAGAGGTACCGGTAGTGCGAGCTGTCCTCGCCCTCCAGCGTGCTCTGGCCCGTGAACTCCACAGGCTTGTTGGGGTGCGTGAAGCTCAGACGCGTGAAGTCCGTACCGAGCGCGCCGAGCCCGTCGAGCAGGAACTGGGGGTTGAACGCCACCGAGATGTCCTCACCGACGAGCACCGCCTCGAGCGCCTCCGACGCCTGTGCGTCGTCTCCCTGACCTGCGTCGAGGACGACCTGGCCCTCGGTGAAGCTCAGACGGATCGAGGTGTTCCGCTCTGCGACGAGCGCGACACGCTTCGACGCGTTGATGAGCCCTTGCGTCGAGACGACCGCGTGGATGGGCGTCTCGTCGGGGAAGAGCCGACGCACGTGGGGGTAGTCGCCATCGATGAGGAGCGACGTCGTGTGGCGTCCGCCGGCCTCGAAACCGACGAGGTCGACACCCGCCCCGGTCGAGAGCGCGACGTTCACGCTGCCGCTCCCACCGAGCGACTTGGCGGCGTCGGACAGCGTCCGTGCTCGGACGAGCGCGACGGTCGAGAAGTCGGGTGACGCCGGCTTCCAGGTCATCTCCCGGAGCGCGAGCCGGTACCTGTCGGTCGCGAGGAGCGTGATGCGCTCACCCTCGATCTCGACACGGACGCCCGTGAGGAGCGGAAGGGTGTCGTCACGGCTGGCAGCGACGGTCACCTGGGCGACCGCGTGGGTGAGCTCGTCACCAGCCACCGTCCCGGCGATGTCCGGCATGGTCGGCAACGTGGGGTAGTCCTCGACGGGCATCGTCAGCAGCGTGAAACGGCTCGCGCCGCACACCACCGTGACCTTGCTGCCCTCGACGCTGAAGTCGACGGGCTTTCCGGGGAGCGATCGTGAGATCTCTGCGAGCAGGCGTCCGGAGACGAGGACGGTTCCAGGCTCCGTCACCTCGGCAGGAATCTCTGACCTGGCAGAGACCTCGTAGTCGAAGCTCGAGAGGCCGAGCACACCGTCAGCGCTCGCCTCGATCTTCACTCCGGCCAAGACGGGGGCTGGTGGACGCGTCGGGAGAGTCCGAGCGGTCCAGGTCACAGCTTCCGCAAGAACGTCACGCTCAACCCGGAACTTCATCCCACACCCCTTCTTGGTCTGCCTGCGGCAGAGTCCCACGTCGGTCCGCACTCTTGCTCGAGATCACCGTAGGCGGTGCGAGCCGATCTGTGTGCTGCACGACCAGAGATCGTCGATCGATCATCGGTCAAGGGCTCCTCGGGGCAGCGACACGGTGCAGCGTGGTTGAACACTACGCGAGTGCAGGGTCACCGGCGACCTTCCGTGCTGGTCTTGTCGCCCTGTCCCGAGGGCGGCCCGAAAAGTTCCTCGGAACCCTGATGAAGGCGTGTGGATTTCTCCTGGATAGATCTGTAGTCGTAGTAGTAGCACTTGTGGATACTGTGGAGAACCGCTGTCTGCGCAGGTGAGAGGCACTTTCTGCCTGTGTGTGGACGGTGGGGTTACCTGTGGATGAACTAGGCGCTGTGTGGACAACCGTTTTTGGTCCCCAGCCCGTCCACAGATTCGACTTCTGTGTGCACAGGTTTTGGGGCCTTCGTCCACCGCTGTCCACAGGTCTGTCCACACGTGTGAATATTTGGCCCACAGTCGTCTCTCGGACACCTCCAGGTCACCTGCGCGCTACCGGAGATCAGCCCCTGTGCTGCTGTTTGATGCGGCTCGTCAGCTCCGTCACCTGGTTGAAGGTCGATCGGCGCTCCGCCATCTGGCTGGTGATCTTCCTGTTCGCGTGCATGACGGTCGTGTGGTCCCGTCCTCCGAACTGCTGGCCGATCTTCGGCAGAGAGAGGTCGGTGAGCTCTCGGCAGAGGTACATCGCGATCTGGCGCGCGGTGACGAGAACCCGGGACCGAGAGCTGCCGCACAGGTCGTCGATCGTCAGACCGAAGTAGGCGGACGTCTGGGCGATCACGCTCCCGGCGGTGATCTGCGAGGCGTCGTCGTCCGTGATGAGGTCCTTGAGGACGATCTCTGCCAGGGCCAGGTCGACCTGCTGCCGGTTGAGGTTCGCGAAGGCCGTCACGCGGATGAGAGCTCCCTCGAGCTCTCGGATGTTCGACGAAATCTTCGAGGCGATGTAGGACAGGACGTCGTCCGGTGCTGCGAGGCGCTCACCGCCGGCCTTCTTGCGCAGGATCGCGATGCGGGTCTCGAGGTCCGGAGGCTGGACGTCGGTGATGAGGCCCCACTCGAAGCGTGAGCGGAGGCGGTCCTCGAAGCCGTTGAGCTGCTTGGGCGGGAGGTCGGAGGTGATGACGACCTGCTTGTTGGAGTTGTGGAGCGTGTTGAAGGTGTGGAAGAACTCCTCCATCGTCTGTTCCTTGCCCTGCAGGAACTGGATGTCGTCGATGAGGAGGAAGTCGACCTCGCGGTACCGACGCTGGAAGCCGCCAGCCTTGTCGTCACGGATCGAGTTGATGAAGTCGTTGGTGAACTCTTCCGAGTTGACGTACTTCACGCGGACGCCCGGGTAGAGGTTGTACGCGTAGTGGCCGATGGCGTGGAGGAGGTGCGTCTTGCCGAGCCCCGAGTCCCCGTAGATGAAGAGAGGGTTGTACGCCTTGGCGGGCGCCTCGGCGACGGCTACCGCCGCTGCGTGCGCGAACCTGTTCGACGACCCGATGACGAAGGTCTCGAAGAGGTACTTGGGATTGAGGTGTGCCGGCTCGACCTCGCTCTTCGACGAGGCGCGCGACGAGCTGGTGCTGAAGGAGGCCCGCCGTCGAGACATGTCGGTGTGCTCTGGCGACTCGATGCGCGCGGTGAAGTCGACCGGTTCCGGTGGCGGCTGGGTGACGACCGCCGAGATCGCAGACTCTTGGTCGAAGCCGAGCTCCGGGTCGACGGTGATCGCGAAGCGGGCGTCGCGGCCGAGAGCGTTCGAGAGCGCTTGGACCACCTCGGTCCGGACCCGGGTCTCGAGGTAGTCGCGGGTGTGGTCGTTCGCGACGGCGATGATGACGGTTCCGTCGAAGAGGCCGAGCGGTTTGGCGAGCTTGACGAACGCCAGCTGCCTCGGCGTGATGTCCGGGCTCGCCTCGAGCTCCGCGATGGCCTGCTTCCAGATCGCGCCGATGTTGTCGTCTTGGTGTGCCACGTGGACTTCCTGTGGGTGAACTTGCTCGGACGGTAGGACGCGAGAAGGGCTCTGGTCGACGCCTGTGAAGGGTCCCCCGACAGCCTTCGACCGGTTGTGAAGTCTCCCACGCGGGTCGGTCATCCACATAGTTTTCCACAGCCTGTGGGTCCAGCGTGTGGACGGTGGGAACAGCGTGAGATCTGCGGTGCGGGCAGCGTACGAGGGTGCGCGGCTCCTCGTGGACCCCTCCTTCAGAGGTCCGGTAGGCTCGCTGTCTGGGGGCACTTGTCCACAGCATGGGGACGACTATGGGGACAAGACTTACGAGCCATCAGGGGCGGCCTCGTCGTCAGTTTGACCAGCAGGCCCTCTGCAACGTACCGTTTTACAGCCATTCCCCTCGCTTCTGCATGCCTTCTGTGCCCCGATCAGGGATGGCGACACGCGCGTCCATCGTGGACGCGCTTCCTCAACGTTTTTGGAGCACCTCGTGACTAAGCGGACCTTCCAGCCGAACAACCGGCGTCGTGCGAAGACCCACGGTTTCCGACTGCGGATGCGCACCCGTGCCGGTCGCGCGATCCTCGCAGCTCGCCGCCGTAAGGGTCGTACCGAGCTCTCTGCCTGAGCTCGGTGCTTCCAGCGGCGCATCGCATGCGCCGCCCCGACGACTTCGAACGGGCGGTGCGCAGGGGCGTGCGCACAGGAAAATCGACCATGGTCTTTCATCTCGTAGAGTCACCAGACGACGTGAAAGTGCCACTGGTCGGTTTTGTTGTATCCAAAGCGGTTGGCAACGCTGTAGTGCGGAACAAGGTCAAGCGTCGGATGAGAGCCATCGTCGCGAACCACCTTGCGGAGGTTCCGGTGCAGGCACGCGTCGTCGTGAGATCTCTTCCCGACGCTGCGAAGGCCGACTTCTCCCAGCTCGAGGCGGACTACCTGTCGTGTCTTCGCCGCGGTCTCCGACGTCGCGACGATCGCCTGGCTGCAGGATGAGCACCGAGTCGTCCCATGAGGACGTCCCGGTGCCGACCGCAGGCCGCGGCCCTGGCGTGCGAGCGCTCGTCGCAGCGGCCCGCGTGTATCAACGGTTCGTGTCTCCCTTGTCAGGGCCTCGCTGCCGGTTCTACCCGTCCTGCTCCAGCTACGCGATCACGGCTGTCGAGAAGCACGGTGCGCTCAAGGGAACGTGGTTGGCTGCTCATCGGTTGATCAGGTGCAACCCGTGGAATCCCGGGGGAGTCGACGACGTCCCCGAACCGACCCCACGACCGAGCTCGACCCACTAGACCCCGCCGTCGGAGAACTCCTCCGATGGTTCACAGCAAGAAGCTTGTGCGCGAGGAGCCGTAGCAATGGATCTCATGAATATCCTCTACCCCATCGAGTGGGTGGTCGCGTGGATCATGTTCCTCTGCCACAAGGCGCTGACGCTCGTCGGCCTGTCCGAGGGCTCTGGAGCCGCGTGGATCCTCTCCATCGTCGGGCTCGTGATCGTCATCCGTACCGTGATGATCCCGCTGTTCTTCAAGCAGATCCACGCTTCGCGCGGGATGCAGATGATCCAGCCCGAGCTTCAGGCGATTCAGAAGAAGTACAAGAACAAGAAGGACCCGGCCTCTCGCGAGGCGATGAGCCGCGAGACGATGGACCTGTACAAGAAGCACGGGACCAACCCGTTCTCGTCCTGCCTCCCCGTCCTGCTCCAGGCCCCGGTCTTCTTCGCGCTCTTCCGGGTGCTCAACGGTCTGCGTGGCATCAGCGAAGGTACCCAGGACGCCATCGGGCCCATCGACCAGGCGATCGCCCAAGCGGCTGAGAACTCGACCCTCTTCGGTGCGCCGCTCTCGTCGACGTTCCTGCACGAGCCGACGGACCTCAACACCAAGGTCGTCGCGGGGGTGCTCATCGTCGCCATGGCTGCGACGCAGTTCCTCACGCAGCGCCAGCTGACGATGAAGAACATGCCTCAGGCGGCCCTCGAGGGCCCGATGATGCAGACGCAGAAGATCATGCTCTACATGCTCCCCGTGATCATGGGAGTCTCCGGCGTGAACTTCCCCGTCGGTGTCCTCATCTACTGGACGACCACGAACCTCTGGTCCATGGGCCAGCAGTTCTACACGATCCGCAAGATGCCCGCACCTGGCTCCGAGGCCGAGCGACTGCTCAACGAGCGCAAGGCACGCAAGGCCGCACGCAAGGGCATCGTCATAGAAGAGACCACGCCCACGGTCATCGAGGCACCTCGCGGACAGCGTCAGCAGCCCAAGCGCAAGGACCGCCAGAAGGGCCGGCCGGCAGGGTCCGGCACGAGCGCCACCGCTCAGGGATCAGGCTCGGCGGCGAAGGCACCGTCCGGCGCACAGTCCGCAGACCAGCCCACGAAGGCCCGAGACCCGAAGGCTCCCGGCGGCAGCAACACGCCTGGTGGGGCCACAGGGAAGGGTTCCGGCACGCCGGGAGTCGTTACTCCAGGCAAGTCGAAGAGCAAGCGCAACAAGCGCTGAGGACTTCCCCGGAGCCCGGGGCCGAGCTGTACATCGTGAAGGAGACAGACGTGACTGCATCGACGGACTCACCGGCTACGGAGCCTGAGGGACGCACCAAGACATCGTTGCTCGAAGAAGAGGGCGAAGTCGCTGCTGACTACCTCGAAGAGCTGCTGGACATCGCTGACCTCGACGGAGACATCGACATCGACGTCGACCACGGACGCGCGGCTCTCGAGGTCGTCGCAGACGACCAGGAGTCGCTCCGTCACCTCGTCGGACGCAACGGGGAAGTTCTCGAGGCACTCCAAGAGCTGACGCGGCTCGCCGTCCAGACGCGCACGGGGGAGCGGAGCCGGCTGATGCTCGATGTCGCTGGATATCGAGCGGGACGTCGGGTCGAGCTCACGGCTCTCGCGACGACGATCATCGAGAAGGTCAAGAGCTCGGGGGAGAAGGTCGCGCTCGAGCCTCTCAACGCCTTCGAGCGCAAGGTGGTGCACGACGTCGTGACGGACGCGGGGCTCGTGAGCGAGTCCTTCGGCGTCGATCCGCAGCGGTACATCCAGGTCAGCCCGGCCGAATAGCACAGCGGTCGCGACGGCTCGACGAGCACGTCGCGATCATCGACAGAGGAGAACAGTGGACGAGCAGCTGTCGCACGACGCACTGAGCGAGTACTTCGCCGATGCTTTCCCGGCACTCTCGACGTTCGTCGGCGAGCTCGAGTCGCAAGGCGAGACTCGGGGGCTGATCGGCCCACGCGAGGCTGGGAAGATCTGGTCGCGGCACATCCTCAACTCCGCAGCGCTCGTGCCTTTCTTGCCGAGCACGGGCTCGATCGTCGACATCGGGTCCGGCGCGGGCCTTCCCGGCCTGGTGATCGCAGCGATGCTTCCAGGCACAGCGGTCACTCTCGTCGAGCCGATGGAGCGCCGGTGTACCTGGCTCACCGAGATGACCGATCTCCTCAAGCTCGAGAACGTCGAGGTCAAACGAGGCCGCGCCGAAGAGTTCCACGGAGCGTTCGAGTCGGATGTCGTCACCTCGCGCGCTGTCGCTCCGCTGGACAAGCTTGCTCGATGGTCGCTCCCGTTCCTCGGCCCCGGCGGCCAGCTCGTCATTCTCAAGGGACGTGGGGTGGTCGACGAGATCGGACCTGCGCGCAAGGTCTTCAAGAAGTTCAAGATGTCTGAGCCGGAGATCCTCGAAGCCCGCACCATCGAGGGTGCCGAACCGACGACCGTGCTGCGCAGCGTTCGCCACGGCGGCTGATCTGCCGCCCTGTTTCACGTGAAACAGGACCTGTGCGTTCTGGGGACCGTCGTTCTCGATCGCCGATCGTCGAGGATGATCGGGTGAGACGACTGCGCGTGGCAGACGTTGCCGCGGGCACGAGCCACGTAGTGTTGTCACGGCGTCGGGGCCGCCGGGACCTGCGAGCACATCGGGACGACTTCCGTGGAGACTAGAGCACGACAGTCTGACGAGAGCGTGTGATTCTTCAGGCCCCGACGATACCGTCGCGCGACACACCAGACGTGTGTGCAGGTGATCGAGAGGAAGCAGTGTGGAGGAGACGCGCGTGCCCACGACGTCCGCAGCAGGCATGAGCCCGCAGTACCCACGCAAGCCGACGTCCTCGTCGGCCGTGGATGTTCCACGTGAAACATGGGTTCGTGACACCCACACTCGCGAGATCCTCGAAAGCCTTCCGTCAGGTGACGAGACGACGCCTCTGGCTGCTCAGCTCGCTGAAGACACACGCCGCCGCGTGTCGCTGCAGAACCACAGCTTTGCGCGGCCGGAGACGACACGGATCATCACGGTGGCGAACCAGAAGGGCGGGGTCGGCAAGACGACGACGACCGTCAACATGGCAGCCAGCCTGGCGCAGGGCGGGCTCAACGTCCTGGTCATCGACAACGATCCCCAAGGAAATGCTTCGACTGCGCTCGGGATCGATCACCGGGCTGGCGTGCCGTCGGTCTATGAGGTGCTCGTCGAGGGTGCACCGCTGGCGGAGGCCGTCCAACCGTGCCCGGACTTTCCGACGCTCCTGTGCGTGCCCGCGACCATCGACCTCTCCGGAGCGGAGATCGAGCTCGTCTCGCTCGTTTCACGTGAAACACGGCTGCGACGCGCCTTGGACGTCTACCTCGCCGATCGCGACGCCGCGGGTGAACCTCGGATCGACTACGTGCTCGTGGACTGCCCCCCGAGCCTCGGGCTGCTCACGGTCAACGCGTTCGTCACCGGGCGTGAGGTTCTGATCCCCATCCAGTGCGAGTACTACGCCCTCGAGGGACTCAGCCAGCTGCTCAAGACGATCCAGCTCATCCAGGCTCACCTCAACCCAGAGCTGCACGTGTCGACGATCCTCTTGACGATGTACGACTCCCGGACGAACCTCGCCCAGCAGGTCGCGTCCGAGGTGCGGGAGCACTTCCCCGACCAGACTCTGGTGACGTCGATCCCACGGTCTGTCCGCGTCTCTGAGGCGCCGAGCCATGGCCAGACGGTGATCTCCTACGAGCCGAGCTCCACGGGCGCCCTTGCCTACCGTGAAGCCGCACGAGAGCTCTCTGAACGCGCCGCACGCGGATGAGCCAGGGCTAGAACGACCTCGGTGCCACAATGAACGCAGCGCTCGGACCTCCCGGCGGCCTCTCTACGGGCCACGGGGCGAGCATCGGGGGCGCAAAGCATCGGTGTCCAGAGGAAGCACAGTCGGAACGAAGCACAGTGAGAAGGAAGCACAGTGAGTGAAAAGCGTCGCGGCCTCGGCCGTGGACTGGGAGCCTTGATCCCGTCGGCCTCCGAGGGGCGACGTCCCGTGGACGTGTTCTTCCCCAACGGCGCGCCCGCAGGCACCGCGGTGAAGGAGCTGGCGGAATCGTCTGAGGCAGGCGCGCCGCCGAACGGTGAGCTGGCAGCAGCCGATGTCCCGCGGGACGCCTCGGCGCCCGACGCCCCCACAGTTGTCGCTGCAGTGAAGGCGGCTGACCGTCCGTTCCTCATCGACTCTGTTTCACGTGAAACGTACGAGGCCGCCACCGGGACGTCGCTGTCTGTGGACCTCGTTCCCGTGCCTGGAGCGACCTTCGCCGAGCTCGACGTGCAGAGCATCCGGCCGAACGCACGCCAGCCCCGCGCGACGTTCGACGAGAACGAGCTGGGCGAGCTCGTCGGGTCGATCCGAGAGATCGGCGTGCTGCAGCCCATCGTCGTGCGTCCGTCGAAGGACGGGAGCGGCTACGAGCTCATCATGGGGGAGCGGCGGTGGCGCGCCAGCCAAGAAGCTGGTCTGACGACGATCCCCGCGATCATCCGCGAGACCGAGGACTCCGACCTCCTGCGCGACGCACTGTTGGAGAACCTCCACCGCAGCGACCTCAATCCCCTCGAGGAGGCTGCCGCCTACCGCCAGCTTCTCGACGACTTCGGCTGCACGCACGAAGAGCTGGCCAGCCGCATCTCACGGTCGCGACCACAGATCTCCAACACGCTCCGACTCCTGCGACTCCCGCCGCTGGTTCAACGCCGGGTCGCAGCGGGAGTGCTCTCTGCCGGCCACGCCCGCGCGCTTCTCGGTCTGTCGGACGGGTCTGAGATCGAGCGGCTCGCGCAGAGGATCGTCGCTGAGGGGATTTCCGTCCGCGCGACAGAAGAGATCGTGGCCCTCGGCGGGCTGGACCAGGAGAAGAAGCAGGCCACGAGGCCACGTGCGGGCGGGAAGATCCAGGCGATCGAAGACCTCGCCTCGCGGCTGTCTGATCGTTTCGAGACCAGAGTCAAGGTCGACCTGGGAAAGACGAAGGGCAAGCTCACCGTCGAGTTCGCCTCGGTCGAGGACCTCAACCGGATCCTCAGCGTCATGGCACCCGAGGACTCCGGGCTCTTCAAGAAGTAGGACGGGGCTCTCGGGCCAGGACAGGTCTCGGCCTGGGAGGACCGGCTGTTCAGCCGGGGGAGACGCTCGAGCCTGTCGTCCTGGCCCTGTCGACGACAGACAGGTAGAGCGCCGGCAAGGAGTGGCCGCCGGCGAGAGCCGCCTGAGGCAGCAACGAGGTCTCGGTCATCCCGGGCGCGACGTTCACCTCGAGGAACTCTGCAGTGCCGTCGGGCCGCAGGATGAGGTCTGTGCGAGAGATGTGGCGCAGGCCCAGCGCCTGGTGCGCCTGCACCGCGACCGCTCCGACGTGCTCGGCATCCGTCGCGTCGAGGCGTGCCGGTGCGAAGTACTCGGTGCGGCCCGGGTTGTAGCGCGCGTCGTAGTCGTAGGCGCCGTCGGTGACGATCTCGACAGCGGGCAGAGCCTGGGGTCCGTCAGCCGTCTCGATGACGGAGACGGCGATCTCCGTGCCGGAGACGGCCTTCTCAATGAGGGCGATGTCGCCGTACGCGAAGCACGTCACCATCGCCTGAGCAAGGTCGGCTCGCTCCGAGACGAACGTGACGCCGAGAGCGGAGCCACCGCTCGCCGGCTTGATGACCAGAGGCAGCCCGAGGTTGCCCACGACGGCGTCCAGCACCGCTCGTGCTCCGAGGTCGCGGAAGAGCGTCTGGGGGAGGGTCACGTAGTCGGGTGTGGTGAGGCCGGCCCGTGCGACGACAGACTTCGCTACCGGCTTGTTCCAGGCCACACGGCTCGATCGGGGGCCGGTCCCCACGTACGGGACGGACAGGAGGCTCAGGACGTCACGGACGGACCCGTCTTCGCCGCTGGCACCGTGCAGGACAGGCCAGACGACGTCTGGGCGGACCTCGTCGAGGAGTGGCAGGAGATCCGCGTCCACGTCGTGGACCGTGACCTCGGCGTGCGCGGCGCGCAGGGCTTCCGCCACCCGCCGGCCGGAACGGATCGACACGTCACGCTCGTGCGAGAGGCCACCCGACAAGATGACCACCCGGGGGTGCTGGCTCATGCGACGTCCGGTCCTGGGTTGTCGGTGTCGGTGACGTCGTCCAGCAACGGGCTCGTGCCGAAGATCTCGACGAGCTCTCGTTCAGCGTTGACGACCGACGCGAGGCGACGCACACCCTCACGGATGCGCTCGGGTGTGGGATAGCAGTACGACAGGCGCATGTGGTCTGCGCCGGTGCCGTCGGCAAAGAAAGCCGTTCCTGGGACGTACGCGACGCGGCCTGTGACAGCACGGGGCAGCATCGACTTCGAGTCGAGGCCCGGGGGGAGCTTGACCCAGGTGTAGAAGCCACCGTCTGGCACGGTCCAGGACGCGTCCGGGAGGTGCTCCGCGAGGGACGACACCATGGCGTCCCGCCGCTCGCGGTACATCACCTGGAACGCCTTGATCTGTCCCTGCCAGTCGCTGGTGGCCAGGTAGGCGGAGATCGCCATCTGCGAGGCGTTCGACGGGCAGAGAATTGCGGACTCGGAGGCGAGCACGAGCTTCTCGCGAACGGCGTGCGGCGCGACGACCCATCCCACACGGAAGCCTGGAGCGAACGTCTTCGAGAACGATCCGAGGTAGACGACACCGTCTTCGTCGAGAGAACGGATGGCAGGAGTGGGATCTTGCCCGAAGCCGAGGAGCCCGTAGGGGTTGTCCTCGACGAGCAGGACTCCGTAGCGCCGGGCGATCGCGAGGATCTGAGGTCGACGCTCGAGACTGAGCGTCACCCCGCCAGGGTTGTGGAAGGTCGGGATCGTGTAGAGGAGCTTGACGCGACGCCCCTCGTGAGCGAGCCGTGCAAAGGTCGCTTCGAGCGCCTCGGGGATGAGCCCGTGCTCGTCCATCGGGACGTGGACGACGTCAGCCTCGTAGGAGCGGAAGACGCCGAGCGCGCCGACATAGGAGGGAGCCTCGGCGACGATGACGTCACCGGGGTCGATGAAGATGCGCGTGACGAGGTCGAGCGCCTGCTGAGAGCCCGTGGTGACGACGACGTCGTCCGGGTGGGCGGAGATGCCCTCGAGCGCCATGACGTCGAGGATCTGCTCACGCAGCGCCTCGTGGCCCTGGCCAGAGCCGTACTGGAGCGCCGAGAGACCCTGCGTCGCGATGACGCGCTGGATCGTGTCGGCGATCGCGTCGAGCGGAAGCCCTGCGAGGTTCGGCATCCCGCCTGCGAGCGAGACGACCTCGGGCCGGTTGACGACCGCGAAGAGGGCTCGGACCTCCGACGCACGCATGTTGTGCGCCCGCTGGGCGTACGCACCGAACCATGGGTCCAGGCGGTTTCCCGCGGTGGGTGGGGTCGCAGAAGTCACGTTGCCTAGTCTCGCACGCGGAGCCGGGGGAAAGTGTGAAGGCCGCAACCCCTGGGACGGGGTCGCGGCCTTCGTGCGCGGTGCGCGGTCAGATCCGGTGCGGGACGAGCCTGGTTCAGGCGGCCGGTCCGGCGGGCTCGACCTGGGCGTCAGCGCCTTCGGCGAGGATCTCGTCGATCTCTTCGACGAGGGCCCGCTTGGGTCGCGCGCCGAGGATCGAGCGGACGACCTTGCCCCCGCGGTAGACGTTGAGGAGCGGGATCGAGACCACGCCATACTCGGAGGTGACTCGGGGGTTCTCCTCGATGTCGATCTTCGCGATCTTCAAGCGGCCCGCGTAGTCGGCAGCGATCTCCTCGAGGACGGGCGCGACCATGCGGCACGGTCCGCACCACTCTGCCCAGAAGTCGACGAGGACGGGGATGTCGGACTCGAGGACCTCGGTCGTGAACGTGTCGTCGGTGACGACGGTCGTCGTGGTCACAGTGTCTCCAGTGCGTCGGCGATGTGGGTGGGTGAGGCGGCTTCGTGGACGAGGTCGCCGAGGTAGTTCTGGGCGTCGATGGCTGCGGCGCAGCCGGATCCGGCGGCGGTGATCGCCTGTCGGTAGGTGTGGTCGACGGCGTCGCCGCAGGCGAAGACTCCGGCCAGGGTGGTGCGGGTGGTGCGTCCTTCGACCTCGATGTAACCCTCGGCGTCCAGGGCGATCTGGCCCGCGACGAGCTCGGTGCGCGGGTCGTGACCGATCGCCACGAACAGCCCCGTCGCGGCCAGGTCGCGCTCCTCGCCGGTGACCGTGTCGCGCAGGCGCAGTCCCTCGACCTTGGTCTCGCCGGTGATGCCCACGACCTCGGTGTTCCACGCGAACTCGATCTTGGGGTCGGCCTCGGCCCGCTCGGCCATGATCTTCGAGGCCCGCAGGGCGTCACGACGGTGCACCATCGTCACCTTGGACGCGAACCGGGTCAAGAACGTGGCTTCCTCGACTGCGGAGTCGCCACCGCCGACCACGACGATCTCTTGGTCGCGGAAGAAGAACCCGTCGCACGTCGCGCACCAGGAGACCCCGCGCCCGGACAGGCGCTTCTCGTCCGCCAGTCCCAGCTCGCGGTAGGCCGACCCTGTCGCCAGGATGATCGCCCGGGCCGTGTACGTGTTTCCGTTGCCGGTGCGGACTGTCTTGACCGGACCCTCCAGCTCCACCTCGGTCGCGTCGTCCCACTCGATCACTGCGCCGAACCGCTCGGCCTGCTTCTGCATGTTCTCCATGAGATCAGGACCCATGATGCCCTCGACGAAGCCGGGGAAGTTCTCCACCTCCGTGGTGTTCATCAACGCACCACCCGCAGTGATCGACCCGGCCAGCACCAGGGGCGCCAGCCCCGCACGCGCCGCGTACACCGCAGCCGTATACCCCGCAGGACCCGAACCGATGATGATGACTTCGTGGGTGGGCGTGGTCGTGGACGCTACGGTCACTGTCGTTCCTTCAATCCAGTCGGGGGAGTGTGTTCCTTGCTAGCGACGAGAACACCAGGACAGGAGTCGTTGTTCCCGCCGGCAGGCCGCGTCGCCGGAGGGCGTCAGGAGAGCGCGATCTCGAAGAGCTCGACGCGGTACTTCCCTGACGGCATCGCCGGCAGGTCCGTGAACCACAGGACGATCGTCTGCGTGGTCACAGTCGTGGAGAGCGTGAGGACAGTCTCTGGTGCGAGCGGTCCGGATGCGAGG
The DNA here is from genome assembly GCF_002564005.1 of Sanguibacter antarcticus. Taxonomy (NCBI): domain Bacteria; kingdom Bacillati; phylum Actinomycetota; class Actinomycetes; order Micrococcales; family Sanguibacteraceae; genus Sanguibacter; species Sanguibacter antarcticus. The sequence continues at coordinate 2,874,658 of NZ_PDJG01000001.1, read as the reverse complement.
ACCTCGCCCTCGGTGGGCGTCGACGGGTCGGTCGCACGGACCTCGACGTTGCCGCCGCTGCTGTTCGTCGTGAGGAAGACCGTGGAGACGTCCGCAGGCGCGGTGAGCGTCACCGCGTAGCCGATGCCCGTCTTGTACCCGCCGAACTGGGAGCTGTTGAAGGAGCGCGTGTACCAGGAGGACGTGGAGTCCCCGTCGATGGCCGCACCCTGGAGCTCGGGGTGCTCGTTGTTGTCACCGAGGGGGTCCAGCTGGGCGCCCGAGGCGATCACAGGGACGACGACAGGTTCCGTCGTCGGCGCCGCGGTCGTCGGCTCAGCACCTGGCTCGGTCGCTTCGCTCGACGGCTCGTCTGCCGCGTCGTCCCGTGAGTCGGACGCGACGATCGCCGGGCCGAGCCCGTCGCCGAGCGCGTTCTTCGCCCAGATCCCTCCGAAGATCACGAGAGCGAGCATGGCGACGAGGATGACCGTCGTCGGGTTGAAGCGGTAGTGCTTCGCGCGGTCCTTCGTCGCGACCATGGACTCGTAGGTCCGGTCGATGGCACCCTGGCCACCGCCGTTCGACGGCTGCTCGGCCAGGTTGTCCAGCCGGTCGTACGAGGCCGCTGGTGCGATCTGGGTCGCGGTCACTGAGCCCTGGCCCGCGCCGACAGGCCCGTCCGACGGGCTGAACGACGGCGGCATCGACCCAGGAGAGCCGGCGCTGGGCTGCATCGCGGTCGCAGCGCCCGTCGCGGAGAGGGAGGTGCGGACGACCGGGCTGCCGCTGACACGGGGGATGCGCCCCGTGGTCGGACGGCGGAACGGCCCCGCCGGCGGGGGAGTCCCCGGCATCGAGGAGCCTGCGAGCGGAGACGAACCGAACGTCGAGCGCACGGACTGGCGCTGGACTCCGGGGGCGGGCGGAGGTCCGGGGACCTCCGGGACGACCTCGTCGTCGGCGTTCTGTGGCACGTCGTCCTCATCCCAGGGTTCGAGTTCTTGTACGAGCTGTCCGGGCGTGTGCGGCCCGTCGTCGTTCGGACCGAGCGTCACGACACACAGGGTGTCGAGGTCGTTGGGGACGCCTGCGACGACGTCCCGCGGGGCGCTCAGGGGAGCCCCTGCTGACTGGAGACCGGCAGGCAGCGGCGCACCCGGGTGGAGTGCGGCGACGCGGAGCCCGGCCGCCGGGAGGATGCCGGTCAGCGCATAGTGCAGGAGTGCGACGAGCGCGACGGTGTCCTGCCGGGAGGCTTCGTCGCCGGAGGGTGCTGGCCCTGTGAGCGCGCCGTCGAGCCCGAGGCCTGTGACGCGGACGTTCCCCCGGTAGACACGGATCGCCGACGGGCGGAGCGCGCCGTGGTGCACCCCGCGGCGGCGAGCCGCCTCGAGGGCACGTGCCGCGTTCCCGACGATGGCACGCGCCTGCGCAGCAGTGAGGGGTCCCTCTGCGACGAGGTCCGCGAGACTGCGCCCGACGTGCGGCTCGGTGACGACGAAGCTGCGCGACGAGTCGTGCAGCACGTCGAGGACGCGTGTGAGTCGTGAGTCAGCGACGAGAGCCGCGCGCCTCGCCGCGTCGAGCGTCAGAGCAGCCTCGTCACCCTCGATGAGGCTGACCCGCACGGCGCGGTCGAGGATCTGGTCGACGGCCTCCCACGCCCTGACACCTTCGAGATCGCTCGCGATCTGGTCCTCGAGCCGGTACCGCGCTACGACCAGGGTTCCGCGTTCAACGCTGTCCACGCACGCGCCCCCATCCACACATTTTTAGGTCGGTCTGGCAATCAGTCGGCATCGCCAACATGGTACGCGTCTCAGCCCGCGCGTCGTCGTGAGATCTTGTGCAGAATCGGTGCAACGAGTCCTTGGAGCTCCTCGACGCGCATGATCCGCAGCCCGAGCACGTAGATGGCTGTCATCGTTACCCCGACGAGGAGCGTGAGGCTGAGCGCCTGGGGGAACGAGTCGTCGGGCGAGAAGCCCCACACCTTGAGGACCGCCCACCCGACGGTCCCCGACACGGTGGCCGCGATGACGAGCTGGACGTGGAGGCGGAGGATGCGCGGCAGGTCGAGCCCCTCCATCTTGGCCATGAGCCCGCGCATGCGGAGCAGGACCGCCACGAGGTTGGAGAGCGACATCGCTCCGGCGACGGCCACGACCCACCACTCGCCTGGGAGGAACAGCGTCGAGACGTACGCCCCGACACCGAGGACGATCGTCACGGGGATCTGGATGATGAAGACCGTCCGGCCGTCCTCGAACGCGAAGTACACCCACTTCATGAGCACCATCGCTCCCAGCGGCACCAGCCCCAGTGCCATGGCGAGCATGACGCGACCGACGACGACGACGTCGTCTGGTCGGAGGCTCGGGACGAGCAGCTTCATCGCCGGCTGAGACAGGACGACGAGCAGCGCCGTCGCAAAGACGGTGAAGACCCCGATGGTCCGCAGGCCGCGCGACACGCTCTCCCGGACTGCCCTGAGGTCTCCCCGCGCGGCCGCGGCGCTCATCCCGGTGAACAGCGCGGTGGCGATCGACACGGTGACGAGGGAGTGGGGAAGGAGATAGACCATGAGCGCCTGCGTGTAGGCACCGTTCCCAGCGACCGCGGCACCCGTGTAGCCGTCTGCCTGCGCGGCGTTGGGTGCGGCTGTCGCGATGCTCGTCGTCACCCAGACGGCGACCTGGTCGAGGAGCACCGCAGCGAACGTCCACATGCCCACGCGACCGACTGACCGCAGCCCGACGCCGCGAAAACCGAAGCGCAGGTTCCAGCGGAACCCTGAGCGCCACAGCGGGATGATGAGGACGAGCGCCTGGCACACGACACCGAGCGTCGCGACGCCGCCGAGGAGCGCGACCTGCGAGGTTCCCCAGTCGGCGATGGACGCGTTGGCGTCCTGGCCACCGAAGACGATGAGGAACGCGCTGAAGCCGATGATCGAGATGACGTTGTTCATCGCCGGAGCCCACATGAACGGGCCGAACTGGCTGCGGGCGTTGAGGACCTGACCGAGGATCGAGTAGAGCCCGTAGAAGAAGAGCTGGGGGATGCACCAGAACGCGAACGCGACCGCGAGCGACGTCTGGCCGGCGGTCCAGCTCGAGCCGTTCGTGTAGATCCACACGGCCGCGGTCGCGCCGGCCGTGCAGAGCACGGTGAGCACGAGCAGGGCCGTCCCGGTGATCGTCAGGAGCTTGTCGAGGTACTCCTGCGCGTTGTCCGAGCGGTAGGCCTTCATCACCTGGGGAACGATGACGGCGTTGAGCACACCGCCGGCGATGAGCGCGAAGAGGATGTTCGGCACCTTGTTCGCGATGTCGAACGCGTCGGCGATCTGTCCCGTCGAGCCGAGGATCGCGACGAGGAGGACGTTGCGGACGAGACCCAGGGCGCGGGACACGGCTGTGCCCGACGCCATGATCATCGAGCTGCGTCCCATCGATCGTGCTTTGACCGGTTGCGCGCTCACAGGTGGTTCTCTCTGTCGTCGGGGTGATGAGGGGGATCGGGTTCGTCGTCGGGTGCGGGCTTGACGGACTGTGCGTCGAGGAGGACTGCCAGCTCACCGGTCTGCTCGCTCCGCTCGAGCTGCTCCACCACGGCCGCGGACGCACGACGGTCTGACCGTCCGCGGTGGATGGTCCGGATCACACCGCCGGCGAGGAAGAGGACGAGAAGCACCGTGACGACGACCGTCCCGATGGTCTCCCAGCCGGCACGGACGCGGACCTCGAAGGCGAAGGGGTGGGCGACCACGGCGCCGCTCTGGGCGAGGATCTGCACGTTCACCGTGACGTCGCCGCTCCCGATGGCCTTGACGGGGATGCTCACGGACGCGTCCGAGCCGGCGGGGACGGTGACGGTCACTGAGCTCTCGGCGACGAGACGCGGGTCGTCGGGATCGAGCGCGACGATGACCGTCGCGGGCTGCGTGAGGGTGTTGCTGATGTCGATGGGGATCGCGCTGCCCGTGCTGATGAGGGTGAAGTCGCTCTGACCGAGGATGGTGATGGATGCCGTGGTGGAGGCCGCCGAGGCATGGATGCGGTCGATCGCTGCTGACCGGCCGGCGACGTCCGACCGCCACCCGATCGAGGTCGCCGCGAGCACCGCTTCGTCGAGCGGCGCAGTGATCTCTGCTGGGTCGGGGACGATGCTCGAGAACGCGGAGATGTCGGCGCTCGTCTTACGGAGGTTCCTCATGATGGCGGGGTCGAGCTCGCCCTCGGAGCTGCTGGCTGCCTCAGGCAGAGGAGCTCGCGAGACCCCCGGGTCTGGCGCAGCAGCGAGCGTCGAGACCGGCTGGAGAGACGACCACGGGACCGTGTCCATGCTCGCGAGCTGGGCCTGGGCGGTCGTCGCGTCAGGTGACCAGTCACGGGGGACCGTGACGAAGACGTGCCGTTGGTCACCGGGGCGTTCCCGTGCGATGACGGCGAGCTCGGCGAGCACGCGTTGGCGTGCGCTCGCCGGCGTCGTCTGGGCGGGCGCCTCGAGGAGTGCGCTGAGCGTCGCGTCCGGGACGAGCAGGGCGGCGTCGCCGGCGTCTGTGGTCGCGGTGGCGCGCCCGGTGGGGGTGTACGTGAGGCCCACGTCGGGCATGAGGGCCTGCGGGCCGACGACGACGGTGGGCGCCCCAGAGCTCACGACCAGCCCGAGGGTCGCCGTGTCTGGTTCCGCCTCTGCGGGCCACGAGAGGTCGGTGCGCCACGCGGAGAGGGCTGTCGGAAGGTCGCTCGACGCGGGAGCGGGCAGGCCGGCGTCCGCGAACGCGCCCCAGTCCTGGTCGTAGCGGGGGAGGGCGTAGACCTCGCGCTCGGCAGCCTGGGCGAGCAGGGTCTCGACCCAGGTCGCCTCCGGCTCGGTCGGGTCAGGAGCCGCAGGATCGTCGGTCGCTTCGTCGGTCGGTTTGCTGGTCGGTTCGTCCGACGCTTCGTCCGACGCTTCGTCGGTCTCGTCCGACGACGAGGGGACCAGGACCGGGTCGACCGCCAGAGTGACACCGGGGAGGCCCTGGGTGCTGGCGAGAAGCGTCGCGAGCCTGCCGCCGGCGGCAGTCTCCTCCGCGAGAGTCTCCTCGGCGACCTGCGGTGCGAGCGTGTCCACAGGGGGGCCGACGACAGGGACGAGCACGCTCACCTGCACCGGGTTGACCGCTGCGTCGTCGACCGGGAACCACACGACGTACGTGCGCAGCACCCCGAGCCTCTCGTCCGCGGCCGTGCTGGCCGTGTCACCGGTGACCGCGACAGCGAGCCCGCGGGGCCCCCAGCTGCTGACGCCGGTCCGCAGCTGCATGGAGTCGGCAGGCGCTTCGAGCGTCACGACCGCCGTGGCACCAGGCGGGAGAGGTCCGGGCAGCATCGTCGTCGCGAGCGAGGAGCCGAGGCTGCCCTCCAGCCCGTTCTCCTCCCAGGCGGCCAACGTGTTCCGCGTCGAGATCGAGACGGGTGACACGCTCAGCTCGGCCTGTGGCGACGTGATCTCGGTCGGGCCGGTGTTCTGGATCTCGACGACGACGGTGAGGGTGTCTCCAGGTCGCGTCACCTCGGGTGCGAGGGACACGAGCTGGACGCTGACGATCGCCTCGTCGTCGTCGAGCGCGGCCGAGGCAGGGGCCGCGGGAAGGGCGGCGCCGAGCAGGGTGGCCGCAACGAGCGTGAGTGCAGAGAGCCCGGCACGCACACGGTCCGCGATCGGTGTGCCGGAGCCGTCACGTGCTGCTAGCGGGGCGTGAAGACGTCTCATCTGTGGGTCGGGGTGTCCTGTCCGGGATCTGTCGGACGAGTGAGGAGGTCGAGAGCAGCTGCCGCCAGGCGTCGCTCGTTGGGATAGCTCAGCGTCGCCGGAAGATCTGCGAACGCTACCCAGGCGACGTCCTCGGCCTCGCTGTCTGGGTCGCCCTCGACCGTGAGGAACCCGCCCACCGCAGAGAGCAGGAAGTGGTGGACGACCTTGTGCACGCGACGGTCGTCGCCGGTGAACCAGTAGTCGATCACGCCGAGGCGCCGCTGGATGGAGCCGGTGATTCCCGTCTCTTCGGCGATCTCGCGGACCGCGGCTTCTTCGGCGGTCTCTTCTCCTTCGAGGTGTCCCTTGGGCAGGCACCACTCGAGGCGGCCGGCGCGGTTGCGCCGTGCGATGACGGCCGCGTGGTGGAGCCCGTCGAGGATCTCGACGACGAGCCCGCCGGCGGACGTCTCTTCGACGACCGGGAGGTCTGAGGTCAGCGCGCTGCCGTGGACGCCGTGGGCGCTGTGACCCGTCGTCGGGCGGGATTCTTGCGGGTTGATCCGCAGGGGGTGACCACCCGGCGGCGCGGGGACCTGCGAGCGGCCCTCAGAGTGCGCGGGAGTGGACATGTCGGCCACTTTATCTTTATCTGGCAGGCTTTGATGTTGTGTCTGAGTCAGAGAGCGTCCCCAACCTTGAAATCCCGGCCGACGAGGCCGTCTCAGCGGGTGATGTCGCTGCGGACGTCGCTGCCCTGCAGCGCAGTGCCACAGCCGTTCTTGCGCTGCTCGCACCGGCGGTGGGTGAGCTCGGGACCCTCTTCGCGACCGCCGGACACGAGATCTCTCTCGTCGGAGGGCCGGTCCGTGACGCGTTCCTCGGCAGGGCCAGCGCGGACCTCGACTTCACCACGTCCGCGAGCCCGGACGAGACCGAGGCGCTGCTCGCGCGGTGGGGGGACGCCCACTGGGACATCGGCAAGGAGTTCGGCACGATCGGCGCCAAGAAGTTCGCCACGGCAGACCACCCGGAGGTCGTCGTCGAGGTGACGACGTATCGGACCGACGAGTACGACCCCGCGTCGCGCAAGCCGCTCGTCGCGTTCGGCGACTCGCTCGAAGGGGACCTGTCCCGCCGTGACTTCACGGTCAACGCCATGGCGGTCCGTCTCCCGGAGCTCACGTTCGTCGACCCGCACGGCGGCCTCGTCGACCTCGCCCGAGGTGTCCTGCGGACCCCGATCGAGGCCGCGCGGTCCTTCGACGACGACCCCTTGCGGATGATGCGCGCGGCGCGCTTCGCGGCGCAGCTCGGGTTCACGCTCGACCCTGATGCCCGCCGTGCCATCACGGAGATGGCTGAACGCATCACGATCGTCTCCGCTGAACGAGTACGGGACGAGCTGAACAAGCTGTTGCTCGGTCGGGAGCCGCGGCTCGGTCTGGTGGTCTTCGTCGAGACCGGCCTGGCGACGCACGTGCTCCCGGAGCTGCCAGGCATGAAGCTGGCGATCGACGAGCACCACCGTCACAAGGACGTCTACGAGCACTCGCTCACGGTGCTCGACCAGGCGATCGACCTGGAGACGGGACCTGACGGGCCGGTGCCCGGACCAGACCTCGTCCTGCGCATCGCGGCCCTGCTCCACGACTGCGGCAAGCCCGCGACCCGGCGCTTCGAGCAGGGCGGCACGGTGAGCTTCCACCACCACGAGGCCGTCGGCGCCAAGCTCACCGCCAAGCGCATGCGCGCGCTGCGCTACGACAAGGAGACGATCGCGCAGGTGACCCGGCTCGTCGAGCTGCACCTGCGGTTCCACGGCTACGGCGAGGGTGCCTGGACGGACTCTGCGGTGCGTCGGTACGTGACGGACGCCGGGCCGCTCCTCGAGCGCCTGCACCGGCTGACCCGCGCGGACTGCACCACGCGCAACCGTCGGAAGGCGCAGCGGCTCTCCACCGCCTACGACGGGCTGGAGGCGCGGATCGCAGAGCTGCGCGGTCAAGAGGAGCTGGCGTCGATCCGTCCAGACCTCGACGGCGAGCAGATCATGGCGATCCTCTCGATCCCACCGGGGCGTGACGTGGGGGCGGCGTACCAGTTCCTCATGGAGCTTCGGCTCGACAGAGGCCCGATCGGAGCGGACGCCGCACGCGAGGAGCTGCTCGGCTGGTGGGGCGAGCGCGGAGCCTGAGAGCGTCAGGTGCCCGATGTTTCACGTGGAACACGGGTTGGTGGGCCTCGCTCGCCCAGCGCACCGCTGCGTTCTGGGCGAGCGATCGGCCCCCCGACCACCCGTTCCAAGGGAACGGGACCTGGACCGATTATCGACGTCCGACGGCCGTCGAGCAAGGACCGAATCGTTTCAGTTCGGCGTCCGGGCGCCCCAGCAGCCGAAGACGAGCGCCGCTGCAGCGTAGGCGACCGCGATCCCCGCGAACAGTCCCGGCGAGTAGCCGGAGTCGGGCAAGGTCACCGCGGCGAGGGCGGACGCTCCGATGAAGCCGGTGTTGTAGAGGACGTCGTAGAGCGCGAACGCCCGGCCTCGGTACTCGTCGGGCGTGTCGCGCTGGACGATCGTGTCGACTGCGATCTTCGCGCCCTGGGCGGCGAGGCCCAGCGGGACGGCGCAGACGAGCAGCGTCGTGAGGGTCACGTCGAGCGCGAGCACTGCCTGGCTGACGGCTGCCAGGACGAGACACACGACGATCCAGACCTGCGGCCCGGTGTGCCGGGCGACCGTCGGGGTGAGCACGACAGCCAGCGCGAAGCCGACAGACGTCGCCGCGAGGACGAGCGTGAACGTCCCCATCCCTGAGCCGGACGACGCGGCGTCGTCCCCGCCGAGAGAGTTTCGTGAGAGAAGGATGCTTGCCACGAACGCGAGACCGTAGAGGAAACGGTGCGTCGCCATCATGACGAGCGCCTGCGCGGGGGTCCGTCGTGCCACGAGAAGCCGTGCGCCCTCGACCAGCCCGTTCCCCAGGCGGGCGAGCTCGTGGCGCGTCTGTTGCGCGTCGGCCAGGCGTTCCGGACCCAGCCTGTCGCGGGAGAAGACGAGCGCGAGGGCCGAGGCAGCCGCGAAGAGGATCGCCGCGGTCCCCAACGAGAGGGCGTCGTGCAGCGTCCCGTCGGAGACCGCGAGGCCGATTCCGAGGCCGACGAGCGCTCCCGCACCCGCTGCTCCCGCGCCGAGGGTCGGGACGAGGGCGTTCGCCGTGAGCAGCAGCGGTCCGTCCACCACGCGGGGCAACGACGCAGACAGCGCAGCGAGCAGGAAGCGGTTGAGCGAGAGATTGAGGAGAGCAAGGGCGTACACGACCGGGACGACGCCCCACACGAGGATGACCACAGCGATGACGACGGTGATCACCACCCGCGTCGCGTTGGCGACGACGAGCACCTGGCGGCGGCGCCAGCGGTCGAGCAGCACTCCTGCCCAGGGGCCCACCAGCGTGAACGGCGCGAGCAGGATCGCGAACGCCACCGCGATGCTCGCAGCGGTGCCCTGGCTCTCCGGCGAGAAGAAGAACAACGTCGCCAAGCCGATCTGGAACATCCCGTCGCCGGCCTGGCTGACCATCCGCACGGTGAACAGCCGACGGAAGTCACGGATGCGGAGCAGCTGACGAAGATCTCTCAGGGCGCCCACGTCACGAAGCGTACGCACCATGAAGTACGCCCGGACGCCGCCCGGACGACGAAGGGCCCCGGTGATGTCACCGGGGCCCTCCGAGGTGCTGCAAGGTGGGACGTCAGCGCTCGATGTCACCACGGATGAAGGACTCGAGCTGTGCACGGCCCTTGTTGTCTTCCATCTGGACCGGCGGCGACTTCATGAAGTACGTCGATGCGGAGATGATGGGTCCGCCGATGCCACGGTCCTTGGCGATCTTCGCGGCGCGCACGGCGTCGATGATGATGCCGGCCGAGTTGGGCGAGTCCCAGACCTCGAGCTTGTACTCGAGGTTGAGGGGAACCTCACCGAACGCGCGACCCTCGAGGCGGACGTACGCCCACTTGCGGTCGTCGAGCCACGCGACGTAGTCCGACGGGCCGATGTGGACGTTGCGGTCTTCCTTCTTGCCGGCGAGCGGACCGTCGTCGATGTTCGAGGTGACGGCCTGCGTCTTGGAGAGCTTCTTGGACTGGAGGCGCTCACGCTCGAGCATGTTCTTGAAGTCCATGTTGCCGCCGACGTTCAGCTGGTACGTGCGGTCCAGCACGACGCCGCGGTCTTCGAAGAGACGCGCGAGGACACGGTGCGTGATCGTCGCGCCGACCTGGGACTTGATGTCGTCACCGACGATGGGGACGCCAGCAGCCTCGAACTTTGCGGCCCACACGGGGTCGGACGCGATGAAGACGGGGAGCGCGTTGACGAACGCGACGTTCGCGTCGATGGCGCACTGCGCGTAGTACTTCGCGGCCTGCTCGGAACCGACAGGCAGGTAGCAGACGAGCACGTCAGCCTTGACGTCCTTGAGGGTCTGGACGATGTCCACAGCCTCGGCGTCCGACTCTTCGATCGTCTCGGAGTAGTACTTCCCGAGGCCGTCGAGGGTGTGTCCACGCTGCACGGTGACGCCGGTCGGCGGTACGTCGGCGATCTTGATCGTGTTGTTCTCAGACGCCAGGATGGCCTCGGAGAGATCGAACCCGACCTTCTTCGCGTCCACGTCGAACGCGGCCACGAACTGAAGATCTGAGACGTGGTAGTCGCCGAACTGGACGTGCATGAGGCCCGGGACGGTGTCGTTCGCGTCGGCGTTCTTGTAGAACTCGACGCCCTGGATCAGTGACGTGGCGCAGTTGCCGACGCCGATGATGGCGACGCGGATGGCAGTCATCCTCGCTCCTTGCTGTCAGTGCCGAGGCGGTGATCGCCGTCGACGGTGTGTGGGTTGCTGGTTTCTTCGGGTGGTGCGGTTGGTGCTCGTTCTGCGTCCGCCGTCAGGCTGGCGCCCGGGAGTGCTCCCGGTGTCCGGGCACGACGACGGTCGCGCTCGGTGTTGATGAGGCCGTCGAGCCATCGAACTTCGCGTTCGACCTGCTCGAGGCCATGTCGTTGGAGCTCCAACGTGTACTCGTCGAGCCGCTCACGGGTGCGCGCCGTGGAGTCGCGCACCGCTTCGAGACGCTCGTTGAGGCGGCTGCGCCGGCCCTCGAGGATCCGGATGCGTGTCTCGGCGTCCGTCTGGCCGAAGAACGCGAAGCGGACGTCGAAGCTCTCGTCTTCCCATGCAGCCGGCCCGGACGAGGCGAGGACGCCTTGGAGCTGCTCCTTGCCGTCGGCCGTGAGCGTGTAGACGATCCTCGCGCGCTTGCCTGAGAGTGCATGGGGTGGTGCGGCACAGGACGTGCTGCCGACGATGAGCCCGCGGGTGACGAGCGTCTTGAGGCACGGGTACAGCGACCCGTACGACAAGGCACGGAACGATCCGAGCACGAGATTGAGACGTTTGCGGAGCTCGTACCCGTGCAGCGGGGAGTCGTTGAGAAGGCCGAGGATGGCTGTCTCGAGGACGGTGGACTTGCTGCGCACGACCTACCATCCCTCGTTCGGTGCTTCTCGATGTATCGATCCGATACATCGACACAGTAGGCGCGTTGCGTGACTGGCGCAAGAACGGCCCTTTACGCTACCCTCTGGGCTTTTTGTCCCAGAAGGTGTGAAGGATCAGGGTGGCTCTAGGGCGGGGCGCGGGGAGGAAGTCCCTGGAACGTGCTAGGCACTGTGGAATTTCGAACTTCACCCCATAGAGTGCACCGTGGGAATCTGGGTCCGAGTGTCTGCTCGCCCGGCCCGACGCAGATCAGCCACAGAACGACCGAGCTGACGGCGATCCGCACATGTCTACGGCAGGAAGGTTCACAGTGGCGAGCTCGAGCAATCGACCGGCGCGCTCCACGGGAAGCGGAGCACAGTCGCGCACACCCTCGACGCGACGGACGGCCAGCAGCACAGGCCGCAGCACCGGTCGCCCGACGGCCCGCACGAGCGGCCGTCCGACGGGCCGCACGAGCGGCCGCACGACGTCCAAGCGCAAGTTCTTCGACTACCCCCGGTCAGGCAAGGGCCCGATCCACCGCTGGCTGCCGTCGTGGCGGGTCGTCGTCGGGACGGGCCTGACGGTCATCGCGCTCGTGGTGGGCCTCGTCCTCGCGGCCTACGCCTCGATCACGGTCCCGAAGAGCGCTGACGAGTTCGCGCTCGCGCAGGCCTCGAAGGTCTACTACGCCGACGGCGTCACCGAGATGGCGACCTACGCGGACCAGAACCGCGAGATCATCGAGAGCGAAGAGATCCCGGAGCACGTCAAGCAGGCCGTCGTCGCGTCCGAGGACGGCTCGTTCTACGAGAACTCCGGGATCGACCCGATGGGCATGGCCCGGGCGCTCATCGGGAACCTCAAGGGTGGCCGCGTCACCGGTGGTTCGACGATCACGCAACAGTACGTGGAGCGCTACTACAAGGGCTCGACGACGTCCGACTACGCGGGCAAGGTCGAAGAGGTCCTCATGGCGGTGAAGATCGACCGTCAGCAGGACAAGGACCAGATCCTCACCGGCTACCTCAACACGATCTACTTCGGTCGCGGTGCCAACGGCATCCAGACCGCTGCGCTCCTGTACTTCGGCGTCCCGGCCTCCGAGCTGACGGTCGCGCAGGCGGCCCTCATCGCTGGTGTGATCCCCAACCCGACCGGGTGGGACCCCCGCAACGACCCGGAGAAGGCTGAGAGCCGCTGGGAGTACGTCGTCGGCCGGATGGTCGAAAAAGGGTTCCTCACGCAGGCCGAGCGTGATGCTCTCGTCTACCCCGAGGCCGTCCCGTTCGTTCAGGAGAACAAACTTGCCGGCCCTAAGGGCTACCTGCTCGACATGGTCACCCGCGAGCTCGACTCGGACGCCGCCATCGACGAGGAGGACCTGCTCACCGGTGGGCTGACCATCGTCACGACGATCGACAAGGGCATCCAGGACCAGGCCGAGCAGGCCATCGCGAACATGGCGACCGACAGCTCGCCGAACCTCGTCAAGACGATCGTCACGATCGACCCGGCGACAGGCGGGTACCTTGCCCTTTACGCAGGGGCCGACTACACGACTACGCAGTTCAACGGTGCGACCCAGGGAACTGCCCAGGCAGGCTCGACCTTCAAGCCCTTCGCTCTCATGGCCGGACTCGAGGCGGGCAAGACGCTCTACGACACCTTCGACGGCAACTCGCCGAAGTCGTTCGGCGAGTACGAGGTCGCGAACTTCGCTTACAAGGACTACGGGGTCGTCACCCTCGAGAAGGCCACAGCCGAATCGATCAACACTGCGTACATCGAGCTGAACGAGGAGATCGGTCCGGAGAACACCGTCGACGTCGCTGTGCGTGCAGGCGTCCCTGCTGACGGCCTCGAGTCGAACCTCGCCAACGTCCTCGGGACAGCGACGGTCCGTCCGGTCGACATGGCCAGCGCTTACGCGACCTTCGCGGCTCAGGGCGTCCGGCACGAGGCGCACATCCTGGCGAGCGTGAGCCGGGGAGGCGCGGTCACCTACACGCCTCCGAACACGCCCCAGCAGGAGTTCCAGGCTCCTGATGTCGCGGAGCTCACGTATGCGCTGACGAAGGTCGTCGAAGAAGGATCCGGAAAGGCGGCGAGTGCGCTCGGTGTGCCGATCGCCGGCAAGACGGGAACGTCCCAGGACAACAAGTCCGCCTGGTTCGTGGGGTACACGCCTCAGTTCGTCACGGCCGTCACTCTCTACCAGTCCGGTGAGGGGGGAGTGCAGGAGACCATCACGCCGTTCGGCGGCGTCTCCGCGGAGAACGGCGTCACCGGCGGCACCATCCCCGTCCAGGTGTGGACCGACTACATGGGCATGGTGCTCGAAGGCCGCGAGGTCGTCCAGTTCCCCGCGCGGACCAAGGTGACGAAACCGACGTACGCCCCCACCCAGGAACCGACGTACGAGCCCACCGAGGAAGCCACCACCGAGGCGCCAGAGGACGAGACGGCCACTGTGCCCAACGGTCTCGTCGGACGGTCGCGCAACAACGCCGAGTCGGCGGTCCGAGCCGCAGGGCTCAACTCCTCCATCACCGAGGCGTACGACTCGGACGTCAAGAAGGGGAACGTCATCAGCGTCGTCCCGGGCGAAGGGTCGGAGACTGCCATCGGCTCGACCGTGTCGATCGTCGTCTCCAAGGGGCCCGACCAGTCGAGCATCCCGACGCAGGAGCCGACCGAGGAGCCTGAACCGGAGCCTGAACCGGAGCCGACGGCGACAGCCACCACCAAGCCGACCACCACGCCGGCGCCGGAACCCACAGCGACCTCGGAAGAGGTCCCTGAAGTGACCACACCGAAGAGCTCCGGATAGTCGGAGCGATCGATTTCGGGTACCCGCCCCCGGGCGGGTACCCTTGTGGCTTGTTGTGTGCCCACTCCCCGTCGCCTATCGGCGTGGGGCGCGCACAGCACCAGGCCGGGCGCTGCTCGGCCGACACGCACGCACAACCCTCCTGTCACGGAAGTTCCGTGACCGCAGAGTCCGTAGGAGGTGGGTTACACACATGCGTCAGTACGAATTGATGATCATCCTCGACCCCGAGATCGAAGAGCGCACCGTTGCTCCGTCGCTCGACAAGTACCTCTCGGTCATCTCGACCGAGGGCGGCACCGTCGACAAGGTCGACATCTGGGGCCGCCGTCGCTTGGCGTTCGAGATTCAGAAGAAGACCGAGGGCATCTACGCGGTGGTCAACTTCACCGCCACGCCTGCGACGTCCAAGGAGCTTGACCGCCAGCTCGGCCTCAACGAGGTCGTCCTGCGTACGAAGGTCATGCGCGCAGACGTCTGAGCACCCGCTCTGACCCCTTGCACCTCTCACGAACACGCACTCACTCCAAGGAGATGGCATGGCTGGTGACACCGTCATCACGGTGGTCGGGAACCTCACGGGCGACCCCGAGCTCCGATTCACCCCGTCAGGGGCGGCCGTCGCGAACTTCACGGTGGCTTCCACGCCCCGGACGTTCGACCGCCAGAGCAACGACTGGAAAGACGGCGACACGCTGTTCATGCGTTGTTCCATCTGGCGTGAGGCTGCCGAGAACGTTGCCGAGTCCCTGACCAAGGGAACTCGTGTCATCGCGTCTGGCCGCCTCGTGCAGCGTTCGTACGAGACTCGCGAGGGCGAGAAGCGCACCGTCGTCGAGCTTCAGGTCGAGGAGATCGGTCCTTCCCTGAAGTACGCCTCCGCCAAGGTCACCCGCGCCCAGCGCTCCGGTGGCAACACCAGCGGCGGTGGCGGTTTCGGCGCCAGTTCGGGGACACAGGCCGACGACCCGTGGGCAACCGCAGGCCCGGCCTCGTCTGGCGGAGGCAGCTCGTTCGCGGACGAGCCTCCGTTCTAGTCCCCACCACGTAGATATTCGCTTCCTGGTCTCACCGTGCGCAATCGCATGCGGTGCGGCCCGGAGAAGCACCTTGTAAAGGAGTACCGCAATGGCAAAGCCCGTTGTGCGCAAGCCCAAGAAGAAGTCCAACCCGCTGAAGTCGGCCAAGATCGAGACGGTCGACTACAAGGACACCGCCCTGCTGCGCAAGTTCATCTCCGACCGCGGGAAGATCCGCGCTCGTCGGGTGACCGGCGTGAACACGCAGGAGCAGCGTCAGATCGCGAAGGCCGTGAAGAACGCCCGCGAGATGGCACTGCTTCCCTATTCGTCCTCGGCACGCTGAGAAGGAGGCTGACTGATGGCTAAGCTTATTCTGACCCACGAGGTCACCGGACTCGGTGAGCCCGGCGACGTGGTCGAGGTCAAGGACGGGTACGCCCGTAACTACCTCGTCCCCCGCAGCCTCGCCACCCTGTGGACCAAGGGTGCCGAGTCGCAGATCTCCGCGATCCGCAAGGCTCGCAAGGCACGTGAGATCGCAACCCTCGACGAGGCCAAGGCCACGCGCGACTCGCTGCAGTCGAAGGCGGTGACCGTGTCCGCGAAGGCTGGCAACGGTGGTCGTCTCTTCGGTGCGGTGACGACCGGCGAGATCGCGGCAGCAGTGTCCGCTCTCGGTGGGCTCTCCGTCGACAAGCGCAAGATCGAGATCGCTCAGCCGATCAAGTCCACGGGGGAGTACACGGTCTCGATCCGTCTGCACTCCGAGGTCTCGGCGAACATCAAGGTCAACGTCGTCGCTGCGTGATCTCACGCTGAACGACTGATCTGCACGACCGACGGCCCGCTCGTCTCCCCCGGGAGGCGGCGGGCCGTCGTCGTACCCGCTTCTTGGCTGTTTGCGTCAGGTGCCGGTGGACAGCCAGGCGCTGCCGCGGGCGCGGAGGCCGGTGGTCAGCGCGCGAGCGAGCATGAAGACGCCCGCGAAGGCGAGCCACAACCAGGCCAGGCCCGCAGCGCCCGACGGCGCCCACGCCCGCACCGCCAGGGCGACGGGGGCGTAGGCGAGGAGCGTGACGACGCCCGCGACCGCGAGGTAGCGACCGTCGCCGGCGCCGATGAGGACGCCGTCGAGGACGAACACCCACCCGGCGACGGGCATGAGCAGGCCAGCGACAGCCATGCCGAGCGCGATCGCGACGCGCACGTCGGGGTCGGACGTGAAGAGCAGCGCGAACCACCAGCCGCCGCCCGCGACGACCGCGCCGAGGATCGCGCCGGCGCCCGTGCCCCACTGGAGCGTGCGTCGCAGGATCTGGCGGGTCGTGTCGACGTCGCCCGCACCGAGCCGGTGGCCGATGAGCGCCTGCGCCGCGATGGCGAGGGCGTCGAGCGCGAACGCTGCCAGGCCCCACACGCTCGTGACGACCTGGTGGCCCGCGAGAGCGACCGCGCCGAGCCCTGTCGCGACGAAGACGGTGAGGAGGATGGCGAGGCGCAGGGACACGGTCCGGACGAGCAGGGGCGCGCCGGCGCGCGCGCTCGACCAGATCCCGCCGGTCGACGGACGGAGGCCGGCGCCCGCGGCGCGCGCTCCCCGGACGACGACGGCGGTGAGGATCGCTCCCATGGCGAGCTGTGCGACCGCGGTGCCGAGGCCCGAGCCGGCGATCCCCATCCCGGCGCCGTAGACGAGCACGACGTTGAGCACCGCGTTGGCGACAGCGCCGCCTGCTGCGACCCACAGGGGCGTGCGGGTGTCTTGCAGGCCGCGCAGGACGCCCGTCGACGCGAGGACGAGGAGCATGCCCGGCAGGCCGGGGGCGGACCAGCGCAGGTAGGACGTCGCGTGGTCGGCGACGGCGCCGTCCGCACCGAGGACGCCGACGGCCCAGGGAGCGGCCACCCAGAGCAGAGCCGCGAGACCGACGCCGAGAGCCGCTGCGAGCCACATGCCGTCGATGCCTGAGCGCAAGGCCGCGACGGCGTCCCCGGCTCCGAGCCGTCGCGCGACCGCGGCGGTGGTCGCGTAGGCGAGGAATACGCACAGACCGACCACGGTGAGCAGGATTGTCGAGGCGATCGAGAGCCCTGCGAGCTGCGGAGTCCCGAGGTGCCCGACGACGGCCGAGTCGACGAGGACGAAGAGCGGCTCGGCGACGAGCGCTCCGAGCGCGGGCACCGCGAGGGCGAGGATCTGGCGGTCGACGCCGCTGGTCGGGCGAGATTGTTCCACAGAGTGATCCCATCAGGTCCGAGGCGTGGATGCCTCTCGAGGCACTTGTGAGTCCACAAGCAGAGTGGCGGATTGTCGCGGCTGAGAGGAGAAAACTCGTTTCTATGAACAGGTTATCCCCAGTTATCCACACCTCTATCCACACTGTGGATGACTGCTGACCTGCCCCCTGCCGAGTTGTCCCCACCCCTGGGGACAAGCCTGTGGATAAGTCGATTGGTGCGGGTTGGTTCCGCATGCCACGCGAGCGTACGGTGCAGGAGCAGCCGACGCTCTGTCAGTGGCAGGGTGTACACCGAAGCCCAGAAGCACGCACACGAGATGGGACTTCATGTCGATCGACGAGCTCGAGTCGGACTACAGCTCACAACGCTCCTCCGGCTCCCCGTTCGACCGGACGCCGCCGCAGGACGTCGCCGCGGAGCAGAGCGTCCTGGGCGGCATGCTCATCTCGAAAGACGCGATCGCCGACGTCATCGAGCAGCTCAAGGGCACCGACTTCTACAAGCCCGCCCACGAGGCGGTCTACGAGGTCATCCTCGATCTCTACGGTCGCGGCGAGCCTGCGGATGCGATCACGGTCGTGGCCGAGCTCACGAAGCGCGGCGAGATGGGCCGCATCGGTGGAGCGCCCTACATCCACACCCTCATCTCGATGGTGCCCACGGCCGCGAACGCCGGCTACTACGCGCGGATCGTCCGTGAGCGTGCCGTGCTGCGCCGTCTCGTGCAGGCCGGGACGCGCATCGTCCAGCTCGGGTACGCGACGGACGGCGGCGACGTCGACGACATCGTCAACAACGCCCAGGCCGAGGTCTACGCCGTCACCGAGACGCGCACGAGCGAGGACTACCACGTCCTCGGCGACGTCATCGGGGGAGCGGTCGACGAGATCGAGGCCGCCGGGCACCGCGGCGAAGGCATGGTGGGCGTACCGACGGGGTTCGCCGATCTCGACCGCTTGACCAACGGGCTGCACCCCGGACAGATGATCGTCCTGGCGGCGCGCCCGGCCATCGGGAAGGCTCTGGCGCTCGACACGCCCCTGCCGACGCCGACCGGGTGGACGACGATGGGGGACGTGCAGGTCGGAGACGAGCTGCTCGCCGCCGACGGGACGCCCACCACGGTCGTCGCAGCGACCGAGGTCATGACGGACCGTCCGTGCTACGAGGTCGTCTTCGACGACGGCACCTCGATCGTGGCGGACGCTCAGCACGAGTGGGCGACGACGACGCGTGCGGCTCGTCGTGCAGGGAGCGTTACCGAGATCCGGACGACGGAGGAGATCGCCGCTACGGTGCGGTGTGCCACAGCGGGCGAGCGTGCCAACCACGGCGTACCCGTGGCGACCGCGCTGCAGCTTCCCGCCGCAGATCTTCCGCTGCACCCCTATGCTCTGGGGGTCTGGCTCGGTGACGGGGACTCTGCCTCCGCAGAGCTCACGTCGGCAGATCCAGAGATCGCGATGCGGATCGACGGGCTCGGGCTCGTCGCGCACGAGCTGCCGAGCCGGGACGGTGCCGCACGGCACTACGTGCTGCAGCTGCCCGCCCCCGAGTGCGCTGACGTGCGTGGCACCGTCGCCGGGATGTTGCGGGCGCTCGGAGTGCTGGGTGACAAGCACATCCCCGTGTCCTACCTGCGAGGCAGCGAGGACCAGCGCCGCGAGCTGTTGGCCGGTCTGCTCGACGCCGACGGCTCCGTCGACCCAACCGGGAGCCTGCAGCTCACGGTGACGAGCAGGCGGCTCGCCCAGGACGCTCGCGAGCTCGTCCACAGCCTCGGCTACCAGACGAGCTGGTCCGAGCGGACTGTCCGCGGACGGTCTGACGAGAGCGCGACGGCGTTCACCCTCACGTTCACGGCTGACGACGAGGTCTTCGCGCTCGAGCGCAAGAAGCTTGTCCACAAGGAATGCCGCCGGGTGTCGACTCCTCGTCTGCAGAGCCGGTTGATCGTGGACGTGCGACCTGTGGAGCCCGTGCCGGTCCGGTGCGTGGAGATCAGCCACCCCGAGCACCTGTACCTCGCGTCGCACGCGATGATTCCGACGCACAACTCGACGCTCGGGATCGACATCGCTCGGTCGGCGTCGATCAAGCACGGCTTGACCTCTGTCGTCTTCTCGCTCGAGATGAGCCGCAACGAGATCACCATGCGACTCCTTGCGGCCGAGGCGCGGATCCACCTGCAGAAGATGCGCAACGGGTCCATGGGCGAGGACGACTGGCAGAAGCTTGCGGGGACCATGGGCAAGATCTCTGAGGCGCCGTTGTTCATCGACGACTCGCCGAACATGTCCCTCATGGAGATCCGTGCCAAGTGCCGACGGCTCAAGCAGAAGCACGACCTCAAGCTCGTCGTCATCGACTATCTCCAGCTCATGTCGTCTGGCAAGCGCGTGGAGTCGCGTCAGCAGGAGGTCTCGGAGTTCTCTCGTGCGCTCAAGCTCCTTGCCAAGGAGCTCGAGGTTCCGGTCATCGCGATCTCGCAGCTCAACCGTGGCGCCGAGCAGCGCACGGACAAGCGGCCGGCGATGAGCGACCTGCGTGAGTCTGGGTCGATCGAGCAGGACGCTGACATCGTCATCCTGCTGCACCGAGAAGACGCGTACGAGAAAGAATCGCCGCGGGCCGGTGAAGCCGACCTCATCGTCGCCAAGCACCGCAACGGGCCGACCGACGTCATCACCGTGGCATTCCAAGGGCATTACTCGCGATTTGTTGATATGCAGGCGTGACGTGGGGGTGTTGTGGACGTGCAACCTATTTTGCGCACTCGCCCACCTCTGTAACATGACCGTCACTTTGTCTGATCGTGCCCATCAGATGGGGCGAGGGTGTTGAGCTGATGGCCCCTGAGTAGCGGCGTGGTGCTTGGGTCTGGGCTGCTCCGTGGCACACCGGTCTCCATCAAGATGCGGAGCGCGGTCGAGATGGTGGGGGCTCCTTGGTTAGACGTCAGTAGTTTGTCCGCCAACCCCGACGCTGGACCGTCTGGGTTGGCGCTCGGCGATGCACAGGCCTCAGACAGGGTGGGGCGTAGCCTCAGCGCAGCATGACACGTCCTTACCCTGTGAGCAGGCGGAGGAGATCACTGCGAGCCCAGTACCATCCACTTCTCAGGAGTCGTGATCGGCGCGAAGCCGACGCGCTCGTAGACGCGGTGCGCGTCGGCCGTCGCGAGCATGATCCGCCGGACGCCGAACGGCTCCAAGTGGTCGCGCACGGCGGCCGCGAGGGCGGTGCCCAGCCCGTTCCCGCGCGCCTCACGGGCGACGTACACGTCGCACAGCCACGCGAACGTTGCGTGGTCGGTGACCACGCGGGCGTAAGCCACCTGGTCGCCCGACTCGACGTTGAAAACACCGAGGTTCGTCGAACCTGCGATCGCCGCGTTGTGCTTCTCGCGCGAGCGTCCGAGCGCCCAGTAGGTGTCTTCGGACAACCAGCGGTAGACGAGGTCCACATCCAGGCGTGAAGGGTCGGCAGAGATCTCATAGCCTTCAGGCGCGGTGCTCATGGCGACAGGCTAAGGATCGCGGACCGGTTCAGGGCAGGTCGTCCATCGATTGGGCGAGGGGTCCTCGACGTGATCCGCGCGGGTTGCTAGCCGCTCTCGTCGAGTCAGACGTAGAGCGTGGGTCGAGGGAGGCCAGCGGCATCGGAAAGGTTGGCATTATCTGGCCGAGAGGGGGACGCATGTGGATCCCCGCAAATCACGGTGGTGGAACTACCGGGCTGCGGACCCCAAGGAGCGTAGGGCGTGGCTGCGGGGCTCCTATACTGCTTGCGATGAGCGCCCTACCGCTGCCTGACCCGGACTTGTCCTCCGGTGGTGTCTTGTTGCGACGGTGGCTCGCCGATGAGGCAGTCGCTTTGCATGCAGCCTTCGCTGACCCGGAGGTGCTGGCGTTCACATGGCCGTCCTCTGCCCCTTACCTCGTCGAGGACGCACAGCGGTTCTTGGAGGACCAGCAGCGCTCGTGGATCGCGGGGCAGGAGTTACAGCTGGCGGTGGTGGCCTGCGGCACGGGAATGCTGTGGGGCGGTGTGTCGCTGTACGCGGTCGATCTGACGCAGCGACGGGCGTCCATCGGATACTGGCTCACGACGGTGGCGCGTGGTCGGGGCGCAGCGACCACAGCCGTTCGGCTGCTGACAGGTTGGGGCTTCGATGCCCTGAACCTCGCGCGCATGGAACTGACCTGCGGCCCCGACAACATCGCCTCGCAGCGGGTAGCTCAGCGATGTGGCTTCCGGCGCGAAGGCGTGCTGCGCTCGCACATGACGTTCAAATCGGGTCGCCGGGACACCGTTGTCCACAGCCTGCTGGCTGGAGACCGCGCCGAGTGAGTGTCGCGTTCGGGGTCTAGCGGAAGTTCGGAACTGACGCTCGGCCCGTTCACACCATGATGTGACGACCGCGGGTGATGCTCCTACCGTCAGGCCGGCTAGGGCGGGTGGTTGCCCTGCGTCCTAGTTTGCACGGCCCCCGCGGCACGCCCGAGATCGTGCAAAGTGCAGCGGCGTGTCCGTGCAGTCTGCGTGGCACGTCAAGAGTGTGGGCGTGCGGCCTAGATTGCACAGGCCTCCGCTTGTGTAGCACGGTCGAGTTTCTGCGAACCCATGGTCAGCCGGGTGGCTTGGTTCAGTGCGCTCGTGGTTGCAGTGAGTCAGAGCTCACTGCGGTACAGCGACATGAAGGCGACGTGGTCCTCGACTGCGATCTTGAGGACCCGTCGGGACGCGGCGACCGAGTCCGGCGCGCTGCACGCGCCCGACGTCCGGTGGGCATGCGGGTGCGTGCAGCGCAGAACTTGACCGGGCGAGGTTTCTCGCCCGGTGACCCGTCACGCACGTGCTTTACGTGGAGTAGTGGGCGTTGATGTTGATGTAGCCCTGAGTGAGGTCGCAGGTCCACAGGGTCGAGCTGGCCGTGCCCATCGCCACGTCGACCGCGATCTCGATGACGTCGGTGCTCATGTACACGGCGAGTGCGTCCTGGTCCACGGAGTCGTTGGCGTCGCCCTGCAGCGCGACCTGGTGCGGGCCGAGCCAGATGTCCAGGCGCTCCTGGCGGACCGGACGGTGGGTCTTCCCCACAGCCATCGCGATGCGCCCCCAGTTCGGGTGCCCTCCCGCGATCGCTGTCTTGACGAGGGGGGACTCGCTGATCGACTTGGCCATGACGTAGGCGTCGTCCTCGGTGCGGGCGCCGGTCACGGACACCTGGATGAGCTTGGTGATGCCCTCGCCGTCGCTCACGACCTGCATCGCGAGGTCGAGCGCGACCTCTGCGATCACGTCGCGCAGCTCGGCCACGGCCGAGGTGCGATCACCACCGGCGGCCAGGTCGGATCGCCGGGTGGCGAACGCGAGCATGGTGTCGCTCGTCGACTCGTCACCGTCCACGCTGATCCGTCGGAAGCTCTGCACGTTCGCGTGCGAGAGCGCCTCCTGAAGCTCGTCCGGCTCGACGTCCGCATCGGTGAACAAGAAGCAGAGCATCGTCGCCATATCAGGGGCGATCATCCCGGAACCCTTGGCGATACCGCTGACCACTACCTGCCGGTCGCCGACCTGGAACGAGCGCGAGGCACCCTTCGGGAAGGTGTCGGTGGTGCGGATGGCCTGCGCGGCCTGCTCCCAGCTGACCTCGCCCTGTGTGGAGGCCAGGTCTGGGAGCGGAGCGAGGATCTGACTGTCGGTGATGTGCTGGCCGATGATCCCAGTACCTGCCATGAACACCTCTGACGAGGGGCAGTCGAGCTCTGTCGCGAGGCTCTCGCACATGCGCTCGACCAGCGCCCGGCCTTGTGCCCCGGTAAGTGCGTTCGCGTTTCCGGAGTGCACGACGAGCGCACGCGCACGCCCTGCTGGGATGCTCGAGCGGCAGCGCTGCACAGCTGTCGACGTCACGCTCGACTGCGTGAATACGCCGGCGACCGCTGAGCCCGGCGGGACGCACATGAGCAACAGATCGGGTTGGCCGCCAGACTTCAAGCTGCAGGACGTCGTCGCGCTCGTGACACCTGCGACAGCCGCGACCGCTGGGAACGACTCCGGTGCGAACCTCGAGATATCAAACATGGCAGGGCCCTTCCGCGCCTTCAGGCGCTGGTCTGGTAGAGGTGGGTCGCGGCATCGATGCACGCTTCAGCGTCGGCCGCCCAGTCCGGGACTGCAGCATCCCATCAACCAGCTGTGCGTCGACGCAGGCACTAAATTGCGAGACGTCGGCCGACGGGCGACCCTCCCGGCGGCGACCGCCTGGTCGAGATTCTCGTCGACACCGCTGCCATGGTGCGGCGCCCATTTGGGACACCACGCGACGCTCGCGGGAAGCATCTCGGCCGCCGCGCGCAGGTGCCCCTTTTCCCTCCCACGGTGCCGGACATACCCGTGGTGTGCGTAGCGACGAGACCGGAGTCGATTGTGGACACGTAGGTGCACCAGCCGCACGACCCTGCAACACTCTCCCTGGCTCGACCAGACCGCGGACCGCTCGTCCGAGACGAGCACCGTTGCCACCGATCTCCGTCCAGCTGTCGACGTCATACCGAAGAACGGACAAGAACCAGTGGTCGCCATAGTTCTCGCGCTCACCTCGGCGGTCGCCTACGGAGTGAGCGACTTTGCCGGTGGCGTCGCTTCACGACGTATCCAGCCGTTGCGCGTGGTTCTCGTCTCGTACCCGGTCTCCGCCATCGTCATCGGTGTCGCGGCGCCTTTTGTCGCGGGCGTCCCCACGCCTGGCTCTCTCCTCTGGGGTGGGGCGTCGGGCATCGTTATGGCACTCGCGATGTGGTGGTTCTACATCGCACTCGCCGAAGGCCCGATGAGCGTCGTCTCGCCGCTCACCGCCATCATCGTCGCGGGACTTCCCGTCATCGTCGGGATCGCGCTCGGCGAGCGGCCGACTGCGCTCGCATACGCCGGGATAGCGCTCGCGCTGGGTGCGATCGTCCTGGTGACGAAAGAAGGCTCGACGGCGAGCAATGTGCCGCTCACGCGGACCTTCACGCCACGGGTTGCGCAGTTCACGGTGGGCGCCGGGTCGTGCTTCGCGCTCAGCTTTGTCTTCACTCACCAGATCGAGGCCGGGACGGGATTGTGGCCGCTGCTCGTGGCGCGAGGGATCGCGTCGGTCGTCGTCGTGGCCGCTGCGGTGCTCGTGCGGCAGAGCACGCTCCCTCAGGGGGCGACGGCGCGTCTCGCGGTGATGATCGGGCTGCTGGACGTCGTCGCGAACGTCACGATGCTCTACGCGTTCCAAGCAGG
Organism: Sanguibacter antarcticus; assembly: GCF_002564005.1. Lineage (NCBI taxonomy): Bacteria > Bacillati > Actinomycetota > Actinomycetes > Micrococcales > Sanguibacteraceae > Sanguibacter > Sanguibacter antarcticus. The sequence continues at coordinate 2,850,002 of NZ_PDJG01000001.1, read as the reverse complement.
TCTGCTCTCCGTCGTCAGTATCCTCATCGCGCTCTACCCAGCTGTCACGGTCGGTTTCGCCATCGTCGTGCTCAAGGAACGCATCGTCCACTTCCAGATCGTGGGGCTGGCACTTTCCCTCATCGCGATCGCGGCCGTCGCTGCCTCTGGCTAGCTCTTGACCAGCGTCGTTCGCGAGGTGGTGCCCGGCATCGAGCTCGACCCGCAAGGAGCCCGGACCGCACGCGGCAGAGCAGCGCGACGACCACCCCTCTTGACACGCCTGGTCCTCGGACGTACCTTTGTCGAACTCTCATGGAATCGTTTCCATGGAAACGATTCTACGAAGACTGCCAGAAACATCGCCTCACCTGCACCAGCGCACACAGACACGAGGGAGTGAATGTGCAAGCCGTAACGATCAAGGACGTCGCCGCTCTCGCCGGTGTCTCCGTGGGCACGGCCTCCAGGGTCCTGTCGGGCAACCCGGCCACCTCGGCCGACGCCCGTGAGCGCGTCGCCGCCGCGGCTGCGCAGCTCGACTACCAGCCCAACGCCCAGGCCCAGGCCCTGCGCTCCGCCCGGTCCCAGTCCCTCGGCCTCCTCGTGCCCGACGTGCGCAACCCGTTCTTCGCCGACCTGGCGCACGCCGCCGAACAAGCCGGTCTCTCAGCGGGCTACGTCACCTTGCTCGGCAACGCCAACGAGAGCAGCGACCAGCAGGACCGCTACCTCGACACCCTCATCTCGCGCCGCGTCGACGGAGTCATCATCGCCCCGGTCGGCGGCGACGGTGGTCGGTTGCGCGCACTCCTCGAACGCAAGGTCCCCACGGTCCTCGTCGACCGCACCGTCCCCGGTTTTCGCCTGCCCAGCGTCACGACCGACAGCGAGACCGGCATCCGCCAGGCCGTCCAGCACCTCGCCGCACAAGGGCACACCCGCATCGGCTACATCTCCGGACCGCAGGCCACCTCCACCGGCCGGGACCGCTTCGCCGCCTTCACCCAGGCCGTCGCCGAGGCCGGCCTCAGCCAAGACCCAGAGCTCGTCTACTTCGGCGACTACCAGGCCGCCAGCGGATCTGCCGGCGTGCACGCCCTCCTCGAGCTCGCCGACCCACCCACCGCGCTGCTCGCCGCCGACAGCCTCATGGCCGTCGGCGCCATCAGCATCCTGCACCGTCGAGGCCTGCGGATCGGCACAGACGTCGCCCTCGTCGCCTTCGACGACATCGAATGGTTCGCGCTGCTCGACCCCGCCCTGAGCGTCATCGCGCACAGCGTCGAAGACATGGGCCGCATCGCCGTCGAGCTCCTGCTGCAGGTCATCGCAGGCGAGGAGCCCGCATCCGTCGTCCTGCCCAGCGAGCTCATCGTGCGCGCCTCCTCCTCACTCCCGATCTCTCTCGCTTGACCGCCTCGCCTTCTCTCTCGATCTCTCTCGCTCGACCGCCTCGGCAAAGGAGCCGGACATGACAGCACACCCCCTGGTCACGTTGCAGAACGTGACCAAGTCCTTCGACCACGTCACCGTCATCCACGACGTCACCGTCAACGTCTACCCCGGGCAGGTGCAGGTCCTGCTCGGCGAGAACGGCGCGGGCAAGTCCACCCTCATCAAGATGGTCGCCGGCGTCTACCAGCCCGACGGCGGCCAGATCCTGGTGGACGGCACCGAGACCACCTTGCCGACCACCCGAGACGCAGAGCGCCACGGCATCGCGACCATCCACCAAGAGCTCAACCTCGTGGCCAGCCTGAGCGTGGCCGAGAACGTCATGCTCGGCCGGACGCCCACGCGGTTCGGCATGGTCGACCGCACGGAGCTCCGCCGCCAGGCCCGCGCCGCGATGGCACTCATCGGCCTCGACGTCGACGTCGACACGATGGTGGGCGACCTCGGGATCGCCCAGCAACAGCTCGTCGAGATCGCCAAGGCCCTGAGCATCGACGCCCGCGTGCTCATCCTCGACGAACCCACCGCCGCGCTCACCCGCCACGAGACCCAGGCGCTGTTCGCCGTGATGGCAGACCTGCGCCAGCGCGGCGTCGGGATGCTCTTCATCAGCCATCACCTCGACGAGATCGCCGAGGTCGGAGACACCGTCACCGTCATCCGCGACGGACACTTCATCGCCGAGGTCCCGGCGTCCACCTCCGAAGACGAGCTCGTGCAGCTCATGGTCGGCCGCAGCATCGACGACCAGTTCCCGCGCCGCGCCGACGAGTCCCCGGCGCTCACCGAGGTGCTCGCGGTCTCGCACCTGTCCAGCGCCGGCCGGTTCGACGACATCAGCTTCACCGTTCGAGCCGGTGAGGTCGTCGGGATCGCCGGACTCGTCGGCGCCGGTCGCACCGAGGTCGTCCGTGCCATCGCCGGCGCCGACCGATACGACTCCGGCACCGTCACCGTGCGCGGCGCCCAGCTTCCCCGAGGTGACGTGCAGGCGGCCATTCGGGCCGGGGTCGGCCACGTCCCCGAAGACCGCAAGGGTCAGGGCCTCGTGCTCGACGCGTCGGTCAACGACAACCTCGGGTACGCGACGCTGTCGTCCAGCGCCCGCTTCGGTCTCGCCGACTTCACCGGTCAGCGGCGCCGCGCCGAGGCCGTCTCCGAGACGCTCCGGATCCGGATGAACACCATCGAGCAGCCGATCCGGTCGCTCTCCGGCGGCAACCAGCAGAAGGCCGTGTTCGGCCGGTGGATCATCGCCGCCTCGACCGTCCTGCTGCTCGACGAACCGACCCGAGGCGTCGACGTCGGCGCCAAGGTCGAGATCTACGAGCTCATGAACAGCATCACCGCAGCCGGGGGAGCCATCGTCATGGTCTCCAGCGAGCTGCCCGAGATCCTCGGCATGAGCGACCGCATCCTCGTCATGCGCGACGGCCGGCTGGCCGGCGAGCTCAGCGCAGCAGATGCCACCCAAGACGCGGTCATGACGCTCGCCGCCCGCGACGTCGCCACGCAGACCTGAACCTGAAACTGAAGGAAGCAACAGCTCATGTCAAAGACGACAACAGCCACCCCGACCCGACGATCGTTCGACTACACGACGTTCCTGGCCAACAACGGTGCACTCGTCGGCCTCGTGGTGCTCTGCATTGCGCTCGTCATCGCCACCCCGGACTTCCTGACCGGCCAGAACCTGCTCAACATCGGCATCCAGGTGTCGACGGTGGCGGTGCTCGCCTTCGGGATGACCTTCGTCATCGTCGCCGGCGGCATCGACCTGTCCGTCGGTGCGGTCGCTGCGCTCTCGGCCATGTCCTCGAGCTGGTTCTTCGTCAGCGCGGGCCTGCCCGGCTGGGCGGCGCTGATCGGCGGGCTGCTCGTCGGCTTCCTCGCCGGCGTGGTCAACGGTGCAGCCAACGCCTACGGCAAGCTGCCGTCGTTCATCGCGACCCTCGCGATGCTCAGCGTGGCACGCGGGCTCACCCTGGTGATCTCAGACGGCCGACCGATCAAGACCGCACCCGAGGTGTCCTTCCTCGGCAGCACCGTCGGCTCGATACCGATGCCGATCGTCATCCTGGTCCTGACAGCGCTCGTCGCCTCCTTCATCCTCAACCGCACGGTGCTCGGCCGCTCGATGTACGCCGTCGGTGGCAACGCCGAGGCTTCCAGGCTCTCCGGGCTGCCGGTCAAGCGCATCATCGTCACGGTCTTCGCCCTCGCCGGGCTCTTTGCGGCCGTGGCCGGGCTGCTCCTGGCCGGCAGGCTCGACTCCGCTCAGCCGCAGGCCGCTGCCGGCTACGAGCTGGACGCGATCGCCGCCGTCGTCATCGGCGGGGCGTCGCTCGCCGGCGGGCTCGGCAAGATCTCCGGGACGTTCATCGGCGCGCTCGTCCTCGTCGTCATCCGCAACGGCCTGAACCTGCTCAACGTGTCCTCGTTCTGGCAGCAGGTCGTCATCGGGCTGGTCATCGCCCTCGCCGTCGGCGCCGACGTGCTGCGCCGCAAGACCCGCAACAGCTGACCTCCGTTCTTCTCTCGCTCACACCCACCCCCACCAAAGGAAACATGATGAAGACCTCCTCCTTCCGCCGCGTCGCCGCCGTCACTGCAGCGGCCGCCCTCGTCCTCGTCGGAACCACCGCCTGCGGCCGCGACAGCAGCGGCGAGGCCAGCGGGCCCAAGGTCGTTCTCGCGATCTCCACCCTGAACAACCCGTTCTTCGTCGAGCTGCGCGACGGCGCGCAGGCCGCGGCGGACGAGGCCGGAGTCGACCTCTACATCGTCGACGCCCAGAACGACTCAGCCACCCAGGCCAACCAGCTCGCCACGGCAGAAGCCGGAAGCACCAAGGCCGTCATCGTCAACCCCGTCGACTCGGACGCCTCGAGCGCCTCCGTGAACGCCCTGCTCTCCGCGGACATCCCCGTCATCGGCGTGGACCGCACGGTCAACGACGCAGAGCTGACCTCCCTCGTCGCCAGCGACAACGTCGCCGGCGGACGACAGGCAGCCGACGAGCTCGCCGCCGCGATGGGGGAGGAGGGCACCGTCATCACGCTGCAGGGTGTCTCGGGCACCTCGGCCAGCCGCGACCGCGGCGCCGGGTTCGACGAGGGGATCGCCGCCTACCCCGGCATCACCGTCGTCGCTCAGCAGACCGCGAACTTCGACCGGGCATCCGCTCTGGACGTGACCACCAACCTGCTCCAGGCCCACCCCGACGTCACCGGCATCTTCGCCGAGAACGACGAGATGGCGCTCGGCGCCATCCAGGCCCTCGGAGACCGGGCCGGCTCTGACGTCATGGTCGTCGGGTTCGACGGCACCGAAGACGGCCTGGCCGCCATCTCGGCAGACACCCTCTACGCCACGGTCGCCCAGCAGCCCGCCGAGCTCGGCAGGCTCGCGGTCGAGCTCGCCGTCCAGGCGATCGACGGCGAGGCCGTCGAAGCCACCGTTCCCGTCGACGTGGTCGCTGTCACGAAGACGAACGTGGGCGACTTCACCAAGTGACGGTGCCAGCACACGCCTCGGGAACCAGCGCGACCCGTGCCGGGGTGGTCGTCGTCGGGTCGATCAACGCAGACCAGGTCGTCACCGTCGCGCGGCACCCCCTGCCCGGCGAGACCCTGATCGGTCGGTCGATCACCATGCTGCCCGGTGGCAAGGGCGCCAACCAGGCCGTGGCCGCGGCCCTGCTCGGCGCCCAGGTGAGCATGGTCGGCGCGATCGGTCGCGATGCACACGCCCGCACCGCCACGACGATCCTCGAGTCCGCGGACGTCGACCTGTCCAGCGTGCGGACGGTCGACAGCCCGACAGGGCTGGCCGTGATCACCGTCGCCGACGACGGCGAGAACACCATCATCGTCATCCCCGGGGCCAACGAGGCGGTGGACGCCGATGTCGTCGCCCAGAGCGCCGACCTCGTCGCCGGCGCGGCGGTGGTGGTGCTGCAGGGCGAGATTCCTGCAGCGGCCAGCGTCGCCGCGGCCCGGCTGGCCACCGGCCGCGTGGTGCTCAACCTCGCACCCGTGATCGAGCTGGACCCGGTGACGATCGCTGCCGCAGACCCGCTCGTCGTGAACGAGCACGAGGCCGCGCTGCTCCTGGCGCAGCTCGCGCCAGGAGCGCAGCATCCTGCCTCGGACGCCGAGGCGGTGGCGAGGTTGCGCGAGTGGGGGGTGCGGTCCGTCGTCCTCACCCGCGGTGCGCTCGGTGCCATCGTCGCGGACGCCGACGGCACCGACGCCGTGGCGTCCCCGGTGGTGGTGGCCGTGGACAGCTCCGGTGCGGGAGACGCGTTCGTGGGTGCGCTCAGCGCCCGGCTCGCGGCTGGTGACTCCCTCCGCGAGGCGGTCGGGCTGGCCGTGCGGGTCGGTGCGTTCGCGGTGCAGTCTCCAGGAACCCAGCCGTCCTACCCTCGCGCGGGCGATATCCTCCCGGAGGTCCGTACCGGTCCCGCCACCCAGGAGAACGAGGCAACCGCGTGAAACGCACAGGCATCCTCAACGCCGATCTGAGCGCGGCGCTGTGCCGTCTGGGCCACGGCGACGTCGTCCTCGTCGCCGACTGCGGCATGCCGGCGCCCGCCGGGGTGCCGGTGATCGACCTCGCTCTCGTGCACGGTGTGCCGAGGTTCGAGCAGGTGCTCGGTGCGCTGCTGGGCGAGATCGTCGTCGACCGGTGCGTCGCTGCGCAGGAGGCGCGGGGCACCGTGGTCGAGGGCTGGCTGAACGAGCGGTTCGCGGACATCGAGTACATCGAGCACTGCGACCTCAAACAGCTCGCCGGCGCGGCGAGGGTGTTCGTGCGCACCGGTGAAGCCACGGCGTTCGCCAACGCCGCGCTCGTGTGCGGGGTGTCGTTCTAGCGAGTGCACACCGGGCTTGCGGAAAGCCAGAACGCGACGGTGCCGCCCCTGACCGGGGCGGCGCCGTCGCGTTCGTCGTGCTGGTCAGACGGCCGGGAGCGTCCAGCTCTGGTTCGTCTGGCCGTTGCACGTCCAGATCTGCACCCGGGTGCCGTTGGCGCTGCTCTCGCCGGCGGCGTCGAGGCACTTGCCGGACTGCGGGTTGCGGAACGTGCCGTTCGCCGAGCTGTACGTCCACTGCTGCGCGCCCGTCCCGTTGCACGTCCAGATCTGGACGCGGGAGCCGTCCGCGGTGCCGCCTGCCGAGACGTCGAGGCACTTGCCCGAGCTCGGGTTGACGACGGTTCCCGTACCGGTCGGGGCGTTGACCGTCCATGTCTGGGCGGTGCCCGTCGCGCACGCGTACATCTGCACGATCGTGCCGTCCGCGGTGCCGGCAGCCTGGACGTCGACGCACGCCCCGCCGATCCCCGTGATCGCACCGGTGCGGGACGTCGTCGGCGTGCTGTCGCCTGCGGGGAGCGTGACCTCGCCTCGGTTGAGGACAGGGGCAGCGAAATAGCTGGCCTGGATCTCGGCGTTGGTGTTTTCGTTCTGCAGCTGCTCGGACCAGACCATGAAGTAGGACCAGCGTGGCTGGCTCGCGAGGAACGCAGGTGTCGGCACCTTGCCCATCTCGGCGAGGGCGATCGGCTTGCTGCCCGCGATCGCCTGGATCTGCTGGTAGTCGGCCGTGCTCGGGTAGTTCTTGTACCAGGCGTCGAGGCTGACCACGTCGACATAGCTGCTGCCGGGGTAGTACGTCGACCAGCCACCGGCCGGGTTGTCCTGCACGTTCCACACCCAGATGAGGTTGCTCAGGCCCTTGGCCACGAGGTAGTCGTGCGTGATCTTGTAGAGCTCCGCGCTCTTGGCGCCGTAGCCGCCCCACCAGTTCCACGTCTCGTTCATCTCGTGCAGCGGGCGGAACAGCACCGGGACGCCAGCGTCCTTGAGCTGCTGCAGGTACGGGACCGACTCGTCGAGCCGGGCTTTCCACGCAGCGTTGAGCGACGTGCCGTCCGTGATCACCTGGTCGAGCTGCGTGTCCGTGATCCGGGACTTCACACCGCCCTCGAAGGCGCAGGACGACCCTCCTGTGGGGGGACACACATGCCAGGTCAAGGTCACGAGGGAGCCTGCGGACCACTGCGCCTTGGCCTCGTCGATCACGCTCTGGCGGTTGCTGACGTCCGAGGCGTTGAACATGAGATCGCCGCCCCACAGCCCGGGGTACTGGCCCGTGATGCCCTTGACGGCGTCGGTGTACTTCGCCGGGGTGGAAGCAGGCTCCTTGTTGTGCTGCCCGGAGACCACCCCGTTGCCCGTGATCGACGACAGGTAGGTGAGCACCTGCTGCTTCGACGACGCGGGGAACGCCCCTGCCGGTACTGCCGCGGTGACGGTCGCCATGAGCGCTCCCACCGTGAGCGCGGTCAGTGCACGGCGTGTCGTCGACCATCTACCAAGTGAGCTCTGCTGATCTCGCATGCGAAACCGCCTCGTTTCGTCCTTGGGTTCCCGCCGTCGCAGGTCCTCGTCGTCCGGCGTGGACGCCCGGAGCCTGTGCGCCCCGCCGTCGTGGCGGGCGGGTGGTTCGCGCTCACCCAACCGCGAGAGCATCACGTATGTCAAACATGTCTGGAAAGTCACGGCTCGTGACGTCCGTGCCCAGGAGGCTGACGGGCACGGGCCGATCAGCCCGCCTGGGTCCCCGGCAGATCTGTCAGCGGCCCGTCGGCCCGCAGCAGACCGTCCAGCGCAGCCGCGTAGACCGCCGTCAGCTGGTGGAGGTCGTCGACGGTCGTGCTCTCGTCGACCTGGTGGATCGTCGCGCCGACGAGGCCGAGCTCTGCGACACGGCAGTACCCCGAGACGAACCGAGCATCGGAGGTGCCACCGGTGGTGTTGAAGGTGGGAACCGTCCCCGTCACCTGCTCGACCGCGGCGGCCAGCGCGAACGTGGCGGCGTCGGGGACGGTGAGGAACGCTTCCCCGCCGATCGTCGCGTCGAGAGTGAAACGGGTGCAGTGACGAGAGAGGACGTCGTGCAGGAGGCGTTCCAGAGACCGTCCCGTGTGGAGATCGTTGAACCGGATGTTCAGCCGTGCGGTCGCGACGGCCGGCACCAGGTTCGTCGTCGGGTTGCCGACGTCGACGCTCGTGACCTGCAGGCTCGACGGCTCGAACCAGTCCGTCCCCTCGTCGAGCGTCGTCGTGGACAGCTCGTGGAGCGCACCGACGAGCGAGTGCACCGGGTTGTCCACCCGGTGCGGGTAGGCGACGTGCCCCTGCGTCCCCTCGACCACGATGTGCGCACCGATGCTGCCGCGGCGTCCGATCTTGATCGTCTCGCCCATGCGGGTGGGGTTCGTGGCCTCGCCGACGATGCAGAAGTCCGGCACGTGCCCGTTCGCTGCCATCCACTCCAGCACCCGCACCGTCCCACCGGTGGCCGGGCCCTCCTCGTCTCCGGTGATGAGGAGACTGATCGACGCGTCCGCGTCGGTGGACGCGTCGCGCGCGCCGACAGCCGCGAGGAACGCCGCGACGGCGCCCTTCATGTCGCTCGTCCCGCGCCCGACGATCACGCCGTCACGGACGTCGGCAGCGAACGGGTCGGACGTCCACGTGGACGCGCCTGCCGGCACGACGTCGGTGTGGCCCGCGAAGCACACGTGCGGCGAACCGCTGCCTCGCCGGGCGAACAGGTTCGGGGTCCCGTCGAACTCGAGCCGGGTCACGGTGAAGCCCAGGCCCTCGCACACCGCCTGGACGACGTCCAGCGCGCCGTCGTCGGCCGGCGTCACCGACCGGCAGCGGACGAGCGCCTGCGTCAGCGCGACGACATCGATCTCTTCAGGCACCCTCCCAGTGTGGCCCACGACGCCCGGTCTCGGCACACCGCCCGAGAACCTCCCGGCCCACCCGCCGCGCGGCATGATGGTCGCGTGACCAGCACCGAGCAGGACCCCGCAGGCGAGCGCTCTCTCGACCACAGGTCCCGCGACGACAGCGCTCGCGACGACAGCGCTCGCGACGACCGTGCCCTCGACGACCGTGCCCTCGACGACCCTGCCCTCGACGACCGTGCCCTCGACGATCTTCGCGCCGTCCTGGTGCGAGCCGTCGAGCGCCTCGAGGCCGCCGGTGCGCGGGACGAGGCGCTCGCGGTGCTCGTCGAGCCGCGCCCGCTGCTGGGCCTCACCCGACCTGCCGTGCTCCGCGGCGTCGGGCGGGCGTGGCGTCTCGGAGCGCTCATGCTCGGAGCCGACGGCACGCTCTACGCGACGGGAGCGCTCGTGCGCGCCCGCGAGGCGGGGGTCCGCAACCACCAGTCGGCGTCGGCGGAAGCCCGCCGCGACCTGCGTGCCGCGGCCCTGCGAGGAAAGTTCGGGCCCGGCGAGACGGTCAACTACGGCTGGCGCGAGCTCGCGCTCGACGCGGCCGCGGTCCGTTCCGGCGACGGCCCGCTCGTCTTCGCCCCGGACGGCACGCTCGCGGTCCGCTGGAACGCAGCCCTCGGTGACGCCGCCGCCCGGGACGTCGTGGCCTACCTCGACGAGCGCGTCAGGCTGCTCGTCGAGCCGCTCGACGTCCCGTGACGCTCAGCCCGGGGACGCCTCGGTCAGCAGGTCGGCCTGCCACAGGTCTGGGCCGAACACCTCGTACTGGATGTCCTGCGGCGGCACACCGCGGGCGACGAGGTCGCTGCGGACCGCCTGCATGAACGGCAGGGGCCCGCACAGGTAGTACCCGGCGCCGTCCGGCAGGTCGATCTGGTAGGCGTCCATGAGGCCCTCGAACACGCCGTCGAGCGGCAAGGACGACTCCGGTCCGCGCTCGTACCAGGCGTGCACGGTCGCGTTCGGCAGCGCGCGGACGTCGGCGAGCACCTGGTGCCGCAGGGCGAACGAGGCCTCGTCGAGGTCGGCGTGCAGTACGTGGACCGGCAGGTTAGAGCCCGCCTGGACGAGGTGGGAGAGCATGCCGGCCATGGGCGTGATGCCGATGCCAGCACTGGCGAAGACGAGCGGGCGAGAGTCGTCGAGCACCACGTCACCGAACGGCAAGGACATCGTCAAGACGTCCCCGGTCTCCACGGTCTCGCACAGGTACGACGACACCTCGCCGTCCGGCTGGCCGCCACCGTGGACACGCTTGACCGAGAACTGACGGTGCTCGCCGTCGTCGGCGCGCGTGAGGCTGTACTGGCGCGGCTGGTGCACGCCGTCGGGCATCGGGACCTTGACGGTGACGTACTGGCCGGGCAGCGACGTCCGCACGAGACGGTCGTCCACCCGCTTGACGACGAACGTGACGACGTCGGCGGTCTCGGCGATCTTCTCCTCGACCTTCCACTGCCGCCACACCGTCTCTGGGCGCACGCCACGGCCGCTGTAGAGGCCGCGCTCCTGGTTGATGAGCGCGTAGGCCATGAGCCAGTAGACCTCGTCCCACGCGGCGGCGACCTCGGGAGTGATGGCGTCGCCGAGCACGTCGACGATCGCCCAGAAGAGGTGCTCGTGCACCACGTCGTACTGGTCGGGCCGGATCCCCAGGGACGCGTGCTTGTGCGCGACGCGTGAGAGCAGGTGCTCGGGCAGCTGCTCCGGCGTCTTGATGAGAGCGCTCGCGAACGCGACGACCGAACCGGCCAGAGCTACCTGCTGCGTCCCCTGTGCCTGGTTTCCCCGGTTGAACGTGCCGTCGAGCAGGTCGGGGCGGGCCGCGAACATGTGCTGGTAGAAGCGCTGCGCGATCTGGGGGATGTGCTCGGCGATCACCTGCAAGGTCGATCCGACGACGGGACGTGAGCTGTCGGAGAGCATGGCAAGCTCCTTCATGAGAGACCCGACCACCCCCTGGTGGCCGGTTTTGTCAGGTTAGCCGATCTGTGTCAGGGCGGTGGTGACGTGTGCGTAGAGGCGTGAGGCGAGGGCTGGTCCCCGGCCAGAGCGTGGTCGAGGGGAGCTGTAGTGGATGTTCCGGACGGTGATCGCGGCCTGGCTCAGAATGTGATCGTGTCGGGTGAGGCTTTGGTGTATGACAACCGGGACTTGCCCCTTCCACACGCGCGCATGTCCCGGCGTGTCACAACGTCATGACCCAGAACATCTAGCGGCTTAAATCTTGGCGCCTGGGGTCCCGCCCCTTGCACCAGCGCTACAGTGAACCTGCAGGTCAACCCAGCACCGCGCTCCCCAGCCCGCCCATCCTGGTGAGAACACCTCATTGCTGATGCTCGTGATACGGTTCGCGACTGTATTCTCACCTAACAGGAGTATTCATCCGTGAAGATGCTCACTCTGCGCAATGCGCTTCGCCTGATCCTCCTGCTGCTTTCGGTCTATGGATTCTGGGTCTTTCTCCAGCCCGTGACCATCTCTGGAATCATCAACATCGGAAACATCGTCGGCATGGGCTTCTCTGTCCTTCTGGCCGTCGTCGTCCTCTTCTCGTCGAGAGTCTCCCGCTTCCTGTCCGCCCGTATGAAGCAGCGCCGCGGAAAGATCGTCATCGTCTCGGCTGCCGCTCTCCTCGGTTGTGGCGTCCTCTGGTGCGGCGCGCTCTCCCTGCTCATGGCGACCGCCATGAGCACTCAGCCCGAGTCGCCCACCACCGTGATCGTCCTCGGCTGCCGCGTGAACGGCGACACGCCGAGCGCGTCTCTCCTTCGTCGAGTCGATACTGCCGCGGACTATCTCCTGGCGAATCCTTCCGTGCAGGTGATCGTCTCCGGCGGCCAGGGCGCCCACGAATGGATCAGCGAAGCGGAAGCGATGAAGCGCGTCCTGGTGCAGAGAGGCATCTCTGAGGACCGCATCCTGATGGAGGATCGTTCGACCTCCACGCTCGAGAACCTCACGTTCTCCCGAGAGATGCTTGCTGAAAACGGTCTGAGCACATCGGTCATCGTCGTCAGTGAGGGCTACCACATGTACCGGGCACTGTCGTTCGCCGAGCGCGTCGGACTTGACGCCGAGGGGCTTGCCGCGCCGACCGTCCCATGGATTCTTCCGACGTCGTGGGTCCGCGAATGGTTCGGCATCACGCTCGATACTCTTCAGAGATAGCGGTGTTCTCATCAGGGTGGGTGACCTGACGGGCGCGATGGTGCGTTGACCTGCAGGTGCGTTCGGCAGGTGTGTGGCGACGCAGGCTCGAACCGTGTCAGCTCGAAGCCCTCGTGATCGGCAGCGACAGCGCGCTCGTGCGCGCCCGCGAGGTTTCACGTGGAACCATCGACCCCGGCACGGCCCGCGAGCGTCAGACCGGGGCGAGGACCACGGCGACGAGCGCGCCGACGACGAGGTGCGGCCCGAGCGGGATCGACGACCCACGGCTGACCTGCCGTGTCACGAGGAGGACGAGCGCCGCGACCCCGGCCGACGTCCACGACGCGACGAGCCAGACCATCGGTCCGAGCCAGCCGTCCCACGCGCACAGCGCTGCGAGCGGGGGGACGAGCTTGACGTCGCCGAACCCGAGCCCGGCCGGGGTCACGAGGTGGAGCAGCGCAGTCGCCGCAGCTGCGACGAGCCCCGCGAGCACGACCCGGCCCGCGGGCCCACCGTCGGCGTCGACGAGCGCGGTGACGAGGAGCACGGCCGCGAGCATCGGGTAGACGGGCAGGACGAGCACGTCGGGCAGACGGTGCGTGCGCGCGTCGACCCCGGCGGCCAGCGCGGTGGGCAGGAGGACGACCAGCAGTGCGGCCAGCCTGCCGGGGGAGAGCGGAGGCAGGACCTCGATCGCACCGAGGAGCGCGCGTGCCGCGACCGCGGTGAGCGCAGCGGCGGCGAACAGCGCGCACGCGACCGGGTGGACGGTGACCTCGCGCCACGCGTCCTCCGCGACGTGGTGGGGCGGGCGGCGCCACACGCGCGTCGTCATGCGTGGAGAGGGGAGGTGTCGGGGCGGGCGAGGCGCGCGCCGGTGGTCAGCCCCCACCGGGCGAACGACCCGGTCGGGGCCTCGAGGACGGCACGCGTGCCGCGCGGGGCACCGAGGAAGGCATAGGGGCGCAGGACACCCGTCCCGAGGACCTCGCCGTCGGGTGCGACGAAGGCGACGTCGAGCGAGGTGCGCATCCCGACCCCGTGCACGGACGCACAGGGGACCAGGAACATGGCCTCGGGCAGCGGGGTGCGCCCGAGCATGCCGCGCAGGCGGGCGAGGTAGGTGTCGGCGACGACGGTGGTGGCGACAGGCCGACCGTCGACGGCGAGCGGGGCGGTGCGCACGAGAGTGTCCTCCGGGGGTCTTCGTCGGGGCGACCGGTGGCCGCTCAGCAACGTAGGTGTTGTTTACATGAATAGAACACGAACAATTCAACACAAACGTCGACATTGTTCCTGTCCGCATGACATCGTATGCCTGCGTTTGGGTCCGATTAGGCGAATGGTCGCTTTTCCCCAGAAGCATTGCAAGGAGAAGCAACGTTGTTGATCCCGGTCCGGTCGGACGGCGCCACGTCGTCCGCCCACGAGTGGTCCCCTGCCGTCGTCGAGGACCTGCTGGACATCGTCAGGACCGTCCACGAGGAGGTGCTCCTCGTCTGTGACACCCCGACGTCCCGAGGTGTCGCGAACGCCGTGCGCGCGCTCTCCGACGAACCCGTCGCGGTGCTTCTCCTCGACAGCCCCGTGACCAGGTGGTCCTTCCACGTCACCGCGCTCGCCACGCTGCCCGCAGCCGACCTGACCTTCGCCCCGGCGGTCGTCCGAGCCGTGGACGACGCCGTGCGCACCCGAGCAGTCCTCAGCGGGGTCGCTGGGCTCGCCGACCCGAACCCCGGGCTCGGCCTGCACCTGCTCTCGTGGTGGCCCACCACCCGGTTCCTCGTCGACATCGACCAGGACGTCGTCCGCCGGACACGCGAGACGCCGGCCGTCGAGTCGCCGCGCCTCGTCGTCGCCCGCGCAGGCAAGGACGTCCTGCCCGACGTCGAGCGCACCCTGCCCGCAGACCGGACCGAGATCACCGGCGGCACCTGGCCCGCGCGACGCTGGCTCGAGACGACCGAAGGCCCCGAGGACCTCGCCCGGCTCGCCGCAGACGCCGTCGCCGCTGCCACCACCGCAGCAGGCACGCAGCCGTGCGCGGTGTGCGAGCGGCCGGTGGTCGACGACGCCTGCCTGTTCTGCGCCGTCGTGCGCGAGGATCCCGAGACCGTCGACCTGCCCTCTCGAGCCTCTGACCTCCCCACCGCCTCGATCCTCGACTCTGAAGGAGTCCGTCTGTGAATCCCCGACAGCGACGAGGCCTGGTGCTCATCGTCCTGACGAGCATCGCCGCAGTCGCCGTGTTCTTCGGCATCATGACCTACGTCGACGACGTCGGCTCACGGGTCGGCCCGTCCGTCCAGGTCCTGCGCCTCACGCGTGACGTCGGCGTCTACGAGGCCATCACCGAGGACATGCTCGCGTCCGTCGAGATGCCCGAGCGCTGGGTCTCCGGTGCGACGCTCCTCGCCGACGAGCAGGACGACATCCTCGGGAAGGTCGCCAGCTCGAGCTTCGTCGCCGGCACGACCGTCCAGACCGGCATGATGGTCACCCCTCCGGCCGTCGAGCCCGGCTACCGCGAGATCGCCGTCATGGTCGACGCCGAGACCGGCGTCGCCGGGAAGGTCAGCCCAGGCGACCGGGTCGACATCATCGCGACCGTCGGCGGCACCGACACCGCACCGCCCAGCTCGCGCGTGTGGGTGTCCAACGCGCAGGTCATCGACGTCGGTGTCGCCCGCGACGTCGACGACGAGAGCGACGCCCGCGCGAGCTTCGAGAGCTCGAGCGGCGTCCCCGTGACCTTCGCCCTCACGACGAACGACGCGCTCAAGGTCGCGTACGTCGAGAGCTTCTCCGTCAAGCTGCGCCTGGCCCTGCGAGGCGCCGGCGACACGAGCGAGATCTCCGAAGACCAATGGGTCTACACCACGACGGAGGCTCAAGGATGAACGTCAAGGCGATCCTCGTCACCGACGACCCCGCAGTCCACGAGCGCACGCAGAACCTGCTGCTCGAGAGCGGCACCATGGAGCTCGTCCGCGTCACGTCGGACGTCGACGAGGTCGCAAAGACGGTAGGCCGCGTCGGTGACGTCGGCGTCGTGCTCGTCGACGAGACCGTCCGCGACGGGCAGGGCCACGCCCTCGCCCGCCAGCTCGGCGCGATGCTGCCGCTGCTCGGGCTCGTCATGCTCGTCGAAGAGGCAGGCCCGGACGGGCTGGCCGCAGCCATGGACGTCGGGGCACGATCCGTCGTCGCCCGCACGGCCCCGCTCGACGAGCTCGTCTCGCGCCTCGAGTCCGTCGCCGCGTGGACCGCAGCAGCGAACGACGCCGTCGGACGCAGCGACCAGGGCGGCCACCGCGGCCGCGTCGTCGCCGTCGCCGGGGCGAAGGGCGGGGTCGGCACGAGCGTCTACACGCTCCTCCTCTCGCTCGCCCTCGCACGCCGCGGCGCCGGCGTCGTCACAGCCGTCGACTTCGACCTCGCCAGCGGCGACCTCGCCGGCTACCTCGGGGTGTCCACCCGCAAGTCCGTCGTCGACCTCGCCGCGCTCGGAGACGAGGTGTCGGGCCGCAGCCTGCGCGAGACGACCTACCCCGTGCCCGGCGGCCTGCGCCTCGTGCCCGCACCCGACGAGGGCGAGCACGCAGAAGCCATGTCCTCCGACACCGCACGCGCCATCGTCCACGCCCTGCGCTACGAGTCCGAGTTCGCCGTCGTCGACGTCGGTTCCGGGCTCGACGAACCACGCGCCGCCGTCCTGGAACGGGCAGACCGGGTCGTGCTCGTCCTCACCCCCGACCTGCCCGCGCTGCGCGCCGCACGCCGCACCCTCGACCAGTGGGAACGGCTCGCCGTGCGCAAGCGCACAGACGTGGCGATCGTCGTCAACCGCCGCACCAAGAAGGACGAGGTCACCCCCCAGGTGGTCCAACGCGTCCTCGGGCGCCCGGTGACCGCGGTGGTACCCGACGGCGCCGCACTCTTCGAGACAGCCGTCAACGCCGTCGAGCTCGTCACCGCCCGCACCACGGTCCACACCGCCGTCGCGTCCGCGGCGCTCGCGGTGGTGCGCGACCCCAACGACGTCGAGCCTCCGCCCGAGGTGACCGACCAACCACGGCGCCGGCGCCCGGCACGGGCAGCCCGTCGCAGCGAGAGGTCCCGACGCCGTCGCGGCGCTGCGAGCCCGGACGCCACGACCGCGGACGCGGAGAGCCCGGACAGCACGATTCCGGACACGACGATTCCGGACACGGCGAGCCGGGACGAGGGATCAGCGTCTGACGCACCCGAGGCGGCAGCCGAGACAGCGCCCGAGAAGGCGCCCGAGGAAACATCCGAGAAGGAGTCCGTGACGTCCGGCAGCGAGTCGGGTCAGGCCGCGGTCGAGCTGCCGTTCGTCGTGCTCATGGGGCTCACCGTGTTCGTCCTGTGCCTGCAGGCCGTCTTCTGGGCCGGCGGGCTCCTCGCCGCGCGCGGTGCCGCAGACGAGGGATCTCGCCACATCGGCATCGTCGGGATGCCCGCCGAGGGCGACGACGTGGAGCGGGCCCGTCTCGAGCGCCTCGTCGAGGCACGGGTTCCGTCGCCGTGGGACAACGACGTCGAGGTCGATCTCGACGGGGACGACGTCGTCGTCACGCTCGACTCGCCCACGGTGATCCCGGGCGTGCACCTCAGCGTGGACGCCCGCGTCGGCGTCTTCGAGGAACCGTCGTGAGAGAGCACGAGCAGGGCGACCAGCACGAGCAGCTCGACGAGCAGACCAGCCGGGAGGCCGGTCAGGTCGCGCTCGAGCTCGTCGGCGTCGTCACGCTCGTCGTGCTCGCCGCGATGCTCTGCGTGCAGGGCGTCTACGTCGCCCAGGTCTACTCCACCACCCAGGCCGCGGTGCGGGACGCCGCACGCATCGAGGCTGAGGGCGAGCCAGGGCGTCCAGCGCTCGACGCGCGCCTCCCCGACTGGATCCGCGTCGAGCGGTACGTCGTCCAGCGGAACGCGGACGACGTCGAGGTCCAGGTCGCCGTGCGCCTCCCGGTGCTCGGCCCGTCCGTCACCGTCGGCGGCCTGCTCGTCGAGCGGTCCGCAACCTTCCCGAGGATGGACTCATGAGCCTGCGCGACCGTCTGGCCGACGGCGGCACCCGGGCCAGCGCGCCCGAAGAACCGGACATGGTCGCCCGCTACCGCGCGCGGCTGCTCGAAGAGATCAACGTCGAAGAGGTCTTCCGGCTCGGGACGGTGCAGCGCCGGGCACGCCTCGAACGGGTCCTGCTCTCGGTGCTCGTCTCCGAGGGACCCGTCCTGTCCCCGCGCGAACGCTCCACCCTCGTGCAGCGCATCGTCGACGAGGTGCTCGGGCTCGGCGTCCTCGAGCCGCTGCTCGCCGACGAGAGCATCACCGAGATCATGGTCAACGGCCCGTCCGAGGTGTACGTCGAGCGGCGCGGGCGCCTCGAGCGCCTCAGCGTGCGCTTCGCGTCCGAAGAGCACCTCATGCAGACGATCGACCGCATCGTGTCGAGCGTCAACCGTCGTGTGGACGAGTCCTCGCCGATGGTCGACGCACGCCTGCCCACGGGCGAGCGTGTCAACGTCGTCGTCCCGCCGCTCGCGGTCGACGGCGCCTGCCTGACGATCCGCCGCTTCCCGCGGCCGTTCCGCATGTCCGAGCTCGTCGCCCGCGACAGCCTCGACCCGATCACCGCCCGGCTGCTCACCGCGTGCGTGCGCGGACGCCTCAACATCATCGTCTCCGGCGGCACCGGCACCGGGAAGACGACGTTCCTCAACGCGCTGTCCGGCGCCATCCCGGACGACGAGCGCATCGTCACCGTCGAGGACGCCGCCGAGCTCTCCCTGCAGCAGCCGCACGTCGTGCGCCTGGAGTCCCGGCCCCCGAACATCGAGGGCCTCGGAGCCGTCACCATCCGTGACCTCGTGCGCAACGCCCTGCGCATGCGCCCCGACCGGATCGTCGTCGGCGAGGTCCGTGGCGGAGAGACGCTCGACATGCTCCAAGCGATGAACACCGGCCACGAGGGCTCCATCGCGACCGTGCACTCCAACACCGCAGCCGACGCCCTGCGCCGCCTCGAGACGCTCGCCACGATGAGCGAGCTCGACCTGCCGGTCACGACCTTGCGCGACCAGATCAACAGCGCCGTCGACCTCGTCGTGCACCTGAGCCGGTCGGTCGACGGTGCCCGCCGCGTCGCCGAGGTCTGCTGGGTGGCCTCCCACGGACGCGAGGAGTACGTGACAGTGCCCGTGCTCCAGTTCCACGCGGACCCGCTCGGACCGGACCGCGTGGTCACCGGCCGGTTCGTCCACATGTCCGTCCCCGACGATCTGCGGGCCCGGCTCGCGCTCGCCGGCGAGTCCGTCGTCGACGTCGTGGACGGCACCGAATGACGCCAGGGGAGGTGCTCGTCATCACCGCGATCACCGGTGTCCTCGCGGTCGTGACGGTCGGCTACCGGCACGCGACCGCCGAGCGCAACGGGGCCCTGGTCGACGCCGTCGGGCCGTCTGCGGTCGTCAGCCGCGACCGGCTCCGGTGGTTGGACGCGCGGTTCGGTCGCACCACGCCCGGGCGGCGGCTGGCGGCGCTGCTGGCCGGAGCGGGCTACCCCACCTGGTCACCGTCCGGCGTCGTCCTCGCCGTCGGTGCTGTGACCGTCGTCGGGTCGGTCGGTGCGGTCCCGCTGCTGGGGCGGGTCGGCGGGGTCGTCGTGGGACTGGCGCTCGTCGCGAGCGCCGCGCGCTGGCTCGACCGCCGTCGCGAGCAGCGCATCGAGCGCATCATCGCTCAGCTGCCGGAGATCGCGCGCCTGCTCGCGAACGCGACGCAGGCCGGCCTCGGACTGCCTCGCGCGCTCGGGCTCGCGGCCCAGGAGATCCAGGAGCCGGCGTCCTCCGAGCTGGCGCAGGTCTGCGCGGAGCTGGGCGTCGGGCACGGGGTCGACGGGGCGCTGGCGCACCTGCGCGAGCGCCTGCCGTCCCGCGAGATCGCCGTCCTCAGCCAGACGCTCGTCGTCCAGAACCGCGCTGGAGGTGCGCTCGTGAAAGCGTTGACCACGATCTCTGGCACGCTCGACGAGCGGCGCCAGCTGCGGCGCGAGATCAAGACGGCGACCGTCGGAGCCACGTTCTCCGGCTACGCGGTCATCGTCCTCGCGCTGGCCGCCGTCGTCATGGTCAACGTCCTGTCTCCGGGGGCGCTCGACGCGATGATCGGGACACCTCTCGGCCAGCTCGCGCTGGGTGTCTCGGGGGCGCTGTTCGCCGTCGGGTACGTGATGGTGCGGCGCCTGTCGAAGGTGGCGCTGTGAACGGCCCGGCCATCGCCTTCGCGGCCGCGCTCCTCGTCGTGGTCGCCGCCATCGCGGTGCACCAGCTCACGACGACAGGGCTCGAGCACGTGGAGGCGCCCTCGAGCGGGGGACCGGCCGGCGAGGGGCGTCCGGAGCGGTCGCACGGGATGCTCGACCTGCTCGGTGCACGCCTCGTCGGCCCGCTGACGAAGGCGCTCGGGGCGCGCCGGATGACCGAGCTCGACGCGGCGATCCGGCGGGCCGGCCGACCAGACGGGATCACCCCGACGGTGTTCGTCCGTCGTCAGGCAGGGTTCGTCGTGCTCGGTGCCGTGTGTCTCGCGGCGCTGTGGTACCTGGGGTCGCTGTTCATGGGCGTGATGCTCGCCGCTCTGCTGTGCGCGTGGATGCCGCTGTGGCTGTGGGGTGTCGGGGTGCGGCGTCAGCACGCGATCGACGCCGAGCTGCCGGACTTCCTCGACGTCCTCGGCGTGACGGTCCGTGCTGGCCTCGGCTTCCGGGCCTCGCTGGGGCGCGTGTGCGAGTTCTCCGACGGGCCGCTCGCCCAGGAGATCCGGGCGGCGCTGCACGAGATGTCGCTCGGGGTGCCGCGTCGGCGGGTCTTCGAGGACCTGCGAGACCGGACCCGTTCGGAGGCGTTCGGCAACTTCGTCGCCGCGCTGCTGCAGGCCGAGGAGCTCGGTGTGCCGATGTCCGACGCGCTCACGGACATCGCGGCGGACGTGCGCCGCGACCACGCGCAGAAGGTCCGCCAGCAGGCGGCCAAGGCCGGCCCCAAGGTGTCGCTCGCCGTGACGGTGACGATCGTGCCCGGCGCGCTCGTCCTGCTCGTCTCGGCCGTGCTGCTCGGCAACGCCAGCCTGTTCGACGGCCTGCTCTGAGGCGGGGAACCATGCCGGTGGAGCACACGTGGGAGCGCACGACAGCGGGGGTCGCGCGGCTCCTGTGCCAGCTGCGGCTCGCGGTGCTGCTGCTCGCGCTCGCTCCGGTGGTGGCGCAGGGCGAGGTCCTCGTGCTCGTCGCCGGGGTCGGCGTCGCGCCGTTCTCGTTCGTCCCCGCGGTCACGTGGCCGCGCCGCGGCGCGGTCTATGCGCGCTCGTTCGCGATCCAGGGGGCCGACGTCCTCGCCGCCGCGGTCGTCACGGTGGTGCTCGAGGGCTCCGCGCCCGTGTTCGTCTACGACGCCGCGACCGTCGCGCTCTGGGGCCTGGCCACAGGCCTGCGTCCGGCGCTGCTCGTCGCGACCGGCCTCGCGCTCGTCTCCTTCACCTGGGTGCGGGACGTCGGCGACATCCCTGGGCTCGTCCTCGCGGGCGCGACGGTCGTCTCCCTCGTCGCGATGGCCGGGGCCGGGGCGACGCTCGGACGTGGGCTGGCCGCGCTCGCGCGCACCCAGGAAGAGCTGGCGCGCGCCCGGGTGCGACGAGCGGTCGTCGACCACCGGCTGCGGACGGCACGCGACCTGCACGACACCGTGGCAGGCGAGATCGCGGGCATCCGGCTGCTCGTCGCCACGCTCGACGACCTCCTCGAGCGCACCAGCACCGACGCGCGCACGCGTGAGGTCGCCGACATGCTCGGGCAGGCGGCCGAGGCTGCGCACGAGGACACGCGTGCGGCGCTGTGCGCGCTGCGGACGGGCGGCGAGACCGTCGAGCCCATGACCCGTCTAGAGCCCATGACCCGTCGAGAGCTCGTGGCCTGGCTGGAGGACTGGTCGGCGCGCACGCTCGTGGCCGTTCGCCCGGACGTCGACGAGCACTACGACGCGGTGGATGCTGCGCGGCGTGGTGCGGTGACGATGGTGCTTCGCGAGCTGCTCGAGAACGTGCGTCGGCACGGCGGTGCCTCGCACGTCCGCGTCCTGGTCCGTGAGGACGGTGCAGGAACCTCGCGTCCTCTGCTCCTCGTCGTGCACGACGACGGCCGCGGACTGCCCGGGTCGCGCGCCTCCGGGCAGCTGCCGGCGGCCGAGCCGGGGCACTTCGGGATCGTCGGTGTGGTGGAACGGGTCTCGGAGATGGGCGGCACCGCGCTCTGGACGTCGGAACCAGGCGCCGGGACGCTCGTCCGCGTGGAGCTGCCGACCCAGGACGAGAACAGCACGCCCGGCTGGCACGAGCCGGCCGGGGACCGGACGAGAGAGAAGGTGCTCGATGGGTAGCGAACACACGCAGGAGAGGCCGATCTCGGTCCTCGTGGTCGACGACAACGCGATCATCCGGCTCGGGGTGCGGGCGGCGCTGGAGAACAGCGAGGAGATCGCGTCCGTGCTGGACACCCCGAACCTCGCCGAGGCCGTCGAGATCGTCCGGCGCGGCGAGACCGACGCCGTGCTCCTCGACGTCCGCCTCGCCGGCAGCAACGGGCTCGACGCGCTGCCAGACCTCGTCGAGCACGCGAGCGTCCTCATGCTCACGCACACCGACGACCCCGGATCGCTGGGGACCGCGATGGCGCGAGGAGCGAGCGGGTACGTCGTGCACGGCGCGCTGGGGCCGCGTGGCATCGTCGCCGCGCTGCGCACGTGCGTGGCGGGCGGGACCGTCTTCGCCGGCCTGCCGGTCCCGTGGACGCCACCCGAGCCCCGGACCGTGACCCCGAGGGCCACCGGCACCGAGGGCGTGACGCAGCAGACGGAGGAGAGCAGGACAGCGCGCAGGACGGAGGGCCGCGGTACGCCCCGACGCCTCACCGGTCGTGAGCGCGAAGTCATCGAGGCCATCGCGCAAGGACTGACGAACCGGGAGATCGCCCGGCGGCTGTTCGTCACGGAGAAGACGGTGAAGAACTACGTGAACAACGTCTTCGGCAAGCTCGGGGTGTCCTCGCGCGGCGAGGCGATCGTCTGCTGGCTCGCGACCCGGGACAGCGCCGCGTGAGCACAGGCCCGGGCCCCTGGACCCAGAGCACCCTGGGCCTGAGAGGGGCCCGCCCAAGGTGTCGACGCCCTGTCGCCCGGGTCGTCCCGGCTCCTAGCGTTGCTCGTGCTGGTGGGACCGCACACGGTGTCACCCACGACACGAAGGGCAGTGAGGATCATGGACAAGCTCGCAGCATGGACGACGGCGATGTTCTGCACACTCGGCAACCGTTTCCGCGGAGAGGCCGGACAGGGCTCGGTCGAGTACGTCGGCATCATCATCGTCGTGGTGGCGATCATCGTCGCAGTGGTCGCCCAGGCGTCGGGGGTCGGCGACGCGATCGCTACCCAGCTCACGAACGCCGTGGAGAAGATCGGCGAGGTCGGCGGGACCAACTGACACGACGTCCCACGAGGCGGTCGGTCGCACGTGGGACGTGACGAGGGACGGACGGGAGACGGTGGACGGGTGCACACGAAGAGGACAGCCACGGTTCTCGTGCTGACGCTGCTCGTGGCGGGCTGCAGCGCAGAGCCCGAGCGCGATCAGGTGCCGTCCCCGTCCCCGTCGCTGTCTCCGAGCGCGGGGGAGACAGAGACCGTGCCCGCGCGCACGACGGCGACCTTCGCACACGGCACGAGCACCCTCACGGTCGCCGCGCACCCCGTGGCGGTCGACGGTGACGTCGCTGTCACGACCCTCGAGGTGACGGTCCCCGCCGACGCCGAGGAGCCCGTCGACCTCGGGTACCTCCTCATCGAGGACGTGACCGAGCGCAAGGGCGCACGAGCCGTCCGGCTCGTCGACCGCGAGGCGCGCACCGCGCTCCCGGTCGTGCGAGACGACACCGTGTGGGCATCGGACGGTGCCCTCACGGTCGAGCCGGGCGAGTCTCTGACCTTGCACACCGTCCACGCCGCGCCCAGCGGTGAGGACGTCGACGTCGTCCTGCCCGCTGTCGGCGTGGTCGCCGCGGTACCGGTCGTCGACTCGACGCAGGACGACGATGCCGCGCTCGACGTCGACGCAGCGCGCGACGAGCTCGGCGGGCTGCCCACGAGCGGCGGCCAGTCCTACGACCTGCGAGCGTTCACCGCCGCCTACGACGACCAGAGCTCGGTCGCCGTCGAAGGAGACGACGTCACCCTCACGCTCACCGCAGACGTGCTCTTCGCCGCCGACGAGCACGTCCTCGACCCTGAGGGCACCCGCGTCGTCGAGGACGTCGCCCGCTCGATCGTCGCCGACGGAGCCGCCGGGAGGATCGTCGTCGCGGGGCACACCGACGACGTCGACACCGAGGAGTACAACCAGTCGCTCTCCGAGCAGCGCGCCACGTCGGTCGCCGACGCCCTGCGCCCCGCCCTGAGCGACGACCAGGTCGTCGAGACCGCCGGGTACGGCGAGTCCCGACCCGTCGCCGCAGGCACGGACGCCGCCGCCCGTGCAGCCAACCGCCGCGTCGAGATTTCCTTCACCGCCGCAGGCACGGCCTCTCCGTCGGTGCCGACCGCACCCGGCGCGAGCGGCCCGCCCTCGACCGACGCACCGACGTCGACCGACGGCGAACCCGTGCAGGTCGACGCCGGCGACGGCTCAGGCACCTACACGGTGGGGCCCGCGACCGTCGTGCGCACCGCAGCAGGCCTGCGCGGCACGATCGAGATCGAGCTCGTCGACGGGCACGGTGGCGCCGTGAGCGCACTGTTCGGCGAGTACGGCCGAGGCCTGTCAGCCGCCCGCGGCTTCTCCGCCGTGAGCACCCACCTCGGCCTCCACGAGCTCACGCTGCTCGGCGAGACCGAGCGCCTGTACCCGCTCGACTACGAGACCGACAGCGGCACCCGGCGCATCCTCGGCGACGAGCTCCTCGCCGCCGGGCCTCAAGCCCCCGGCGACGTCCTCACCGTGAGCGTCTACTGGCCCGACCAAGGAGAAGACGTCGTGACGATCGACGCCCCCGACCGGTTCCGCATCGTCGACGTCCCCGTCGAGGACGAGGCCAGGTGACCCGCACCGGCCTGCACGACGCGCCCGTGCCGCACGAGCGTCCCCGGTCGTCGGACCGTGAACGAGGCTCGCTCCACGTCATGGCGATCCCCATGGTGCTCGGGCTCGTGCTCCTGGCGATCCTCCTCGTCACCATCGTGGCCTCAGGCCTGTCCGACCGCCGCACCGCCGTGACCGCAGCCGATGCCGCGGCGCTCGCGGCGGCGGGCGTCCTCGACGACGCTGTCGAGCGGACCTTCGAGGAGGCCCGCACCGCGGAGCCGCCCGAACCGGAGGTCACGCCCGACCCGGTGGTCACGCCGGACCCGGGCTCGGAGGACCCAGCCAGCCCGGAGCCGGGGACCGACGAGACTCCCGCGGAGGAGGAACCGCCTCCGGCACCTGTCCCGGCGCCTGTCTGGACGCTGGCTGGAACGTCCCTCGGGGACGTGGCGGACCTGGATGTCGCGTACGAGGCCGCTGAGCGGCTCGCCACGGCCAACGGCGCCGAGCTCGTCGACGTCCAGGTCGATCTCGAGCGCTGGCTCGTCTATGTCGAGGTGCGCTACGAGACGCCGCTCGTCGACGGGGGAGAAGAACGGGCGCACGCGGTCGCGGTCGCGGAGGTGCGTCCCACCGGCGGCTTGTGCGTGTCCGCCGGCATGATCGGTGTCCGTGTCGACGGCACCTGCCACACGTCCCGGCCGCAGAGCGGCACGGCCCTCGAGACCCCCGAGACCAGTGGGTACACGTCGCGTGTAGGTCTCGTGCTCTGACCCTCGCAGCTGCTGCGAGACAGCCTCGGGCGACGGTCTCAGGTCCCGTGACCTGCTGGGCCTGGGCCCGTGCAGGGTCCTGGGCAGGCCCACGGTCCCTGGATCATGGCGTCGTCTCACTGAAGGGTTGTCCTATGGGACAACGACGTGAGCGTGGGGCCGCCGCGGTCGAGGTGGTGGGGGCGGTGATGCTGGTTGTCGCGGCGATCACCACTGTGACCTTGAGCGCCACACCGGTGGGCCAGTGGATCGGGTGGAAGGCCGAGTGCGTGGTGGACTCCGCGGACGAGGCGTGGGAGGACGGGGCGGCGCCCGGAGCAACCGACGGATGCGCCCCCGAACCCTCCACGGAAGTGCCTGAGGACGACGAGGATGCCGATGGGCCTGCTGTGGTGCCGCCGAACACCGGGATGGTTCCTCCCGAGGACTACGACGAGCTCTGCGACACGTCGAACGGGTACGACTCTTCTGAGCCGTGCCACCCGCGGGGTGAGGACTGTGAGTACGCGGAGACCGGTGAGGTCGTCGGTGATCCGGCGGGGCTCGAGACTGTGTGGACGATCGACGGTCGCGTCGTCGTATGGACCGGATGCCAGGCATACACGCCTCCGGCAGAGTGCAGCGCACCCCGCAGCGGGTGGGAGCAGGGCACGGACCTCTCGGGCGAGGAAGGGTTCGCGGAGTGGGTCGCGTGCGTGACCGACTCGACGACCGGGGACACGGACGAGGACCCGGACACCCAAGACTGCAAGAACGCCACTCCCGGCAGCTCTGCGATCGAGCCGACGGTGAACCTCGACGAACCGACGGTCCAGGTGGGCTGCGCGGACCTGTGGGTGCCGAAGCAGTGCAAGTCGGTGTGGGAGGACTACAACGACTGGAGCGGGCCTGCGTCGCAGGAGGCGAGTGCTGCGGCGCTCAAGGAGTGCGTGGTGGAGACGCTCAACGCGATGGAGCGTGACTGCGTGGTGTGGCAGAACACGCAGGCGAAGGACGAGGTCCACCAGGTCTTGTTCTGGGAGTGGTCGAAGTCTGAGGCGTTCGTCTTCGAGAAGATGGGCGACGGCACCATCCGGATGCACGCCCTGCACGGCTCGGGGAAAGGAAACGGCATCTCGTTGGAATTCGTCATGAGCCAGGGAAGCCTCAAAGGCGGGGTCGCCTTCGGCGGCTGGGCTGCGACCGGGGCGACGAACGACACGACGTATGAGTTCCGCAACATGGAAGACGCGCAGAAGTGGGCCGACTGGTACGTCGAGTACGAGAAAACTGACAAAGACGTCGCTGCTTTCGACGACGCGTACAACTGCTATTACTCAGACTGCTCGAACAAGCCCGACATGGAAGAGAACTGGAAGCTCCCGCCGATCCAGAGCCCTTCACCGGGAGGCATGCCGATGCCGAGCATGGGCAACATGGCTGGGGGAGGCTGGAACAAGCGCCTCGCTGCGCTCGAAGAGGCACGGGCCAACGAGCCCGACCACAAGGTCATCCACGTAGCGGAAGCTTCGACCCAGAAGTCCACCTTCAACTTTGGTGCGTGGTTCACCGCGAAGGCGACCGGAGGGGGAAAGATCCCAGACCGCCTGGGCGGGACGCAAGACAAGTACGAGCTGGGCGGCGGCGTGAAGGGAGAGTTCTCTCTCACGACCGAGACGTCGCTCGAGGAGCGCAAGGTGACGACGGACGGCAAGTACTACACGTCGTTCACCACGGACAGCACGGTGGGCGGGCAGGTCATGCTCTCGATGTCGGGTATTCCTCTGCTGAAGAGCAAGGCGTCTGGCAACGGGGGCGGTGGAGGTGACTCGACCGACTCCTCGACGATCTCGGTCCTGTGGAACGCGGACGGCACCGTGGACCACATCATGTTCCGCACGAGCACGACGACGCTCGAGAAGTGGTCCGCAGAGGCCGGTGGCAGTCTCCAGCTCAACTACGGTGCCTTCGAGATCTTCAACGCGGGCGGGTACAAGACCTGGGGCGGAGCCGAGGGGACGCAGTCCATGGCGGAGGTCACGATCCCGATGGACGGGCTGACGGAGGAAGCCCGCAAGATGCTCCAGAGCAACGCCGAGATGCTCTTCCCGCGTGACGAGGACGGCAACCTCGACAAGGACGCGTCTATCGACTTCAACAAGGACTGGTCGACGGACTACACGGGCGACATCCTCGACGAGATCGGTGAGACGGGTGGCACTCGTGCGCTGGAGTACGACATCGAGCAAGAGCAAGAGGGCAGCAAGGCCAGCGTGAAGGTCGGCCCGATCAAGCTGTGGTCGTCGACGTGGTCGGAGATCGACACGGAGAAGTCGCTCACGAGCTCGTCGCTGCAGTACATCGACGTCAACGGTGAGTCGCGCACGGTCGATCCTGCGCCCAAGTGTCGGGCGCAGACGAAAGACACGTCCGGCGCCGACTACTACGACGCGGGCGGCTCAGACCCGGTCACCAGCTCCCACCCTGACGGTCAGGGGTACTACCGGGACAGGTCGGTGACACCGACGTGGGACACCTGAGGGAGTGCGGGTCGGCGAGATGGTCAGCGACCTCGCCTAGACCGCGCAGATCCAACGGTTGCCTTCGCGCGTGAGCCTGCTCCTCTGATCGTCGTCGCGGGGCAGGCCCGGGCCCGTGCGGGGTCCTGGGCAGGTCCAGGGCCCCTGGATCGTGGTGTCGTCTCACTGAAGGGTCGTCGTATGGGACAGCGACGTGAGCGTGGGGCCGCCGGGGTCGAGGTGGTGGGCGTGGTGATGCTGGTTGTCGCGGCGATCACCACGGTGACCTTGAGCGGGGCGCCGGTGGGGCAGTGGATCGGGTGGAAGGCCGAGTGCGTGGTGGACTCCGCGGACGAGGCGTGGGCGGGCGAGGCGGCGCCCGGGGCGTCGGACGACTGCGCCCCGGAGCCGTCCATGGAGGTGCCCGACGACGAGGACGAGGACGGTCCGGCTGTCGTGCCGCCGAACACGGGGATGGTGGCGCCTGAGGACTATGACGAGCTGTGCGACACGTCGAACGGGTACGACTCTGCCGAGCCGTGCCACCCGCGGGGTGAGGACTGTGAGTACTCGGAGACCGGTGAGGTCGTCGGTGATCCGGCGGGGCTCGAGACGGTGTGGACGATCGACGGCCGGACGGTCGTGTGGACGGGGTGTCAGGCCTATACGCCGCCGGCGGAGTGCAGCGCGCCGCGCAGCGGGTGGGAGCAGGGCACAGACCTGTCGGGCGAGGAGGGGTTTGCGGAGTGGGCAGAGTGCGTGACCGATTCCACGACCGGCGATACCGACGAGGACCCGGACACCCAGGACTGCAAGAACGCGACGCCCGCGAGCTCTGCGATCGAGCCGGTGCTGAATCTTCTCGAGCCGACGGTACAGGTGGGGTGCACTGACCTATGGGTGCCGAAGCAGTGCAAGGCCGCGTGGGAGGACTACACAGACTGGAGCGGGCCTGCGTCGCAGGAGGCGAGTGCCGCGGCGCTCAAAGACTGTGTGGTCGAGTCGCTCAACGCGATGGACTGAGCATTATTGCGCCAGGTGCAACGGCAGGCTGGTGTCCGGTGTGGTTGCCCTCGGCCCGGTCGCACCGGTGGGAGTTCGCAGGCGGTGTGTGTTCGTGTCGAGGCCGCGTGTCGCGGCCGATCAGTCGCGGAGTGCGGTCGCGACGTCGAGCCGGCCGGCGACGAGCGCGGGCAACGCTGAGCCGATAAGTGTGGTCGCGACTGCGGCGAGGGCTCCCCAGGCGACTGCGGTCCAGGGCACTCCGGGAGGCTCGATGGCCGATCCGAGAGGGATCTGCTGGGGTACCCACCACTGCACGCCCCAGATGGCGGCTGCGGCCGCGGCCGCGGAGGCGATCAGTCCGATGATCATCGACGAGAGGAGCACCTGGCTGATGACCCCGGATCGGGTGGCTCCGAGGGCGCGTCGGACGACCAGCTCGCGGGCGCGTTCGCCGATGCTGGCGAGGCCGATGTTGAGGATGCCGAGTGCGGAGATCACCAGGGCAAGGAGGGCGATGGCGAGGAAGGCGCGTTGCTGGGTGCGCAGGTCGGCTAGGAGGCGGTCGACCTGGTCGGAGCGCTTCATTCCGCTGGGCTCCAGGGTGCCGCCTCCGGCTGCGGCGATCCGCTCGGCGACCTCTCGGAAGGTGGTGTCGTCGGCGGCCTTGTCGTGGAGGATCAGCTGCACGTTGGCCGTTGACAAAAGGTCAGGCTGGTAGACGAGGACTGCGGGTAGGGACGCGTAGACGACGGGGTCGTTGGATCCATCGGCGGCGACGCCCACCACGGTGGCGGTCAGGGTTGGGGAGTAGGGCGTGACCTGGAGGGCGAGCTGTGCTCCGACTCCGCCCCAGGTGTCTGCTGCGGTCGGGTTGAGCGTGATCTCGAGCGGGTAGTCCTCGCGGGAGTTCAACCAGCGCCCCGATATGAGGGGCAGGCGACGGATGCTGTCGAGGTTGCCAGCGACGAACTTGATCGACTCGCGGGCGAATGGTTCGTTGTTTGCTGCGGCGTCTGGGTGGGAGATCCCGGGCACGGACGTGGATTCCACAATCAGTGCGGCGGAGCCTCCGGCCTGGGTGAAGGGGTCGGCGGCGTCGAGCATCGCGCGCACGGTGTCGGCGGACGGCGCGAGGTGCTCGAGGGTGCCGGTGACCGTGATCTTTCGGCCGAACTGTTGCTCTGCGCCGGCGATGAACACCTCGGAGATGACCGAGCTGATGGTGAAGATCGCGACGACGGCAAGGACGCCGATCGTCAGGCTCACCCCGGACAAAGCTGCCCGCCAGGGGTGGGCTCGTAGATCGGCCAGTGCGTGGATGGCGGTGCGCATCAGGCGTCGACTCCGTCGAGTGCGGGGGTGGTGCGGATGGTGCCTTCGTGCATGACGACGCGACGGCTCATCTGCGCAGCCACTGCCTCGTCGTGAGTAACCACGACGAGCGCGCAGCCCCGCTCGCGAGTTGCCTTGAGCAGGACGTCGAGCACTGAGGCTGCGGTGTCGACGTCGAGGGCACCGGTGGGTTCGTCGGCGAGGATGAGCGCAGGTTCACGCACGAGGGCGCGCGCGATCGCCACGCGTTGTTGCTCGCCGCCGGAGAGGTGCTTGGGGCGTGACCGTGCGCGGTCGGTGAGGCCGACTGCCGCCAGGGCTGCGCGGGAGCGACGTCGCCGTTCCCGGCGCCCGGTCCGCGCGCCGTAGAGCAGAGCGAGCTCGACGTTCTTGAGCGCGGACAGGTGCCGGACGAGGGAGTAGGACTGGAAGACGTACCCGATGCTGCGGTTGCGCATCCGTGCCCTGCGGCGGTCGCTGATCGATGAGACGTCGATCCCCAGGATTTCCAGGCGCCCGCCGCTGACAGGGGACAAGAGGCCGAGCTGGGCGAGCAATGTGGTCTTTCCCGATCCAGAGCGCCCCACGATCGCCACCGACTCTCCGGCACGCACCTCAAGGTCGACTCCCTGGAGAACGGCGAGGGTGCCGCCACCGGGTAGGCGCACGGTGCGCCGCAGGTCCGTCGCAGTGAGCACGGGGGCATCGGGCGTAGAGGGCTGCCCCTTCACGAGATGGTCTGGCGAAGGTTCGGGCCGAACGGCAAGACCTGGTCGCCGAGAGCGAGCCCGCCGGTGATCTCGACCAGGACGCCGTCGCTGATCCCGAGGGTGACGGGCGTCGTGGTCACAGTCCCGTCGACGACGAGCGCCACGTCTCCGTGATCGACGGCCCCGGCGACCGCAGCGACCGGCAGGACGAGGACGTCGGTGACCTCGCCCGTTCGCAGCCCCAAGGTGCCGGTGAGCCCGTCGACAACGCCCGTGCCCGAGGGCAGGAGGCACAGCACCTCGAGCGTCGCAGCGGCTGTGGTCGGTGCCTCGACGACAGTCGACTGCGCGGGAGTCGATGTCACGGCGGCTGATGGAGAAGCAGCCGATGGCGTGGTTGTCGAGGGGGTCGACGATCCTGCTGGAGCGGTCGGCTGGGGAGCGCAGTCGGTGACGCCAGGTCCGGAGTCGAGCTGGACCTTGGCGATGGACGGGTCCGCGGACAGGCGGAACGCCTGGGCGACGGGCACGGTCCCCGTGACGCCGAATCCTGGGTACCTGATCGTGGCGACGGGGATGCCCTGGTGGATCAACGTGGTCCGGTCGGGAAGGCGGTAGGTGAGGATGCCGTCCGTCGGGGCGGTGATCGTGGTCTCACCGAGCCACCCCAGGACCTGACCGGCGGTGACCTCCTTGTCCTTGGTCAGTGAGCTGGCCAGGCGTACCCGACCGTCCCCCGGGGACACGACCGCGTACTCAGGTCGCACGACTGCTGTCACGGGGACGCTCACGACTGAGGTGATCGATCCGGTGACCACCGCGATGGGCTGTACCGGGATCGACTCGACGGGAGTGGCCTGAGCAGCCGACGGGAGCTCGACCGCGGAGCACCCGGACGCAGTCAGCAATCCGAGCAGCACAGCGGTGCAGATGGCGGCGCGGCGGGGCGCAGTCACAGTGCCCTACCGGAGCGGACGCCCGTTGGGTGCGTCACGACGCGGCCGACGCGTTTGGCGCCAGCCACCACTTGCAACTGAGATCGTCATAGCTCGCCGCCGCTGACGGGTCCCCGAGGGCCGCCTTCTTCAGGAGGTCGAGGATGAGGGGCTGAGCGCTTGCTGGGTCCATGGTCTCGAGGAACGCCCTACTGTCGACGTACGAGTTCATGACGTCCAGTGCTTCCGCTTCCGCCGTGGGATCGACGCCCCGCTGCGCCAACCACTGTCGAGTCCAGTAGCAGAACCACTGATTTCCCGCCGCTCCGACGCCTACACCCTGCTCGAAGTCGGAAACTCCCATGCCGCCTCCGGGGAGGGGTTCAGGCTCTGGTTCCGCCGGCTCGATCCAGGTGGCACCCTCGGGGAGCTGCAGCGTCGCAGCTTCCGCACGGAACTCGGCGAGCATCGCCGGATATTCGAGCACTGTCACGCCCGGTGACGTGGTGTCGGGGGCAGAGGCGTCGGGGCTCGCCGTGCAGCCTGCAAGAGCAGCGCACAAGACGACGAGGAGCAGGGATCCTGCTCGACGTGCCCGGACGGCGGACGAAGGGGTGGTGGTCATGATCGCGATTCTTCAGGCGTGGATGTGAGTCTAGGGAAATCGGACAACATGTCCGTATCGGAAACCTAGCGAAACGCTCACGTTGCCACAAGAGCAGATCTGGACTCATTTGGCGCTGGGTAGGCACGGTTGATGTCGGCGTCTTCTGAGCGGGCTTCCGCGGGCTCGACGGTCCGTCTCTGTGCGCCCTGACCTGGAGGAACTTGTGGACAGTTCCCGCCCGCGGACGCACGGAGGGTCCGCTACCATCCGAAAGGAATTCACATACTCTGGGCCAGTGAATGCCAGTCGCGAGGCACTATTCATGCCGCCCGAACGTGTTACGGACGACTGAAGGGGGCGGATCTAGAGTCATGCGGAGCAAATGCATGCCCGCTTGGCCGAGCTTGCATCGTCGAGCCTGGCTGTGGCCTGTCGTTCACAGCCTCGATCGCGAGTCCGGACGCGAACTCCTTGCATCCATTGCATCGATGATGCGTCAGATGCAACACTTGGACGGTGTCGGACCACCTTGACCTCAGCCTCAGCCCGACGCGCCGTTTGCGCAGCGTGCGCCCGTTGCACGAGGCGAGCTTCGTCTTCGACGAGATGCTCAACGGCTGGCGTGATCAGCAGCGCAGCCGGGGGCTCGATCCATACGGTGTCGAGGTGCGGATCAAGTTCATCCGCCGGTTCGCTGGCTACTGCGAGAAGCCGCCGTGGCAGTGGGGTCCGGGGGACCTCGAGGACTTCACCGTGCGGTCGATGTCCGGGTCGAAGCCGTTGGCGAAGTCGACGATCCGCAACTATCAGATGACCGTCCGCATCTTCTGCGCCTACCTCACCGACATGCGCTACGAGTGGGTCGCGGAGTGCCTCGAACGCTTCGGCAGCGCTCCTCAGCAGATCTGCCACGACTGGAACACGGTCGCCCACCTGCTCGAGTACGAAGGGCGCCCGCAGCGCCGAGCGTTGACGTACGACGAGCTTGAGGCGTTCTTCGCGTGCGCCGACGAGCGGGTCGAGACGATCCTCGCCGCGGGCAGGAAGGGCGCGCTCAGTGCGTTGCGGGACGCACAGATCTTCAAGACTATCTACGCGTTCGGGCTCCGCCGCAAGGAAGCAGCCTCGCTGGAGCTCGCCGACCTCCGCCCGAACCCGGCGGCGCCGAGGTTCGGCACCTACGGCGCGGTAGAGGTGCGATGGGGCAAAGGATCGAGCGGTTCTGGTCCTCGCCGCCGGACGGTACTGACCCTGCCCGAGCTGGACTGGGTCGTCGACGGCCTCCGCCAGTGGGTCGATGAAGGACGGCCGCGACTGTCGGACGATCCGCGGGGAGCGTTGTGGCCGACCGAGCGCGGTACGCGAGTGTGCCTGCGCTACCTCGACAGCCGCTTCGCGGACCTGCGCGACCGTGCGGGTCTGCCCGTCGAGCTGAGTCTGCATGCGCTGCGCCACACCTACGTCACGAACCTCATCGAGTGGGGGTACTCGGAGAAGTTCGTCCAAGATCAGGTCGGTCACCTCTACGCCTCGACCACCGCCATCTACACCTCGGTCGGTAACGACTACAAGAACCGGGTCATCGCCCAAGCCCTGTCGCGCGTCTACGGAGACTCCCATGCCCAGCCCTGACACTCACGCACCGATCACCTGGCACCTGCGCGCCCTGATGGCCTCTGCCGGAATGTTCCAGACCACCGACCTCGTCGAACCGCTACGCGCAGCAGGGGTCCACCTCTCCAGGGAGCAGGTCTTTCGCCTCGTCACCAAGCCACCGGCTCGCCTCAACATGGAGATCCTCGCTGCCCTGTGCACCATCTTGAGCTGCAGCCCGGCCGACCTGATCGAGATCAACCCGCCCGTCGCCGCCACCGGATCCACACGCACCGGCACCGCCAGCACCACCGGTGCCACGGGACCGTCGATCGGATCCCTGCGACCGATCCCAGCACGCATCCACCGCCCCACGAGTGACTGAGCCCGCCCGCTCGTGCCACATATGCGCGAGGACGATCACCGCCGGTTATGACCTACTAGGCGGACCGATCTGCAACCCGTGCTACTCGCGGCTGCGACGTGAAGCCTTCCCCTGCCCGTCCTGCGGTGTCCCCAAGGTCCTCGCCTTCCACGACAAAGAGCAGAACGTCGTGTGCGCTGCGTGCGCCGGAGTGCCGAGCAGGTTCGCCTGCCGCTCGTGCGGCAGCGAGGAGCAGCTCACCGGCGCCCAGTGCGGAACGTGCCGGCTCAAGGATCGAGCATCAAAGGTCCTGGCCCGCGAGGACGGCACTCTCCACCCCGACCTTGTGAGTCTCTTCGAGCACCTGCTGAGTGCACCGGACGCGCGCAACGTCACTCGATGGCTCAGGAGAGACGGGATCAGCACGGCCCTGGGGCAGATGGCGTTGGGGATCGCCCCGATCAGTCACGCGACGCTCGACCTCCTCGGACCGTCTCCCCGGATTCGCTACCTTCGTTGCCTGCTCATCAGCGCGAAGACGCTCCCTGAGATCGACATCTACGTCAACGACCTCGACCTCTTCGCGCAGCGTCTCCTCGAGTCCCTCTCGACTGAGCACGCGCACGTGCTGAGGCGCCACTACCGGTGGCACATCCTGCGCTCCCTCAGTCAGCGATACCCGAACACCCACGCCAGCGCCTCCGTCGTGGACAGTCGCCGCCATCAGCTCACGGCCATCCGAGACCTCCTGGCATGGGTCGAGGGGCAAGGCCAGTCACTGTCAACAGTCACACAAGGGGACCTCGACTACTACTTCGCTCAGATCGCCAACACCGGCAACGCCCTGATGACCTTCCTGACCTGGGCGCGTACCAACCGGCACGTGACCGACGTCGAGGTTCAACGGCGAGCGGGTACGAACGCACGTCCGGCCGTCAGCGAGGGCGAGCGATGGCAACACATCGATCGTCTGCTCGACGACGACAAGCTCCCCGTGACGACCCGGATCGTAGGGCTCTTTGTGCTCCTCTTCGCTCAGTCCCTAGCCACCTGCGCCCAGATGAAGCACTCGGACGTCACCATCACCGACGAATCGGTCGCCGTGCGTTTCGCCACAGACCCCGTGACGATGCCACGAGCGTTGGGCGACCTCCTTCGCACCTACGTGAACGACCCCGTCGTGCGCACGATCTACCGCACCGAGGGCACCGAATGGCTCTTCAGCGGACTCATGCCCACGACGCACATCACCTCGTCGCGCCTCGGTGAGCTTCTCCTAGCCGTGGGCATCAGCCCGCGCACGGCCAAGGATGCAGCCATGCGACACCTGGCCACAGCACTGCCCGCCCGCGTGGTCGCTGACGCCTTCGGTGTCGCCGAGAGCACCGCTGCCAGGTGGAGCCAGCTCTCCGGCGGGACCTGGAACGACTACCCACAACTGCGAGAGCAGAACTAGGCGATTACTTCCCCATCGAACACATGCATGTCGCCGACAGAGCGTGAGTGCGTCGTCTGGCAGAACACTCAGGCGAAGGACGAGGTCCATCAGGTGCTGTTCTGGGAGTGGTCGAAGTCTGAGGCGTTCGTCTTCGAGAAGATGGGTAACGGCACGGTCCGCATGCACGCCCTGCACGGTTCAGGGAGCGGCAACGGCATCACGCTGGAAGTCGTCGCGAGCAAAGGCAAGGCCAAGGGCGGGGTGTCCTTCGGAGCCTGGTCGGCGACCGGGGCGAGCGACGACACGACCTATGAGTTCCGCAACCTCGAAGACGCCCAGGAATGGGCCGACTGGTACGTCCTCTATGAGCATGCTGACAAGTCCGTCGCCGACTTCGATGACACGTACAACTGCTATTACGGCGACTGCTCGAGAAAGCCTGACATGGAAGAGATCACGAGGTTTCCTTGGGTACCGAACCCTGAGCCGGGTGTCTACTCGTTGCCGATCACGGACTCCTTGGCCGGGGAAGGGTGGAAGGAGCGTCTCGACGCACTCGAGAGCGTGCGGGCAGACGAGCCTGACCACAAGGTCATCCACGTAGCGGAGGCCTCGACCCAGAAGTCCACCGTCAGCTTTGGTCTGTGGTTCACCGTGAAGCAGACCGGCGGAGGCAAGGTCTCCGACGGTCTGGGAGGTCAGCAGGACAAGTACGAGGCAGGCGGCGGTACCAAGGCAGAGGTCTCCGTCGTGACCGAGACGTCGCTCGAGGAGCGCAAGGTCATGACGGACGGCAAGTACTTCACGACCTTCACCACTGACAGCACCATGGGCGGGCAGATCATGCTCGCGATGTCGGGCTTGCCGATGCTGAAGGGCAAGCTCGGCGGCGGCGTGGGCGGGGGAGACTCGACGACCGAGTCGTCGGCGATCTCGGTCTTGTGGAACGCAGACGGGACTGTCGACCACATCATGTTCCGCACGAGCACGACGACGCTCGAGAAGTGGTCTGAAGAGGCTGGTGGCAGCGTCCAGGTCGGCTATGGCCCGTTCGAGGTCTTCAACGCGGGCGGGTACAAGACCTGGGGCGGAGCCGACGGGACACAGTCGATGGTGGAGGTCACGATCCCCATGGACGGGCTGACGGAGGAAGCGCGAGAGATGCTCCAAGGCAATGCTGAGAAGCTCTTCCCGCGTGACGAGGACGGCACCCTCGACAAGGACGCGGCCATCGACTTCGGCAAAGACTGGTCGAGCACGTACGCGGGCGACATCCTCGACGAGATCAGCGAAGCGGGTGGAGCCCGCTCGCTGGAGTACGACGTCGACCAGGAGCAAGAAGGCAGCAAGGCCAGCGTGCGCGTCGCCCCCATCAAGCTGTGGTCGTCGA
Source organism: Sanguibacter antarcticus (assembly GCF_002564005.1). Taxonomy (NCBI): domain Bacteria; kingdom Bacillati; phylum Actinomycetota; class Actinomycetes; order Micrococcales; family Sanguibacteraceae; genus Sanguibacter; species Sanguibacter antarcticus. The sequence continues at coordinate 2,812,793 of NZ_PDJG01000001.1, read as the reverse complement.
CGTGGTCGGAGGTCGACACGGAGAAGACGCTCACGAGCTCGTCCTTGCAGTACATCGATGTCAACGGAGACTCACGCACGGTCGACCCCGCGCCCAAGTGTCGCGCGCAGACGAAAGACACGTCCGGTGCCGACTACTACGACGCGGGCGGTTCAGACCCGGTCACCAGCTCGCACCCCGACGGTGAGGGGTACTACCGGGACAGGTCAGTGACCCCGGTCGGTTAGGAGGCGTGTCTGTCCTCGTCGACGCAGCACCGACGGCCTGGGCGATGGTTTCACGTGGAACCATCGCCCGCTGTTGTCAGTGCCCTCGGGCACAATGGCCCATGGCCGCTGGGGTGAGGGACGGCCACACCCCTGGACGATCGGACGACGATGAACGACCTCGAGACCCCCACGCCATCGCCCGGCGGGGACGCCGCCGCGGCCCTCGACGAGCTTGCAGCGACCTTGCGCACGGCCGCGTCGGCGTACTACGAGACAGACGCCCAGACGATGACCGACGCCGAGTACGACGACGGGATCGAGCGACTGCGGATCGCCGCCGTCGACCACCCGACGCTCGCGGAGCGGTTCGACGACCTGCTCGGTTCGGTCGCGGCGGGCCAGTCCGCTGGTGGCGACGTCACGCACACGTCGCTCATGGGATCGATGGAGAAGGTCGTCGGGCTCGAGGCGGTGGGGGAGTTCGTCACGACCCTCGGTGGGCCCGTCGTCGTCGAGCCGAAGCTCGACGGGCTCGCGCTCACGGTCACGTACCGCGACGGGGTGCTTGCCGTCGCGGCCACGCGCGGCGACGGCCGCTCGGGGGAAGACATCACCGACCGCATCCGTCGGCTGGAGATCAGCGGGCTGCCCGAGCAGCTCGCCGGCGAGTCTGCCGGGGTGCTCGAGGTGCGCGGCGAGGTGTTCGTCACCGAAGCGGCCTTCGAGCGTGCCAACGAGCTGCGCCTCGCGTCCTCCGCGAAGGCCACCGCGTTCGTCAACCCGCGCAACGCCGCTGCGGGCATCCTGCGCAAGGGCGACCCGGCCTTCGCGGGCGTCCCGACGTTCGCGGCCTACGAGGTGCTGCCCGACCCCGCCGTCGCTGAGGTCGCCGAGACCACGCACGGGCAACGGATCGCCCTCGTCGAGAGCCTCGGCATCGGGACCGTCCACCAGCTCGTCGACGCCCTGAGCGCCGAGCCCACCACGGACGTCGACGAGGTGCTCGCCCGCGTCCAGCTCCTCGGCGACGGTCGTGCCACCCTCGGTTTCCCGATCGACGGAGCGGTCGTCAAGGCCGACGACGACGAGGACCGCCGGGCTGCCGGCTACGGCTCCCGCGCACCGAAGTGGGCCGTCGCCTACAAGTACGAGGCCGAGAACGCGACGACCACCGTCCGGGCGATCACCACGGCCGTCGGGCGCACCGGGCGCCTCGCCGTCCGGGTCGAGGTCGAGCCCGTGTTCGTCGGCGGCACGACCATCACGTTCGCGAGCGGCCACAACGTCGGATGGATGCTCGAGCGCGACGTCCGGGTCGGGGACACGATCACCGTCCGCCGCGCGGGCGACGTCATCCCGTACATCGCCGACGTCGACCTCGAGGCACGCCCCGACGACTCCGAGCCGTGGGCGCCGCCCGAGAACGATCCCGTAGGCAACCCGTGGGACAAGTCGACGCTCCTGTGGCGCTCCACGTCTCCTGAGCTCTCTGTCCTCGGCCGGGTCGTCTACGCAGCGTCCCGCGACTGCTTCGACATCGAGGGCATCGGTACCGAGATCGCGACCACGCTCGTCGAGCGCGGCATGGTCTCAACCGTGGCTGACCTCTTCACGCTCGAGCTCGAGCAGCTCGAAGGGCTCGACCTCGGCGGCCGCGCCCTCGGCGCCGCGAACGCCGGCAAGATCTTCGCCGAGATCGAGCGCGCCCGCAGCACCCCGTGGAACCGCGTCATCACAGCGCTCGGCATCCGGGCCACGGGCCGCACGATGGGCCGCCGGCTCGCCGCCGCGTTCCCGACCATGGACCGGCTCCGCGCCGCGAGCGTCGACGCCCTCGCCGACGTCGGAGGCATCGGCCCGATCAAGGCCGAGCTCATGTACCAAGGGCTGCGCGAGCTCGAGGCGATCGGGGTGCTCGACGCGCTCGAGGCGGCAGGCGTGAACATGGGCACCGAGCCGGAGCCCGGCGACGAGGCAGACGCGCTGCCGCTCTCCGGCATGCGCGTCGTCGTCTCCGGGTCTGTCCCCGGCCTGACGCGCGGCGAGATCGCCGAGGTCATCGAAGCCAACGGCGGCACCGCCTCGAGCTCCGTGTCCACCACGACGACCCTGCTCGTCTCCGAGCCGTCGACCTCGTCGAAGTACACGAAGGCCACCGACCTCGGCGTCCGCATCATCACCCCAGCCGAGTTCATCGTGCTCCTCGCGGGCGCGCCGACCGCAGAGGCCAGCGAGGACAGCAGCCCGGCGGAAGACGTCGCCGACGAAGACGTCACTGCGAGCCCCGCACCATCCACCTCTCCGGAGCCGTGATCGGCGCGAGCCGACCGGCTCAGAGGACCTCGTCCGTGAGGTGGTTCGGGGTGCCGAAACGGTGCGCCGTGATGCTCACGGCCTGCTCGCGCAGGAACGGCAGCATCTCGACGCGTCCGGACTCCGTCACCGGGTGCGCCCACACCGCGACGTCGGGCCGTCCGCCGGTCGCCGCTGCGACCGCGTCCATCCCGGACGGGCCGAGCAGCCGGATCCTGCCGCCGCCGCGCCGGGCCGCACGGGCCGCCCACGCCGAGTCGTCCTCGATGTAGAGGCGCCGGGCGACCGCCCGCACCGCGACGAGGACCTGCGAGGGCAGCGCCGTGGCAGACGAGACGATGACGGGCGCTCCCGCGGCCGCCGCGGCGACGACGACACGCAGCAGGTCCACGAGCGGCTCGTCGGCCGCCCGGCGGACGAGCACCGCGTCCATCACCGGTCGGTGGCGGAACACGTTGCGCTCGCTCGCGAGAGCCGAGACGTCGGCTGAGGTTCCGTACACGGTCGACCACGCCGCGGCGTCGCTGGCCGCGGCACGCTCGAGCGACGCGACGTCGTCCGCGGTCAAGGACGGTGCCGCCGGGTCGGCGCTCACGCCAGACGCGGTGATCGCGACCTCGGCTCGCGCCGCACCGAGCACGCGGGCGACAGCCGGGTCGGTGACGAGGTCTGTCGCCGTCGCCTCGCTTGGTTCCCACGAGCCGAGACCGAGCAGGTAGCTCGGCCCGCCAGCCTTCGTGCCGGGCCCGACAGCCGACTTCTTCCATCCGCCGAACGGCTGCCGCTGGACGATCGCACCGGTGATCCCACGGTTGACGTAGAGGTTGCCCGCCTGGATGCGGCGGATCCACGTCGTGATCTCTGCCGGGTCGAGCGACTGGATCCCGGCCGTGAGCCCGTAGTCGATGTCGTTCGCGATGTTGATCGCGTCATCGAGCGTCTCGGCCGTCATGACGCTGAGGACCGGACCGAAGTACTCCACCCGGTGCGACGTCGACCCTCGGACCACCCCTGACCGGATGCCCGGCGTCCACTGCTGACCGGCCGCGTCGAGCCGGCGCGGGGCGAGCGACCAGTGCTCGCCCTCGTCGAGGGTGGTGAGCCCGTCGAGCAGCTTGCCGCTGGCGGGTGCGACGAGCGGACCCATCTGTGTCTGCGGGTCGTCTGGCGGGCCGACCACGAGCGACGACGCGGCGTCGAGCAGCTGCGTGCGGAAGCGGCGCGAGCGGGCGACCGAGCCGACGAGGATGACGAGCGACGCCGCCGAGCACTTCTGCCCGGCATGCCCGAAGGCGGAGGCGACGACGTCGCGCACCGCAAGATCGAGGTCGGCGCTCGGCGTGACGATGATCGAGTTCTTGCCGCTCGCCTCCGCGAGCAGCGGCAGGTCGGGACGGAACGTGCGGAACAGCTCGGCCGTCTCGTATGCACCGGTGAGGATGACCCGGTCGACGTGCGGGTGGGCGATGAGCGTCTGGCCGAGGGTCGACTCGTCTACCTGCACGAGCTGCAGCGCGTCGCGCGGCACCCCTGCCTCCCAGAGGATCTCGGCGAGCACGGCGCCGCACCGCTCGGCCTCCTGCGCCGGCTTGAGCACCACGGCGGACCCGGCTGCGAGAGCGGCGAGCGTCGAGCCGGCCGGGATCGCGACGGGGAAGTTCCACGGCGGTGTCACGAGGGTGACGCGGGCCGGGACGAACCGCGCCCCGTCGACGTGCGCGAGCTCGAGCCCACGCTCGGCGTAGAAGTGCGCGAAGTCGATCGCCTCGGAGACCTCGGGGTCGCCCTGGTCGAGCGTCTTGCCCGCCTCAGAGGCCATGACCTCGAGCAGGTCCGCGCGGCGCGCCTCGAGCAGCTCGCCCGCACGGTGCAGCACCGCGGCACGCTCCTGTGCGGACAGCGACCCCCACGTGCCTTCGCGCAGGCCCGTGATCAGCGCGTCGAGCGCTGCCGGGTCCGTCACGCGCGCTGCGTCGATGGCTGCAGCGCCGAGCGTCGAGCCGGCGACCCGGCCGAGGATCTCTCGTCCCCACGTCCGGTTCGCCTCGACCGCCGGGTCCGTGTCGGGGGTGTTCACGAAGCGCCCCGGGCCGGGGACGTCGATCGCGGCATAGCGGTCCGCGCTGCGACGAGCGGCAGGCACGTGGTCGGCCGGCTCGCCGTCGAGCGCCGAGAGCGAGGCGAGGAACCGGTCGCGCTCCCGGGCGAAGAGGACAGGGTCCGAGTCGAGCTCGAAGACGGCGGACATGAAGTTCTCCGTCGAGGCCCCCTCTTCGAGACGCCGGATGAGGTACGCGATCGCGACGTCGAACTCGCGCGGCGCGACGACCGGTGTGTAGAGCAGGAGGCTGCCGACCTCGCGGCGGACGGCCTCGGCCTGGCCCTGGGCCATCCCGAGGAGCATCTCGAACTCGATCCCCGCACGGACGCCGCGACGCCCGGCGAGCAGCCAGGCGTAGGCGACGTCGAAGAGGTTGTGCCCCGCGACACCGATGCGCACGTTGGCGGTCCGGTCGGGGTGCAGCGCGTACCGCAGCACCCGCTTGTAGTGCGTGTCGGTCTCCTGCTTCGTCCCCCACGTGGCCAGTGGCCAGCCGTGCACCTCGGCCTCGACCTGCTCCATCGGCAGGTTCGCACCCTTGACGAGCCGGACCTTCACGGCAGCGCCGCCGCGCGACCGGCGGTCGGCGGCCCAGTCCTGGATCCGGACCATCGCGGAGAGAGCGTCCGGCAGGTAGGCCTGGAGGACGATGCCGGCCTCGAGGTCGAGAAGGTCCGGGCTGTCGAGCAGGCGCGTGAAGACCGCGATGGTGAGGTCGAGGTCCTTGTAGTCCTCCATGTCGAGGTTGATGAACTTCGGCGCCGGTGAACGCGCAGCGACCAAGAACAGGGGATGCAGCCGCTCGACGATGTGGACGACCGACTCGTCGAACGCCCACGGGCTGTGCGGCGGCACGGTAGAGGACACCTTGACGGAGACGTAGTCGACGTCGTCGCGGCTCAGGAGGCGCAGCGTGCCCTCGAGACGGTTGTCCGCCTCGCGGCGGCCGAGGACAGCCTCGCCGAGGAGGTTGACGTTGAGGCGCACGCCGTCCTGGCGCACGCGGGCGATGGCCGGGCCGAGCCGGTTGTCGCTCGCGTCGATGACGAGGTGCCCCACCATCTCGCGCAGCACGCGCCGGGCGACGGGGACGACGACCCCGGGCAAGATCGGCGCGACGACCCCGCCGAGCCGGAGCGCGGCACGCATCGGGGCAGGCAGGAACCGCGGTGCCGAGCGGCTGAGCTCGACGAGGGCATGGGCGGCGACGCGGTCGTCTTCGGGGCGGATGACGCCGTCGACGAAACCGACGACGAAGTCGAGCCCGCCCGGCTCCCCGAGCGCACCGGCCAGCTGGGCCGCCGAACCGTCGACGGGCAGCTCAGAGGCCTCCGCGAGCCACCGACGGACGAGCGCCACGGACTCCTCGGCCAGACCGCTCTCGGCGTCCGTCCCCGTGACAGCGGGCAACGAGGTGCTACGTGGGTTCGCGCGCGTCATAGGAGTCTCCCTCAAGGTGTGGACGGTGCTGGGTCGCAGGGCCGTCGTGACAAGTATCAAGCCGCCGAGTCTTCGGGTAAAGCGATCATTCCTGGCTTATATTCGTCACGGCAGCCGATGATTCACTGGTGCCTGCACCACGAGGAGGGCCCATGCTCGACCTGCACCGGCTCGTCCTCCTGCGCGAGCTCGCCGCGCGAGGCACGCTCGCCGCCGTCGCCGAGGCGATGGACTTCAGCCCGTCGACCGTCTCGCAGCAGCTGAGCATGCTCGAGAAGGAGACCGGCATGACGCTCCTCCGCAAAGCCGGCCGTGGCGTCCAGCTCACACCCCAGGCAGACGTCCTCGTCGAAGCGACCGAGCGGCTCCTCGACATCGTCGAACGCACCGAGGCCGAGCTCCAGGCCTCCCTCACGACCGTGCGCGGCCGCGTCCGCGTCGCCGTCTTCCAGTCGGCCGCGCTCGCCCTCATGCCCGGCGCGCTGCGCACCATGTCAGCCCTCTCGCCCGACGTCCGCATCGAGATGGTCCAGCGCGAGCCGGAGCAGGCGCTGCGAGAGACCTGGACCCGCGACTTCGACATGGTCGTCGCCGAGCAGTACCCGGCGCACGCCTCGCCCTGGCTGGCCGGGCTCGACCGGCGAGTCCTCACCACCGACGCCATCCGCCTCGCGCTGCCCCCGGTCGAGACCGCGCTGCGCCCCGTCACCAACCTCGACGACGTCCGCGGCACGCCCTGGGTCATGGAACCGCGCGGCACCGCGTCCCGGCACTTCTCCGAGCAGATGTGCCGCTCCGCAGGCTTCGAGCCCGACGTCCGCTACGAGACCGCCGACCTCCAGGCGCAGATCCGTCTCGTCGAGTCCGGCAACGCCGTCGGCCTCATGCCCGACCTCGTCTGGACCGGACGCACCACCACCTGCCGTCTCGTCGACCTTCCCGGCCTGCCACGACGCACCATCTTCACCGCCCAGCGTGCAGCGAGCCTCGCGTCCCCTGCCGTCCGGATGTTCCGCCAGACGCTCGAGCAGGCGGCCGAGGCGCTCGCGGCCCAGGACGCGACGCCCGGCGACGGAACCGGGGCTGGCGCAGGAACCAGGTCCGGCGCACCGTCCCAGTGACACGCTGTGCGCCGTCTGTGAGCATGGGACCCATGGACGAGACCGCAGCGAAAGAGCATCTCCACCACTACCTGCAGGAAGGCCGCGAGATCCTGCTGTGGAAGCTCGACGGGCTGTCGGAGCACGACGTCCGACGACCTCTCGTACCGACCGGCACGAACCTCCTCGGACTCGTCAAGCACGTTGCCGGTACCGAGGCGGAGTACTTCGGAACGGTCTTCGGCCGTCCGTTCCCGGAGCCTCTGCCCTGGATGGAGGAGGATGCCGAGCCGAACTCCGACATGTGGGCCACACTCGACGAGAGCAGGCAGTCGGTCGTCGACCTCTACCGGCGGGTCTGGGCGCACTCGGACGCGACCATCGATGCCCTGGCGCTCGACGCCCTCGGTCACGTCCCGTGGTGGCGAGCCCCCGGCACGGTGACGCTCCACCGGATCCTCGTCCATATGGTCGCCGAGACCCAGAGGCACATCGGCCACGCCGACATCGTCCGAGAGCTCCTCGACGGGTCGACCGGGCTGCGCCTCGGCAACGAGAACCTCCCGCACGAGGACGCCGCCTGGTGGGACCGCTACCGGGCCCGCCTCGACGAGACCGCCAGGACCGCAGCTGCGACGAGCCAGGATGCGGCGCACACCCCTGACCTGGCCTGACTCCCCGCCGGGCATCCGATCGGGGCGACCGCCGAGAGACCCGCCAGCGTGTGATGGGATGGCACCATGCTGAGCACCGACGAGTACATCGAGGACCTCGCACGCTTCATCGCAGCGAGCCCCTCCTCCTATCACGCAGCCGCCGAGGTCGGCCGCCGCCTCGACGCGGCCGGCTTCACCCGTCTGGACGAAGAGCACGAGTGGACAGCGCCCACCCAGACCACCGCGCTCCCGACGACCGCGTACGTCGTCCGCGACGGCGCCGTCATCGCCTGGCACCAGCCGAAGGTCGCCGGGCCGACCACACCCTTCCGTATCCTCGGCGCGCACACCGACTCACCGGGCTTCAAGCTCAAGCCGAAGCCGAGCACCGGCTCTCACGGATGGCTCCAGGTCGGCGTCGAGATCTACGGCGGCCCGCTCCTCACCTCGTGGCTCGACCGCGAGCTCGAGCTCGCCGGACGCCTCGTCACCCGTGACGGGACCGAGCACCTCGTCCGGACCGGCCCGTTCCTGCGCATCCCCCAGCTCGCCATCCACCTCGACCGCGACGCCAACACCGGCCTCACGCTCGACCGCCAGCGGCACACCAGCCCCGTCTACGGCGTGGGGGAGCCGGGCGACGGCGACATCGTGGGACACCTCGCAGCACTCGCGGGCGTCCTGGCCGACGACGTGGCCGGGTACGACATCCTCACGGTCGACACCGCGCCAGGAACGCGGTTCGGGCTCGACAGGGCGCTGTTCGCGTCGGGACGCATGGACAACCTCTCGTCGGTCTATGCCGGGCTGGTCGCCCTCGTCGCGACCGCTGGTGCCGACGCCGACGACGCGGCCCACGTGAGCGTCCTCGCCGCGTTCGACCACGAGGAGCTCGGCTCCGCGTCGCGCTCCGGCGCGAGCGGTCCCTTCCTCGACGACATCCTCACCCGTCTGGCTGCGGCCTCCGGTGCCACCGAGGCGCAGCGGCTCCAGTCCTATGCCCGGTCGTGGTGCCTCTCGGCCGACGCAGGCCACTCTGTCCACCCGAACTATCCCGAGAAGCACGACCCGGCCAACCGGCCGGTCGCTGGCCGTGGCCCGCTGCTGAAGATCAACGCGAACCAGCGCTACGCCACCGATGCGCACGGCGCAGCCCTCTGGGCGCGGACGTGTGCGGCGGCGGGCATCGGGTACCAAGAGTTCGTGTCGAACAACACGGTGCCGTGCGGCTCGACGATCGGTCCGCTCACGGCGACACGACTCGGCATCCGGACGGTCGACGTGGGCGTCCCGCTGCTGTCGATGCACTCTGCACGCGAACTGGCTCATATCGACGATCTTGCCGCGCTCGGAGCCGCGGCAGGGGCGTTCTTCCGCGGCTGAGACGAGGCTGTGCGTGGTCGGCACCCGCCTCCAGGGGGTAGGTGAACGTTGAACTCACCCAGCGCGTGCCACCAATGACGGCTACTCTCCCGTACAGTCATCGCCATGGAACGGACGCTTGATCGAGTTGTGCGACGACGCGCCGCCGACGAATCTTTTCAACGTGCAATCGAGGCGTTCACCAGTGGTGACCACCCACGTGCCGAGCATGAGTGGCTGGCGGCCCAGGCGGAGTTCGTCGCGCTCGATCTCAAAGAGCGCGCGGTGGACTGCACGGTGAAGCTCGGCGTCGTCTACCGGGCCACGGGCCGGTTCGACGAAGCCGAGAGCGCCTACCACCGGGCGCGAGAGTTCTACAGCGCGCAGGGCATGGACAGGCTCGTCGCGAACTGCACCGCGAACCTCGGGAACGTCTACCAGTCGTCGGGCCGGTACGACGAGGCCGAGAAGGCTTTCAGCGAAGCGCGCTCGTACTTCCAGACGCACGACCTCCACCACGAGGCCGCCACCTGCGCGGTCAACCTCGGGGACCTCTACTGGGACGCGCAGCGGGCCGACGAGGCCGAGCTCGCCTACCGCTCTGCTCTCGAGTACTACCAGGCGCTCAACCTCCACCGTCAGGTGGCCGACTGCCAGATGAACCTCGGGCTCGTCTACTGGGGCACCGAGCAGCTCGAGGCTGCCGAGTCGTCCTATGTCGCAGCACGCGAGTTCTACATCGCACAGGGCCTCCAGCGCGAGGTCGCCAGCGCCGCGATCAGCCTCGGCGGCATCTACGCGAGCTCCGGCCGCTACACGCTCGCTGAGTCTGCGTACGGCTCCGCGAAGAACTACTACGAGGCGCACGGGCTGCGCAACCGGGTCGCCGACTGCACCATCGGCCTCGGTCTGGTCTATCGCGAGCTCGAGCGCTTCGACGAGGCCACCGCCTCCTACGCCACGGCTCGGGAGATCTACCGGGGGCTGGACCTCGACCGTCAGGTCGCGGACTGCACGGTCGGTCTCGCTGCGACGAACCAGGACTCCGGTCGGTTCGACGACTCCGAGGCGGACTACAAGACTGCTCTCGAGGCCTACCAGGAGCTCGGCCTGCGCCGTGCGGTCGGCGACTGCATGGTGGGCCTCGCGGACATCTACCAGGTGACTGGTCGTACAGACGAGGCAGAGGTCGCCTACGCGGAGGCGCGCCGCCAGTACGAGGACCACCTCTCGCGTCGGGTCCCGTGACCCTCGGACTCACCGAGAGCGCGCTGTGAAGGTTCGTCGCGCGCTCGCGCGCGCCTACTGGGCCGTGAGCCGGTGGAAGTACGTCTCTCCAGCGACCCCGCCTGAGGGTGGCGGGATCCTCATCGGAGCACCGCACACGTCCAACTGGGACTTCATCATCATGCTCGCGATCACCTCTCAGGCGGGGATCGCTGCGAAGTTTCTCGGCAAGCACACGCTCTTCGAAGGGCCGCTCGGGCCGCTCATGCGCGCGCTCGGTGGGTTCCCGGTCGACCGTCGCAACCCGCAAGGGATCGTCGACGACATCGTCCGGCGCGTCCAGGCCGGGGACAGGTTCTACCTCGTCGTGACGCCGGAGGGCACGCGGTCCAAGGGGGAGTACTGGAAGTCTGGGTTCTATCGCATCGCGATGGAGACGGGGCTGCCCATCACCCTCGGGTACGTCGACCGCCCGACGCGGACGGTCGGGCTGGGGCTGACGTTCAAGCCGACCGGCGACGTCTCCGCGGACATGGACCTCGTGCGGGCGTTCTATGCGGACAAGACCGGTCACACGCCGTCGCGTCGGACCGAGCCGCGTCTGCGCGACGAGGATGCAGACAGCGTGGGGGACGCCGAGTCGGCGCCCCCCACGGATCCTGCTGGCTGAAGCTCCCCGAGGAAGCTGTCAGCGCATCGAGCGCCAGATCGTCCGGATCCGGTGCATGTAGGTCGGCTCGGCGCGAGGGGCAGTCGGCGTGCCGGCCTTGACCGATGCCTCGGTGGCTTCCGGGGTCGCCGTGGCTGCAGCCTCGGCCGGCTCGGTCGTGGGCGCAGCGACAGGTGACGCCCCGTCCGTCGCGACGGGGGCCGTTTCGGTGGTCGGCTCAGCGGCCGGTTCTGCCGGCTCGGTTGCCTGCTCGGTTGCCGGTTCGGTCGTCTCGTCCGTGGTGGGCTCGGTCGTCGTTCCTGCTGTCGAGGAGACGACAGAACCGATGGTGAGCTCAGCGGACGTCGGCTCTGCCGAGTTGATGCTCGGGCTGAAGTCGGCGACGTCGTCGTAGGCGAAGCCGTACGCCTTGCCGTTGACCTGGCTGCGGTGCATCGCTGCAGAGTAGAGGTTGGACGTGCCGCCCTCCGGGTAGAACGTGTCGGCGTCGCTCGTCGACTGGGTGTCTGATCCAGGAACCGTCGCGGTCGAGAGCGTGCCGCGGTTGAACGCCGCACAGATGCGTGCGCCGATCGCGAGAGCGGCGGTCTGGTTCGGCTGGTCCGACGGCTGCAGCGCACCGTGGCACGCGTAGACGTCGACCGTCGTCGGGGCGGCGAAGGAGCCGACCGTGGCGCCTGCGGTGTCGCGGAACACGAGGGTCCCGTCAGAGACCCGGCCGACGAAGGCGCCGAGCGCGGTGTCGACCGTCAGGTCGTTCGAGGCGTAGTACGACCATGCGTCGGCGATGTAGTCGTCGAAGTAGGTCTCGCTCGTGAGCTCCTGGTAGATGCCGTGGGACGGTGCGACCGCACGCAGCGGGGTGCCGTCGGGGTTGTTCTGCACGAGGCCGGCGGTGACGGGGTCTGATGCGAGGTCGGCGAAGACCTGGTCGCGGCCGCCGGCGACCATCTTGCCCTGGGTCTCCGTGCTCCCGTCGGCGTTCGCCACCTTGACGGAGAGCGGGACGCTGAACATGTCGACCATCGTCGTGTTGATGAAGAGGCGCGAGCCGTCTCGAGCGAACTCGACCCAGTCGTACATGACGCCGTGGTTGGGGTCGCCAGGCAGCCATCCGGCCGGCTCGACGAGGCCGTCGGTGGTGAGCGCGAGGTAGAGGGGCGCGCCGAAGGTGACGTAGAGGCGGCCTCCGACGAGGCCCGGACCGAGGTACACGGTCATGCTCTCTCCGTCGCCAGGGCCGGCGAAGGAGGTGTCAGGGGCTGCGGGCGGCGGCGTGCCAGCAGGGATGCTGGTCGGGAAGTCGAAGGCGTGCCAGGTGCCGGTCGCGTCGACCCATCCCTGTGTGCCCGTCGCCTGGTCGCGGGCGATGACATAGACGGACGTGTCGCTCGACAGCCCAGAGTCGTTCGTGATCGTGAAGGGCAGAGAGTCGGACGACTCCGCCGCGCGGGCAGGCACGGCAGCGAACAGCCCCGCGAGCACGAGCGTCATGACCAGGAGCAGGGCAGCTCCTGGATGGCTGGCGGTGCGTGGACGAACAAGCATGAAACCTCCATCAACAGTGCGGTCTCGAGGAGAACAGCGGCGTCAACCTCGAAATGCAGTAAAGCAGTCAAAAGTGAGGAAATTTTCATGCTGGAGAGCTAGTCTCGCCCGCTCTCCGTGAGGCGCTGCAGAGAGTCGACGAGCGCGGACGCGGAGAGCTGGCCGACCACCTGACCGTCGTCGACGACGTCGAGAGAGTCCTTCGACGAGGACGCCAGGGCGGAGAACGCGTCGTCGAGGCGGGTGCCGAGCGGGATCGTCGCCCCCGACGCGACCGCTCCGGCGGGGGAGAGGTCTGCACGGTCGACGGTGCCGAGCCCGAGCAGACGCAGCGCTCGTCCTTGCCCGACGAACTCGGCGACGGTGTCGTTCGCCGGCTGGGCGAGCAGCCGCACGGGGTCGTCGATCTGCTCGAGGACGCCCCCCTTGCTGAAGACGGCCACCCGGTCAGCGAGCTGTACGGCCTCGTCGATGTCGTGCGTCACGAGCATGACCGTCGTCCCGAGATCCTCCTGGATCCGGCGGAACTCGATCTGCAGGCGACGGCGTCCGACCGGGTCGACCGCACCGAACGGCTCGTCCATGAGCAGCACGGGAGGGTCCGTGGCCAGCGCCCGGGCGACGCCGACGCGCTGTCGCTCTCCGCCAGAGAGCTCGTGCGGGTATCGGCGCGCGTACGTCGCCGGGTCGAGCCCCACGAGGTCGAGGAGCTGGTCCACGCGGTCGGTGGTCCGCTTCCGGTCCCAGCGCAGGAGCCGGGGGACCGTCGCGACGTTCTGCGCGACCGTCCGGTGCGGAAAGAGGCCGACGTGCTGGATGACGTACCCGATGCACCGACGCAGGGCGACCGGGTCGCCGGCTCCGATGTCGTCGCCGTCGAGAAGAATCTGACCGGCGGTCGGCTCGACGAGACGGTTGACCATCCGCAGCGTGGTCGACTTTCCGCACCCTGACGGCCCGACGAGGGCGAGGAGCTCGTGCCGGCGCACGTCCAGGTCGAGGCCCTCGACGGCCACGGTGCCGCTCGCAAACTCTTTGCGCACACCCCGGAAACGGATGAGGACGTCGTCGGGCGTCGCGGAAAGATCCTTGGCAGCCATGCGCGCGACACTACCGTCCCGCCCGGCTCGCGGCGCGGGCTGGCGCTCGCACAGGTAGCCTCGCTGTGGTGACTTCCGACGCGCCTGCCAACCCGTGGTTGTCCTGGTCGTACGTCCAGGACAACGCACCGGAGATCCTCCGGTATCTCGGCCAGCACACGTCGCTCTCGGCGCAGGCTGTAGTCATCGCGCTGCTCGTCGCGGTGCCGCTGGCGGCGCTCGCGCACACGTGGCCGCGGCTGTCCGGCCTCGTCCTCGGCACGACGGGCGTGCTCTACACGATCCCGTCGCTCGCGCTCTTCGCGGTCGTCTACCCGTTCTTGCGCGACCGCCGCACGACGGTCCTCGTCGGCCTGGTCCTCTACGCGCTCCTGCTCGTGGTGCGCAACACGCTCGTGGGGCTGCGCGGGGTGGATCCGGACGTCCGTGACGCTGCCCGGGGGCTCGGCTACGGTCGGTGGCGGCTGCTCCTCACGGTCGAGCTGCCGAACGCCCTGCCGAGCGTCATCACCGGTGTGCGGCTCGCGTCGGTGAGCACGGTGGCGCTCATGACGGTCGGTGTCGTCATCGGGTACGGCGGCCTCGGCCAGCTCATGTTCCGGGGCTTCGCCAGCGGGTACCGCGCGCAGATCATGACCGCGACGATCCTCTGTCTTCTCCTCGGCCTCGCGTTCGACCTCGTCGTCTCGCTGGTCGGACGCCTCGTGACCCCGTGGGCGCGGACCAAGGCGGCACGGTGAACGACCTGCGCAGCGCGTTCCTGTGGCTCAACGACCCGCTCAACTGGACGGGGCCCTCGGGTGTCTTCTCTCTCGCGGGGGAGCACCTCGCGATGACGGTCGTCGCTGTGCTGCTCGCGACGCTCGTCGCTCTGCCGCTCGGCGTGCTCCTCGGGCACGGGGCGCACGCACCGGGAACCACGCACTCGGGCCGGGCACGGCGCAGCGCAGGGCCCGGTGCGGGCGCGACGACCGTGGTGATCGCCAACGTGTCCCGTGCGCTGCCGACCTTCGCGCTCCTGACGATCTTTGCCACGACAGGGCTCGGTTTCGGCAACCGCCCGACCGTGCTCGCTGCGGCGATCTTCGCGCTCCCGGTCATCCTCGCCAACGCGTACGCGGGTATCGTCGAGGTCGACGCGGACGTCCGGGACGCCGCCCGCGGCATGGGCCTCTCGGGGCGGCGCGTGCTGCTCGGTGTCGAGCTCCCGCTGGCGATGCCGCTCATCGCGACCGGCCTGCGCAGCGCGACCGTGCAGGTCGTCGCGACGATCCCGCTCGCGGCGCTCGTGGGCGGCGGCGGGCTGGGACGCATCGTCGTCGAGGGCTTCGGCACACAACGCTATGGGCAGGTCATCGCCGGGGGATTTCTCGTCGCCGTCCTGTGCCTGCTCGTCGAAGGTGTTCTTGCCGCTGGCCAGCGGCTCGTGACGCCTCCCCAGATGCGTGTCACGGCCGCAGCGCGCCGCGAGTCCACCTGACCGGTTGCCTCGCGCCGCTCGGCGGGATCAAATGGTCGAGGAAACGTCCCACCCTCTGAGGAGAGCACGATGCACAGGTCTACCTTCACGTCCGCACCGACGGCGAGGCTCGCCGCGGCGATGGGCGTCGTCGTCCTCCTGGCGGCGTGCGGCTCGCCAGGTTCCTCCGACAGCGGGTCCGGGACCGCGACGTCGACCACCGCGTCCGACCTCGCCGTGTGCGAGGCCGTGCCCGGAGACGCGCTCGTCGCGCTCGTCGACGACCAGAACCTGCAGAACCCTGACAACATCGTGCCGGCCGTCAACGGGGCTGCTGCCGCTGACGACCCGGAGCTCGTCACGCTCCTCAACACGGTGTCCGCGGTGCTCGACACCGACGGCCTCGTCGCGCTGAACAAGGCGGTCGACATCGACCGGCAGACGTCCGCGCAGGCCGCGCAGGCCTTCGTCGAGGAGCAGGGACTCGCTGCGACCGAGCAGGTCGGCGAGGGACGCTCGGTGGTCGTCGGCTCGCCGAACTTCTCCGAGGGCGCGACGCTCGCGAACCTCTACGCCGAGGTGCTCAACTCTGCCGGGTACGACGCCTCGACGCAGGACGTCGGCAACCGCGAGCTCTACCTCACGGACCTCGAGTCCGGGTCCGTCACCGTGCTGCCGGAGTACGTGAGCACGCTCACCGAGTTCCTCAACGTCAAGGTGAACGGCGAGGGCGCGGAGTCCGTGGCCACCCCTGACCTCGACGCCACGATGACGGAGCTGACGACCCTCGCCGAGGGCGTGGGCCTCGTCGTCGGCGAGCCGGCGGACGCGCAGGACCAGAACGCCTTCGCGGTGACGGAAGCGTTCGCGACCGAGCACGACCTCACGACCCTCACGGACCTTGCCGAGAACTGCGGCGGGATCGTCCTCGGCGGACCGCCGGAGTGCCCCGAGCGCCCGTTCTGCCAGCTGGGCCTCCAGGACACCTACGGTCTCGACGTCGCGGAGTTCACGTCCCTCGACGCGGGCGGCCCGCTGACGAAGGAAGCGCTCAAGAGCGGGACGATCACGCTCGGTCTGATCTTCTCCTCGGACGCAGTGCTCGGATAGCTCGGATAGCACGGACGCACACGACTGCACCGGCCGTCGTCCCTCGCGGGGCGACGGCCGGTGCTGTCTCTTCAGGGACACGAGATCTCGGGACGTGTCCTCCTGGCGGCATCCCGGACGTCGTGCTGGTGTACCGACCAACACGAAGGAGTCATCGTGGAATACATGCTCTTCATCTGCACGGATCCGTCAGCACCGGCGTACGTCGCCGCTGAGGACAACATCGGGGAGTGGGTAGCCGAGACGAGAGCCCGGGGCGTCGCCCGCCACGGCAACAGGCTGCGCCCTGTGGAGGACGCGACCACCGTCACGGTCCGTGCCGGCGAGGTGGTGGTCTCTGACGGACCGTTCGCCGAGACGAAAGAATGGATCGCGGGCTACGACATCCTCGACTGCACCGATCTCGACGAGGCCATCGAGATGGCGTCGAAGCACCCCATGGCGCGCTTCGGCAAGATCGAGATCAGACCGGTGTGGCCGTTCGACGAGCCGGTGACCGGCGAGCAGGCGACCGGCGAGCAGGCGACCGACGAGCAGGCGACCGACGAGCAGGCGACCGGCGAGTAGGCGATCGGCCGACATCCGGGGAGGGGGTCGTGGTGACGGAGCCGATGACGCAGGTGCAGGCTGCCGTCGCGACGGCCTCCGCAACGGAGACCGCGCGCATCATGGCCACCCTCATCCGGGTCACGGGCGACTGGAGCCTTGCGGAGGACTGCGTCCAGGACGCGTTCGCGCGGGCTCTGGTCGTCTGGCCGGTCCGGGGCGTCCCTCGCAGCACCGGGGCCTGGCTGACCACCGTCGCGAAGAACCGGGCGATCGATCGTCTGCGCAGTGCTGCCCGCGAGACGAGGGCGGTGCGTCAGCTGGCAGCGCTCGTCGAGCTCGACGAGGCGCCGGACGAGCCCCGCACCGATCCTGCTGTGGACGACAGGCTGCGGCTCGTCTACACCTGTTGCCACCCGGCCCTCCCGCTCGAGGCCCAGGTGGCTCTGACGCTGCGCACGGTCGCTGGCCTCACCACCGGTGAGATCGCCCGCGCGTTCCTCGTCTCAGAAGCGACCATGTCGAAACGGCTCGTCCGGGCTCGTGCCAAGATCCGGAACGCAGGGATTCCCTACCGCGTGCCGCCGCCGGAGCTCATCTCGGAGCGCACTGCCGGCATCCTGTCCGTCCTCTATCTCCTGTTCAACGAAGGCTATTCGGCGACGGGGGCCAGCACGCTGGTCCGCGAACCCCTCGTCGAGGAAGCGATCCGCCTCGCCCGGCTGCTGAGCGCACTGCTCGACGGTTCTCCTGAGCAGCCGGAGGCCATCGGTCTCCTCGCGCTCATGGTGCTCCACGATGCGCGGCGAGGGGCGCGGACGGACGCCGCGGGGGACCTGGTGACGCTGGAAGACCAGGACCGCGGCTCGTGGGACGCAGCTGCGACAGCGGAAGGGATGGCACTCCTGGCGACCGCCGAGCGGCTGGCAGTCGCGTACCGCTCACAGCCCGGCAGCTACTGCGTCCAGGCTGCCATCGCCGCCTGCCACATGTCCGCCCCGGACGCGGGCAGCACGGACTTCGCCACGGTGGCCGCGCTCTATGGCCGCCTCGGACAGATCGCCCCGTCCCCGGTCGTCGAGCTCAACCGTGCTGTCGCCGTCGCGATGTCGCACGGACCAGAGGATGGCCTGGAGCTCATCGATCGGCTGGAGCGGGAACGGTCCCTCGACGGCTACCACCTGCTCCCTGCGGCGAAAGGTGACCTCTTGCGGCGCCTGGGCAGACGAACCGAGGCGCACCGCGAGTACTGGCGGGCCCGGGAGCTTGCACCGTCGGAGGTCGAGCGCCGGTTCCTCAGCAAGCGCATGGCCGAGACGGCCCCCGGGCCTGCACGACGCGACGAACCCGATCCGACCGGCTGACCAGGCCCGTGAGCCCTTCCGCCACGACGCCACCTCGACTACGGTCGGACCGTCATCACCGAGCCTCCACTCGACCCTGCACCCGGCACGCGTCACAGTGCCCGACGGTGCGCCCGCGCTGTCGGGCAGAGAACCCACCGATGTACTGGAGGATTCCCTTGTCCATGGACCTTTCTGATGTCTCTCGCGCTCGTCCGGCCCGTGTGCCTCTGCACGCCGTGGACGCGCAGCCCTGCGGGGTGCGGCGATGAGCGACAAGGTCTCGATAGGGCCTGCTGAGCGTGCGCGCCGGCAGGCGACGGCTGTCGCTGCGGTGGGCGCTGTGGTGCCGACGGTTCTCGCGGCGCAGGGGATGACGTTCCTCGCCATCGACGTGCTGGGTTTTCCTGTGCTGGCGGCGGTCGCGCTGGCGTCGTTCCTCGAGCTGGCGCTCGTGTCGTCGGCGTTGCTGGCGCGTGCTGCGGCGCTGGCGGGTCGTCCGGGTGGCGCTGACGCGGTCGCGGTGTGGGTGGTGTCGGGGACGTCGGGGCTGCTGGCGGGGGTCCACGAGCTCGTCGTGACGAGGGCGGACGGTTCCACGACGTGGTTGGTGGAGCCAGGGTCGGTGCTGGCGGCGGCGGTGCGGTTCGTCGCGCCGTTGGTGGCAGCGTGGTTGTGGGAGCGGGTGCTGCAGGCTGCTCGTGCCGAGCAGGCGGAGCGGACGCTGGTGGAGGTGCGTCGTGACCGGCGCCTGCTGGGGGTGGCGCGTGCAGCCTTGGTGGTGCGACGGCTGGAGGGCTCAGGTCTGTCGGCGACGGCGCGGGGGCGTCGTGCCCGGCGACGGCTGGACCGTGCGCACCTGCGGGCGTTGCGGGTGGCACCGCCGGTGGCGACGCTCGGTGCTGTGCTGGCCGCGGTCGGCGAGGTCGATCGTCTGCCGGACGCCACGCGGGTGGCGGGGCTGCCGGGATGTCCGGACCCGTCGCACGAGCCGGTCGTGCCGCGGCTCGAGCTGAGTGTCGGCGGTGGCAGGTCCCTGGTCGCGGCCGCGTCGGCGCCGCCGGCGTCGGTCACCACCCAGATCGACCGCTACGACACGACGGTCGAGGCGCCGGCGGTGACACCGGCTGACCTGGCTGGTGATGGCGGTGACGGCGGTGATGGCGGTGACGGCGTTGACATCGGTCACATCGATGCCGACGTCGTCGTCGATCGCGACGGCGACACAGCGGTCGATCGCCACGACGATCGTGCCGACGAGAGTTTCGCGGTCGTGGGTGTCGGTGGTTCTGAGGATCTGTCGGCAGACGTGCCCTCGATCCTCGACCTGGCGATCGAGATGGTGCGCGCCGACCCGTCGGTGTCTGGTGCGGTGCTGGCCGAGGAGCTCACGCGCCGTGGCAGGCCGATGGGTGTCCGGTCCGGTCAACGCTGGCGGGCGCGTGCCCTCGACGCTCTGGTCTTGGCTGACGTCCGATAGGTCGTTCTGTCGCGGTCCTCGACCCTGCTTGGGCGCTTCCTGGCTATGGCGCGGGGCGGGTGGTCGGGCTGAGACCGAGGACGACCTAGGACCTGCTGTGGACGGTTCCGCGTGTTGAGGCGACCTGGACGACTCTGACGACGAAGGCGATCCAGAAGGTGACGAAGGCGCCGAGGCCCACCCAGAACGATGGCCCGTACCACCCCATGACGGCAGGAGGAGGCTGGCCCGCGTCGGCAGCGTCGAATCCCACGCCCCAGAGCCACCAGAAAAGGACTGTGCACGCCAGCCACAGGACCGCTGCGCTCAGCATCACGACGCGGCCCGCCCGAGATGGACCGTGACGCGTCACCAGGAGCGCCACGAGGAGCGCGGCGGGGACGACGAGCGGGGCGAGAACTCCGCCGACCATGAAGAGGACGGGCAGCGAGGCTAGAACGCCAGCCCAGGCGAACGCCGCCCTGCGTCCGCCTTCCGCGCCGGACAAGGCCCGTTCCCAGGACTGCACTCGCAGGCGCCATGCGACGCGACGTGCACCCCGAGCCACCTCTGCTGGGGACAGACCGAGCTCTATCGCGCCATCCATGTCGCCGCGCCACTCCCTGGCGTACCGATCACGATCCCTCGACGGCGTTGTCCTGATCGCCCGGCTCAAGCGACGTGCGGCCCGGCTCACGCCACCACCACCCGCAGCGCTGGCCGACTGCTGCGAGCTGGTTGCCTGGCGGCGCACACGCCGCTGGCCCAGTCGCAGCCAGCTGGCGTCAGCGCATAGAAGCGGCGACGGGGCCCAGGCCGATCATTGGCAGGCTCCCAGTCCGACGTCACGACGGAGGCCTGCTCAAGGCGAACCAGCAGCGGATAGACGGTCCCGGTGGGACGTCCGGTCGCGGCGGAGATGCTGAGACCCCAGACAGCCTCACCAGCACCGAGCAGACAACCCAGGACATCGACCATCGCCGGCGTCCGACGCAACGAACGACTCATATCCCTAACTCTACATATCTAGGTCGGCGGTGCGCTCGGCGGTGCTCTGGTCGGCCCGATCTCGGGGGCCATCGAGCAACTCCCGGGGTAGCACTGCGATGTCGGAGCTCACTGGGCTACTGCCAGACGTGGTCGCCCGCAGACCAGAGGCGACTCGTCGCGTCCCCGTCGAGCACTGGGCCTAGAAACGCGCCGATATGGGCAACGGCGGCTTCGAACGACGTGGCGTGGGCACACGCTGGCACCTTCTTCGCCAGTGGCGTGTACAGCCGCTCCCACGATTGCGGCGGCGCAAACACTGGGACGCCGGGCAGGCCACGGTGCATCCACTCACCCCGGATGGCAGCGATCAGAGCTGAACCGTCAATGTCCTGAGCGCTAGCGAGCACCACGAGGTCTACAAGGTCACGCACCCGACTGGACGGTTGGTCACCGGCGGCGCCGTACGTCGACTGTGTGGCGCACAGCTTGTCAGCGATGTGATCGACTACCGAGTACAGGCGCATCGTGGGCGCATTGATCCCGCGCAGATCTAGCACTGGGTCGGTGAGTAGCTCGGGGGCACCGGTCATCAGGGATCCAGTGACCAGGTCGACTCCGAAAGAGCCCTTCTGCGCTGTGCCGCAGTAAGCGTCGATGTTCACTCGGCACCCGTTCACGCCGGGCTGATTTTCGCCTCCGAGGGTGCGATCGACCTTCGTGACTACAAACCGAAAGTGGTCACTGAGATCAAGAGCGGTGGATGTGCGGAGTGCGTCCACCGCGGCATCGAGATTGCTGAGCTGTCCCAGCAGGTCAACATCTTTGGTGGTTCTGGCGTCGTGCACGCGAGCGAGAATCGCGGTACCCCCTTGAGCACCCACGGTGCAGCCGGGTCGTGGAAGACACGAGCGAGGAACCGTCCGAACACGAAACGTCGCATCAGCGCGGCCGAATCCACTCCGGTCTCCTTCGCGGTCGCCTTCGCGCGCGACGTCACTGCCGCCCATACTGCGACGCCGGAGCGATACTCGCCGGCGCTTGTCACTCGTCGCCCTCAGGCTCATCGCTGTGCATGACAGCAGCAACTGCTTGAGCCGTCGATCGAGTGCCAACGTCGGAAGCAGCATGCTGCGCGACCGTCACTGACGGTTCCCACGCTGCTGTGGCAACGCGGAACCCAGCTGTGTTCATGGACGCGAACTGTGGAAGCGCCACCGACATCGCCATCTGCGCCTGGATCGTCTTGAAGCCCTCGAGGACGCCCGCGAGGGAATTCGTTGACGTCTTGTCCTGGCCCAGCATGCCTGGCATGAGAGTGCTGAGGGCATCGCTGATGGCCGTGATGGCGCTAGCCGCGCCCGCGTAGTGGCCAGCTGCGACGAGCTCTCTGCCGGCGCCGCTGTTGGCGAGGTCACGAACGAGGGCTGTGGGGCTAAGTCCCACGAGGTCCAGAAGGTGCTCGACGAGCGCAGGTCCGTCCGCTTGCCCGTACCGGCGCGCGGACGGCTCGAGGTGAACGGCGAGGTCGGTCACGTTGATCACTCCACGGCGTACACCTTGGCCGATGATCTGCGCGATGTGCTCAGGGTCGTGGCCATCACACAGAAGGTCAGCGACAGTGCGCTCCACGGTGGTGGTAGGGAGCCCGTCAACGAACGTGACATCACTGTCGGTCAGGGTAAGGCGATGCAGGCGGATGCCGCGCCGTGTCTGCTTTCGGTGGGGAAGGGTGATCTCCGGTCGGTCGTCGAGCAGGTCACCGAGTCGGTGCAGCCCTGCCGCAGAGGTGTGCGAGACGACACCGCTGGCGATCGGGTCAGCCAGTCGCTCTTCGGCGGTGTGACTGGGGTCGAGCGCAAGCCATGCGGCACGTAGCGTGCGGTGCTCGATCGGTGAAGACGTGGTCGCGTACACGCCGCGGTCGACGCGTTCGAGGATATCCGCGCCAGCAAGGCGAGTCAGGTGCAGTCGAGTCACCCCTTCGCGCTCTGCTTGCGCGGTGGTGAGCAGCCCCCATTGCCCAGCGGCAAGCTGAGAGACCTTCGCTAGCACAAGGGTGGTCGTCATGCGTTGATTGTATCAACTGGGCGATACGAGAGTAGTGCTCGCTGATGCGGTCGGCGTAGGGGTGCTCTACTTTCGTATCTCCTGATCGATACATCCGTAGCGCTAGAGACCCGCATGGCGGGAGCGGGGCAAGGCCTACTGACGCGTTCGGTAGCGGGTGGAACGGTGTCCAGCAGCAAACGACCAGCAGCTCCGCACGATGCGCAGCGGTGCTGAGCCGGGGTGCCCTCAGGCGTCGGCCTTGTGGATGGAGCGCGCCATCCACAAGATGGCGTCGGCGCCCCACGGCTTGTGGGGTGCCCTGGAAGGATGAACCCACGAGCGAGATGAGTGTGCCGGCGGTAGTCCCCGAGGAGGCCTTCCAACGGCTCGATGGTGAGACGATCCGCGGGGTGAAGGAGCACTGATGGAACTCAGTCGCGCCTGGCTGTTCTGTGTCACGACGTTGGTGACACGTGCAGAGAGGCGTGAGTCTGGGGGTTGGTTCCCGGTTGCAGTGTGGGGTCGATGGAAGTTGTAGTGGATGTTCCAGATGGTGATCGCTGCGGTGCGTTGAGCTTCGGAGGTCCATTCGCGGGCGCAGAGGAGTTCTTCGGCGACGGTGCGGTTGTAGCGCTCGACCTTGCCGTTGTGCTTGGGGGTGGGGCCGGATGCGCTGGTGCTTGGCGGCGGACGCCAGGATGGTGCGGTGTGAGTTGGTGGCCCACCAACGAGAGGACCGACGAACTGATCCGTGAGTACCTACCCAAGGGAACTCAGATCACCGACCACCAGCCTTACCTGACCGCCATCGCTGACGAGGTCAACGAACGACAGTGCGCCGTCCTGGGCTTCCTGGATCCACGTGAATCCTCCGAGAAAATCCTCGGTGATTCGACGCCTTGACACCGCCCAACTGGCACGGCTGTAGTGGAACCGGTTACACTCAACGGACACCTGAAATTTCTGTTGACATTCGTTTCGAAACGGGGGCGTGGTGGCGTGAGAAGAATACGCTGCTCGGGAGCAATCCTAGTCCTGTCCCTATGTGTAGCGGCCTGCTCAGAGAGTTCGGAAAATAGCGTAAATGCGAGGACCTGGGACGACAAGGTAGCCGGGACCGTGTCTGCCGCAGAACAAGCAAACGCGTCCGAAGAGCAGTTAGAAGTGCTCCGAAGCGAGACTGTCTCGTTCTCAGACTACGAGAAGGCAGTCTTGAAGACAGTTGAATGCCTGCGTTCCGCGGGTATAGAAGTAGTAAACGATCAGGTTTCTAACACTAGAGGGTTCCCCGAAATACAGTATAGCTACGGCGCTGGGTCCGCCGGCCGCACCGAAGCGGAGACGGATGCAATATCCAAGGAGTGCATCCTGACCCACTCCATGTTCGTGGAATCCCTCTACCAGGAGACCCCCGTTGTCCAAGAGGCGGTCGATGCAAATTTCGAACCGTATCGAGAAGCGGTGTGGGAATGCCTGGATGGCAATTCGGTCGATGTCGAACGCGATGCATCGAGGGTTGAATATGAGATAAAATCGACCGATCTCATGGTCGAGGGTGGGGTAAATTGCCTCGTTGAAGCTGGGTACACGTAAAGCAAAGCAGAAGGTATGAGCAAGGTGTGCTCACGTCGATTCGTCCTGCTCGGGCCGACCGCATTGTTCATGGCATCCGGAGTGCTTGTCGCTCCTGCGCCTGCGCCTGCTGCTGCTGGATGCAGTACGTTCGCGATTGTGAGCGCGGACCATGCAACCGTATGTGAGGCCGGGAGCAGCCAGTGTTCCTGCATGGCGGTGCGTCACCGGTGCAATCCTGTCTGGAGTGCCAACAACTACTGAGTATTTCTTGTGGAGGGTGATGCGTGGAGCGTCAAAAGATGGACGGTCTGGTCGGTGCCGTCGCTGTGTCCGGGGTGCTGGCCCTGTGTGCGAGCGGGATCGTCGTCGTCGAGCGCACCTCCTCGAGCCCGCTCGCGTCGGACGCCGCCCCCGAGGCCGTGGTCGTGCCGGTCGAGAGCAGTGAGCAGGTGGAGCGTCTCGTCGCCGGGTTGACTGTCGTGTCGACGCAGGGGCTCGTTGCTCGGGCAGAGACCGGTGGTGTCCTGACGTCGGTGGATGTGAAGCCGGGTGACGTCGTCGAGACGGGGGAGACCGTCGCGACGGTCGCAGACGTGCCGCTCGTCGCCATGGTGGCCGCTGCACCGCTGCACCGTGACCTCGCGCCGGGGGATGCCGGGCCGGACGTCGCGCGCCTCCAGGAGTTCCTCCTGTCTACCGGGACCTTCGACGGCCCGGTCGACGGGCAGGCGGGGCCTTCCGTGGTGGAGGCGGTCAGGGCGTGGAACGAGGCGCACGGCAGGTCCGGCACGACGTTCGCCCGGGCGTCGGTGGTGTGGGTGGGGCCCCGGTCGCTCGTCGTGGACAGCATCGAGGCCCAGGCGGGCGAGACGATCATTCCCGGGGCGCCGCTGGTCTCGGCTGCTGCCGAACCTGCGTCGGTGCTCGTCGACATGCCTGCCCTCCCGGACGGGACCCTTGGTGCGTTCGAGCTCCGTGCCGGGTCGGTGGTCATTCCGTACGACCCGGCGACGGGTGCGGTTACCGACCCTGAGCACGTCGCCGACCTGGTCCAGCAGATCGGTCCCGAGGTGGGGGCCGGCCAGGTGGTGCAGCTCGAGGGGACCGAGGTCCTCACCGTCCCCGCCACCGCGGTCGTCACCGACGCCGAGGGGCGCACCTGCGTCTATCCCGATGCCACGGCGGACCCCGTAGCCGTCGAGCCGATCGGTGGGCGTTCCGGCACGGTGGACCTTCCCCTCGACACCGCGGCCACCACGGTCCTGGCCAACCCCGGCGAGATCCGCCGCCTCACGTGCGCCTCATAGCCGAGGCGCTCACCCGCGTCTATGGAGACCGTCGGGTCCTCGACGGCGTGGACCTCGAGCTGCGACCAGGGCAGAGCGTCGCGATCACCGGCCCGTCGGGATCCGGCAAGACGACCCTGCTAGGGCTGTGCGGCGGTCTTGTGCGACCCACGGGCGGGACGGTCACGGTCGAGGATGACGACGGGCGACGGTCGCCCCCCGACGAGCACGTCGGGTACGTGCTGCAGACCGTGAACGTCCTGCCGCGGCGCACCGCCCTCGACAACGCCGCGCTCGGCGCCCTGCACGACGGCACCTCGTGGCCCGACGCGCTCGACCTCGCCCGCGAGGCGCTCCCACGCGTCGGGCTCGGCGGCCTCGAAGACCGCATCGCCCGCTCCCTCTCCGGTGGTGAGCTCCAACGCGTCGTCATCGCTCGGGCACTCGTGGGCCGCCACCCGTTCGTCCTCGCCGACGAACCCACCGGCCAGCTCGACCGCTCCACCTCGCGGGACGTCACCCGAACGCTGCTCGAGGCCTCCCGGGACAGCTGCCTCGTCGTGGTGACCCACGACGAGGAGGTCGCCCGCTCGTGCGAGATCGTCCTGCGCATCGACGACGGCCACCTGGTGCCCGCATGAAAGACTGGGACCGGCGCGTCGCCGTCGGCGAAGGCCTGCGCAGCGTCGCCTCGGGCGGCCTCGTCACGATCAGCATCGTGCTCGGTCTCATGCTCGCTCTCGCTGTCCCGGCAACCCTCGACGCAAGCGCCGTCGCCCGGATCGTCGACGACGAGACCAGGTGGCGGGCCGCCGGAGGGGACCTCCTCATCGCCACGCGCGACGAGGGATTCTCCGCCTCGCAGTGCGAGTCGCTCAACACCGTCGACGGCATCGACGCAGCGTTCGGCGCACGCAGGCTGCCCGGGACCTACGCGACCGTGGCCGCCCCGGACGCTGGAGTCGCCGTCGTCCTCGTGACCGGTGGCATCCACAGGTTCCTCGGTATCGACGGTGGCGGAGCCGTGGTGACCCCGGACGCCCGCGACGACACCGGTTCCGGTGACGTGCTGCAGCTTCTGCCCGCCAGCCCGGTGCTGCTCGGGAGCGGGCAGGCGCCGGGCGGAGCGGGAGGACGCGAGCAGGACCTCCCTCTGGCACCGCTGGAGATCGCCGCCGTCACACCGCTCGACGTCCTCGGCGACGAGTACGCCTACTCGATCGCTGTCCCGCAGGCCGCCGCCGGGACCGTCGAGCGCTGCTTCGTCCGGACGACCCCCGCGACCGCGGACGCCGTGCGCGCAGTCCTCCCGGCTCTGCTCACCCCGGACGACGACGGGACGCCCGTCGTCGTCCTCGACCGCCTCGTCTCAGGACAGTTCTCCCGAGACTTCTCCACGGAGCTCGACGAACGCACGACCGCGCTCGGCCCCTACCTCGGGGGTGCTGTCGCAGGACTCCTGTGGCTCCTCGTCTCGTGGTTCCGACGAGCAGAGGACAGCCTCTACACGACCCTCGGTGCCGAGCGCACCACCCTGATACTTCTCCGTGGGACCGAATGGGCGACGCTGTTGGCCGTCGCGCTCCTCGGCGCATGGTCCCTCTCCCTCGCAGGGCTCGCGCTCACCGACACAGCGACCAGAGCCTCCCTCCTCGTCGTCGCCCGCAGCCTGACCATCGGTACGTGCGTCGCCACCAGCCTCGCCGCCGCAGCCCAGCTCCTCCCACGCCAGGACACCCTCGCTACTCTCAAGGACCGCTGAAAAAGGAGATTCTCGGCTCATCGCAGATGAGGGTGTAGGAGCGGTCTAGATCAGCCGGTCTCGAGAAGGTGCCTGGCCACGTGCTCGGTGCGGTTGCAGAAGCCGAGGGCTGAGCCCCGTGCCCTCGGTGAGCACGTCGGCACGGATGTGCCATGTTCTGAGATGCCCGCCAAGCGTGCAGCACACCAACAGATCTCGCTCTCCCGATCGCGCCGGGCTCACGTCACCAGGACCACGGAGGAGAGGCATCGGTTCTTCATGCACGCCAGTACAAGGATCCATCCTTGGTCCGCTTGACGAACCCGAACTCGACCATCTCTCTACGCCGTCCTACGGGATCCAGAGCGTGTTCTGATAGTCGCTCCATCAGCTCCCGCTCGCTGATTCTCTCGCCGCGCTGAAGACATATGTCGGCTAGGTGCTCGATAGCCGATCGATGGTCCGACAACCTGCTCGGTGTGCGTTGAAGACGACCGTTCTCAAAGAAACGGGTCACCGACAGGCCGCTGTTCGGAGGCTGTGTCTCGAGAAGCTCGCGCAAAGAGTCCGAACCATCTACGACTAGTCCAGAATCCTCAACAATGAGGAGGCCGCATGCTTCCAGGCTTCGAACGGAACTTCGATCCCGTTTCGAGAGGTCTCGGTAGGTGATCGGATCTCCCGTGCTGTCTCTGTGAACCGCCTGAGCGTACATGGCCCGCTTCTCGCTATTTATCAAGAGAGCTATGACGCGCTGCCAACTCGCACTATCGCTCATCGTGATCCGCCTTCTCTCGGCCTTCTGCACCAAAACTCTTACAATAAATCGCTGACCCCAACACCACAACCAGAGCCCCAAGGATGCCCGAAAGGACAATGATGAACTGAGGATCCGTGTTTCCGTAAGGAGTTCCTAGAAAGTAGCCGATCGCGGTCATAGCGTTACCGAGGACCCCGACGTACGACCAAGCGCTTGCGCGCCTCTCTTCGCTCACTCTTCGATAGATGAGGTTTCGCAGTCCAACGTTGAGAGCATCATCTCCAAGCCCGCCGACAAGAAAATACCCTACCGCCCAACAATCGTCCGTGCGGTCCGCGACGAGCGCCATCATGGCCGGGGTGCGTCTGCCGTGTCGGTCGCGTCGTGCGCACCCCTGGGCCGGTCGGTGCTGTGCAGCAGGTTCTCCTCGTTCCTCACGGCGCGTCTGACGCGCCACAGGCAGAGGCCCGCCATAACTGCTTCGAAGGCAGAGAAGACCAACCACAGCGCGGGCAGCAGGTCGGCATCGTCGCGGTTGTTCACGACGATGATGACGAGGGCGGGCACGCACAGGCACCACATGACGCCGAGCCGTGCCAGGAACGCGAAGCGCGCGAGCCCGAGGCACTCCAGCACGGCCGAGCCGACCATCGAGAACATGAACGCGGCGGAGTACGTCCACAGCACGCGCGAGACGTCGATCGCGTGAGCCGTCGTCGCGGGGTCTGAGCCGTCCAGACCGAAG
This sequence comes from Sanguibacter antarcticus, assembly GCF_002564005.1. NCBI lineage: Bacteria > Bacillati > Actinomycetota > Actinomycetes > Micrococcales > Sanguibacteraceae > Sanguibacter > Sanguibacter antarcticus. The sequence goes on along the minus strand of NZ_PDJG01000001.1, from coordinate 2,784,004 downwards.
GGACCGAGAAGAAGTGTCGGGGTGACGATCTGGAAGAAGGCGACCACAGCCACGTACAGACCTGAGATCACGAGAGTGACCCGCATGATCCGCGGGATGTCTGTGTGGAGCCCGGCGCCGACCGCCGTGCCGCACAAGATGTTGCACCCCAGGCCGAGCCCGATGAGAGGGATCACCGCGGCGTAGTTCACGGCGAGGGCGACGTTGTTCGCGCCGAGCGCGACCGCACCCAGGCCTCCCGCGAGCCACACGAACGCCGTCTGGCCGAGCTCCTCCAGACTGAGCGAGCCGCCAGCGGGTGCACCCCGCCGCAGGCGCAGCAGCACGACCTGCACCGCCCGCTTCCCGCCCTGGCGCACGAGGCGCGCCAGCCCGGCGGCACAACTCTGGGGCAGCAGGACGACGTAGCCGACGAGCATCACCAGCACCGCGCTCAGCGTGCCGAGCGCGGAGCCTCGCATGCCCAGCTCCGGCAGCCCGAAGCGCCCGAACACGAGCCCGATCGTCATGATCACGCCGACTGCCTGGCCGATGATGCCGACCGTCATCGGTATCCGTGTGCGCTCCGTCCCGTTGAAGTAGGAGGAGAGCGCCATGGTGACGGTCATGACCGCGCCGAAGAGCGTGGACAGACCGAGATACTGCGACTCGAGCTCCTGGATGTGCGGAGGATGGCCGCCCAGGGTCGGCACCCACATGAGCAGCGGTGTCGACAGCACCAGCAGCAGCGCCAGGATCATTCCTAGGACGAGTCCGTTCGCGCCCTCGTCGATCGCCCCTCGCGCGTCGCCGCGACCGTGGGCCTGCGCCACGTAGGAGCGGGTGATCCCGACAACTCCTGTGGTGAGCACGATGACGGTGGTGGCGGTGAAGACGGCAGGGCCGGACGCCTGGAGGGTGTCCTCCGAGTACCGGGCGAGACAGATCCGATCGACCAGCAGAAAGATCAAGTTCCCGACCATCCCGAAGAGCAGCGGGACCGAGACGCGGAGAACGTGACGGGCCGTCTCGAGATCTATGAGGTGGGGCCGCTCCCTCGTCGGCGGCAGCCGGCGTTGTTTCATGCGCTCGCACCGGACGCGCGGAGCGGTCCCTCGACGGTCATGAGGACCGGCTCACGAACCGTCGCCCCAGCCTTCCTATCGACCATGTCGTCGACTCCCGTTCTTGCGTTGTTCACCTTGTGACCTGCGTATTCGCTGACGTCCGTCCCACTGCAAGATGCCTGGTACTGTCCGCGATGTGAGTGTATCGAGGGTTATGTCCCCCACAATTTCTGCCGTATTAGTTGCTACGATTTTGACTGGGTGTGCCAGTTCCAAGGGGCCGCCTGATCCGGAGCGTGACAACTCCACTCCCGACGCAGCGCTTGCTGCGATCTTCGCGGAGCTGCACGAGGGCGACGTCGAGGAGGCGTGCACCTACTTCGACGACGAGTTCGAGAAGACCTTCGACGAAGATGGTGACTGCGAAAAGGTCCTGTCACCTTTCGACGAGGAAGAGCGCGAGCTCATGGCCGATATCGAGATCGACGGTGACTTTGCCTACCATTACGACAATGGCACCGTGTTCATCCCTCTGACCGCGATATTCTGGCCGGACGGAGGGCGCCGCGGCGACGGAGGCCTGTTCGTCGAGCGAGACAACGGATGGTTCAGGACCTTCGACCCCAATCCGTGAGCCACGGTAGCGCCGATCTCGCCGGAGGGTCTCGTCTGGATCAGACCTCGGTGCCCGGCGGGGTCGGCCAGGTCGCGCGGAGGATGCGGACCGCCTCGTCGAGACTGGTGCCCGACTGGATGCTGGTCTCGACGAGGACGCGGGCTGCCTCGAGGACGGGGCGCGTGGTCGTCGACGCCGTCGGGCCGACGCGGGTCCCGCTCCCGATCCGGGAGACGAGCACACCCTCGATCTCGAGAGCGCGGTAGGCCCGGCCGACAGTGCCGGGGGCGACGCCGAGGTCCTTGGCGAGCTGACGGACCGAGGGGAGACGTTCGTCTGCCGCGAGCCGACCGGTCGAGACCAGTCCATGGATCTGGTCGTGGATCTGGTCCGCCGGCGGTGCGGACCCGGACAGCGTGATGATCACGAGCCGACCGTGACCGGTGCCCGCCGACGCCCTGGGACCCCTGACAGCGTGACGGCAGCCCAGAGAGCGACCCCCAGCGCGGTGCACAGCGTGGATGCGGCGATGAGTGCTGGCCCAAGGGCAGAGAACGTCGTCCAGAAGCTCACGGGCCCTTCGGACGTAGCGAACGTCGACCGGAGCGACGCTGTCCCGGCGAGCGACCCGCAGATGTCTCCCAGGAGGAGCAGCAGCACCCCTGTCGTGGCCGCGACGATGTTGCGGGTCCGTGCGGTCCGCACGCGGATGTCCGCCTGCCGGTCTTCGGCCAGGGCCGGCCGCGCGACGAACGACATGCCGACGGTCGCGACGACGAGGAGGACGCCGACCGAGACGATGGCCGGGACGGAGTAGAACCATCCGTAGATGTTGGTTCCCATCGTGTAGCCCCCGACGTCCACCTCATAGGACATGTAGCGCCCTGTCGACGAGTCCGGCTGAGAGGCCGCACCTGCCACGATCGTGACGAGGACGACGAGCGCGAGCAGTGCGCCGAGCGGGACGAACCACCATGGCCGCGCGAACGACACCAGCGACCGCCGGGTGAGCTCGGCCGTACAGCGTCCCCGACGCGCGTGGACAGGGAGCGCGAGGAGCGTCACGGCGAGGACGCCGGCGACCACCGGGACGGTGAATCTGTAGTCCAGGTACCACCAGCTCAGAGCGGACGGCACGTCGAACGGCATGAGGGGCGTGGCGGCCATGGCGCGGGTCGCGAGATCGCCCAGCAGGACGATCAGCCCTGCGGTGAGCGTGAGCCGGCTGGCTGGTCCGGCAGGCAACGCTGACGCACGCCCCCGCGTCAGTCGCCACACCGACGCGAGCACGATGCCCGCACCGAAGGACCCGAACACCAACAGATACACCTGCGTCATGAGCTACCCCGTCTCGTTCGCCTGTACCTCCCAGACGATACATGTATGTACCAACGCATCGATACACTTTTCCAACGACGGTGGCGCCCCAGCGTGACGCGCCCGAGCGCTGGCGAGCCCCGCAGAGGCGACGGGGCCAGGCCCAGCGCTGGTGCTGCTCAGCGCACATTCCTGACGGCTGCAGGGCCGTGCTGGTCAGCTGTTGAACGGGTCCAGCCCGGTCGCAGCGACAGAGAGTGCCCAGAGCCTGTTCGCAGCGTCAGCGTCGACAGCCCACTCTTTGACTCCTCCGGCGGCGATGTCCGTGGAGTCGTCAGGCACGACCGCCGCGACGGAGGAGTCCTCGCAGTAGACCCCACCACGGGTGACCAGCTCGGGTGCAGTCGCGGCCCACAGGCCGGTCGCCGCGCCCTCGGCGGCGGTCTTGAAGAGCGGGTTCACGTTCCCGTCGGCGTCGATCCACTGACGCTCGATGAGCTCCTCACGAGGCATGTGGCGCTGGAGGTCGGTCATGATGCCACCCGGGTGGACCGAGTAGGCATGGATGCCGTCGGCGCTCGCCCGAGCGTCGAGCCCCACCGCGAAGAGAGCGTTCGCAGTCTTCGCCTGGCCGTACGCGACCCACGGGTCGTAGGGCGTGGTCTCGAAACTCAAGTCGTCGAAGAGCACCGGTGAACGGTGGTGCCCCACCGAGGAGTACGACACGACGCGAGCGCCCGTCTGCAGGAGCGGCGCCACGCCGGCGACGAGGGCGAAGTGCCCGAGGTGGTTGGTGCCGAGCTGGTGCTCCCAGCCTTGCCGGGTGCGCTGCTCGGGGGTCGCCATCACGCCCGCGACGTTGACCATGATGTCGATCGGGGTGCCGTTCTCGCGGACGGAGGCTGTGAATGCCGCGACCGACTCGAGGTCGCTGAGGTCCATCGGTCGGACCTGCACCCCGGCGACGGTCGCCAGGGCTGCTGCCGCGGCATCGGGTCGTCGGGCGGGCACGATCACGGAGACGCCTGCAGCCGACAGGGCCTTCACCGTCTCGAGGCCGAGCCCCGAATAGCCGCCGGTGACGATGGCCGTCGTGCCTGCCAGGGTGTGACCGGCGAGGACCTCGGACGCCGTCGTTCGATATCCGAACCCGGTGGTGAAGGGCTGCTGTCGGGCGATCATGTCTGCTGTTGTCGTCATGACACCGACGGTAGGACCTAGAGTGGACTCGAAGTCAAGGAGGGGCTCATGGCGATCGACGAGAGAGCGCCCGAGCGCACGTACAGCATCGGTGAGCTGGCGGATCTCGCCGGGCTGAGCGTGCACGCGCTCCGGTGGTACGAGTCCCAGGGACTCTTCCCGCGCGACGTGCCGCGCACCACGGCCGGGCGTCGCGTGTTCGACGCCGAGTCGGTCAGGTGGCTCGCGCTGCTCACACGGTTGAGGGACTCCGGCATGCCCGTCGCCGAGATGGCCCGGTACTCGGCGCTCGTGCGTGCCGGGGACGGCAACGAGGCCGAACGGATCGCCCTCATGCAGGAGCACGCCCGGTCGCTCGACGAGCAGATCGCCGAGCTCGAAGCCTGCCGAGATGTCATCACCGACAAGATCCACATGTACCAGGGAGCGTTGGCGTCAGGAGCGCGACGGCCGGTGTCGAGGGCCTAGAGCGTCCTGACCATCTCGACCTCGTTCTTCGTGGGGTCGAGGGTGTAAGGAACGGTGTGGCCGGTGGCGGTGAATCCTCGACGGTCGTAGAAGGTCCGTGCACGCACGTTGTCTTCATGGACGTGGAGCGTCAGGCGGTCGCCCTCCGTGCGAGCCCACGCCTCGATCCCCGTGAGCAGCGCATCGGCCACACCGGCCTCGGCGCCCCGGACGTCGGGAGCGACGTAGACGCCGACGAGGAGGGGACCGACCTCAGGATCGAGGACCAGCCCGCGCATCGTCCCGACCCACCGCCCCGAACCAGAGATCGCCGCGAGGACGATCTGGTGCTCGGCAGACCCGCGCTCGCCGCGCATCCTCCACTCGGCGTCGCCGTGGGCCAGCGCCTGCTCGAGCGTCTCGATGTAGCCCGTCGGGGTGTCACGGAGCATCTCGAGGCGCAGGTCGCGCACCTCGCGCCAGTCGTCGCCTGTCGTCCGCCGGATCGAGAATGCCTGGGTGCTCACGGGTGAAAGGTTAGCCCACCACGTTCCGGACGTGTCGACACAGAACGGCACGGAACGTCTCTCACAGCTGTGCGCTCCGCGCGCGCACGCGGTCCGGGGACGGGGATCGCCGTCGCATCTCGACGAATTCTCTTCAGTTGGCTGGTAGGCGGTCGATGAGGGGGCCAGACGATTCCGCACGCCACGACCGTGCAGACCACCTCACTTCACAGAATCTGGGACACCATGACAGCATCCGACGCTCCTGCACGCACCGGCTTCCGGGCCCTGCTCCCGGTCGGTCTGCCCCTAGCCGAAGCCGACTGGAAACGCCGGCACCGCATGGTGCTCATCGTCATCGGTGTGCACCTGCCGGCGCTCGCCGCACTTGCCGCGTTCGGTGGGCACAACGGCATGATGGCCCAGATCGAGTTCGTCCTCCTCGTCGCCATACCCGGGGTCGTCGCGCTCTCACCGGTGAACCGCACCCTCGCGTCCTCGGCCGCCGCGCTCTCGCTGCTCGGGACTTCCGCGATGCTCGTCGAGCTGCTCGGCGGCTCGACGTCCGCCCACTTCGACTTCTTCGTCAGCCTCGGCTTCATCGCGCTCTACCAGAGCTGGCCCGCCTACATCCTCGCCGTCGTCTTCACCGCGATCCACCATCTCTGGATGGCGATCTACATGCCGATGCACCTGTTCACGCCCGGGTCGATCGAGTCCACCAACCCGGTGCTCTGGGCGATGGTCCACGCTGCCTTCATCCTGGCCGGCGCCTGGGCGCAGATCACCTTCTGGCGCTTCGCCGAGGCCGCCCAGATCGGTGCAGCAGCCGCGGAGACCAAGGCCAAGGAGATGCTCGCCGAGCAGCTGCTCACCGAGAAGTCCGCTACCGACGACCGGGCAGCAGCAGCGCAGGAGATCGCCGAGGCTCTCGATGCTCAGCGCCGCGACCGTGCCGAGGTCGACGAACAGCTCACCATCCTTTCCGAAGCGACCAGCACCGTCTCTGGTGGCGTCACCGCCGCCTCCGACGCCGTCGGGTCTATCGACATCGCCATCCGGGAGATCTCCGGGAACGTGAGCGACGCCTCTGCCGTCTCCGGCAACGCAGTCGGACTGGTCACCGAGACCAGCTCGGTGATCTCCAAGCTGGGTGGCGAGGTCGAAGAGATCGGTCGGCTGGTCGGGGTGATCGCCGGCATCGCAGCACAGACGAATCTCCTCGCGCTCAACGCCACCATCGAAGCCGCCCGGGCCGGAGACGCAGGCAAGGGCTTCGCCGTCGTCGCCGGCGAGGTCAAGACCCTTGCACGTGACACAGCGACCGCCACCGAGTCGATCGGCGCGCTCGCAGAGCGCATCCGGACCGAGACCGACGAGGCTTTGACCTCGATGGTCAAGGTCTCGTCCGTGATCCTGCAGATCAGCGGGTTCACGACGAGCATCGCGACCGCTGTCGAAGAGCAGTCCACCACCACAGCGATGACCCGTTCGACGTTCGTCAAGGTCGCCGACGGAGCGAACAGCATCGCCGACACGATCCGAGAGCTCGCGAGCCGCTAGCGCGTCGACCGACGTCTCCGAGCCCGGGCGAGCGGGCCCGAGCCTGCCCGCCCGGGCCCGACGAGGGCGCAGCGATCAGCGCGCGAGCAGGTCCGCCAGCGCGGCGTCGACCTCGGCGGCGTGCGTCCAGAGCAGGCCGTGCGGCGCGCCCTCGACCTCGACGTAGGTCGCCTCGGGGAAGGACTCGTGGAACGGGCGTCCGGTCGAGTCGATCGGGAGGATCCGGTCGGCGGTGCCGTGGAGGATCAGCGTCGGCAGGCCGGCGGCGCGAACCGTCGCGATGTCGGACCGGAAGTCCGTGATCCAGGTGGGGACCACGGAGTAGGCGGCGTCGGGTGCGCTCGCGGCCGCTGTGGCCCAGCTGGCGCGCACGGCTTCCTCGCTGATGCGGGAGCCCAGGGTCTCGTCGAGGTTGTAGAAGTTGGCGAAGAAGCTGGTGAACCAGGCGAAGCGGTCGGCGCGCGCCGTCTCGGCGATGCCGTCGAAGACGGACTGGGGGACGCCGGTGGTGTTGTCGCTGGTCTGGAGCAGGAACGGCTCGAGGGATGCGAGGAAGCCGAGGCGGCTCAGGCGGTCGGTGCCGTAGGTGCCGACGTAGCGCGCGACCTCGCCGGTGCCCATGGAGAAGCCGACGAGCGTGACGTCGCGCAGGTCGAGGGTCTCGAGGAGGGTGTTGAGGTCGGCGGCGTACGTGTCGTAGTCGTAGCCGGTGGCGGGGTGGCTGGAGCGTCCGAAGCCGCGGCGGTCGTAGGTGATGACGCGGTGGCCGGCCTCGAGGAGCGTCCGGGCCTGGCGCTCCCAGGAGCGGCCGTCGAGCGGATATCCGTGGATGAGGACGACGGGCGCTGCGTCGGCGGGCCCGTGGTCCTCGTAGTAGATCTCGATGCTGGCGGAGTTCTCGGTCCCGGTGGTGACGTACGGCATGGTGGTGCTCCTGTTTATCCCAGGGGAGAACGATCGTTCTCCGTGATGTGGAATACAGTAGAGAACGATCGTTCTCAGCGCAACCCCTTTGTGATGAATACCGAAAGAAGTCCGTCATGCCCGACCTGACCGTCCGCGACGCCGTCGTCGCGGCCGCCGACGACCTGTTCTACCGCCGCGGCGTCCAGGCTGTCGGGATGGACGAGCTCCGCACAGCCGCAGGTGTCTCGCTCAAACGGCTCTACCGCGAGTTCGAGTCCAAGGACGCGATCGTCCTCGCCGTCCTCGACCACCGCACACGATCGTGGCAGGACTGCGTCTCCCGCACGGTCGACGCCGCGACGACCCCCCGCGACAAGCTCCTCGCGATCTACGACTACCTCGTCGACTGGACCGGCGACGACGCCTTCCGAGGCTGCGGCTTCATCAACACGTTCGGTGAGCTCGGCTCGGTCAACCTCGCGGTGGCCGACGCGGTCCGCGCCCACAAAGAGGGCTTCGCCGACTACGTCGCGAGGCTCGCCGAGGACGTCGGGCTCGACGCGGACGTCGCGCCCCAGCTCGTCCTGCTCGCGGAGGGCGCCCAGACCATGGCCGCCATCACGCAGGAGCCCGCCTGGGCTACCGCTGCACGGGCTGCGGCGTCGACGCTGATCGACGCTGGGCTCGCTCCGCGCTCGTGAGGCGCCCGTCCACCATCGTCAGGACGGCGTCCATCCGGGGAAGGTGCACGAGGTCGTGCGTGACGAGGAGCGTCGCCGTCCTCAGCGACACGGTGAGCGAGACCACGAGGTCGATGATCGCGGCGCCGCGCTCCTGGTCGAGCGCGCTCGTCGGCTCGTCGACCAGCAGGACGCTCGGGTCGTTCATGAGCGCCCGGGCGATGTTCACGCGCTGACGCTCGCCGCCGGAGAGCTGGCTCGGGCGCTTGTGCCGCTGGTCCGCGAGGCCGACCGCGTCGAGGAGCTCATCCGCCCGCCGTGCCACCTCGGCACGGCGCGCACGGCTGCCCCGGGCCCCGAGCTCGTTCATCACCCTCAGCTGGTCGTGCGCCGTGAGCGCAGGAAGAAGGTTCGACTGCTGGAACACGATGCCCACCGTGCTGCGACGCAGGTCGCTCGCCTCTGCAGGGCTGAGCTGCGCAGCATCGAGGCCACCGACGACGACGCGGCCGCTGTCGGGCCGGATGAGCGTCGCCGCGACCGCGAGGAGGCTCGACTTGCCCGAGCCGCTCGGCCCCGTGATGCCGGTGACGGTGCCCGGCTGCGCGACGAGTGAGACGTCGTCGACGGCGGTGACGCGCGACGCACCGTCCGGGAAGGAGAGAGTGACGTGGTCGAGCTGGATCATCGGTTGCTCCCGAGCGCGGTGAGGGGGTCGGCTGACGTGACCGAGCGCAGCGCCGTCGCCGCGCCCGCGAGCCCGAGAACGCTCATGACGAGCGCCGGCAGGAGCGTCGTCAGCGGGCTGAGCACGAAGGGCAGGACCTGCCCGGCCAGGGCACCGAGCACCACGACCACGACGGTCCCGACCCCGATGCCGATGCCGAGGACCACGAGGGCCTGACCCAGCGCGTCGCGCACCAAGGACCGTGTCGAGGCGCCGAGCGCCTTGAGCACAGCGACGTCCGAGGAACGCTGCATGCCCCACACGGTGAAGAACGCGCCGATGACCAGCGCGGAGACCGCGAACAGCATCGCGACCATGAGGAGCAGCGATCCTGTCTCGGAGCGGAACGAGCCGATCGCCACGAGCGAGCCGAGCCGAGACACCGAGACCGTCTGCGTGCTCGTGTCGGCTGCGGTCCAGTCAGCGGTCCCGGTCACGGCGAGCACCGTCGCGAACGCGTCCGGCGACCCTGTCGCGGCGGAGTACGACTGCCAGTCGGACAACGTCGTCCACACGACCGGCGTGTGGCTGTACCAGGAGTCGCCGCCGACCGCCGCGACGGTGTAGCCGGTCTCGTTGATCGTCACCGTCCCACCGACCTCGACGCCGAGGTCCGCCGCCGCGGCCGAGGACAGCGCGACGCTCCCGTCAGCCAGGCCGTCCCCGAGAGCAGCGTCCTCGAGCGCGGGCCCGGCGACGAAGCCGGGCTGGACCCCGAGCAGCGACACCGCCACCCGCACACCGCCCACCTCCGCACGCGTCTGCGAGACGCCCAGAGGCTCGACACCCTCGACGCCCGGCACCGCGGCCCACGCGTCAGCGTCGGCCTGCGAGACCGAGGAGTCCGCGAACTGCGGGTCCGCCCCGCTCGACAACGACGAGAACACCACACGGTCGACCGGCAGCGACCAGACTGCCGAGACGTTCTCGGACGCCAGGCCAGCGGTGAGACCGCTGAGGAACTGGACCAGCACGGTGATGAGCGTGACGACAGAGCCGATGAGGACGAACCGGCCCTTGGCCGAGCGGAGGTCGCGCCAGGCGACGAACATGAGGATCCCTTCCGTGCCACGTTCTCGCGACGCTCTAGACCTTCCATCAGACGTCGCCCCCGCGTCATCGCCCGCGCGACGGGCCTCCCGGGCTCGAACGGCGGACCCCGCCGTCCATCGTTCGAACGATGCGCCAGGCCACCCGGTCGGCGTAGTGTCGATCGACATGCCACCTGCCACGCTCACGCCCGTCTTCGTGGGTATGCGCACCGGCCTCCACGTCCTCGTCACGGGCCTCACGACGCTCGTCGTCGTCCGTGCGGTCCTCACGCCAGGACCCACGCGGGCAGTGGTCGTGGTCCTCGCTCTGGCATGGTTCCTCCTCTACTGCGCCGGCGGCGCGGTCGGCCGCCGAGCCCGCACGACGCTCCCGGTGCGGCTCTGGCTCCTCGCTCTCACCCTCGGATGGATCGCCATGGTGTGGCTCGAGCCCGAGCCCGCCTACCTCGTGTTCCCCCTCTTCTTCGTCTACATCCATCTCTTGCCCCGCCGCGCAGGCACGATCACCGTCTTCGCCACGACAGCCGTCGCGATCGTCGCCCTCGGCCTGCACGGCGGCTGGTCCGTCGCCGGAGCGGTGGGGCCGTTCATCGGCGCGTGCGTCGCACTCCTCCTCGGACGCGGTTACCAGGCGCTCGCCCGCGAAGCACGCGAGCACGAGGAGCTCGTCGCGCAGCTCGTCGAGACGCAGGGGCGGCTCGCTGCGACGGAACGGGAGTCCGGTGTCCTCGCCGAGCGTGCCCGCCTCGCCCGCGAGATCCACGACACCGTCGCGCAAGGCCTCGCGAGCATCCAGCTCCTCCTGCACGCCGCCGAGCGCGCCGACCCGGAACGAGGCCTCGAGCACGTGCGTCTCGCCCGCGAGACCGCCGCGACCAACCTCGCCGAGACACGGCGTTTCATCCGCGAGCTGGCCCCACCCTCCCTCGACGAGCGCGAGATCGGCGGCGTGCTGCGTCGGCTCGCACGCTCCCAGTGGCACGCGGAAGGCCTCGACGTGGACGTGCACGTGCCGGACGGTCTCGACCTGCCGATGCACGTGCAGACAGCGCTCCTGCGGATCGTCCAGGGCGCGGTCGCCAACGTGGTCAAGCACGCGGGCACCCGCTCGGTCGCCGTGACGATCACCCGCGACGCAGGCTCGGTCACCCTCACGGTCGCGGACGACGGAATCGGGTTCGATGTCGCAGAGACCAGAGCACGGGACGACGCAGGCCGTTCTGACTCGTTCGGCCTGCGGGCGACGCGCGAGCGCGTCGAACAGCTCGACGGGACCCTCCTCGTCGAGTCGGCGCCCGGTCACGGGACGACGCTCACCGTGGTCTTGGCGGTCCAGCCGTGATCCGTCTCGTCGTCGCCGACGACCACCCGATCGTTCGTGCGGGCCTGCACGCGCTCTTCGAGTCCGAGGACGGGTTCGCGATCGTCGGTGACGCGGCGACGGCCGACGAGGTGGTGGCGGTCGTCGAGCGCGAGCAGCCTGACCTCGTGCTCATGGACCTGCAGCTCGGAGCAGGGTCGTCGGGCGCCGACGCCACCCGGCGCGTGCGCGCGCTCGCGACGCCGCCGTACGTGCTCGTGCTCACCAACTACGACACCGACGCCGACATCCTCGGTGCCGTCGAGTCCGGTGCCAGCGGCTACCTTCTCAAGGACGCCCCTCCGCACGAGCTCCTGGCCGCCGTGCGCGCTGCCGCGGCGGGGGAGAGCGCCCTCGCCCCGGTGATCGCCTCGCGCCTCCTCGACCGCCTGCGCGCACCGCGCGTCGCCCTGAGCGCCCGCGAGATCCAGGTGCTCGAGATCGTCGCCGACGGCCGCTCGAACGCCGAGGCCGCTGGAGTGCTGTTCGTGTCAGAAGCGACCGTGAAGTCGCACCTCGTCCACGTCTTCGCCAAGCTCGACGTCTCTTCCCGGACCGCCGCGGTCTCCGAGGCACGACGGCTGGGCATCCTGCGCTGAGGCGGCACCGGGCTGTCCTCGACCGGTCGGCGGTGCGAGCGACCGCCCCAGGCACACGTTCTCCGGGCTCGCGCTGTAGTAGCCGAACGCGGGGACCGGCGTGTAGCCGTGGGAGCGGTACAGGCCGAGGGCCGCGGGGTGCTTCTGGTTCGACTCGAGGATCATCTCCGTCATCCCGGCAGCGATCGCCGAGGCCTCCAGCCACCTCAGGATGTCGCGTGACAGCCCGCGACCGCGCGCCTCGTCGACGACGTACATGCGCTTGAGCTCCGCGCGGCCGTCGTCGCGCAGCCGCCATCCGCCCATCGCGACCGGGACGTCGTCCACGTACCCGAGAGCGAAGGAGCCGCGCGGGGGAGCGAGCTCGCTCGCGCTGGCCGGGGCCGCGTCGGTCTGGCCGTAGATGGTGAGGTACTCCGCCTGGAGCCGCTCGACGAGCGCCTGGACGTGCGGATGGTCGTACGGGCGGAGCTCGATCTGCATGCGGACAGCCTAGTGAGCGATCAGTCCGCCGGACGGCTCACGCCTCCGGTTCGGCCAGCCCGCCGTCGCCCGCGACGATGTCGCCGCACGAGACCTCTTGGGCTGTCGTCACGACGGGATCCGCCGCGGCCGCGCCCTCCGCGACGACGTCGACCGTCCCGTCGGCGGCCACCCGTCCCCCGTCCGAGAGATCGACGAGGGTGCGTGTCACCGTCCAGGTCCCGCCCTCCTGCACCGCGCGGAGGCCAGCCAGCTGGAGGACGCCGACGACCTCGGTGCACCCGACGCCCGTTCCCTGGTCGGCGAACCCGCGATCGAAGACGTACGCGGTGTCGCTCGCGTCGACGGTCTGGGTCACGGCGCAGTTGATGAGCGAGAAGAGCTGGGCCTCGCGCCCGAGATCGACGAGGGCGATGGGGGTCGCGTCGTCGCCGACGACGTTCACGACGGCCGACGCGGGAACAGGGCTGGCCGAGACGATCGGGGTACTGAAGGTCGCGCCCGACGCCGTCGTCACACCGAAGCTGCGTCCAGAACCACCGGTCATCCACGCGGTGTCAGGAGCGCCGTCGCCGTCGACGTCGACGATCTCGGTCGTCGCTGCTCCCGCCGGTGTACCGACCTCGGTCGCAGTGCAACCAGCACCCGCGCCGGCTCCTGCGGAGGTCTCTGAGGCCGGGTCGGTGGTCGGGCGCAGGGCCGCGTCAGACGCTGCGTCGGTCGGTGTGGCGTCGTCGGTGCTGCTGCACCCCGTCAGCGAGAGGCCCGCCGCAGTGAGCGCGGCGACGAGCACGGCAGACCTGCGGCGTGGGGAGGTACGACGGCGCGGACGGCCGCGCCGGACGGGGGTGCTGCGCACTGTGGTCACGTGGTCTGGTCTATCACCTAGGTAACGGTGCCGCACCTGAAGAACCGGGCATACGCAGCGCAGACGTGCGGGCGCACCACGTGGCACGGTACCGCCCGACGGTCAGTGTCGTGCATCACAGACCGGAATATCCGGCCGTGCCGGAGGTTGACGCAAGTGGCTCCGTCCTCACTCGGGAGCCTTGCCTCGACGAACGGACCCACACCAGTGACCGACATCTTTGAACCCACGTCCTTCGGCTCTCTCGAGCTGAGCAACCGCGTCGTCATGGCGCCGCTCACGCGGATGCGTTCCAGTCTGGAGGGCGTGCCGGGAGACATCGTCGTCGAGTACTACACGCAGCGTGCCTCGGTCGGCCTCATCGTCAGCGAAGGGACGTACCCGTCGCCCGAAGGACAGGCGTACACCGGGCAGCCTGGCCTCGTCACCCCCGAGCAGCTCGCTGGCTGGCGTCGCGTGACCGACTCTGTGCACGCAGCGGGCGGACGGATCGTCGCGCAGGTCATGCACTCTGGCCGCGTGAGCCACTCGGACATCAACGGCGGACGGCCCGTCGTCGGACCGAGCGCCATCGCGATCGAGGGCGACACCCACACCCCGCAAGGCAAGGTCGCGTACCCCGTCCCGCACGCGCTGACGACGGACGAGGTGCACGACATCGTCACGACGTTCGTCACCGCGTCCCGCAACGCGATCGAGGCCGGGTTCGACGGCGTCGAGCTCCACTCCGCCAACGGCTACCTCCTCCACGAGTTCCTCTCGCCCGTGTCCAACCAGCGCGACGACGTCTACGGCGGGTCGCCGGAGAACCGGGCACGCCTCGTCATCGAGGTCGCGACAGCGGTCGCCGCAGAGATCGGCGCAGACCGCGTGGGCCTGCGCATCTCGCCCGCCCACAACATCCAGGGCGTCCTCGAGAACGACGAGGCCGACCTCGCAGCCGTGTACGGCACGCTCGTAGACGCGATCGCGCCCCTGGGCCTCGCCTACCTGAGCGCCCTGCACGTCGAGCCGTCTGGAGCCTTCGTCCAGGACCTGCGCGCACGCTTCGGCGGGCCGTTCGTCGTCAACTCCGGGTTCGGCACGATCACGACGCGTGACGAGGCTGCCGAGATCGTCGCGGCCGACGTCGCCGACGCCGTCGCGGTCGGTCGCCCCGTCATCGCCAACCCCGACCTCGTGCGCCGCTGGCGCGAGGACGCCGAGCTCAACCCGCTCAACCCGGCCACCATCTACGGCCCGGGCGCCGAGGGCTACACCGACTACCCGATGCTCGACGCGGTCCTGGCCGTCTGACGCACGTTCCCGTCGCCCGGTGCGACGACAGGAAGGCCGGGCGGCCCGCCAGGTGCGGGCTGCCCGCGCAGTATCTGCCTACTCCACCTTCTCGTCGGTGATCGATCCTGTGGCAGGCGGCAGCGACAGAGGTGAGCGTTCCTAGCCATCGCTCGGGCGGCCCGTCGGGCTGCGAGATCGAGCTCAAGGTCGAGCCGGTCTGTGCCGACATGACCTGTATGAGCGACGAACTCACGAACGTTCCAGGACTCGGTGCTGAAGCCCTCGCGTCTCTCCGGGCTAGGCGCGCTGCGCCGACCGGGCCTGCGACGCGAAGTGCTCGACCTGCGACGGGTAGTAGTCGCTGAACTCCGGGAGCGGCAGGCCCTCGCGCGACGCGATGAGCATGTCCAGGTGGTACTCCCACCCCGGCCCGCTGTTCTTCGCGACGTTGGGGTCCTCGAGGTGCTGGATGAGCTCGAGGAGCGTGCCGCCGTGCTCGCCTGCAGAGAGCATGACCTCGAGGTTCCACTCACCAGAGTCGTCGATGAGGGCGACGAGGAGCCGGCGCGGAGGCTGGCACGCGTCGATGCGGATGTCGCTCCACGGGGCGCCCTCGTCGGCACCCATCCGCACCTGCACCGTGCTCCCAGCACGGGCGTCACCACGCCAGGGACCGAACCATCCGGCCGTTCGGTCAGACTCCGTGAGGCTCGCCCAGACGTCCTCGACCGGTGCGGTGAACGTCCGGGTCAAGGTCATCTCGAAGCCGTCAGGTCCTGATCGGGTGACACGTCCGGTGGCTCTGCGGGCCATGTAGTTCCTCTCTCATGCGGAGAGCGCCAGGCGCTGACCGACTAGGGCGAGCAGGTCCGAGATGCTGCAGCCTCGCTGCACGGCGCACGCGCACAGCGCGATGCTCGCAGCCCTCAGGAAGTATCCGAGGGCGCCGAGCGAGTGCGCCGGGCAGTCGCCGATCTCGTCGACCAGCTCAGGTTCGATGAAGGTCAATCCTCGCAGAGAGAGAGCGTCGTCAAATCTGTTCGCGATCATGACCGCCGACGGGAACGCCCCGCGGTAGTCACCGTCGGTCTGTGCGCGAGTCTCGCGCAAGGCGGTCTCGACAGATCCGCCGTACGCACCCAGCACCGCTGCGTCCCCAGCGAACACGTTCCACATCGTCCAGGTCGCGGCGAGGACGCAGACGCGTTCCTCGACCGGGAGCGCGACGAACTCCTTGAGCTGCTCGATGTTCGCCTCAGGCGCGAGCAGATGAGCGGTGAGCATCCCGAACGACTGTCGAGCATGCTCTCCGTCCACAACCACGTGTAATGCAGCATTCATGTTTTTCATGTCTACCCCCACCATCATGATGCGAGATGCGGACCGGATCTGCCCAGCGAAACGCCCGACGATCGCCCTTGTGGACAACTCCATCGAGCCCGTGCGAGCGGGCTAACGTGCATGTATCGCCCGAATCGACCACAGGGGAGCCATGACCGACACCGCCCGCCGCCCGCTGCCGCCCATGCTCTACGTCCCCAGCGCAGGACCGTCCCCGGACGGCTCCCTGCTCCTCGACTTCCGCCGCATCGAGGACGGACGGCTCGCCCTCCTGGCGTACACGGCCCTCGACCGCCTCCACGCAGGGTGCGGCACCCATCAACCGTGGGCGCTCCTCGCAACCCAGACCCTCGACGAGATCAACGCGCAGCAGCCCTACGACCTGATCCTCCTCGACGTCTCGCTCCCTGCCGAGCTCCGCCGGACGGCCGCCGCATGATGCGCTCGGGCGGCCTCTCCGCAGCCGACGGAACCCTGAGCAGCCTCGCGACGACCGTCACTGCCGGTTCAGACCTCCTCGAGGGACTTGCCCCGCTCGTCCCGCCCGTCCCGTCGGCCGGCGACGCCTCGCTCCTCGTCGCCGAGCTCATGACCCACCTCGTCACCGCCGCATCGGTGCTGTCCACGGACGCGCTCGAGGCAGCAGCCCGCCTCACCACGTCGAGCACCACCTATGCCAGTGCCGACCAGTGCTCAGCCGACGCTCTCCTCGTGACGGCGCACTGATGCCCATCGACACCGCGGTTCCCGGGGACCCCGCCGCCGTCCGCGCCGTCGCGACATGGCTGCGCACGACCTTCGCGCTCGCGGTCTCTGGCTACACCGACAACATCACGTCTGCTCGCACGACGGCGGGTGCGGACTGGGACGGCAACGCGAGCTGGGGCTTCCAGAACGTCATGACGACGCTCGCCACCCACGGCAGCGACCTCGACGCCGACGCCCAGACCGCTGCGACAGGGCTCGACACCTACGCGACAGCGCTCGAGACCGCCCAGGCGACCATGGCGGCCGTGCGAACCGCGGCGACGCTCGCCGGGCTCGTCGTCGTCGCGGAGCAGATCCATGCGCCAGGCCCGGCTCCCGTGGCCCCGCGCGGACCCGTGCTTGTCGGTGCCACGTCGTCACGAGCAGCGACGCCGTTCGACCGCCCGACCGTCGACCTCGTGGCCCACGAGATGAAGGTCGCGGCGTACGTGAAAGCCGAGGACGACGCAGTCACCGTCGCGGCGTTCCGCGCGGACGCGATCGCCGCGATCAAGACGATCCCTGACGCGACGGCGGTGCGGTGGGGACTCGTCTCGGGAACGTTCGTCGGCACGTTCCGCGGCATCGCCTACGGCGTGCGTGTATCGACACTCAAGGACCGCGGAACAGTGCTCACCAACGACGTCAAGGTGCTGGAATCGAGATACGTCAACGCTAGAACCGTGCAGGAACGGGCTTTTCAGGAGAACCTGCGCGCGAGCAAGGCGAGCGAGCTTCGCGTCCTGACGGAGGATCTCAAGCAGTCCCCGCACTCTCGGACCGGGCGACTCTGGGCCGGACGCCTCCCGATCGTCGGGACCGCAGTGACCCTCGCAGGCGTCGGTTGGGACGTGCACGAAGGCAAGTCTGTGAGCACTGCACTGGTCGGGGCCGTCGTCGCGACGGGGACAGGCATCGCCGTCACCGTCGTGTTCGCATCGGGCCCGGTCGTCCTCGTGGCCATCGCGGCGACCGGGACGGCGATCGCACTCGGCTGGACGGCGGAATGGTTCTGGGAGAAAACGGTGTCTGAAGACGTCAGAGCCTCGATCGACGACGGCTTCGAGTGGGTGGCCGACAGCGCGAAGGCCACCGGATCGTGGATCGCTGACGGTACGTCGTCCGCGTGGGGACTGGTGACCTCATGATCAAGGGCAGGGCTGAGAAGAGGCGTGAAGCGAGGTACGGCGACTCCGCGCACGAGAGCAGGGCAGAGCAAGCAGCCGCCGAGGCGCGGATCCCGAGAGTCGGCCCACGAGGAAAGTTCCGGCACCTGCCGTGGCCAGAGCGCTTCACCCAGGTGTCGAGGACTCCTGCAGTTCTCTCCATGGTCGGTGTGGCGGCCTATGGCTCGCTGTGCGTGTGGGCAGGCCTGAGAGCGATTGCTGAAAATGACCCTGACCCCGGAGCGCGCGCGGTCGGAGTGATCGGGGTCCTCGTGCTGCTCTTTCTCGTGCCGCTCTATCGCGCCCGGGTCCGCCGTCGTGTCCGGTCGACGTACGGGGTACGGACCGGGACGTTGCGCCCACATAACCGAGGGCTGCTGCTTCCGTACGCGCGCGGGACGACGCTGCTGTCCTGGATCGGAGTGCTCGCCGGGCTCGTCGGCGCGGCCGTCATGATCACCGTGATCCCGCTGTCGTCTGTCGGGGGCTACCGCCAGGACATGGCAGCTCCGGCCGGAGTGTGCGTCGCGGCAGGCGCTCTCTGGTGGGCAGGCTCGCTGCTTCTCACGGGCTGGCGCAAGAGGGGGGTGCTCATCAACGCTGACGGGGTCGTGCTCTACGGGACCGGTGGACGCCACGTCGCGCGCTGGGACCAGATCGCGGAGGTGGAAGCAGTCGGGTTGCTGCACGAGGAGCGGTACGAGGGCATCCATATCCGGGTGTACGCGAACGGGGCAGCCGGTGGAGACGGCCCGGTCGTACCTTCTGGATGGCTGATCCGGAGACTGCACCTAGGCATCGACCCGGTCCTGACCCACCAGATCCTCTGCTTCTATCGGGAGAATCCTGCGGCCCGCGCCGAGCTGAGCGGGCCCGCGGCGGTCCACCGACTGAAGAACGCCGACGTCCCGGCCTATGTTCAGCCGAACGTCGCTGCGGACGAAGGGCACCGTCAGTGGATAGCGACGTCGTGACGTGACCTACACCGGTGGGGTCGCTGGTGCGGGCGCCATCACCAGAGCACTTCGGTACTGCTCGCGAACATCCCCTAGTCGCCTGCCGTCGGCTAGAGACCAGAACTTCCAGCCGTTCGTCGAGCCGCCCCGAACCCGCTTGGCAGCAGCCGACGGGGACTCGAAGGAATCATCGCCGACTCGGATCGTTCCGCTCTCTCCGACAAAGCCCAGCTCACCAGAACTGCTCCCGCTTCGCGGTGTGAGCGAATCTCCAACGCTCAGCAACCCGGCCTTGACAAGGTCCTCGATCTCCACAACCGACTCCGAGTCTGGCTTTCGCACACGAATTTCTCCGGTATGACCCGCGGGCACCACCCACGTGTCGAGGAGCGCGTCGATCACGAGCAACGTGCGTCGGTCGATGAGCCCCTCGTCCCAGCCTGCGGAGCCGTTGTGCCTGACCCATTGGTTCATAAGAAGCACATCGTGCGCTGCGAGCTGCGCGAGCTTGCCCTTCTCGCCCAACCATGGCCCGTTCGAGATCGAGGTGTTGAGCGCACCGGTGAGCAGCGTGAGGTTTCCGAGTCGGTTGACCCGTGATTCGCGGTGGATTCCTTCTTCCGCATCAGCGATCGGCCAGGACGCACGCCAGGACTGGGGGAGCAGGTGCTCGATGTGCAGGTTGTCGCCACGCAGCGCACGGCTCCCCGTCTTCACACCGCCGTCGCGTGTGAACCCCCGTCCATGGTCCTCCACGGCCTGCAAGATCATGCGCAGCTTGGCGCGCTTGAAACGGCTGTATGCCGGAAGCGCCTTCAGGTCCTCACGAATCTCCGCGTCACCGGGCCAGTAGGTGCTGGCGCTGTCGAGTCGCGCAAGAAGTGCCTCGACGCTCTGGCCTACGTCTGGCGCGTCGACCGTCTGGACGATGCGGACGAGCTCCGCGACGATCCGGCCAAGGTCTGACGATGTCAGACGCAGCAACGACCGGCGCACCAGCCAGCTCTCGACTGCTGCGATCGCGCGATGCCGTGCCGACTCGGGCACGTTCACGTGATCATCGTGCAGGCTGATGAGCAAAGGCTTGATGAGCTCGCTGCCGATTGCTTGCGTCCGGTAGACCGCTAGCTCCACCGTGCTCAGGTGTGCATCGGCCTGACTCGCACGTTCGACCCAGCCGCGATACATCTGCGCCTGTCGTTTGATCCGTGGGAGGAGCTCCGACATCTTCTCGCGGTTCTCGTGCTCGACGAATCGTTTGAACCGAGCGAAGGTCGCGCGGGGACTGATCTCTTCTGCGGTCTGAGCGATGAGCCATTGGTTGAGGAACAGCGAGCTCCGGGCCATAGAGACGCGACCGACGCTGACCGACGTCTCCCAGAAGTCGCTTTCGAAGAACTGCCAGTCCGATCGATACGCCAGCTCCGTGTCGGCACCTTCCTGGCTCAGCTTCTGGAACACGAAGTTCTTGATGAGGTCGGCCGCCGTGAGAGGTGTGCCACGGGCGTTGAGGGTTTCAAAGATCTCCTGGGAGTCTTCCTCGTGTCCGAGAGTGATGACAACGAGCTGGAGTCCGTCAGTCAGCGCGTTGACCAATGCCTCCGCTCGCAAGCGAGCGTCTCCTTCGTCGGTCAGCCAGTCTCCTGCCTGACTGACGAAGAATGCGTGCGCCTTGACGATCTGCGAGTCCTTCAACGCGAGGGTGCTGTGCTCAACAGGCACTTCGGCCGAGAGAACTTCCCGGAACGCTGCACGGTCACGGTTTGTGGGCCACACCTTGAAGCGGTCGTCAGGTTCGGTGCAGAACGCAACCGGATTGGTGGTGAGGAGCTCGAGACGTTGGCGCAGCAGCTCGAATCCAGCCTCGGTGAGTGCAGACGCCACTGCGTCGAACAGAAGCTGCAGGGTGGTCATACGTTGCTGCCCGTCGATGATGGTCCACGTGCTCATCGACCCTACGGTGCTCAGCTGTTGTTGGAGCACGACGGCACCGAGGAAATGTGGTTTCGACCGCATCTGACCATTGACAAATCGGTCAGCGATCGTCGTGATGTCTCGCCAGAGAGGAATCCACTGCTCGGCCAGGTCCCACACGTAGGCGCGTTGAAAGAGTGGGACGACAAGACGCTGCGGGTGGTTGAACAAGACGAGCGGCGTATGGGCGGCGGTATCCACAGTTCTCCTCAAGGGTGCGTGCCGTCGTCGTCGGCACTCGGCACGTCATCGGCGCGAACTGTCGTTGACTTGACTCAGAGGGAGCCTATTCCTCCGAGGTCACGATCGAGGCTCATGCACTGTGCATCGCAGCAGTGTCGTTCCCCCTCGCTACCGTGTACCCGTGCTCCCCGTCTTGACCACCGTCCCGCAGTCCGCCACCGAGCCCGTCACCGACCGGCTCGTGCTCTCGCGTCCGCAGGCGCACGACATCGATGCGATCTGGCAGATCCACTCCGACCCGGAGACCAACAAGCACAACCCGACCGTCCCGATCCGGACCCGGCACCAAGCAGCCGATCGTCTCTCGTGGTTCACCGCGCACTGGGACGAGTTCGGCTTCGGGTACTGGAGCGTCCGGCTCCGTGATCCACAGCGGCCCGAGAACAACGGACCCGGTGAACCGATCGGCTTCGCCGGGCTCCGCTGGTCACGATGGGCCGGTCGCAACGTCGTCAACCTCTACTACCGGCTGACCCCCGCAGTCTGGGGGTGCGGGCTCGCGAGCGAGGCCGCACGCGCGAGCGTCGCGCTCTGGCACGAGTACCTCAGCGACCACCCGCTCGTCGCCCGGACCACACCAGACAACGTCGGTTCCCAACGCACAGCGCTCGCCGCCGGGTTCGAGCGCCGACCAGACCTCGACCGCACGACGGCACTCGGGCGCGACATCGTGCTCGCCCTCGGATGGAAACCCACGCCGTGACTCGAGGAGACCGCATGGACGGGCCGGAGATCCAAGCGGCTGCGATGGCCACAGCCCGGGAGCTGCCCGACGTCGCGCACGAGTTTCCGTTCGGTCCCGAGCACGACGTCTTCAAGGTGGTCGGCCGCGTCTTCCTCATGGCGACCGAAGCCACCGGCGAGCCGATCATCACCCTGAAGTGCGACCCAGACGACTCTCACGAGCTGCGACGCGAGCTCCCCTCGATCACCCCGGGGTATCACGTGAACAAGAAGCACTGGATCTCGGTCGCCGCCGGGCCAGGCCTCACGCCGGACCTCGTCCACGAGCTCGTCGTCGACTCCTACCTCCTGGTGGTCGAGGGTCTCGCGCGTGCTCGTCGGCCTGTCCTCCCCGATCACCTGCGACGGCTCACCTAGATGTTCTGTGTCATGACGTTGGTGACACGTGCTGGCATGCGTGAGGCTGGGGGTCGGTCACCGATTGCAGTATGGGGTCGATGGTAGTTGTAGTGGATGTTCCAGACGGTGATCGCGTTGGCCCGCTGTGTCTCTGAGGTCCATTCGGTGGCGTAGAGGAGCTCTTCGGCGAGCGTGCGGTTGTAACGTTCGACCTTGCCGTTGTGCTTGGGCGTGTGGGGGCGGATGCGCTGGTGGCGGGCGGCGGTGCCCGCGATGGTGCGGTGGAAGTCGCGGGCGCGGTAGTTCGACCCGTTGTCGGTCACGACGCGGGTGAACCGGGTGATTCCGTGGGCGGTGAAGAACGCCCTCGCGCGGGCCCAGAACGCGATCGTGGTGACTGCTTTCTCGTCGGGCAGGGCCTCGGTGTAGGCCAGGCGGGAGAACCCGTCGACGGCCGAGTGCAGGTAGACGTATCCGGCTCTGGCGCCCCTGGTCTTGGCCCGGTCAACGGCCTTGGCTGCCTCGGATCCGCGGCCGTGAGCCCGCCAGCCGCCACCGTCGGGGATCCGCCCGACCTTCTTGACGTCCAGGTGGACCATGTGGCCGGGATACCTGGCCACGATCTTCTTGATGACTCGGTTGCTCGCGCCGGTGGGGTCGATGTCCCGGCGCCGGGAGATCCCCAACCGGCGCAACCAGCGGGCGACGGTCACGGGCGCGATCTGATGACCCTCACGGACCAGCTCGAGATGAATCTGTCGGGCCGTCCACTTGTGGGTGCGGCGCAGTTCCTCGATCCGTACGACCACCTCGGGCGGGGTCTGGGTCGGGGACGAGTGCGGGGCGCTGGACCGGTCGACCAGACCGACCTCCCCGACGGCTTCGTAGCGGCGCAACCACTTCGTCACCGTCTGGCGGGCGACGCCCGCCTCGGCCGCGACGTGAGCGATCGGACGGTACTCGCAGCGCTGCACCAGGCGCAGTCTTCCGGCTGGGGTCAACGGGGCATTAGCGTGGGTCATGAGGGGTAGGTCCTTCAAGCAGGCGGATGTAGGAGTACTTCCATCCTGCAAGACCGGGACCTACCCCTTCCTCACGCCCACACTCCCCGGCATGTCACCAACGTCATGACCCACAACACCTAGAGTGCCGCCATGACCATTGATCGCGACGACGCCCCACGACCAGCCCGTCGGCACAGAGGGCGCCTCCTGCTGCTCGCGCTCCTCTCAGCCGCGACCTGGTTCGGGTGGTTCGGGTGGGACACCACGTACCAGGTCGACGCATCCGGAAACACGTCCGGCCCCTACGAGACGTGGCAAGGGCTCGGTGCTGTGCTGACGATCGTCTCGCTCGTCGTCGTCGGAACAGCCCTGCGCCTCGGCACCGCGCTCGTCGCTCTCGCGACCGCAGCCGGTCTCACCGCCGGGTTCGTCATCACGTCCGCACCGCAGGACTCGTCCGGACTCTGGGGTGCGGGGGCGCTGTTCCTCGCGGTCGGTGTCTTTCTCGGCGCAGCCGTCGTCTCATATGTCACGGCATGGTGGCTGCGCCACCGCACGCCCTGACGTCTGCTATGTCATGAGCCCTGCGGCACCGAGCGAGCGCGGACGTGGGCTCGCTCGCCCTGGCGGCCGAAGAGGCTGAGCATCTCGACCGGCTGGGAGTCGGCGCTGCCGAACCAGTGCGGGGCTCGGGTGTCGAACTCGGCCGCCTCGCCAGGGACCAGGATGAGGTCTTGGTCGCCGAGGACGAGCCTGAGTCGCCCGTCGAGCACGTAGACCCACTCGTAGCCCTCGTGCGTCTTCGGCGTCGGCACGGCGTCGGGCGGGGTGCCGGGGATGATGTGCTTGTACGCCTGGACGCCGCCGGCGCGACGCGTGAGCGGGATGATCGTCGCGCCGTGAGCCGTCGACACCGGACGCATGTGGACCCGCGGGTCGCCCGTGTGCGGGGCGCCGACGAGCTCGTCGAGCGGTACCTCGTACGCCCGGGCGAGGGGCAGCAACAGCTCGAGGTTCGGTCGTCGCTGGCCGGACTCCAGACGCGAGAGGGTGCTCACCGAGATTCCTGTCGTCGCCGAGAGCTCGGCGAGGGTGACCTCACGCTGGGCCCGCAGGGCGCGCAGACGGGGGCCGACGGCCGTGATGACGTCATCGAGGTCTTCCATCACTCGAGCATGCACCCAGAATTGCTGTTCTGGCAAATATTCTTGCTGCTTTGGCGAAGTCTGGTGCAAGGTCGTCATGGAGGTGGTCCCATGACCCACAGCACTACTGCAGTCCCGCACCGCACCGGTCTTCCGAGCACCGTCGACGTCCTCGTCGTCGGCGGCGGAGCAGCCGGGCTCAACGGTGCGCTCGTCCTCGCCAGTGCGCGTCGCTCCGTGCTCGTCGTCGACACCGGAGCACCGCGCAACGCCCCAGCGGCAGGCGTCCACGGCTTCCTGTCCCGCGACGGGACACCACCGGGCGAGCTCCTGGCGATCGGCCGCGCCGAGGTGGAGTCCTACGGTGGCACCGTCGTCGACGGAGAGGTCGTCGGTGCATACAGGTCCGGCAGCCGCTTCGTCGTCGCTCTTGCGGACGGCCGCACGGTCGGCGCGCGCAGGCTGCTCGTCACGACAGGCCTCGTCGACGAGCTCCCCGCCGTCCCCGGGGTCGCCGAGAGGTGGGGGCGCGACGTCCTGCACTGCCCCTACTGCCACGGGTGGGAAGTCCGTGACCAACCTGTCGGGATCATCGCCTCGAGCCCGGTGGCCATGCACCAGGTCCTGCTCTTCCGGCAGTGGACCGCCGATCTCACCCTGTTCCTCGACGACGCCTTCGAGCCCTCGGACGACCAGTGGGAGCAGCTCGCTGCACGCGGGATCGCGGTCGTCGACGGACAGGTCGCAGGCCTCGACGTGACCGAGGACCACATCGCCGGCGTGCGGCTTGCCTCGGGCACGGTGATCCCCGTCCGAGCCGTCGTCGTGGCCCCGCTCCTGCGTGCGCGCTCGACGCTCCTCGCGCAGCTCGGCATCGTTCCCGTCCCGCACCCCTCCGGGATAGGCGAGCACATCCAGGCCGGTGCAGCCGGGACCACCGAGGTGCCTGGCGTGTGGGTCGCCGGCAACGTCACGGATCTCGCTGCGCAGGTCGTCGTCGCAGCAGCCGGAGGTCTCGTCGCGGGAGCCTCGATCAACGCAGACCTCGTCGCAGAGGACACTGAGCATGCCGTCGCAGATCGCCGAGAACCGTTCTCGGCCGCGGCAGAAGCGCGCAACTCCGAGCGTGTGCTCGGGAACAGGAGGCACGGACTGTGAGCCAGGTGCACGATGCAGCATTCTGGGACGAGCGCTACAGCTCGTCCGCCGCGATCTGGAGCGGCAAGCCCAACCCACACCTCGTGAGCGGAGCGATCGACCTCACGCCCGGAAAGGCGCTCGACGTCGGCAGCGGTGAGGGCGCCGACGCGATCTGGCTCGCCGCCGCAGGCTGGGAGGTCACCGCGGTCGACCACTCCCAGGTCGCGCTCGCACGGAGCGCCGAGCACGCCGCGCAGGCCGGCGACGACGTCGCAGCACGGATCAGCTGGGAACAGGCCGACGTCACGGACTGGGAGCCGGGCGAGGGGATCTACGACCTCGTCTCAGCCCAGTTCATGCACCTGCCCAGCGCGCTCCGGATCCCGCTCTTTGCACGGCTCGCCGCCTCGGTGGCGCCGGGCGGGAGCCTGCTCGTCGTCGGGCACAACCTCTCCGACCGCGAGACCCCGGTGCGCGGCCACTTCGACGCGGACTCCTTCTGGGCAGGAGCGGACATCGTCGCGTCGCTCGACCCCGACGCCTGGGACGTCCTCGCGAACACCTCTCCAGGGAGGACCGTCGTCCACGAGGGCGCGGAGCACGCGATCAACGACACGGTCGTCCACGCGCGTCGGAAGGTCTGAGCCTCTCGACGAGCCGAGCGCGGGCGGGATTCACGATCCCGCCCGCGCGTCGTCCGTGACCGTGCGGCGCGCTCAGCCGGCGGCGAGGACGACGACCGGGTCCGTCGTCGGCTGCTCAGAGCCTCCGACAGGCTCGACCGTCAGCGCGAGCACCGACCCCTGGGGCATCGACGCCACGCGGGCCACAGCCGTCCCCTCGGTGAGCGCCAGGACCCCGGCCGAGACCGGTGCGCCGTCCGCGACGACCCAGAGCTGGTAGTCCCCGTCGTCGAGGTCGGGCAGGTCCGCAGCCGTGAACACGGCAGCGTCGGCAGCGACGACAGCCACCGCGCGCCCGCCACCGGACACGTCGGCCTGGACGATCTGTGCGTCGGGCTGAGCGAGGACGTCCGCGACAGCGTCGGCCTGCAGCTGGACCCGGTCCGCACGCTGTGCCTGCTGGACGGCGATCCCGGTCGGCACCGCGACAGACACGAGGAACGCGGCAGCGACGGCCAGCCACCGAGCGGCCGGACGCGGGCGGGACGCCCGCGCGGTGCCAGACCTGCCTCGAGCACCGATCTGCGTCACCCCACCGATCTGCGTCACCCCACCGATCTGTGCCGCCCCACCCATCTGCGGCGTGGTGGCGATCCGGTCGAGCACGGACGTGCGGAGCCGGTCGGGTGCCGCGACGGAGCCCGAGGCAGCGAGCAAAGCTGTCGTCTCCCGGAGGGACCGCGCCTCCGCCGCGAGGGCCGGATCGTCCCGCAGGGCGCGCTCGACGGTGGCGCGCTCGACGTCGTCGACCGCATCGAGGGCCCACGGCGCGAGAAGGTCGCGGACGTCGTCGTGCAGGTCGTCGTTGTTCACAGGTCCACCCCCAAGCAGTCGCGGAGCCGGTTGAGCCCGTCACGGATGCGGGACTTCACGGTCGGGAGGGCCACGCCAGCGCTGTCAGCGACCTCACGATAGGTGAGTCCTCCGTAGTACGCGCTCATGACTGCCTCCCGCTGGAGATCGGTGAGCGATCCCAGGCAGTCGGTCACCCGGTCGCGCTCTTCGTTGTGCTCGACCGTCTCGGCGACATCGTCGTACGGCCTGCTGTAGTCCCGGACTCCCACGAGGTCGTCCCGGGTTCGTTGCGACTGCACCGACCGCACGCGGTCGACAGCCCGGCGGTGAGCCATCGTCGCGATCCAGGCGGCGACGCTCCCGCGTCCTGCGTCGAAGCGGGGCGCGGTGCGCCACACCTCGACCATGACGTCCTGCGTGAGCTCGGCAGCGAGGTCTGGGTCCCGCAGGACCCGGAGCGCGGTGCCGTGCACCAGCGGTGACGTCTCGTCGTAGAGGGATTCAAAGGCTGCGCGGTCGCCGGTGGCGACCTGGCTCACGAGACCGGCGAGCCGTCGGGCCCGCTCGTCGCGGTCCGTCGGCGCGCTAGGAGCACGTGGTCCGGTCGAGGTCATCGGGCCATTCTGCCGTGCGGAACGAGGGGCGACGAGCCGAGCGGCTCGGCGGGTCTGACGTCTTCATGGTGCGGTCCTCCGTCGTGGCGCGTGGTGTGCGTCTGTCACGGGAGGTTCGGAGCGGGCTGCGGTCCGGATGGGTGCGCGGGAGAGATCTTCACCCCGGCCCGCGCGCGCCACGGCGGAGTCCGACTATCGTCCGAGCATGACAGTCGTACTCCGTGCCGCGATGTCCGACGACGTCCCGGCGATGGCACGCATCTACGACCACCACGTGCGGACGACGACCGCGACGTTCGAGACCGTGCCGCCCGGCGAGGCGCTGTGGGCGGAGAAGGTCGTGTCGATCGTCGCGGCAGGGTGGCCGTTCCTCGTGGCCGAGATCACCGACCCGTCGCCTGGCGAGGTCGGCGGTGTCGTGGGCTTCGCCTACGTGGGTCCGTGGCGGGTCCGACCGGCCTACCGGTACACGGTCGAGGACACCATCTATCTCGATGCTGCGGCGACCGGCCGCGGCGTGGGTACCCGGCTCCTCGCGGAGGTCCTCGACCTCGCGCGGGCAGCGGGGGCGCGCGAGGTCGTCTCCGTCATCGCCGACGCGGAGACCACCGCGTCGCTCGCCCTCCACACCCGCCTCGGATTCCGCACGGTCGGGCGCCTCGAGGACGTCGGGCGCAAGCACGACCGATGGTTGGGTACGACGCTGCTGCAGCTGAGCCTCGTCGACCGCACGGCCGACGATGCCGATGCAGATGCCGACGGGCCAGAGCCGCGGGGGCAGCAGACGTGAGGCAAGTTTTCGTTATCGGAGGGTTCCGCGCCCGTCTCCTGTCATGTGGCTGCCCGCTGGGCAGCCGTAGCTGACTGTCCGAAACCCGATGGAGAGGTCCACACGTTCATGGTGAACCACCCTGATACCGCCACGGTGGTGGCTGCCCGCGCCGGCGACCCACAGGCCGTCGACCGACTGGTCACCGAGTACCTGCCGCTCGTCTACACGATCGTCGGACGGGCCCTGGACGGGCACGCCGACGTGGACGACGTCGTGCAGGAGACGATGATGCGGGTGGTCCGTAACCTGGGCGACCTGCAGGAACCTGAGTCCTTCCGCTCCTGGTTGGTCGCGATCACCGTGCGCCAGGTGCGGGAGCGGTACCGAGCCCGCCGGGACGCGCCGCGCGCGGTGGTGCCGGACGACGTCCGTCAGGCAGGGTCAGACTTCACTGACCTGGCGATCGTCCGGCTGGAGCTGTCGGGCCAGCGCCGAGAGACTGCCGAGGCCACCCGCTGGCTCGACGAGGAGGCCCGCGAGCTGCTCGCGCTCTGGTGGCTGGAGGCCTCGGGTCACCTGACCCGTGACGAGATCGTCGCCACGACAGCAGTCAACCGCCAGCACACCGCCGTCCGTATCCAGCGGATGAAAGAGCAGCTGGAGACATCCCGGGTGGTCGTGCGCGCACTGGCGACCAGCCCTCGTTGCCCTGATCTCATCCTCGCGACGACGCACTGGGACGGGAGCCCGAGCCCGCTGTGGCGCAAGCGCATCGCCCGGCACACGCGCGAGTGCGAGCGGTGCACGCCCGCCTGGTCGGGCCTCGTCTCCGCCGAGCGGCTGCTCGGCGGCATGGCGCTCGTGCCCCCGAGCCTGACCGTGAGCGCAGGGCTGGCTCACCTCGGCGGTGACCCCGTCGCAGCGGCGCAGACCGGGACGGCAGCGAGCACCGGGACGGCGCACCCAGCACCCGGCGCGGTGATCACCGGCAGGTCGTTCGTCGCAGGGATCACGACCGGCCGCCGGGTGCTCACCACGCTGCTCGTCACCGGGATGGTGCTGGGCGGCGGGGCGGTCGCGGTGGGCTATCAGAACGATCAGGAGGCGAGCGCCCCGGTCATCGTCCCGACTGCTGCGCGGTCGACCACCGTGTCCACGCCCTCCCTCTCTGAAGCGTCCCGAAAGCCTCAGCCTGCTCCGACCCCGACGACGGACGATCCGACACCGAGCCCGTCTTCCCAGCCAGCCGCGCCAGAACCGACAGCATCACCCACCCCGGCACCGGCACCGGCACCGGCACCGGCTCCGACGACGACCACGAGCCCGACCGCGGCAGCCGTCCTGCCCGCCACGCTCTCGGTGAAGAAGGGGGTCGCCACCTGGCAGTTCGACGGCATCGAGGGCGCGCTCGGTGACGTCGGTGCCGGCTGGTACTACAACTGGTCACCGTCGAACGCGACGATGCCTGGCCCGGCGGACGTCGAGTTCGTCCCCATGATCTGGGGGAGGGACGACGTCGATGCCGCGACGCTCGCCCAGGTGGCGAGCGAGGGAACGGTTCTGCTCGGCTTCAACGAGCCGGACATGGGCGGTCAGGCGAACATGGGCGTCGAGGAGGCGCTCGATCTGTGGCCGCAGCTCGAGAGCACGGGGATGCGCCTCGGCAGCCCGGCCGTCGCCTACGGCGGCGACACTCCCGGCGGATGGCTGGACACCTTCATGACCGGCGCCGCCGAGCGCAACCTGCGCGTCGACTTCATCACCTTGCACTGGTACGGCTCGGACTTCAGCGATGCATCGGTCGGCCACTTCCTCAGCTACGTCGACGCCGTGCACGAGCGCTATGGGCTGCCCGTCTGGATCACCGAGTACGGCCTGATGAACTTCTCCGGCAGCCCGAAGTACCCGACCGGGGCCCAGGCTGCCGCCTTCATCGAGGGCTCGACGACGGGCATGGAGTCGCGCGCCTTCGTCGAGCGCTATGCCTGGTTCGGTCTGCCCGCCGTGGGGGACAGCGTCGAGTTCGGCCTCTACCGGGACGCCACCACGCCGACCGAGGCCGGGCTGGCGTACAAGGCCGCAGGCTGAGCGCAGGACGGGCCGACCCGCTGTGCGGGTCGGCCCGTCCTCGTGCGGGTCGGGGAGCCGTTCCGGTCAGCCGGCGGCGCCGATGCGGACGACCATCTTGCCGGTGTTCTCGCCGCGCATGAGGCCGAGGAACGCCTCGACAGAGTTCTCCAGGCCGTCGACGACGGTCTCGTCGGACACGACGTCGCCCGACGTGAGCCACGGGCCCATCTCGCTGATGAACTCGGGCATGTGCTGGGCGTGGAACCCGACGATGAAGCCTTCGAGGGTGAGGCGGCGCGTGACGAGGTTCGTCATGTTGCGCGGGCCGGGCGTCGCCTCGGTCGAGTTGTACTGGGAGATCGCACCGCAGAGCGCTGCGCGGCCGCCGTCGTTGAACGAGTCCAGGGCTGCCTCGAGGTGGTCGCCGCCGACGTTGTCGAAGAAGACGTCGATGCCGTCCGGTGCTGCCGCGCGCAGCTGCTCGAGGACAGGCCCCTTCTTGTAGTTGAACGCGGCGTCGTAGCCGTACCGCTCCGTGAGGAGGGCGACCTTCTCGTCGGTCCCGGCGCTGCCGATGACGCGGCCTGCACCCTTGAGGTGTGCGATCTGGCCGACGGCGGTGCCGACGGCGCCTGCGGCACCGGAGACGAACACGGTCTCGCCCGGCTGCATCTTGGCGACCTTGAGGAGACCGGCGTAGGCGGTGAGGCCCGTCATGCCGAGGGTGCCGAGGTACGCGGACGGGGAGATGCCCTCGAGGGGCTGCACGGGGCGGAACTGGGCTGCCTCGGCCTGGGCGATGTCGCGCCATCCGTACTGGTGCAGGACGAGGTCGCCTTCGGCGAGCGTGTCGGAGCGGCTCTCGACGACGCGGCCCACCGCGGCGCCGGTCATGGTCTCGCCGAGGGGGAACGGCGGCGTGTAGGAGCGGCCCTCGTTCATCCGGCCGCGCATGTACGGGTCGACGGACATGAACTCGTTGCGGACGCGAACCTCACCGTCAGCGAGGTCGGGGAGGTCGACCTGGACGGTGCGGAAGTTCTCGTCCGTGGGCCAACCGGTCGGGCGGGAGACGAGCTGGACCTGGGTGCTGATGGGCACGGGGACTCCTTCGATCGAGGTTGTGAACTGAACGGTTCACAACTACTGTGGACCACGAACGCGAACGATGCAACCACAGACGGTACGAGGACGAGCAGACAGGGACGAGGACACCATGGGTCGGCCACAGGCATTCGACACGGCGAGCGCCGTCGCCGCAGCGCGCGACCTCTTCTGGGAGCACGGGTACGACGCGACCTCGATCACCGACCTCGAACGGGCGACGGGCATCAACCGGTCGAGCCTCTATCACGCGTTCGGCAGCAAGCGAGGCCTCTTCGACCACGCGGTGCGCAACTACCTCGACGTCGTCGTCGGCCCTCGGAGCGAGATCGTCCGCGCGCCAGGGGCCGGGCTGGGGGAGGTCGTCGACTACCTCGAGCAGCTGGCAGCCGTCCTCAGAGACGACACGGCTCGGTGGTCGCGCCTCGGCTGCCTGCTCGTCAACGCGTCGACGAGCCTCGCCGCCCGAGACGACGACCTCGCTCGCGTCGTCGAGACGTACCGCGACGACCTCGTCGCGGCGTTCACCACGGCCCTCGCCGCAGAGATCCCGGACGCAGCCCGACGCGCCCGGGTGACCGCCGGGCTGACGATCTCCGCACTCTCGATAGCCCGTACCAACCCGGCGGCCGCGGCCGAGCTGCTCCACGACGCGGTCGACGACCTGCGCGCCACACCTGCTCTCCCCGCCCCCACCTCTGCTCTCCCCGCCCCCACCCCTGAGGAGTCCCCATGATCGCCCTGAGTCTCGTGCTGGCAGCGCTCGCTGCCGCCGTCCACGTCTACATCTTCGTGCTCGAGTCCGTCTTGTGGACGGCTCCTCGAGGACGTGCGACGTTCGGGACCACGGCCGAGGAGGCGGTCGCGACGCGAGAGCTCGCCTTCAACCAGGGCTTCTACAACCTCTTCCTCGCGATCGTCACGGTGGTCGGCGTCGTCCTCGTCGCCGCCGACCAGACTGCGGCGGGGACAGCGCTCGTCTTCGCCGGTGCGGGGTCGATGGTGCTCGCAGGCATCGTGCTCCTCGTCTCCTCGCCGAGCAAGGCCCGTGCGGCGCTCGTCCAGCTGTCGGTTCCGGCCGTGGCGCTCCTCACGATGGCGGTCGGCCTGGCCGCGTAGCGGTTGCGACCTCCTCGTCGTCGCCAGACGATAAAGAACGAGCCCTCACCCACCCGGTGAGGGCTCGTGTCTGAGAGAGGGAGCACAGATGACTGACCAGCACACGCTCACCAACCCGATCACGCAGTACCAGATGCCTGAGCCGCCGGAGCAGAGCCTGTCCGGCACGGGCCTCGACTCCGAGCTCGTCCCGACGGCGGACCACGGCCAGGACAGCTATCGCGGGTCCGGCCGTCTCGAGGGGCGCAAGGCTCTCATCACCGGGGGAGACTCCGGGATCGGGCGCGCTGTCGCGATCGCCTACGCCCGCGAGGGCGCCGACGTGGTGCTCAGCTACCTCCCGGAGGAGCAGAGCGACGCCGACGACGTCGCTGCTCTCGTCCGCGCGACGGGCCGCACGTGCGTCCTCGTCCCGGGCGACATCGCCGACGAGTCCTTCGCACGCGAGCTCGTGCGCCGTGCTGTCGACGAGCTCGGCGGGCTCGACATCCTCGCGAACATCGCAGGCCGGCAGAAGTTCGTCGACGAGCTCGCCGACCTCACGTCGGAGTCGTTCGACCTGACGTTCAAGACGAACGTGCACGCGCTGTTCTGGATCATCCAGGAGGCGCTCCCGCACCTGCCGGCCGGGGCGAGCATCATCAACACGAGCTCGATCCAGGCCTACAAGCCCTCACCGAACCTCGTCGACTACGCGACGACCAAGGCGGCGATCAACACGCTCTCCAAGGCGCTAGCCCAGCAGCTCGCACCCCAGGGGATCCGGGTCAACGTCGTCGCCCCGGGACCGATCTGGACGCCGTTGCAGGCCTCGGGCGGTCAGCCGCCCGCGAAGCTGCCGACCTTCGGGGAGCAGACCCCGTACGGTCGCGCCGGCCAGCCGGCCGAGCTCGCGCCGGCCTATGTGTTCCTCGCGTCTCAGGAGTCGAGCTACGTGAGCGGCGAGACCCTCAACGTCAACGGCGGGACACCGACGCCGTGACACGTCCTGAGCCCTGACCGACCCGCTCGAGCAGTGACCCGCTCGAGCAGGCACGTCCGCGAGGACGGCCTGCTCGAGCAGGCGGACGACCAGGCTCAGCTACCAGGCCAGTCGCCCGTCACGCGCTGGAAGGCGCGTGCGCCACCTCGGTCGATGAGCGCCTTGACGGATGCGTAGATGGCACCCTGGATGAGCGCGGCGACGAGCACCTCGCCCAGGCCGTACTCAGACTGCAAGGGGCCGGGCGCGTCCTTGCGGTCGCCAGGGGCGACACGCTTGTAGACCTGCTTGAAGATCTGTCCGGCGACGAGCCCGCCGATGAGCGAGCTGACGAGCCCGACAGGCCGGTACAAGAGCTTCGCGGACGTCGTTCCTGTCTCTTCTCTGCGTGGTGCGTTCATGCTTCCGACGCTAGTTCAGGTGCTGGAGATTCGCTGGTCGACGGCCTAGCGAGACGCCCGACGAGGTGGGAGACGCCGGCGCCGTCGTCCCGCATCGCGGTACCAGGCTCGCGGTGTCCCTGGCGAAGGAGCAGGCTCAGACCTGAACGGGCGCGAGACCAGGGGAGACGACGATGGCTAGCGGCAAGAACATCTTCAGGCGCAAGAGCGCCGAGCAGGCGTTGGCGACGACGGACGACCCGGACCGTTCGCTCAAGCGAGACCTCACGGCGTGGGACCTAGCCGTCCTGGGGGTGGCCGTCGCGGTCGGTGCCGGGATCTTCTCCGTGGGGGCGACCGCCGCCGCGAACTATGCAGGACCAGGCGTGATCATCTCGTTCCTCATCGCTTCCGTCGTGTGCGGGCTGGCCATCATGTGCTACGCCGAGTTCGCGTCGACCCTGCCGATCGCCGGCTCCGCCTACACGTTCTCCTACGTGACGATGGGGGAGTTCGTCGCGTGGATCATCGGCTGGGACCTCATCCTCGAGATGCTCCTCGCCGCAGCCGTCATCGCGAAGTTCTGGGGCATCTACCTGTCCGACGCGTTCGGGCTCTTCGGGATCGACGTCCCGACCACGGTGGACCTCGGGCCCGTCGACCTCGACTGGGGACCCGTCGCGATCGTCGCCGTGTTCACGGTGCTCCTCGTCATCGGCACGAAGCTCAGCACCCGGGTCAACGGGGTCCTGACGATCCTCAAGGTCGGCATCACCCTCTTCGTCATCGTCGTCGGGTTCTTCTACGTCAAGGCGGAGAACTACTCGCCGTTCATCCCGCCGGCGGAGCCCGCCGAGTCGGTGTCCGCCCTCCACCAGCCGCTCTTCGCCTTCCTCTTCGGGCTCGAGCCCACCACGTACGGAGCCGTCGGCCTGCTCTCCGGTGCTGCGCTCGTCTTCTTCGCGTTCATCGGCTTCGACGTCGTCGCCACCACCGCGGAGGAGACCAAAGACCCGCAGCGAGCGCTCCCGCGCGGGATCCTCGGTGGGCTCGCCGTCGTCACCGTCCTCTACATCCTGGTCACCGTCGTCGTCACCGGCATGGTCTCGTACACCGAGCTCGCCGCGAGCGACAGCCCGTCGCTCACGACAGCGTTCGTCCTCGTCGGTGCGGACTGGGCGGGCAAGGTCATCTCGATCGGGATCCTGCTCGGCCTCACGTCGGTCATCATGGTGCTCCTCCTCGGGCTCACCCGGATCGTCTTCTCGATGAGCCGCGACGGGCTGCTGCCGCGGGCGCTGTCTCGCACGTCGGGCCGCTTCCACACGCCGGTGCGCCTGCAGGTCGGCGCGGGAGTCGTCGTCGCCGCGATCGCCGGGTTCTCCGAGGTCGAGCTGCTCGAGGAGATGATCAACATCGGGACGCTCTCCGCGTTCGTGCTCGTGAGCTTCGGCATCCCGCTCCTGCGCCGCTCACGTCCCGACCTCGAGCGTGGCTTCCGCGTCCCGTGGTCGCCCGCGCTGCCGATCGTCTCGGGCGTCGCGTGCCTCTGGCTCATGTCGAACCTCACCACCCTGACGTGGTTGCGGTTCGGCGCCTGGCTCGTCATCGGGACGGCCGTCTACTTCGGGTTCTCGTACCGCAACAGCCAGCTCGGCCGGGAAGGATCTGCGCGCGCGGCTGCTGCGACCGACAGCTCGGACGAGGTCCGCACCTGAGCGGGTGCGGATCCTTCGCGCGGTGCTAGGTTTTTTGCGATGACTGTCGAACCGAGCCTCGTGGCGACGCCCGCACCGCACCCCGCCGCACGAACGGTCGGGCGTTGGGGCCTCGCAGCCGTGCTGCTCGCGGCCGGGGTGGGGCACCTGCAGAACACGGACGAGTTCCTCGCTCAGGTGCCGCCGTGGTTCCCGGCGCGCGACTCGGTCGTCTATGTCTCTGGCGCCGTCGAGCTGAGCCTCGGCGCGGCCCTCCTGTTCGGCCGCACGCATCGCGTCCGTGTCGGCTGGGTGGTTGCCGCGTTCTTCGTCATCGTCTTCCCGGGCAACATCTCGCAGCTCGTCACGCGCACCGACGCCTTCGGGCTCGACTCCGACCTCGCCCGGAGCGTCCGGCTGCTCTTCCAGCCGCTGCTCGTCGCGTGGGCGCTCTGGTCGACGGGCGCGTGGCACGCCTGGCGTCAGCGGTCGCGCTCTCCCCAGGAAGAGTGACCGCGAGTGGATGCACATCCTTGGCCAACGGCCAGGTCACTGCTCTCGGCCGCATGACCTTCTCCACGACGCTGCTGCCGGCGCTCTTCGGGCTCGGGACCGGGCTGGCGCTCATCGTGGCGATCGGTGCGCAGAACGCCTTCGTCTTGCGGCTCGGCATCCTGGGCGAGCGCCGGACGATCCTCGCGGTGGTGAGCGTCTGTGCAGGGTCGGACGTCGTCCTCATCCTTGCGGGGGTGCTCGGCATCGGTGCGGTGGTCGACGCCGCGCCCGGTGCGCTCGTCGTCGTGCGGGTCCTCGGTGCGGGCTTCCTCGTCGTCTACGGCCTGCTCGCCGCCCGGCGTGCGTTCCACCCCGGAGCGCTCTCTCCGACCGACGCACCACCGTCGACGAGCCTGCGGTCCACGGTCGGGACCGCTGTGGCGCTCACGTGGCTCAACCCGCACGTCTATCTCGACACGGTGGTGTTCCTCGGGTCGGTCGCCAACCAGAACCCGGGCGCCCAGCGGTGGTGGTGGGCCGTCGGGGCGGTGGTCGGGAGCATCGTGTGGTTCTTGGCGCTCGGACTCGGCGCCCGCTACCTCCGGCCGTTCTTCGCCCGCCCTCGCTCGTGGCGCATCCTCGACTCGGTCATCGCCGTCGTCATGATCGGCCTCGGCGTGCGCCTGGCGCTCGGCGACTGACACGCCTCCGCGGCCGAGCCCCTCGGTCGCGGCTCCTGCCGGCTCTCCGGCAGCGGCTCCTGCCCCCACCCCTGGTGGCCCCACCCGTTCGGGGTCAGCCCCACCCGCCCCCGGGCACCGGTGAGGTCGGCACTTTGAGTCGAGTTCGGGTGGTGGGAGTGCCGTACTTGACTCAAAGTGCCGAACTCGATGTCCTGGTCTGCCGTCTGCCGTCTGCCGTCTGCCGTCTGCCGTCTGCCGTCTGCCGTCTGCAGCCCACAGCCCACAGCCTGGGGCCCGAAGCCTGCAGGTTGCCGCCTGTAGTTTGCTGGTGGTCGGCGCTTCAGACGCCTAGGACCTTGCGGATGCGCTTCTCGCTCACGGGGCCGTCGGTGCCGAGCTGTTGGGCGAACAGCGAGACGCGGAACTCCTCGATCGTCCATCGCACCTCGGCGAGCTCGGCTGCACGGACAGGGTCGGGCGAGCCGGCCGCGTACGCGGCGCGGGCTCTCGCGTGCGCCTCCTCGACGTCGTGCACCCGCCACGCGAGCTCAGCGTCGCGGTTCGGGTTCGTCATCGCTTTCTCCAGCCGGTACGACGCAGCCCGCAAGTACCGTGCGAGGTGCGGCAGCCGGTGACCTGGTGTCGCGGCGACGAAACCGTCGACGACGAGACCGCCGACGTGGTCGCGGATGTCGGCGAGCGTGCTGAGCAGCGCGAGGCTGTTGCCGCTGCGGATCTCGCCGTCGAGCGTGCGTGCTGCGGCGAGGGCTGCGACCACGTGCCCGACGACCGTGTGGACCTGGTCTTCGAGCCGCACCTTCACGCCCTTGACGGTCGCGGCATAGGCAGCAGCATCCCGGACGAACCCGGCCTCCGGCGTGAGCATGCGGACGGCGGCGAGCTGCAGGTCGGCCACGAGCGCAGCCGTGCTCGTGTACGGGCTGGCCGCGAGCGTGAGGGACTGGCTGCTCGACCACCGCGACGTGATGCGTGCCTGCTGCAGCGCGGTCTCTCCGAGCACGAGCCGCCTGACGCCCCGCTCGTGCTCGCCTGCCTGACGTGACGCGTCGGCGAGAACCCGCAGCGCGACGGTCCACGACGCACCGGACCGTTCTTCGACGAGTGCCGGATAGCCACGCACGACCATCCCGCCAGGGCCGGGCGTCTCGACCTGTGCGGGCATGACCCCGTCGGGCAAGTCGCTGGGCCAGGTCGTCAGCCCACCAACCTCGGTGACAGAGGCCCCTACCCCTCTTGCTCCCCCTGCCACCCCTGCCGCTCCTGCCACCCCTGGCCCCCCAGAGCCTCCGGAGCTTCCGGAGCCCGCGAAGTCGGCACTCTGGGCCGGGGTCGGCAGTCCAGACCGCCGATCTGGACTGGAAGTGCCGACCTCGACGGACGTCGGGTGGGCGGCACCCGCATCCGCACCAGCACCAGCACCAGCCCCGGCACCAGCATCCGCACCCGCACCAGCGACCGCCGCTGCGCTCGCCGCGGCCTGGGCCTCGCGGAGGGCCGTGCCTACCGCGCTCTTCACCGCGGAGCGCACGGCGTCCTGGGACTGCGCCGCGAGGCGACGCTGGAGCGCGACGAGGTCCTTGCTCTCGTCGAGGACCACCTGGCTGCGCTTCGCCCCGGAGCCGCGCTCCTCGAAGACGCGGAACGTCATGCGCAGGTGTGCCGGGAGCCGTTCGCGATCCCAGGCGTCGGCAGGGATGTCGACGTCGCGCAGCGACCGGACGGCACGCGAGAACGCGCTCTCGAACGACTCGGCCATGTCGCCGGCCCGCGTGATGTCGCCCCACTGCGGACACTCCTCGTGCAGCCAGGCGACCACCGCGCGCGCGACGTCGGGTGCGGGCACGAGCTGGACGCGCACAGGCTTGGGCAGCGACTTGATCGTGGCGACCGTGAGCTCGGCGAGGAGGCCGGGGACCATCCAGTCGAAGCCGTCGGGGACCACGCGGTTGAGCACGGAGATGGGCAGGTGGACGGTGACGCCGTCGGCCTCGGTACCTGGCTGGAACTGGTAGGTCAGCGGCAGGGTGAGGTCGCCCTGGACCCACTCGTGGGGGAACTCGTCGGCGGAGACCGAGGTGGCGCCCTCGGGGACGAGCAGGTCGCGCGTGAACGTCAGCAGCTCGGGGTCGTCGCGCCGGGCGTTCTTCCACCACTGGTCGAAGTGCCGTGCCGAGACGACCGACTCGGGGACCCGCTCGTCGTAGAACGCGAAGAGGGCGTCGTCGTCGACCATGAGGCCTCGCTGACGGGACCGTGCCTCGAGCTCGGCGGCCTCGTCGAGCAGCCTGCGGTTCTCTGCGAAGAACGCGTGGTGCGTGGTCCACTCGCCCTGGACGAGGGCGTGGCGGACGAAGAGCTCGCGGGCGATCTCGGGGTTGACCTTGGAGTAGAGGACCTTGCGGTCGGTGACGATCGGGACGCCGTAGAGCAGCACCTTCTCGATCGCCTGGGCAGCCCCCTGCTTGGTCGACCAGTGCGGCTCGGAGTACGTGCGCTTCACGAGGTGCGACGCGAGCTCCTCGGCCCACTCGGGCTGGATGCGGGCGACGTCGCGCCCCCACAGCCGCGACGTCTCGACGAGCTCGCCGGCCATGATCCAGACCGGCGGCTTCTTCGCGAGGCCAGACCCGGGGAAGATCGCGAACCGGGCACCGCGCGCGCCGAGGTACTCGTTGCGCGCGAACTTCTTCGCCCGACGGTCGTTCGCGCTCTCGCGGCCCTTGACGCTGGAGGCCTTGACCTCGGTGGCCTCCTGCATGCCGATCTGCGAGAGGAGCCCGGCGAGGAGGGACCGGTGGATGGTGTCGGTGTCCCACGTGAGGCGCAGGTCGTCGTCCGCGGCCTCGGCATGGGTGCTGGGCGCGTTGACGACGATCCCGAGCGGCTTGGCCATCTCCCGCAGCTGCGCCACGACGTCCTGCCACTCGCGGACCCGCAGGAAGTTGATGTACTCCGACTTGCACATGCGCCGGAACGCCGACGACCCCAGGTCTCGTTGCTGGGCCCGGACGTACTCCCAGAGGTTGAGGTACGAGAGGAAGTCGGAGGTCGGGTCGGTGAAGCGCGCGTGCGACTGGTCGGCCTGGGGCCGGAAGTCGGCTGGGCGTTCGCGCGGGTCCTGGATGGACAGCGCGGCGGCGACGATCATCACCTCGCGCGCGGACCCGCGCCTGCCGCCCTCGACGATCATCCGCGCCAGGCGCGGGTCCATCGGCAACTGGGCGAGCGCACGCCCGACGTCGGTGAGCCGCGTGCCGCCACCCTTCCCGAGCGAGCCGGCGGTGGTCTGGGGCTCGGCTCCG
Source organism: Sanguibacter antarcticus (assembly GCF_002564005.1). Classification (NCBI taxonomy): domain Bacteria; kingdom Bacillati; phylum Actinomycetota; class Actinomycetes; order Micrococcales; family Sanguibacteraceae; genus Sanguibacter; species Sanguibacter antarcticus. Next base: position 2,743,840 of record NZ_PDJG01000001.1, on the reverse strand, counting down.
CCCGTCGTGCGTGCGGGCTCCGGGGGAACCGGGGGAGCCTGGGTCTCGAGCGCACCGAGCTCGGTGAGGAGCTGGACGCCGTCGCGGATCGCCCGTGTGTCGGGAGCCTCGACGAACGGGAAGCGCGCCACGTCGTCGGGCGTGCGCACGACGCCCACAGAGATCATCTGGAGCAGGACGGACGCGAGGGAGGTACGCAGGATCTCCGGCTCGGTGAACTCGGGCCGCGACTCGAAGTCGTCCTCGGAGTACAGGCGGATCGCGATGCCGTCCGCAACACGACCGCAGCGCCCAGACCGCTGGTTCGCGCTCGCCTGCGACACGGGCTCGATGGGCAGCCGCTGCACCTTCGTCGCCTTGGAGTACCGGGAGATGCGGGCGGTGCCCGGGTCGATGACGTAGCGGATGCCTGGAACGGTCAGGGACGTCTCGGCGACGTTCGTCGACAGGACGACGCGCCGGCCGGGGTGGGACTGGAAGACCCGGTGCTGCTCGGCTGCGGACAACCGGGAGTACAGGGACATGACCTCGATGTGGTCCGGGCGCCGCGGGTCGCTGACGCGCGCACCGAAGTGCCCGGCGAGCGCGTCGGATGCGTCGTGGATCTCTCGTTCTCCGGAGAAGAACACGAGGATGTCGCCGGGGCCGGCGGCGCTCAGCTCGTCGACCGCCTCGCAGACGGCGGTCATGAGGTCGCGCTCCTCGCCCTTCTTCGCGTCCTCGGGCGTGAGCGGACGGTACCGGAGCTCGACGGGGAACGTCCGGCCGGTGACCTCGATGACCGGAGCCAGGGGCACGTCGGGCGGCGTGGTCGAGCCTGGACCCGTCGCAGCAGGCGCACCCTCGTCGGCTGGGGTTGGGGCTGGGGCCGGTCCACCGGGCGCGAAGTGTCGCGCGAACCGCGCCGAGTCGATGGTCGCCGAGGTGATGATGACCTTGAGGTCCGGGCGCTGGGGGAGCAGGCGCGTGAGGTACCCGAGGATGAAGTCGATGTTCAGGGACCGCTCGTGCGCCTCGTCGATGATGAGCGTGTCGTAGGCGAGAAGCTGGGGGTCGCGCTGGATCTGGGCGAGGAGGATGCCGTCGGTCATGACCTTGACGAGGGTCTCCTCCGAGGAGGTGTCCGTGAACCGGACCTGGTATCCGACGATCTCGCCGAGCGTCGTGCCGACTTCTTCCGCGATGCGCTCGGCGACCGTGCGAGCCGCGATGCGGCGCGGCTGGGTGTGACCGATCTGCCCCGCTCGGCCGCGGCCGAGCTCGAGCGCGATCTTGGGGATCTGGGTCGTCTTCCCGGAGCCGGTCTCGCCCGCGACGATGACCACCTGGTGGTCGCGGATCGCGGCAGCGATGTCCTCGCGCCGCGCAGAGACGGGCAGCTGCTCGGGATAGGTGATGGGTGGGACGACGACCGCGGCGCGCGCAGCGGCCGCCCGTGCGAGCCGGGCAGGGTTGACGCGCGGGACGCGAACGCCGCCGCCTCGGGGCCTGTCGCCACGAGGTCTGTCGCTCTGGGACCCGTCATCCCGGGACCTGTCGCTCGGGGATCGTCCGCGGCGGTTGCGGCGCGGCCGCCGAGGAGCGGTGCTGGGACGCTCGGTCCCTGCGCTCGGGTCGGTGGTCTGGTGGTTCTCGTCAGCCGTGCTCACAACGAACTATTCTCCCAGCGGGCGCAACACATTTCTTCCCGCGGGAGAAGGCTCCGTGCGGCTCCGGGACTCGTCGTCGAGCGAGTCAGTCCTTGACCATCTGGATGGGGATGAAGAAGGCGAGGGTCGACAGGAGGAGACCGGCGACGAACACGTACGCCTCGGCGCCCGGGAAATCGGTGGCCGCGCCCATGAGGTACAGGCCGAGCACGAACAGGGCGGTCATGGCGACGGCAAAGAGGGGACGCATGGGGATTCCTCCGGAGTTGGTTTCTCCGCTCAAGATATCAGCGCCGGTGCGCCGACGACGTCTCGGGAGCGCTGCACCTAGGGGAAGAGACTTCCGCCGGTCCCTTCGTCGGCCTTCGCGAGCTCGGCCGCGAGCCGCTGGGCGACCCGGTCGAGCAGGACGAGGTTGACGTTCGGGTCGGTGACGACGGTGAGCAGGTGCCGGGCGTCGATCGGGTAGACCACGACGCACCCGTCCGGGCCGCGCACCGTCGTCACCTGCAGCGCACCGAGCGTGAACGCCCCGACGGCCTGGTAGCCGACGGCGAGCACGGTGGCTGCTGCGACTGCAGCCGGGCCCTCGTCCTGGTCAGGCGCGTCGTCGTGGAACGACAGGCCGTCTGTGCGTGCCACCATCACGCGACGGATCCCCGGGATGTCTCTCCGGAGCGTCTTCGCGACGTTCATGGCGTGGTGCTTGACGAGCATGTGCTCTTGTCCGTCCCGTGGGTCCAGGTCTGGCGCGTTCGCCAGCACCCCTGAGGGGTGCTGGCGGTGGTGCGCGTCGTGCGGAGGATCAGATCTCGAGCTCGCGCTCCAGGTTGAGGAGCTGCCGGCGAGCCATCGCGAGGTTCGCGCGGCCCTTGTCGAGGACGAGGTAGAGGAACAGCCCCTTGCCGGACTGGCTCTGGATGAGGCGGATGAGGTGGATCTGGGTGGAGAGCGTGATGAGGATGTCCTCGATGCCCTCCTGCAGGTTGAGTGCCTGCATCGTGCGGAGCTTGGCGCGCACCACGTCGGTGTTGCCCGCGGCTGCGACATCGAGGTCGATTCCGGAGCCAGCCTGCCCGAGGGACATGCCGCTGTCATAGTCTACGAGGGCCACTGCCATCGCGCCCTCGATGAGGAGCGCTGCGTTGAGGGTGCTGTCCACTGTCGTCATAGGTGTGTCCTAGGGGTCTACGGAGCCACGGCGGTTCCGAGGCGAGTCCAGACATCCCATCGGACGGCGCGACCCAGACGTGAGGGAGTCGTCCGTCCTGCGTTGCGACGGGGTGCTCGGCGAGCGGGCCCAGACCTGTTCAGGACGCGTCGACGAGCTTCTGCTTGAGCGCGTCGACGTCGGCCTGGAGAGAGTCGATCGACGCGATGACGTCGGGAGGCGTCGCGTCGTCGAGCTGCGCGCGGAGCGAGTCGAGCCGGCTGCTGGCGTCGTCGAGAGCCGACTGTGCGTCGGAGGTCGTCTCCTCGGCGTCTGCGCCGGTCTCGCCGGCGTCGTCCAGGGCGGCCTGGGCCTTGGCGGAGGCGTCCTTCGCGGCGGTGACGGCCCCTTCTGCGGTGGAGCGCGCGTCGGCGGGAAGGCTGCCCAGCTGGTCGCTCAACGACTCGGCGTCGGCGGCGATCGACTCGACCTGCGAGCGAGCGTCGGCGACGAGCTGTTGGAGGTCCCCGCTGATGCCGTCGTCTGAGCATGCCGAGAGCGTGAGGGCTGCAGCGATACCGACGGCAGCGAGACGGGCGCGTGTCCTGTGCGATGACGGTGCAAGAGATGACATGGCTCCATTGTGTCCGACAGGGTCCTGAACCACGATCGATCGCAGCACCAGGAGCGTGAGGATCCAGAAAACGTTGTGCGCCCGCGCAGGCACGTGGTCCACACTGGAGCACCATGACCCACGCAGGCCCTGATCGCCCCTCATCCGTCCACGCGCCCGACGAGCTCCTCGACGGGCCCGCACCGCTCGTCGCGGAACGGCTCACCCGCTACTACGACGGGCGCACGGTCCTCGACGCCGTGTCCCTCGTCGTCGCGCCCGGCCACCGCGTCGGGGTCGTCGGTGAGAACGGCGCCGGGAAGTCGACGCTGCTGCGGCTCCTCGCGGGGATCGACGAGCCGGACGCCGGCACCGTCCAGCGCCCAGACGACCTCGGCTTCCTCCACCAAGAGACGCCGTACGGCCCGACAGCGACCGTCGAGCAGGTGATCGCCGACGCGCTCGCGGAGGTCCGCGCGCTCGAGGCGCAGGTGCTCACCGCGGGTGAGGTGCTCGCCGCGCTCGACGGCGACCGTGACCGCGTCGGCGCTCACGAGGGCAGCAGCGCCGACGCGCGCTCGGAAGCGGAAGCCTCCTACGCCCGCGCCCTCGCGCGCGCCGAGGCCGCCGAGGTCTGGGACGCCGACAGGCGCGCCGCCGTGACGCTCGCCGGCCTCGGCATCGAGCACCTCCACGGGCGGGTCGTCGGGCAGATGTCCGGTGGCGAGCGCACCCGGCTCGGCCTCGCGGCGCTCCTCGTCCGTCAGCCCGGCGCGCTCCTGCTCGACGAGCCCACGAACCATCTCGACGACGACGCCGCAGAGTTCCTCGGAGAAGCAGTCCGGGCGATGCCCGGGATCGTCGTGCTCGCCAGCCATGACCGGGACTTCCTCGATGAGGTCTGCACGGAGATCCTCGACCTCGACCCCTCGCCCACCGGCGAGTCAGGCACGCTCACCCACGGCGCCTACCGCGACTACCGGGTCGCGAAGAAGAAGGAGCGCGCCGAGTGGCAGCGCGTCTACGAGGCGGAGCAGGCCGAGCTCGAGTCCTTGCGCCAGGCAGTCGACACGACCGCCCGGGCGGTCGGCCACGACCGGCTCATGAGCGACCGCAACAAGATGAGCTACGACTTCCACGGCGCACGCGTCGAGTCGAGCGTCTCGCGTCGCGTGCGCAACGCCCAGCAGCGCTTCGACGTCCTCGAACGTGCCCAGGTACGACGCCCGCCGCTCCCGCTGACCTTCGCCCCCGGACCGCACGGGCTCGCGATCGCCGCAGCGAAGGGACGCGTGCTCTCGGTGCGCGACGTCGTGGTCCCCGGCCGTCTCACGCTGGCACGCCTCGACGTCGCCGCCGGGACCAAGCTCCTCGTCACCGGCCCCAACGGCTCCGGGAAGTCGACCCTCCTGCACGTCCTCGCCGGTGACATCGTCCCCGCCCGCGGTACCGTGCGGACCGCCGCAGGCGTGCGGGTCGCCCTGCTCGAGCAAGACGTCTACCTCCAGGACGACGTCCGCTCGCCGCGCCAGCTCTTCGACCTGCTCGGCGCAGCGAGAGCGCTCGAAGGGTTCGGGCTCGTCGAGGACCGGGACATGGACCGGCCCCTGCGCGAGCTGAGCACAGGGCAGCGCCGACGCGTGGTGCTCGGCATGCTCGTCGCGCAGGCCCCCGAGGTCCTCCTGCTCGACGAACCGACGAACCACATCTCGCTCGCGCTCGCGGAAGAGCTGGGGGAGGCGATCGGCAAGGCCCCCGGCACGATCGTGGCGGCGTCGCACGACCGATGGTTGCGTCGGACCTGGCGGGGCAAGGTCCTCGTGCTGTCAGTCTGAGGTCAGGGCTGACCCGGCGCCGCGCAGGAGGTCGATGTCGTCCTGGAGCACGCGCAGCGCCTGCGTCGTGGATGCGTCGATCCCGTCGACGAGCGCCGTGACCGAGCGGAGCTCGGCAGAGGCGGCGTCGAGCGCGGTCCGTGCGTCCTGGAGGGCGCCCTCGGCGTTCCACCGCGTGTGGACGTCGGGGCTGTTGGCCTGCGAGAGCGCGGTGCGCGCGTCGGTGGTCGCGGCGTCGGCGGAGGCGACGGCGTCGCGCACGACGGCGGCGAGGTCGTCGGGCAGCGCGGTGGTGCGGGTGGCGGCGACGAGGATGTCTCGGCCGACCGCCTCGGTCTGGGAGAAGACGGGGGACAGGGTCGTGTGCCGTTCTATCGAGGTCGCGCTCGCGGGTCCTGCCTGGGCGAGGGGCATGGCGAGGGCGAGGAGGCCGGCCGCTGCGATCTGAGTCGTCTTTGACGTCATGTAACAATTCTGCAACGGAATTCTGGGAAACCCCTGGACAGCGGGTCGATCTCACCCCGGAAGTCACCTCTCGGACGAACGAGAGGCAGAACCGGGGCCTGTCGCCTCGCTCTGGTGCGGTGGAAATTTCCACGCCGGGCGGTTAACGTCAGCCGACGTATTCCGCGTGCCGATCGTGACGCGCTTCTCCGGGCGCTCCCGGACCCTCGCACAGGGCAGTACAGGAAGAAGATCATGACCTCCACACCCACGGACCGCGACGACGCGAACGGGATCACGTGCTCTGTCCGGCCGGGCACGACGCTCATCACCCTGACCGGCGACATCGACGCAGCGCTGCGTGAGCAGGCGAGCGCCGCGATGGTCTCCCTCGTCGGCCGTGACGCCCCGGTCGTCCTCGACACCCGACGCGTGACGTTCATCGACTCCTCAGGCATCGCCTTCCTCGTCCAGGTCTACAAGGTGTGCGACGAGAGCTCGCTCGAGCTCGTCCTTCTCGACCCGCCGGTCAACCTCGTCGACCTGCTCGACATGGTCGGCATGCGCGAGCTCTTCACCATCGAGCGCTCCGGTGCACAGGAGTCGGTCGCCGCCGGCGCGTGACCGGAGACGATGTCGGCGGTGGCGGATACCGTCGCAGCATGCGGATCCTGCACACCTCTGACTGGCACCTCGGGCGGACGCTCCACGGTGTCGATCTCGTCGAGCACCAGGCCGCGTACCTCGACCACCTCGTCGAGCTGACCCGTTCCGAAGGCGTCGCTGCGGTCGTCGTCTCCGGCGACGTGTACGACCGCGCCATCCCGCCCGTCGAGGCCGTCACCCTCTTGTCTCAGACCGTGGAACGGCTCTCCGAGCACGCCCAGGTCGTCATCACGCCGGGCAACCACGACTCCGCCGTCAGGCTCGGCTTCGGCGCGGACGTGCTGCGCTCCGGCATCCACGTCCGCGCTCGGGTCGCGGACGTGGGCAGGCCGGTCGAGCTCGTCGACCCGCACGGCGGTCCGCCCGTCCTCGTCTACGCCCTGCCCTACCTCGACCCGGATGTGGCGCGCACCGCACTGCGGGACGACGCCCCTGAGCCGCTGGGCCGCTCGCACGAAGCGGTCATGGGGGCGGCGATGCGTCGGGTCCGCGCCGACCTCGCGCTGCGCACGAGCGCGGCGGGGCGGCCGGTCCGGTCTGTCGTCATGGCGCACGCGTTCGTCGTCGGCGGCGAGGCGTCGGAGTCAGAGCGCGACATCCGGGTCGGAGGCGTCGACAGCGTGCCGGCCGGGGTCTTCGCCGGCGTCGACTACGTCGCCCTCGGCCACCTCCACGGACCGCAGCGCGTCGCGTTCCCGGCAGGCACCGTCGGCCGCTACTCCGGGTCGCCGCTCGCGTACTCGTTCTCCGAGATGCGCCACACGAAGTCGACGGTCGTCGTCGAGCTCGCCGACCCGGCGGACGGCCGGGCGCCGGGGGGCGTCGGCGAGCCCGAGCTGCACCTCGCACCGGTGCCGCGCCGGCTGAGCGAGGTCGTCGGCCCTCTGGCCGACCTGCTCGGTGCCGCCGGAGAGGCCCACCGGGACGACTGGGTGCGCCTGGTCGTCACCGACCGAGCACGGCCGCGCGAGATGAACGTCCAGCTCAAGGAGCTGTTCCCGCACGCGCTCGTCATGCAGCACCGCCCCGAGGCGCGTGAGCCCCGGCAGTCGGTCAGCCTCACGGTCACGGCCGCGAGCGACCCGGTCGACGTCGCGACAGGGTTCGTCGAGCACGTCACCGGCGACGAGCCCAGCAGCGCCGAGATCAGCGTGCTCCGCACCGCCTTCGAGCGCGCCGCCGCCGCCGAGCGGAGCGCGTGAGATGTATCTCCACCAGCTGCGCCTCCAAGCCATCGGGCCGTTCGCGGGCGAGCACGTCGTCGACTTCGCCGCCCTCGCGACGTCGGGGATCTTTCTCCTCGAAGGACCGACCGGCGCCGGCAAGTCGACGCTCATCGACGCGATCGTCTTCGCCCTCTACGGCAAGGTCGCGTCCGCGTCCTCGAGCGACGACCGGTTGCGGTCGGCGTACGCGCCGGACGAGGTCGACTCCTTCGTCGACCTGACGTTCGAGACCGGCGCCGGGGTCTTTCGGGTGCTGCGTACCCCGGAGCGGATGCGTCGCAAGAAGCGGGGCGACGGCACGACGAAGCAGCAGGCCGGGATCAGGCTGTGGCGGCTGCCCGCCGGCGCGCTCGAGACCGGCGCCGGGCTCGGGGAGCCCGGGGACGTCGGCGAGCTCGTCAGCTCCCGGCTCGACGAGGCAGGCCTCGAGCTCCAGCGGATCATCGGGCTCGACCGCACCCAGTTCGTCCAGACGATCGTCCTCCCGCAGGGCGAGTTCGCGAACTTCCTCAGAGCGAACCCCGAGGACCGCCGTGGGCTCCTGCAGAAGGTCTTCGGCACCGAGATGTACGAGCGTGCACAGGCCCAGCTGGCGACCATGCGCATCGACGCGCAGCGCGAGACCGACGCGGCCCGCGCCGCGACGACGAGCAGCGTCGAGCGCTTCCTCGAGGCCGCCGCGCTCGAGACGGACGCCGCAGAGACGCTCCGAGACGCCCTCCCCGAGCACGCGTACGCGCTGGCTCGCGAGCACGTCGCCAGCCAGGAGGCCGAGGCTGAGGCGCTCCGTCTCGCGGACGCAGCCGCAGGTTCGGCGCTGACCACCGCACGGGCGATGCTCGATGACGAACGCTCTCGCGCCGACCTCTTCTCGCGCCGGACACGGTTGCGGGCCGAGGACGCTGCGCTCATTGAGAGCGGACCCGTCGTCGACCAGCAGGCGCAGGACCTCGACGCTGCACGTCGGGCCAGCGTGGTGCAGCCTCTCGTCGTCGGCGAAGAGCACGCCGCGACCGGTGCGCGCGAAGCTCGAGACACGCTCCGTGCCGCCCTCGCCGAGTCGGCTCCCGTGCTCGGTCTGCCGGAGCGGGCGCCCGTCGACGAGCTTCTTTCTCACCCGGCCTCATCAGACGAGGACCAGCCGCGGACGGACGACGCCGACGATGCGCCCTCCGACGAGACCCTGCGCCAACGCCGCGACGACGCGGCCGGACGGGCTGCGGCTCTCGGGCGCCTCGTCGACATAGAGGCCGGTCTGCCGGCGCGCAGCGTCGCGCTCGTCGCTGCCACCGAGGCGCTCGACCGGCTGCGCGAAGAAGCAGCGCAGCAGGCTGACGCGCTCGGCCTCCGGCCTGCGGAGAGGCACCACCTCGAGCTCCGTCGCGACGAGCTGCGTGCTGTCGCCGCCGAGCTCGTCGCGCGGACCGACGCCGTGCACCGCGCCGACGTGACGGTGCAGGTACTCGACAAGGCCGCCGCACTCGAGGCGGAGGTCACCGAGGCCAGGGCCGCGCTCTCCCGGGCCGGCGCGGTCGCGCGCGACGCTTGCGAGGACGAGGTCGCGCTCCGTGTGCGCCGCATCGCCGGGATGGCCGGGGAGATCGCGACGTCGCTCGTCGACGACGAACCCTGCCCCGTCTGCGGTGGGCACGAGCATCCAGCACCTGCACCGCTGCTCTCCGACCACGTGAGCCAAGACGACGTCGATGCGGCCGAGACCGTGCGCCGCGAGGCAGAGACGCTGCTCGCTGCCGCGGACGTCCGCGCCGCGCAGATCGGCGAGCGGCTCGCCAACGCCCTCCAGGCGGCCGGTGACGCCGACCGTGCGACCGCGGCTGCCGTCGCCGAGCGGGCCTGGTCGGCAGTCGTCGAGGCGCAGGACGCCCGCGACGCCCTCCCTGCAGCGGACGAGGAGCTCACCGCGCACGACGCCGCCACCGCGCGGCTCACCGACGAGCTCGGAGCGCTCCGGACGAGGATCACGGCAGACACCGCACGGGCTGAGCACGACGCCTCGGACCTCGCAGCCGACTCCTCAGCGGTCGCAGAGGCCGACGGTGCCGGGCGGACGGTCGCGGCTGTCGTCGCGGACCTCGACCACCAGGTCGCGGTGATCGACGTGCTCCGTGCGGCGCGGTCCGACGCGGAGACGGCCGTGCGCGCGCACGCGCAGCGCGCTGCCGAGCGCACCCGCGTCATGGCTGATCAGGGCTTCGCCACCCTCGACGAGGTCCGGGCGGCTGTCCTCTCGTCTGCCGCCACGGCCGCGCTCGACGCCGAGGTGTCCGCCTACCGGTCGGCGCGAGACCGGGTCCGCGACGGGCTGGCCGACCCGGGCGTGGCCGGGCTCCCCGAGGAGGTCGTCGTGGACGTCGACGCCGCCGGCGCGGCTGTCACGGCAGCGGAGGCCGCCGCCCGCGGTGCGGCCGGCGAAGCCACCCTCGCCGAGAGCCGTGTGCGCTCAGCTGCCGCGGCCGCCGAGACGATCGCTGCGGCTGAGGCCGCGCTCCAGCAGGTCGCGGCCCGGGCAGAGCCCGTCCTGCGGATGGCGGGCCTGGCGACCGGCGTGTCCGCAGACAACACGAAGCGCCTCACGCTCGCGACGTTCGTCCTCATGCGCCGGTTCGAGGACGTCGTCGCGGCGGCCAACGAGCGCATCACGATCATGTCGGACGGACGCTACGAGCTCGAGCGCAGCGACGAGAAGGAGACCGGCAAAGGGCACCGGGTCGGTCTGGCGCTCCGTGTCCTGGACCACCAGACCGGAGCGCCCCGGCTCGCGTCGTCCCTCTCCGGCGGAGAGACGTTCTACGTCTCGCTCTGCCTCGCGCTCGGGATGGCCGACGTCGTCATGGCCGAGGCCGGAGGAGTGGACCTCGGCACGCTGTTCGTCGACGAAGGCTTCGGTTCGCTCGACCCTGAGACGCTCGACTCCGTGCTCCAGGTGCTCGGAGGTCTGCGCGCGGGAGGGCGCATCGTGGGCGTCGTGTCACACGTGGAGACTCTCAAGCAGACCATCAGCGACGGGATCTCCGTCCGTCGTCTCCCCGACGGATCGAGCACCCTCACCGTCCGCGCGGGCTGACGCACGGCGCTCGGAGCGCTGCGCCGCGACGAACAAGACGCCTGAGACAGCGACGACCGCGAACATCACTGCCGCCATCGTCGTGGCAGGATCTCCGCCGAGCAGTCCGGTCACCGGCGCGATCCCGGCACCGATGCCGAACTGGAACGCCCCGAGCAGGGCCGCCGCGGAACCGGCTCGGTGCCCGTTGTGCTCGAGAGCGATCGCCGGTGCGGACGGCATGACGAAGCCGACCGTCGAGAGCGTGAGGACGAGCAGGACGACCAACGGCCAGAACCCGCCGCCCTCAGAGCCTGCGACGAGGAGTGCCGTCACCAGGAGCGCGCCCGAGAGGACGAACCCTGCTGAGATCGCGACCGCGAGGATGCGCTGCGGGGTGACCCGTCCGATGAGAGCGCCGTTGATCTGGCTCCCGGCGGTCACGGCGACCGCGCCGGCCCCGAAGATGTACCCGAACTCCTGTGCGCTGAGCCCGAACCCGTCCTGGAACACGAACGACGACGACGCGATGTACGTGAACAGGGCCGCCATGTAGAAGCCGCTGAGCAGCGCGACCCCGAGGAACGGCCAGTCGCGCAAGAGCCCGGCGTACGAGCGCAGTGCGGCTCGCCCGCCGCCGGAGCGTCGACGCTCGACCGGCAGCGACTCGTCCAGGCGGAAGTAGGCGACGACGAGCAGCACGAGCCCGACGACGGAGAGCAGGACGAACATGAGGCGCCAGGAGCCGAGGCGCAGGAGCTGTGACCCGATCGTCGGCGCCAGGACGGGCGCGACCCCGACGACGAGCATGAGCCGCGCGACGACCTTGCCCACGCGGAAGCCCGAGTAGTGGTCCCGGACGATCGCCATGGACAGGACCATGCCCGCGGAGGCGCTCAGGCCCTGGACGAACCGCAGGGCGGTGAGGAGCGCGATCCCGTCCACGAGGACGATCGTCGCTGAGACCACGACGTACAGGGCCAGGGCTGCGAGCAGCGGTCGGCGACGACCGATCGCGTCCGACGCGGAGCCGATGATCAGCTGGCCGAGCGCGAGCCCGGCGAGCGTTGCGGTGAGCGTGAGCTGGACGCGTGGTTCCGTGGTCCCGAGGTCTCGGGTGATCTCGGGGAACGCGGCGAGGTACAGGTCGATCGTCAGCGGACCGACAGCGACGAGCGCAGAGAGCAGGAGCACGAACCCGAGCGGGATCGGCTTCGACTGGGAGGCAGGCATGACGGGCCAACTCCTGGGAGGTAACTGGATGTTCCAGACGGTCCGGATGCTGGACAGGGTCGTCGGCTGCCAGTCGTGCTCGTCGCCGTCGGTCAGTGCAGGTCAGTGCAGGTCAGTGCAGGTCAGTGCAGGTCAGCCGTGGTCGGCTCCGTGCTCGGTCAGCCCGACAGTGATGTCGTCGGGGCCCGCGTTCTCCGGGTGCGTGTCGATCTGCCAGGCGTACGGGTGCACGAGCGCGTCCGCCTCCACGGGGCCCCACGTGCCCGGGGCGTAACTGTGCACGGGGACGCTCTCGGCGGCTTGCGCCTCCTGCACCGGGGCGAAGGCGCGCCACGCCTGGCGCAGGTTCTCCGCAGTGGGGAAGAGCGAACGGTCTCCTCGGATCACGTCGTAGAGGAGCGCGGCGTACGGCGGGACGGACCGGCCGGGATCGACGCTCGCGAGGTCGAGCTCCGCGGTGCCGTTCGCGAGGACGAGATCGTGACCGGGGCGCTTGACGGTGGTGCGCAACGAGATGGACCCGGAGCCTGCGAGCGAGAGGCTGATGGTGTTGCAGCGCAGGTGCGCGTTCTCGGGGCACACCTCGGGCTCGCCGGGGGCGGCTGCGCCGAACTGCAGCTCGTGGTCGGACCGCAGGACGAGGGTCACGCGCTGGCCTGACGCTGCCAGCCGCTTGCCGGTCCGCAGGATGAACGGGACGCCCGACCACCGGTCGTTGTCGATCCACAGCCGTGCGGCGACGTACGTGTCGGTGCGGGAGCCATCGGCGACAGCGTCGATGTCCTGGTAGCCCTCGAACTGCCCGAAGACGAGGTCCTCGGAGGGGTCGATCGGACGGAAGTCGCCGAGGACACGTTCGCGGGACTTGGCGAGCCCGGCCGCATCGATGGCGTAAGGCGGTTCCATGCCGATCTCGGCGGCCACCTGGAAGAGGTGGGTCACGAGCATGTCGAGCGCGGCGCCGGTCGCGTCGTAGAAGGTGGCGCGCTGCGCGACGTCGAGCACCTCGGGGACGTCGATCTGCACCTGCGCGACGTGGTTCCGGTTCCACATGCCGCCGAAGAGCTCGTTGGCGAAGCGCAGGACGTAGAGGTTCTGGGTCGCTTCCTTCGCGAGGAAGTGGTCGATCCGGTAGACCTGCTCTTCGTCGAACACGTCGTGCACCACGCGGTCGAGGGCTTCGAAGGACTCGGGCGACGTCCCGTACGGCTTCTCGTAGACGACCCGGATGCCGTCGGCGAGGCCGTGCGCGTCGAGCGCCTGGGTGATCGGCTCGAACGCGACGGGCGGGACGGCGAGGTAGTGGATGACGGTCGCGGGCTGACCGTCGGCCACCTCGGCGATCCGGGCGGGCAGGGTGCCGGCGTCCTCGACCGTGACGGGGCCGGCGAAGGAGAGTCGCTCGAGGAACGCGACGACGGCGGGGTCCTCGGCCGAGGACACCCCGCCGAACTCTGTGAGCGAGTCGACCACCCGCTCACGGAAGGCCTCTGCACCGACGTCCTCGGCACCGGTCCCGACCAGCGAGAACTGCTCCGGAAGGAAACCGCTGCTCGAGAGCGTGTAGATCGCCGGCAGGACCATGCGTCGAGCGAGGTCTCCTGTTGCTCCGTGCAGGACGAGGACGAGTGGCGCTTGGGTGGCATCGGTCATGCCCCGACGGTAGGTCAGGGCGAGGCCCGGTGCACGACAGGACCTCCGGGTGACGGATCAGGCCTGGCGGTACTGCCAGATGGTGTTGAGCGCGTCCTGGTAGTAGAACGAGTGTCCGCCGATGACGAGCAGGAGCAGGGCCCCGATGCCGGGGGAGGTCGTCGCGGGGAGCCCTGCGGCGGCCTGTGCCTGCTGGATGCGCTGCCCGGTGGCGAAGACCGAGCAGAGCATGAAGAACGGCACGAAGATCGAGAGCAGGATCATGGCGACCGGGTTGACCTGGATCGACCGGTTGAAGCTCTGCAGCTCGACGTTGACCTTGTAGTACCAGACGAGGCCGTAGATGCCGAAGGTGACGAGCGGCAGGAGGAAGACCACGATCGGGGAGCGGGTGAGTCCAGAGGGTCCGTTGCCGGGGCCCGAGAGCGGCGGCGTGGATGGGTTCGGTGTGGTGACGCGCTCAGGGTAGTGCTCTTCACATTCCTTGGGTAGGTCTCGTGCTCTTCGGGTTGTCGTGAGGCAAGATAGTTGAATGAGCAACGAAGGCGGCGTGTACTCGATCCCAGGCCAAGAGTTCAGCAGGGACACCACCTACATCACCACGAGGATCACGGCTGACGGTCGTGACGGCTTCCCCGTCGAGCCCGGTCGGTATCGCCTCGTCGCGGCGCGAGCCTGCCCGTGGGCCAACCGCACGATCATCGTGCGCCGGCTCCTCGGCCTCGACGACGTGCTCTCCCTCGGCCTGACGGGCCCGACGCACGACAAGAACAGCTGGACCTTCGACCTCGACCCGGACGGCCTGGACCCCGTCCTCGGGATCGAACGGATCCAGGAGGCATACCTCGCCCGCGACCCGCACTACCCGCGGGGCATCACCGTGCCCGTTATCGTCGACACCACCACAGGCAAGGTCGTGACGAACGACTACGCCCAGATGACGCTCGACCTCTCCACCGAGTGGCGTGAGCACCACCGTCCTGGTGCCCCGGACCTCTACCCCGAGCACCTGCGCGCGGAGATGGACCCGATCATGCGCCGGATCTACACCGAGGTGAACAACGGTGTCTATCGCTGCGGCTTCGCCGGCTCGCAGGAGGCGTACGACGACGCCTACGACCGCCTGTGGACGGCGCTCGACTGGCTCGAGGACCGTCTGGCGACCCGACGCTTCCTCGTCGGGGACACCCTCACCGAGGCCGACGTCCGCCTCTTCACGACCCTCGTGCGCTTCGACGCCGTCTACCACGGGCACTTCAAGTGCAACCGGTCGAAGCTCACCGAGATGCCCGTGCTCTGGGCGTACGCCCGCGACCTGTTCCAGACGCCCGGCTTCGGCGACACCGTCGACTTCGACCAGATCAAGGCGCACTACTACGTGGTCCACAGCGACATCAACCCGAGCGGGATCGTGCCGAAGGGCCCAGACCTCGCGGGCTGGACGACGCCTCACGGGCGCGAGTCGCTCGGCGGGCGTCCCTTCGGCGACGGGACCCCTCCCGGCTGACGCACTGACGCGCTGACTCACTGACGCGCGAGGCCCGCCGGGGCGGGGCACACTGGGGGCGTGCGACCGTTCCTCCTCCTGGCGAGCAGAGAAGACGACGCGGCGGCAGACAGCGAGGTGGCTGCCTTCCGGCGGTGCGGCGGCCTGCCCGCGGACGGGCTGCACCGCATCCGGATGGAAGCAGGACCGCTCCCGACGCTCGATCTCGACGACTACTCCGGGGTCTTCGTCGGTGGGAGCCCGTTCACGTCGAGCGACCCGGAAGCCGAGAAGAGCGACGTCCAGGTCCGGGTGGAGAAAGAGATCCTCGGGCTGCTCGACGAGATCGTCGACCGCGACTTCCCCTACCTCGGGGCCTGTTACGGCGTCGGGACGCTCGGTGTGCAGCAGGGCGCGGTCGTCGACACGACGTACGGCGAGCCCGTGAGCGCCGTCCCGGTGACGCTCAGCGCCGACGGGCTGGCCGACCCGTTGCTCGCAGGCATGCCGCCCGTGTTCCATGCGTACGTGGGGCACAAGGAGGCGTGCACCCGGTTGCCGGACAGCGCGGTGCTCCTCGCGTCCTCGCCGTCGTGCCCGGTCCAGATGTTCCGCGTGCGGACCAACCTCTATGCGACGCAGTTCCACCCGGAGCTCGACGTCCGAGGTCTCGTCGAGCGCATCGAGCTCTACCAGGGCAACGGTTACTTCCCGCTCGGTGAGGCCGACAGCGTCATCGCCGAGGTTCGTCGCACGGCGGTCACGCACCCGTCCCGCATCATGCGGAACTTCGTCGAGCGGTACGCCCGGACGTGATCTGCGGGCGCCTACGCCTTGTGCGGAGCGACCCCGACGACGCTGTCGTCGCCCGCGACGGGGAACCGCTCGTGGTTGCGCGCGAGCTTGGCCTCGCCCGCCGCGCCGAGGTCGACGCCGAGCACGTCCGCGAGGCGGACGAGGTAGAGGAGCACGTCGGCGAGCTCGTCACCGATCCGGGCGCGCCGCTCAGGCGTGCTGAACCGCTCGACCACCTCCTCGGCGCGGACCCACTGGAGGAGCTCGGCGACCTCGCCCACCTCGCCCGTGAGTGCGAGGACGAGCGACTTGGGGTCTTGGAACTGCTCCCAGTCCCGCTCGTGCGCGAACTGTCGGACGGCTGTGGTCAGGGCAGCGAGGTCGGTCATGTGAGCCTCAGGCCGTGCGCGAGAAGACGGCGACGATGAAGTCGGAGCCGTCGGTGAACGGTCGCAGGTCCCACGTGGAGAAGGTCGCGTCGACGACGAGGCCGGCGGTGCGGGCATCGTCGAGGAAGGTCTCGAAGGCGTAGCCGCGGCCTGCCCCGAAGCCGATGATCGCGCGGCCGTCCGGGGCCAGGTGGTCCCGCATGCGGCGCAGCACCTCGGCGTGCGTGTCCGGGGCGACGAAGGTCATGACGTTGCCGGCGCAGACGATCGCGTCGAACGAGGCGGTCACGCCAGCGGCAGGCAGGTCGAGCTCGGCGAGGTCGCCGACGATCCACGTCTGCTCCGGGTGGTCCTCCCGCGCGGCCGCGACGAGCACAGGGTCCACGTCCACGCCCACGACGTCGTGGCCGACCGCGGCGAGAGCCGCACCGACCCGGCCCGGCCCGCACCCTGCGTCGAGGACGTGCGCACCACGGGGGAGCATTGCGTCGATCGTGCGCGCCTCCCCGGCGAGGTCCTTGCCCTGCTGCGCCATCGCTCGGAAGCGCTCGACGTACCAGGTGGAGTGCTGAGGGTTCTCCTGGACGATGTTCTCCCAGACGGTGGGGGTGCGCATGCGTGCCTCTCGCTCGACGGGTGCTGACAGATCAGGCGAGATCGTCAGCCCGTGTACTCATAGTGCCAGTACTCAGGGTTCGACGATCCCTCGCGGGCCCAGGACGGTGACACCCAGCCGTACGACGGGCCGTTCGTCACGAGCCAGTCGCGCCGGACAGAGCCGAACGCGTAGCACGACCACTCCGGGACGTCGAGGGCGTTGCCGGTCCCGTGCGTCGACGTTCCCGGGACCGCTGCGATGGTGCCGAGCTCGTTGCGCATCGCCACCTGGCTCGCGTAGGAGCGGTACGTGAGGTCGAGATCGAGGTTGCTGCCGAACTGGGCGCGGTACGCCTGATTGAGCTGATCGAGCGCCTGCGCAGCCTGCGTGCGCAGGTACTGCGGCGTCCCCGCGGTGTCGTGCCCCCACGAGAGCTGGGTCATCTGCGAGGCAGGGATGTTCCCGTTCGAGCCGTCGCCGTCCACGCTCGGGGCCGTCGTGTAGAAGGGGGTCCCCGAGTACGTCGAGTCGTTGACGCACTGCGCGGAGGCGGGCGCTGGATCCGCCGGTGCTGCAGCGTCGGGGGCCGCAGCGGTGTCGCCGGCGGCCTCCTCGGCCGTAGCCTGCGCGGCCTCCAGGGCTGCCTGCTCGGCGGCGGCCTCCGCCTCGAGGCGCACCTGCTCGTCCTCCCACGCGGTCTGCGCGTCGGTGACGGCGAGCTGAGCGTCTGCCAGCGTGCTGCTCGCCTCCTCCAGCTCGAAGAGCGGCGCCTCGAGCGCGACGTTCGCCGCGTCGATGGCGGCCGCGAGCGCGGCGCGCACGAGGTCGTCGGCCACCCGGTCGACGGACTCGTCGAGCACGACGTGCGCAGCGGCGATCGCTTTGACCAGCGCCTCGCGCGCCTGCTCCACCTCGAGGAGCGCGACGCGTTCGGCCTCGTCGAGCCTGGCCTGCTCGAGGGTCGCTGCGACCTTCGCCGACGCGGCTGCGCGGGCCTCAGCGTCTGCCGCGGCCTCCGCAGCGGCCTCGTGAGCCTGCTGGGCGTCGACGGTCGACGCCCGCACGGTCGACGTCGTCACGACCAGCACGAGCAGGAGCAGGAGCACGACGACAGACGCGCGGAGGGCAGGATGACGGGGCAACGAGAGGGAAGGCATGAGGCTCTCGACGATACCCGGCGGGTGCGCCAGAGGTCGGATAACCGCGGCTGTGAATATTCGATGAAAAGAATTCACCCGCAGGGGGTGAACTTCACCCTGTACAAGGCCTACAGTGAGCGGCTATGGGTATCGATGAAAATGTACGGCCCGGAGGGGTGCTCGTCCAGCCAGGAGAGCCGTTCGGAGGACTCCCCGTCCCGCTCGGTGTCGAGCCGGTCTCGATCCGCACGATGGTGGGCGAGCTCACCGCACTGTATGCGCCCGCCGTGACGCGCGGCCCGAACCCGGCGCGGTCCCGTGGCACCGTGCTGCTCGTCCCGGGTTTCACCGGTTCGAAGGAGGACTTCCTCCCGCTCCTGCCGCTGCTCGCTGCCCGCGGGTGGGACACGTGGGCCTACAGCCAGCGTGGACAGGCGGACTCGGCCTCTCCGCGGAACCCCCTGAACTACCGGCTCGGCGAGTTCGCCACCGACCTGCTCGAGGTCGCCGACGTGATCGGTGACGGCTCGCCCGTCCACATCGTCGGGCACAGCTTCGGAGGCCTCGTCGCCCGTGCGGCGGCGCTGCGTTCGCCGAAGCTCTTTGCTGACCTCACGTTCCTGTGCTCGGGGCCGAAGTGCTGGAGCGAGGAGATCCGCGAGATGTCGTTCGTCGTCCGGGAGAGCGGGAGCCTCGGTCTCTGGGAGGCGTCCAACCCTGACCTCGTCGAGATCGGCGCCCCACCGCTCACCTCCCGTGAGTCGTTCCACCGGTACCGAGCGAGCCAGACCTCGCCAGACAACCTGCTCGGCATCATCGACATCCTCGTGACCGCACCGGACACCACAGAGCAGCTGCTCAACACGGGCGTCCGCACGCTCGTCGCTCACGGAGCCGACGACGACGCGTGGCCGCAGCAGTGGCAAGAGATCATGGCGCGCGCGCTCGGCGCCCGGTACGAGGTCATCGAGGACGCAGGTCACCTCCCGTCCGAGGACAACCCTGGACTCACGGCGGCGATCTTCGACAGCTTCTGGGGCGCGTTCCCTCCTGCCACCCCCGGCAGGGCACCGCTGGCTACGCATCACGCGTTCCAGGCACGGCCGACGCAGCAGTCGGCGTTCAGCTACTGAGCAGAGCCATCGCCGGGTAGGTCGCGATGTTCGGTCACCCCTGCGCTGACGGACGGGTACCCGAACACCGGCGGCGCACAACCTTGCCAGACTTGCGCCTGTGAATACCGCACCAGAGGCCGACAGGGACAAGCCCCGCGGGCCGACCGCCGTCTCCCCGCGCACCCTGAAGCGCTGGCGTCGCAACCTGGCTGACGAGCGCGCCGAGGCGCGCGTGTACCGAGAGCTCGCCGGACGGCGGACGGGCGAGGAGCAGCAGATCCTCCTGGCTCTCGCCGAGGCCGAACGCCGCCACGAGGCGCACTGGACCGAGCTGCTCGGTGACCAGGTGGGCAAGCCCTTGCGGGGTCACTGGCGGACGCGTGTCCTCGCACAGCTCGCACGGCGGCTCGGCGGCGTCTTCGTCCTCGCGCTCGCCCAACGAGCCGAGGACCGGTCGACGTACGGGATCGACGTGGACGCGACGCCCGCGATGGCCGCGGACGAGCGCATCCACGGGGAGGTCGTGCGCGGGCTCGCGACGCGGGGGCGGACCCGGATGTCCGGGACGTTCCGTGCCGCCGTCTTCGGGGCGAACGACGGGCTCGTGTCGAACCTCGCCCTCATCCTCGGCATCGGTGCGTCCGGAGCGTCGAACGAGACGGTGCTCCTCTCGGGGCTCGCAGGGCTGCTCGCCGGCGCGCTCTCGATGGGCGCGGGAGAGTTCGTGTCGGTGCGCTCTCAGCGCGAGCTGCTCGACGCCGGGAACCCGAGCCCCGAGGCGTCTGCCGCTCTCCCCGACCTTGACGTGGACGCGAACGAGCTGGCGCTCGTGTACCGAGCGAGGGGGCTGAGCATCGCCGAGGCAGAGAGGCGCGCGGCCGAGGTGCTCGCCTCGTGCACGCTGGCGACGGAGATCGCGCCGCGTGGCTCCCACGGCGAGCACGAGGCGGTCGGCTCCGCATGGAGTGCCGCTGCATCGAGCTTCTGCTTCTTCGCGTCTGGCGCGCTCGTCCCCGTCCTGCCCTACCTGCTGGGCCTCGAGGGCTATACCGCGATGCTCCTCGGCGCAGGCCTCGTCGGTCTCGCCCTGTGCGCCACCGGTGCTGCGGTCGGGGTGCTGTCTGGGGCCTCTCCGCTCGCGCGAGCGGTACGGCAGCTCACGATCGGCTACGGCGCGGCCGGAGTGACGTACCTCCTCGGTCTCGCGTTCGGCGCGAGCTGAACCGATCGCCGGCGCCGCTGCCGTCTCAGCCGAGCTCGAGGACGACCTGGCCGGACTCGTGGGTCACCGCTCGCACCACGTACTCGCGTCCGTCCGGGGTGAGCACGATGGGCAGGGAGTCGCTCGGCACGGCGGAGAGCAGGTACGACCGCTGGAGCGCGTTCACGAGGTTCGTGAGGTCGAGCCCGGCCTGGGCGGGGTAGGCGTCGCGCGAGTGCGGGCTGATCGGCGGCAGGAGGTCGGTGTCGTGCTGCCGCGTGGCATGTGCGTACTGGGGCTCGGCGTACTGCGGCTCTGCATACGCTGGCTCGGTGTATTGCGGCTCGGCGGTGTACTGCGGCTCGGCATACGCCGGCTGAACGGGCGCCGGCTCGGGTTCGGGTTCGTGGCGATACTGCCTGAGGGGTGGCTGCTGCCCGGCTTTCTCAGCCTTCTCGAAACCGAGGAGGCTCTGCTCGACCTCTTCGAGGAAGATGTCGACTCCGTCGAGGTCGTAGCCCTCACGGAACTTGGTGACCGGGAACTTCATCGCACGGACCTCGTCGGATCCCATGCGGCTGCCTTGCACCCCGCCGGTCTCGTAGTACCGCAGGGCTCCGATCACGCGATCGAGGAAGTCGTCGACGGCGACGACGTCGTACCCCTGTCGGAACTTCGTGGACGGAAAATCGTGCGTCAGGACGTCATCGGCGGTCAGCATGAAGGAGAACTTAGCCTGTATCGGTGGATTGCGTCAGGTCTGGTCGGGTCTACTGCGCGACGATCGTGATCTTTCCGGGGGAGGACTCGACCACACGCATGACGCGCAGGTGCTGCCCGGGGACCTGGACAGTGACCTCGAGCGAGCCGCGCGCCCGTGACTGGGCGATGACGGACTGCAGCTCGACGAGGAGGCTGTCGGCATCCATCCCGTAGTCGCGCGCAGGCGTGCGCTCGTCCGCCCACGAGGGCGTCGCTGGGAGGGTGAGGTCCGAGGAGCCTCCCGCGGGTGCAGGGAGCGGGCCTCGGGAGCCGCCGCCGACGGACGCGAGCGCCCTGACCGCGGGAGTCATGTTCGTCGGGAGCGGGGCGCTGTGCGCCTGGTGGTCGGCGAGCACCGAGACGCTGGCGAGCACGCCGCTCCCTGCGGGCGCGTCCGTGTCGGCAGCGGGGATCCACGAGGTCGCGGGGAAGGCACCTCGCTGCTCGTAGGTCGCCAGGGTCTCGTGCACCTCGTCGAGGAGGTCCTGCACCTCGAGGAGCGGGTAGCCGGGCTCGGAGGAGACCGACGGCAGGGTGGCGCTGCTCAGGGCTGCGGCGGTGAGGCCGTCGGGCCCTGGCGTCCCGGTCCCTTCGTAGCTCGCGAGGGTTCTGACGACGTGAGCCACGAGGGCGTCGACGTCGGTCGTCGAGAAGCCGCCGCGCGACGACGCGGCGAACCGGTGGACATTCGCTACCTGGTCGGATGTGAGCATGTCTTTCACCCTAACGACGTAACCGCGGCACTTCTATAGCGGGCGGCAGCGAGTTTGTCACCCCTGTCAGAGGGTGACATTTGTCCGGTCGGTTCAGTCGGACGGGCCTGCAGTGGCGCTGTTCCGGGCCGCAGAGCCGGCGGTGGTCCCGCCGCCGGCGAGGTTGGCGATGAGCTCGTTGAGGTCGATGCCGGTGAGCTGCTTGATGACTCCCTGGCCCTCGCCGAGGACAGAAGCGACGTTCTTCGTGATCGCGGAGGCGCCGTCGGTCGAGATGACGGTCATGCCCTGGATGTTGCCGATCGGCTCGGCCGCCGCGCGGACGATCTCGGGGAGACGCTCGATGAGCTCCTGGACGAGGGCGGCCTCGCCGTACTTCTTCAGTGCCTCGGCCTTCGCGTCGAGCGCTGCGGCCTCGGCGCGACCCTCGGCCTCGGTCGCGGCTGCTCGTGCCTCGCCCTCCGCACGGATTCCGACAGCGAGCGCCACCTGGCGGTCGCGCTCGGCCTCGCCGGTCCGACGAACGGCTTCGGCGTTGGCCTCGGCGTCCTGGATCGCGGCGGTCTTGTTGGCCTGCGCGATCGTGGTGCGCTTGTAGGCGTCGGCCTCGGTCGCGGCGTTCGCGGCGTCGCGCTCGGCGTTGGCTCGCTGGACCGCTGCGTAGGCGTCGGCCTCGGCGGGCTTGCGGATGGAGATGTCGAGCTCTTCCTCGGTGACCTTCGCCTGCTCGGCGAGGGCGTCGCGCTGCTGGGTGGCGACGAGGCGGTCCTGCTCCGCGCGGGCGAGCTGTCCGGCGGCGTTGGCCTCGGCGTTGGCGCGGTCGGTCTGTGCCTTGATGGTGGCCTGCTTGAGCTCGAAGGCCTTGCGGCGCTCGGCGACCTGCTCCTGGGCTTCGATCGACGCGAAGTCGGACGCTCGCTGGGCTTCGGCCTCGGAGACCTCAGCGACCTGTCGTGCCCGTGCGTTCTCGGCGCGGCCGAGGTTGCCGAGGTAGTCGGAGCCGGGTGTAGAGATGTCGGAGATGTTGAGCAGGTCGACCTGGAGGCCCTGCTCGGACAGGTCGGTCTTGGTCGAGTCGACCACCCGGTCGGAGAGCCCCTTGCGGTCCGAGATGATCTGCTCGATGGTCATGTCGCCGACGATCGAGCGGAGCGAGCCCTCGAGGGACTCCTTGATGATCTCGGTGAGCGTGCCCTGCTGGGAGAGGAATCGCTGGCCTGCCCGGCGCACGCCTTCTTCGTCGCCACGGACCTTGAAGTTGATGGACGCCTTGATGGCGATCTTGATGCGGTTCTTGTCGACGCCCTCGACGGTGATGCCGATCTGGCGCTGCTCGAGCGAGATGGAGAAGCCCTGCTGGAGGATGGGCCAGACGAAGACCCTGCCCCCGACGACGACGCGCTGGCCGCCCTGGGCGGAGGCGGCCTTGCCTGCGCCACGGCCCACGATGATGAGGGCCTCGTTCGGTGGGACGCGGCGGATCCGCTTGGCGATGAAGGCGATGACCGAGAAGAAGGCGATCGCCAGTGCGAGCACGGCGATGATGGTGATGGTGTTCTCTGGCATGAGGTCCTGCCCCCGGAGGGGCTCCTTTCGGTGGTGGTCGGCGCTACGGCTTCGTCGGTTTGACGTGCGCTGGAGCTGCGGGGGTCGCTCGTTCGACGTGCACGCGGCTGCCGGACTGCTCGACGACGACGACGCGGGTGCCTTCCGGGATGGGCGACTGTGCCCAGGCGAGTCGGCGTTCCACCTCTGAGGCGGCGTCGAGGGAGACCTCGCCGCGCCCGCCGTCGATGTCGGACGTGGCGACTCCCTGGACGCCCACGAGCGAGACGGGCTGTCCGTCTTCGGTGTCGCGCAGGCGCTTGATGAAGACCTGGACGACGACCATGACGAGGGCCGCGACGACGAGCGATCCGACGTAGGCGACCCACAGGGGCAGGTCGTTGCTGATGACGATGGCACCGACTGCGCCGAAGACGATGGCGCCGACGCCGAGCGATGTTCCGGACAGGGCACCGTCGCCGAGCTCGAACACCTCGCCGACCAGGAGGGACCCTGTGACGAGCAGGAGACCGACACCGCCGATGATGAGGAAGGTGAGCATGGTGTTCCGCCTCGTCGTAGACCGGTTCTCTGCCCGCACTCTAGCGGGTCGAGGCTCGTGGGCGGGGACCCTGCGACGGCAGCGGGTGATGTGGCGCCGTGCGTCATGAACATCGCATGAACCCGGTGAACGTCCAGTGAACCGGCGCGGTGGGCGGCAGGAAGATACGTCCATGAACTCTGCGAGCACCCAGGCGCCCACCATCTCCCCGGCGGACGTCTCTGCAGGACACCCTGCACGGGTGCCGACCGTCTCTGACGTCTCCCGTCCTCTCGAGGTGGTCGAGTCGACGATGAGCTGCAGGAGCCTCGAGGAGCTGTTCCGTCCGGAGCGGGTGGAGAGCGTCGCCGTGCAGTACTCCGGGGACTCGATGAACGTCGGGCTCATCACGCGTGAGCGGTGCGCGGCGGCGATGTCGGGGGAGCTGGGGTACGGGCGTGCGCTGCTCTACCGCAAGCACGTGAGCGAGCTGACGGACTGGAGCCCGACCGTCGTCGACCCGTGGTGCACGGTGGCGGACGCGTTGCGGATCGCGATGGCCCGCCCGCGACCGCGCCGGTACGACGACCTCGTCGTCCGGGCCCAGGTGTGGGCGAGCGTGTCGGTGTCGGCGCTCGTCGACGCGCTCTCCGGCGACGTCGCGACGGTGTCTGACGACGACCACCTCACGGGGCTGCGCAGCCGCACGGCCTGGCTCGACGCGCTGGGGGCGCAGTCGGTCGCCGGCACCGCGAGCAGCGGCTACCTCGCTGTGGTCGTCGTGTCGCTGCGCGGCGTGAGCGCGGTCAACTCCGAGCTCGGCCTCGATGCGGGCGACGCCGTGCTCGTCTCGATCGCGGACGGGCTGCGCAACGAGTACGTGCCACGCTCGACGCTCGGTCGCCTGAGCGGCACACAGATGGGGCTGTTCGCTGCCCTCGCCGGGCCGGACGACGCGGACGCGGTCGCGCAGGGCGAAGCGGTCGCGCGTCGGGTCCGCAGCGCCGCGCAGACCGCGCTGCGTGCCGTCACGGCGGAGCTCGGCGCCCAGGGCACCGAGCTCCGCGCCTGCACCGGGTACGCGGTCGCGCCCGTCGGGGTCCTGCCGGGGACGCTCCTCACGTACGCGGTCGACCGCACGGAGCCCTGAGGGTCTCCGTCACGGCCGCGGCACGTTGCGCAGGTTCGAGCGGGCCATGGAGACGACCTCGCCGAGCCCGCCTCCGAGCACCTCTTTGCTCAGCGCGGCGGCGAAGCCGCGCACCTGGCCGGCGGTGATCGTCGGTGGGATGGACAGCGCCCGGGGGTCGGTGACGACGTCGACGAGCGCGGGGCCCGGGCGGTCGAGCGCCTCGCGCAGCGCGGAGCGCAGGTCCTTCGGGTCCTCGACGCGCACGGCCGGGATGCCGATCGCGCGGGCCACTGCCGCGTAGTCGACCGACGGGGAGTCGGTGCCGAACGAGGGCAGCCCGTCCACGAGCATCTCGAGGCGGACCATGCCGAGCGTCGCGTTGTCGAACAGGACGATCTTCACGGGCAGGTCGTAGTGCTTGATCGTCACGAGCTCGCCGAGCAGCATCGAGAGCCCGCCGTCGCCGGCCATCGCGATCACCTGGCGGCCCGGCTGCGAGGCGGCCGCACCGATCGCGTGCGGCATCGCGTTCGCCATCGACCCGTGGAGGAAGGACCCGATGACCCGACGCTTGCCGTTCGGCCGGATGTAGCGCGCGGCCCACACGTTGCACATCCCGGTGTCGACGGTGAAGACGGCGTCGTCGGACGCCTCCTGGTCGAGGACGTCCGCGACGAGCTCGGGGTGGATCGGCGTCATCGTCTCGGCCGCGCGCCCGGAGTACGCGCCGACGACGCCGTTCATCGCGCGCTCGTGCTTCGAGACCATCGAGTCGAGGAACTTCCGCGAGCGAGCCTTCTCGACGAGCGGCAGGAGCGCCCGGACGGTCTCACCGACGTCTGCGACGACCGCGACGTCGAGACGCGTGCGCCGGCCGAGGTGCGTCGGGTTGGTGTCGACCTGCGCGGTGCGGACCTTCTCGGGCAGGAACTGGTCGTACGGGAAGTCGGTGCCCAGGAGCACGAGCAGGTCGGCCTCGTGCATCGCGTCGTGGCAGGCGCCGTAGCCGAGGAGACCGGACATGCCGACGTCGAACGGGTTGTCGTACTGGATCCACTCCTTGCCGCGCAGCGAGTGGCCGACGGGTGCAGCGATCTTGTCAGCCAGGGCGATGACGTCGTCGTGCGCGCCACGCACGCCCACGCCGGCGAAGAAGGTGACCTTCTTCGCGCTGTTGATCGCGTCAGCGAGCTGGCGCAGCGACTCCGGGTCCGGGACGACGCGCGGGCGAGGCGGGCGCGTCGAGACGTCGACGAGCGCCGGCGGGGCGTCGTGGTCGGCGACGTCGCCCGGGAGCGTGAGGACCGCGACGCCCGGCGCGCCGTACGCGTGGTGGATCGCCGAGCTGATGACGCGGGGCGCCTGCTCGTGCGAGGAGATCAGCTCGGAGTAGACCGAGCACTCGTTGAAGAGCCGGTCCGGGTGCGTCTCCTGGAAGAACTGGGTCCCGATCTGCGTCGTCGGGATCTGGCTCGCGATGGCGAGGACGGGCACCTTCGAGCGGTTCGCGTCGTAGAGGCCGTTGATGAGGTGGAGGTTCCCCGGGCCGCAGGACCCGGCGCAGACGGCGAGGTTGCCGGTCACCTCGGCCTCCGCAGCAGCAGCGAAGGCGGCGGCCTCCTCATGACGGACGTGCACCCAGGCGATGTCCGCGCCGTCGTGGGCGGCGCGGCGCACGGCATCGACGACCGGGTTGAGGCTGTCGCCCACGATCCCGTAGATGCGCTTGGCACCAGCCTCGATGATCTGCGCGACGAGGAGGTCGGCGACGGTCTGGTTGCGAGCCTTCTTGGCCACGGTGGTCCTTTCGGAGACGACGGAGGTGCTCGTCCATCGTGCGTCGGTTCCGTGGTGCACGCCTGTTCAGGCGGAGGCGCTCGACCTCCTGAGGTCCTAGGCGATCGGGTCGATGGCCTCGACGATCCGCGACTCCTGGCCGCGCCGCCGCAGCACCGGGAGGAAGACGAGCGTCGTGAGGGCCGAGAGGGCTCCGGCGAGCATGACCACCTGGAAGCCTGCGTGCGCGCCGCCGCCGTCGATCCGCTGGCCGCCGACGGTCATTCCCAAGGAGACGCCCGCGGCGAGGGCCGTACCGACCCAGGTGAGCCCTTCTGTGAGCTGTGCCGGGGGGACGAGGATCTGGACGAGGTTGTTGCCGTTGATGAGCGTGGGGGCGATCCCGAAGCCGGCGAGGAACATGACGCCGGCGAGCACCGGCAGGGTCGTGACGAACAGGAAGAGGCTCACGCTCCCGGCCAGCAGGATCATGCCGATGACGAACCGCAACCACAGCGGCGAGAGCCACTGCCTCGCCCCGTACGCGAGACCAGACACCAGAGATCCCGCGGCGAAGATGCCGAGGAGCACGCCCGCGAGCGGCTCGTGGCCGGCTTCTTCAGCGAACGCGATCGTCGCGACGTCGACGGAGCCGAAGATCGTGCCCATCCCGACGAACACGACGATCACGGCGATCATGCCGGCGTTGAGGAGCACGGACCGCTGGTGGACGCCGGCGACCCGGGGAGAGGGCGGAGGCTCGGTCGCCCGCGACGACAAGAACCACGCGCCACCGATCGACACGGCGAGGATCGGGACCATGAGACCGGCCGCGGGCGCGACGCTCGTCGCGAGGATGGTCGCGAGCATGGGGCCGATGACGAAGCAGAGCTCGTCGACCGCCGCCTCGAAGGAGTAGGCGCTGTGGAGCTTGCGCTTGTCGTCCAGGAGGTAGGACCACCGCGCCCGCACCATGGACCCGACCGAGCCGATGGTCCCGCCGACGAGGACCGCGAAGACGTAGAGCGTCACCTCCGGTGCACGCGTGACGGCGCACACGACGAGCGCGACGAGCGAGACGGTCGTGACGACGACCATCGGCCGCATGACGCGCGACTGCCCGTGCCGGTCGACCAGCCGTGCGAGCTGCGGGGAGAAGATCGCCTGCGCGACGATGTAGACGGCGCTCACCCGGCTCCCGAGGGTGTATGACCCATGGATCCCCTGGAGCATGAGCAGGATGCTGATCCCGACCATCGACATCGGCAGCCGAGCGAGCGCACCCGCTCCGGAGAATCTCTTGGCGCCGGGGATCGCGAGGATCGCCGCGTACGGGTTGCGGGAGGGCTTCTGGGCGGTGGGGGCGTCTGAGGCGGCGGCGGGGTCGAGCACCCCGCAAGTGTCTCATTTGGTGGACGGGTGCTCCTGTGTCGTCGAGCAGCACGACGAGGGCTACGAGCGCATCATGGGGATATGTCTACGAGCAGCAGCAGCGACGACAGGCTCACAGTGACGCACGACGCACAGGAGCACCGGTTCGAGGTCCTCACCGACGACGGGAACGTCGCCGGCTATCTCGCGTACGACCCGGTCGCGACGACCGCGCACCACGGCAAGGACACCATCGTCATGACGCACACGGTCGTCCAGCCGGAGCACGAGGGCCAGGGCATCGGATCAGCCCTGGCCCGTGCCGCGCTCGACGACGCCCGAACAAAAAAGATGGTCGTTATTCCGGAGTGCGCATTCGTCCGCGAATTTGTCGAGAGGCACCCCGAATATCAGGACCTGCTGCCCTGAAGGCGATCGACAGCTACATCATTCGATCGCGGTGTCTGCGGTGACCTCGACCTTCTCGTCGTGCACGAGGTCGCCCTCGTCGTCGACCGGGACCATCGTCACGTCGAACGTGATGGGTGAACCCGCCTGGTAGAGAAAGTTCTCCCCGTAGGAGAACTGGGTGCCGGGCTCCCACTGCAGGACGTACGGGTCGACGTAGGAGTCGGTCGCGGCGCCCGACGAGTTGACCTCCTGCTCCTCGAAGAGCGCGTTGTCGACGATCGAGTCCATGCCCTGCATGTACGGCCAGTCGGCGTACCGGGCCGAGACGTCGACGAGGCTCGCGCCGATCGGGATGGTCTCGCCCGACGTGTTCGTCACGATGTAGTTCACGAACACGATGTCGGAACCCTCGGTGATGATCGGGTTCCCGTCAGCGTCGGCGAACTGGCCGGTCTTCGTCGCCTGGGTCACACCGACCTGGTAGACGTCGAGCGTGAACTGGTCCGACGTGACCGTCGTCAAGAGCGTTCCCGGTGTCGTGACGGGCTTCGCCCAGCTCGCGGTGGAGCCCGATCCGGCAGGCTCGTCGGAGGCGTCCTCCTCTGGTTCCGCGGTCTCGGGCTCCGCCTCGTCGGCCTCAGGAGCGTCGGTCTCCTCTGCGGTCGTGGCCGTCTCCTCGGGCTCGTCGCTCGAGCAGGAGCTCACGCCGACGAGGGCGAGGGTGGCGATGGACAGGGTGGCGATCCCGCGGGAGATTCGCATGGTGGAGGTCTCGATCCGTCTCGGAGATTGTCGGTAGTGACTTGTTTTCGAGACTATCCCGAAGAAAGTCGTGATGACCGCCAGACGCATGGTACGAACTACCCGTGGAATTCTCCCCATGCACGGGGATAAATGTCACCCGGACAAGAAGAGTCTCTCCTTCGAATGTACGAGATCAGGACGACAGCGCCTCGGTGACGAGTGCACGCGCCGCGTCCTGGACCTCGGCCAGGTGCGCCTCGCTGACGAACGACTCCGCATAGATCTTGTAGACGTTCTCCGTGCCGGACGGGCGGGCCGCGAACCAGGCGTTCTTCGTGGTCACCTTGAGCCCGCCGATCGACGCACCGTTGCCCGGCGCGGTCGTGAGCTTGGCCGTGATGTCCTCGCCCGCGAGCGTGGACGCCGTGACCTGCTCGGGAGCGAGCTTCGCGAGCGTGGACTTCTCCTCGAGGGTCGCGGGTGCGTCGACGCGCGCGTACCAAGACTGTCCGTAGCTGTCGACGAGCGCCGCGTGGTGCTCCGACGGCGACTTCCCGGTCGTCGCGAGGATCTCGGAGGCGAGGAGCGCGAGCAGCAGACCATCCTTGTCCGTGGTCCACACCCCGCCGCTCTTGCGCAGGAACGACGCACCCGCCGACTCTTCGCCGCCGAAGCCGACGCTGCCGTCGAGCAGGCCGGGGACGAACCACTTGAAACCGACGGGGACCTCGTCGAGACGACGCCCCAGGCCGGTGGCGACCCGGTCGATGAGCGCAGACGACACGAGCGTCTTGCCGATTCCAGCCTCGGGGGACCAGTCAGGACGCGCACCGCCGTACAGGTAGCTGATCGCGACGGCGAGGTAGTGGTTCGGGTTCATGAGGCCCGCGTCGGGGGTGACGATCCCGTGACGGTCGGAGTCGGCGTCGTTGCCGGTCGCGATGTCGTACGGCGCGTCGCCCTTCATCGTCTCGACGAGGGACGCCATCGCGTACGGGGACGAGCAGTCCATGCGGATCTTCGCGTCCCAGTCGAGCGTCATGAACGCCCACCGCGGGTCGACCTGCGGGTTGACCACGGTGAGGTCGAGCCCGTAGCGCTCGCCGATCGCGCCCCAGTACTCGACGGACGCGCCACCGAGCGGGTCGGCTCCGATCCGGACGCCCGCCGAGCGGATGGCGTCCATGTCGAGCACCGTCGCGAGGTCGTCGACGTACGCGACCATGAAGTCGTGCCGGTGCGTGGTGTCCGCAGCGACGGCCTGCTCGAGCGGTGTCCGGCGGACCTGGCCGACGCCGCTGCGCAGGATCTCGTTGGCACGGTCGGCGATCCAGCTCGTCGCGTCGGAGTCTGCGGGACCGCCGTGCGGCGGGTTGTACTTGAAGCCGCCGTCGCGCGGCGGGTTGTGCGACGGGGTGACGACGATCCCGTCGGCGAGCCCGGGGCCCGTGGTGCGCACACCCTCGAGGGTCGCGGAGCCGTTGTGCAGGAGGATCGCCTGGGACACGGCAGGGGTGGGTGTGAAGGAGTCGCGGGCGTCGATGTACGTCTGGACGCCGGCGGCGGCGAGCACCTCGACGGCGGTCTGCCACGCGGGCAGCGACAGCGCGTGGGTGTCGCGCCCGATGAAGAGCGGCCCGTCCGTGCCGTGGTTGCGGCGGTACTCGACGATCGCGGCGGTCGTCGCGATGATGTGGGCCTCGTTGAAGGCGTGGTCGAGGCTCGAGCCTCGATGGCCGGACGTGCCGAACACCACCTTCTGCGACGGGTCGTCGACGTCGGGAACGAGGTCGTAGTACGCACCGACCACGGCGTCCACGTCGATGAGGTCTTGAGCCTGGGCGAGAGTGCCTGCGCGGGGGTCCATGCGTCGATCTTGACACGCGGACCGCCTGTTCGTCAGTGCGACGCCCCATCGTCAGATATCCGGACATTCCCGGGTGGCCAGCAGGTGCCCGTCCCGACGCCGGTCGGTGCCTTGGTGCGGGCTCGCCTTGGGCACAGGGCTCCGGGCTGGCACTCTTCCTCTATGAGAATCTCGCTGCGCGGTTCCGCTCTCGTCGTGGTAATGCTCGCCCTGGCGGGATGCAGCAGCGCCCCAGCGGACGAGCCCGAGGTCACCTCGACGGCTCCGACCGCCGAGCTGACGCTAGAACCGATGCCAGACCCATCCTCGGTGGCCTCGTCGGAGGTGCAGTTCACCACGACGCTGTCGCCCGAGGCGATGCTCTCGGGCGCAGCCTTCGGGGCTGAGGGTGTCGAGCCGGTCGTCACCGAGTCGGTCGACGTCTGGGCGCTCCCAGAGTCGTGCGCCGCCGACGGCCCGTCCACAGCCGTCGTCTCGCGCGGGGTGACCTACGGCGACGGTGCGTTCGAGTCGACGGTCGAGACCCAGCAGCTCGCTGTCTTCGAGGACGCAGACGCGGCGGTCGCCGAGGCTCAGCGGCTCGCCGAGGTCATGTCGGCCTGCACACCGACGGACGCTGACGGCCAGACGGCGTACGTGGCGGAGAAGGTGGCGGTCGGGGCGCAGGGCACCGGCCTGGCCGTCGACTACTACGGGACGTCCATGACCGGCAGCGTGGACGACGCTCTGGGCTACTACGTCGTGACGACCCGTCGAGGGAACGCCGTCACGCTCGTGGGCCACCTCGGGGGCGAGGCGAGCATCGCGAGGTCGCGCGGGGACGCGGTCGCGTCGAGCCAGGCCGCGTGGGGGCTCCTCTGCGTGTACGACTCCGCAGGCTGCTAGTCCACAGCCTGCTTGCCGCTGCCCGGACGCCGGACCGCGGCAGGTAGGCTTCCTGCATGGCCAAGAACACGTCACCTGAGTTTGTGCTGCGTCCCTTCGAGGGCGTCACGGGAGAGCCCGACCTCGTCGCGATGCGTGAGGTGGTGCCCGCCGCGACCGCGACGGCCCGGACCACGGCCGAGCACGGCGCACGCGACATCACGTTCACCACGGTCCTCCCGGGCGCGTGGGCCGCGCTGCACCGCGCCGACGGCGAGATCTTCGTCGCGCTCCAGACGCACGCAGGCTCCGGCGACGCGAGCCGCGACCTCGCGCAGACCGTCCTCGACGCGATCGCGCTCGAACCGGGCAGCTCCATCGCGCAGATCACGCTCCCCGAGCCAGGACCGCGCCTCCAGGACATCCTCGACCCGACCGTCCCGTTCGACGTCACGGTCCACGACACGTTCGAGTACTGGATGGACCCTGCCGAAGAGGTCACCGCGGAGATCCGGGAGTCCCTCGACGAGGCGAGCTCGACGATCATCGAGACCCGCAAGCTCTCCTCGGTCGACAGCGCCTACTGGTGCCGCATGGGAGCCCGCGAGTACCTGCGCTGGTCCATGCCGGTCAGCGAGGACACCGTCATCGACGCGGTCGCGCGGCTGCACGCCCGCCGCGCCTCGGGCTTCGGCGGGTCGAAGTTCCTCGGGGCGTTCCGCTCGTCCGGGATCGTCATCCCCGTCTGGGAGCTCCCGAAGGGGTCTGAGGCTGAAGACATCGAGGAGTCCGTCGCAGCGTTCTGGCCGCTCTTTTCTGCAGAGCTCGAGAGCACAGAGCCGCTCGACGCCAACGAGCGTCGCGCCCGCGCGGGGATCGTCTCCCGCCAGGTCACGCTGCGCTGAGGGCGAGTCGGGCTCTCCGGCGCGTGCCAGGTCCACAGGACCACTAGGGTTGGCCTCGTGAGTGGTGATCCGCAGTCCGCAGCTGGCGCACAGCCTGCACCTGGCGTGTCGTCTGACCGACCGACGGTCGACGGCGTCGACGAGCGCGCGCACGGGGGCGACGACCAGGTGTCAGCCCGGCGCGCCAAGTCGGTGTCTTCGAACCTCAGCGGGCGTGCCGCGACCCGTCAGCGGGTCGCCGTGATCATCCCGGCGAAGGACGAGTCGCGCCGGATCGCTGCGACCGTCCGTGCAGCCAAGGCGATCCCTCGCGTGGACCTCGTCCTCGTGGTCGACGACGGCAGCGAGGACAACACCCAGGACGTGGCGCGCGACGCAGGCGCCGTCGTCGTCCGTCACTCGCACAACCGGGGCAAGGCCTCGGCGATGGAGACCGGGGCTGCCGTCGTCGCGATGCGCGACGCGCCCGGCCGACCACCACGCCTGCTCCTCTTCATCGACGGCGACCTCGCCGAGACGGCCGTGAACACGGCGCCGCTCATCCTGCCCGTCTTCGAAGGGCGGGCCGACATGTCGATCGCGCTCCTGCCCCCGCAGGCGGGAGCGGGCGGGCGCGGCATCGTGGTCGGGGCCGCCCGGCGGGCGATCTCCGCGATGACCGGCTGGACACCGACCCAGCCCTTGTCCGGGATGCGCTGCATGACGCGTGAGGCGTTCGAGGCCGCGACCCCGCTCGCACGCGGGTGGGGCGTCGAGACCGGTCTGACGATCGACCTGCTACGGCTCGGGTACGTCGCGGTCGAGGTGCCGTGCGACCTGCGCCACCGGCCCTCGGGCACCGATTTTCGCGGGCAGATGCACCGCGCGAGCCAGTACCGCGACGTCGTGCTCGCCGTCAACGCCCGCCGGGTGCGGGCGGTCGGCAAGGCTGTCCGGGAATCGACGTCCAAGCCCCCTCGCGCTCCTCGCTAGCCTGCCGTTCTCCGGCGTCGCCGGTCGTCGGGGCACTGCTGAGCCCGGCGGACGTCCCGCCGAGCCCAGCAGGCTCAGGTGAGGCGCTTGTCGCCGCTCCGGACGACACGCAACCACCGGTAGCCGTAGCCGCTGACCGCGAGCTCGGCGGTCCCGTCGGCCGCAACCTCGGTCTCGCCCGACTCGAGCAGGTCGACCAGCCGTGCGCCGACCGCGTCGCTGGTGTCGCTCGAGCCGTCGCTGTCGAGCCTCGGGACCGTGATCGGCACGGAGACGGCGTGCGAGGCGAAGTTGTGCACCGCGATCATCTGCCCCTGGGCACCGGTGACACAGTGCGCGAGCACCGAGCTCTCGGGCTGGTCGAGCACGGTGAGGTCACCCCAGCCGATCTCTGTGGAGTCTCGATAGCGGCGCACGAGGACCCGCATGAAGTGCAGGAGCGAGTCCGGGTCGTTGCGCTGGTCCGCGACGTTGACGTGCTCGGGGCTGAAGCCGTCGTCGACCACGGGTGCGGGGAGACGCGACGGTG
This sequence comes from Sanguibacter antarcticus, assembly GCF_002564005.1. Classification (NCBI taxonomy): domain Bacteria; kingdom Bacillati; phylum Actinomycetota; class Actinomycetes; order Micrococcales; family Sanguibacteraceae; genus Sanguibacter; species Sanguibacter antarcticus. Next base: position 2,709,452 of record NZ_PDJG01000001.1, on the reverse strand, counting down.
CCGCGGTCGAGAAGCCGCCGTTCTTGCCAGACGTCCACTGCATGGGTGTCCGCACAGACTCGCGCCCGCCCGCGTCGAGGTTCTCACCCATCCCGATCTCCTCGCCGTAGAACAGGACCGGGGTGCCGGGCATGGAGAACATGAGGCTGTACGCCATGCGGATCCGGCGCGGGTCGCCGTCGAGCATGGTCGGCAGCCGCCGTGTGATGCCCCGGTCGAAGACGCGCTGCTGCTCGTCTGGGGCGAACGCGTCGAAGACCTCCTGGCGCTCGTCCTCGCTCAGCTTGTCGAGCGTCACCTCGTCGTGGTTGCGAAGGAAGTTGGCCCACTGCGACCCCCGGCTCACCGGGGGCCGCCCCGCGAGGGCGGTAGCGAGCGGGCGTGCGTCGGACCGGGCGAGCGACAGGTAGAGCGCCTGCATCGACACGAAGTCGAACTGCATGGTGAGCTCGTTCCCGTCGTCACCGCCGAAGTACTCGACCTGTTCCGCGTGCGGCAGGTTGACCTCGCCGAGAAGGATGCCGTCGCCGGTGCGACGCCCGAGGAACGCGCGCAGGGACCGCAGGTAGTCGTGGGGGTCGCCGTACTCTTCGCCGCGCTGCTCCGCGGCGACGGACGGCTCGATGAGGAACGGCACCGCGTCGACGCGGAACCCGCTGATGCCGAGCTCGAGCCAGAATCCCATGACCTTGGCGATCTCCTCGCGCACGCGCGGGTTCTCGACGTTGAGGTCGGGCTGGTGCTTGTAGAAGCTGTGGAGGTAGTACTGGTTCGTCTTCTCGTCGAGCTGCCACACGCCGGTCTCTTCGCCGGGGAACACCGTGGGGGCTGGGTCCGCGGGCGGTTCGTCGCGCCAGATGTAGAAGCTGCGGTACGGGGACGTCTTGGAGGCGCGGGCGGACCTGAACCACGGGTGCTTGTCGGACGTGTGGTTGACGACGAGGTCGACGATGACGCGCATCCCTCGGTCGTGGGCCGTGCGGATGATCTCGACGAGGTCGCCGTGGTGACCCAGTCGCGGGTCGACGCCGTAGAAGTCGGTGATGTCATAGCCGTCGTCACGGTCGGGTGTCGGGTAGAACGGCATGAGCCACAGGCACGTGATGCCGAGCTCGGCGAGGTGGTCCATGCGTTGGGCGAGGCCTTCGAGGTCGCCGATCCCGTCGTCGTTCCAGTCCATGAAGGTCTCGACGTCGAGGCAGTAGACGACTGCGGTCTTCCACCAGAGGTCGGAGGTGTCGGTCATGCGCATGGCCGGGCTCAGCTCTCTTCCGTGCGTGCACGGGGAGCGGCAGCCGAGGCGCTGCTCGCACGGAGCTGCGGCAAGACCTCTGTCCCGAACGTGTCGATGAAGGGCGTCTGCTCGACGCCGACGTGATGGAGGTAGACCTCGTCGAAGCCGAGGCTCTGGAGCTCGCCGATGCGGTCGACGAAGAAGTCGGGGTCGCTCGAGACGAGCACAGAGTCGTGCAGGTGCTCGGGCTGGACGTGCTTGGCGGCCTCGTCGAAGGCCGCGGGCGTGTCGATGTCCCAGCACAGCGGGGGCGAGAACACGTTGGTGCGCCACTGGTCGTGCGCGATCGCGAGGGCTTCCTCGTCGGTGGGGGCATAGCTGACGTGCACCTGGAGGATGAGGTCTCCGCGCCCGTCGGCATCGCGGTATGCGGAGATCATCTCCTGGAGCTTTTCGCGGGGCTGGGCGATCGTCGCGAGGCCGTCAGCCCACCCGGCGACCCACCGGGCGGTCTCGACGCTCACTGCCGCCCCGATGAGGGGAGGGGGTGTCTCGGGCCGGGTCCACAGGCGGGCGCGGTCGACGGTCACGAGACCGTCGCGGGTGACCTCCTCGCCGGCGAAGAGGTCGCGCATGACGTCGACGCACTCGAGGAGCCGTGCGTTGCGGACGTCTTTGCGGGGCCATGCGTCACCGGTGATGTGCTCGTTGGAGTTTTCTCCAGAGCCGAGCGCGGCCCAGAAGCGGCCGGGGTACATCGCTGACAGGGTCGCGGCAGCCTGGGCGACGATCGCCGGGTGGTAGCGCTGGCCGGGTGCGTTGACGACGCCCAGCTTGAGGTTGGTGGCTTCGAGGGCTGCGCCGAGCCACGACCAGGCGAACCCGGACTGGCCTTGTCGTTCGCTCCAGGGAGCGAAGTGGTCGGAGCACATAGCGGCGTCGAAGCCGGCGGACTCTGCGTGCTTGACCGCGTCGAGGAGCTGACGCGGGTGGACCTGCTCGTGCGAGGCGTGAAATCCGTAGATCGCCAAGGGGACGTCCTTCCGATGGGGGTGCGGAAGTGCACGAACCTATCCCGGCTGCTCCGTCACGGCGCGGGCAGCGAGCATCCGGGACTTGCGCAGCGTGAGCATCCAGCTGGCGTACGTGGCCGCGACGAGCGGGACGAGGACGGACATGCCGACGGCGAGGACGACGATCCCCGAGTCGTTGACGAACGTGCCGATGACGAGGGCGATCGTCACGCACAGGACGCCTGGACCGAACATGGGCGCGTCGTTGTTGATCTGCTTGAGCGGGGCGCCGTCGGTCAGCCAGCGGTAGCGGGAGCTGTCGTCAGAGCGCGTCGCGTCGTGCAGCGGACGGCCCAGGACGAGACCGATGACCGCGATGCCCGCGATCCCCACGAGGGCGAGCGGGTTGCGCAGGGTCTTGAAGTTGGCCTCGAGCTTGCGCACGATCACGTCGAGGAGCCCGCCGTCGAGCACGGTGTCCACGAACCTGCCGAGGTGCGTGCGGTCCGCTTCCGGGCGCATCCAGTCGAGGGCCGCGAACCCGCTGACGACGACGAGAGCGCCGATCAGCACGAGGCCGACCTTCTTCCAGTCGAGCCGGATCCCGGCGGCGACGAGCGCGAGGATCGCGAAGGCGGGCACGAGCGCCGGGGGACCACCGAAGTCGGCGCCGATGCTCGGTGACCCGTCGAGGACGACGGCTGTCGTGCCGATGAGGAGGACCGCGACAGCGGCGAGCCGGCGGTGGCCGCTGGCGACGAGCCGGTTCGCGACGGCCGCGGCGACGAGGACGGTCGTCGTCGCGAAGAGCGCGAAGGCCGTGTTGTTGAAGCCGTAGAAGCGCCCGGCGACGGTCGGTTGGATGCCCATGAGCGCGGAGACCTGCATGTGCGCACCGGTGGCGACGTCGACGGCGAGGACGACGGCGGTGATGGTCGCGACCACGCCGACGGGGCCGAAGAGCCACGCCCGCCAGGGCGGCAGGACGGCGGCGGCCGTGATGATGAGGACCCATCCGATCACGAGCCCGGTCAGGGCGAGCGTCGGCATGCTCGTGGTCCACCAGGGGGTGAGGTTCGCGAGGAGGGTCGCGACGGGGACGCCGGCGATGATGATGCTCGCGCCACGCAGGACGGTGAGCACCTGGACGGGCATCTGGCTGATGGTCGGTGCGAGACGGGAGACGAGGCTGCGGTCTGTAGGCTCCTCGGTCGCGGCACCGAGGCGTTTGGCGTCTTCACGGTCGACGGCGGCCATGAACCGACGGCTGAACGCGAAGGAGACGGCCCCGAAGAGGAGCAGGTTCACCGCGCAGTAGAGGAGGAAGAACCCCTCGAGGAGCGGCCGGGTCGCCAGGGCGTGGGTCTGGTCGTCGACGAGGGTCGAGACGCGGTCCTCGACGGGGGCGCCGGAGTCGTCTCCTGTCATCGAGGAGCCGACGAGGGTTCCCCGGGGGATCTCTTCGGTGAGGCTGAGGAGCTCGGCGATCGTGGGCAGCACGTCGGTCGTCTGGACGTACCCGTCCTGACGGGTCGAGCGGGACTCGAGGATGCCGGGCTGCTGGTCTCTGCCGAGGACGGCGACGACCTGCATGCGTGCGGTGGTGCTCGCCTCGGAGAGCGACGCGACGACGACGGTCGTGTGCTCGAGCCCGGGGTCGTGCGCGCGGGCTGCGTCGAGGACGACGCCGATCTGGGCGTCGACGACGGCGACGTCGGCGGCGTGCTGGACCTGGGCGGTCGGGCCTGGCGGGTTGGCCTCCTCGGGCATGTCGGGGCTCTCGTCGGTGTCGGCTATGGGCACCGGCTTGAGCTCCGCGGCGTGCCCGAGGTTGCGCACCGATCCGGGGTCGACGACGACGAGCTCGGACATGTCGAGCGCGGTGCCGACGATCTCTCGGAGGTCTGGGTCGGCCTGGAGGTCGGTCGTGCCTGTGGAGAGCGGGGCGTAGCTTCCGGCGACGACACCGTCGGACGTCGCGAGGGCGATCGCGGCGCCCGGGCCGACGGCGCTCGCGGGGGTGGCGGTAGCGACGAGGACGTCGCCGAACGTCCCGATCGCCGCCCCGAAGGTCTGCTCGCTGACTGCCGCGAGGTAGTCGTCCCACGCGGGGACGGTCGACCCGGAGCCGGGGACGGTGTTCTGCAGGAGGCGGCAGGGCACGGACTTGGCGTTGAACCAGTCGCCGGCTCGCTTGCCCGCTGAGATCGCGAGCCAGCCGTCGGCCGGGCACGTGGAGCTCTCGACGCTCCGGTCGACGAGGTTGCCGACGGCGCCGGCCTCGGCGATCGCCCACAGGGTGGGGGTCGCTTCTGCGGAGACGTCCTCCCACGTGATCCCGCCGGTGCCGACGAGCAGGACGCGGTCGTCGGTCAGCGGGCTCGCGGTGGTCACCGACGGAGCGTCGGTGACGGCGGTCGGTGTGCTGGTCTCGTGCGACGGCCGTTCGAGGGCGCCGGCACTGCCTGCGCCGCCTCCCAGGCCGAGGGTGACGAGGAGGAGGACGCTCCCGACGCGTGTGCGCACCGGGGTGCGCGCGGAGACGAGGATCGGGTTGCGGTTCACCTCGTCAGCCTAGACGGGGCCTGGTCGCTGCCAGGCCTGCACGGTGGTGCGTCGGGTGGAACACCTGTGGAGGGTGTGCGGTCTACCTCGTGCTGAGCCGGGGGATCGGTGCTCGGACGACGAGGGCGAGAGGCTCGACCCACGTGCGGACCTCGACGGCGCGTCCGAGGACGTCACCGTCCACCTGGACCTGCTCAGCCCGTTCGACGTGCAGCAGCACGCGCTCGGCCCGTGCGTGGTCGATGCGGCCGATCTTGTTCGGCAGGTCGTTCTTCAGGCCGAACCCTTGCAGGACGACCTCGCCGAACAGCTGGGCCCAGCCCATGATCCCGCCGCGGGTGTCGATGGCTGCGACGTCGTGGACACCGTCGTCGATGAGGGCGTCGGGGATGAGGGTGATCCCGCCCGGGAGCTTTCCGCAGTTGCCGACCATGAGCGTGCGGAGCCTCGCCTGGACCGGCGGGTGGTCGTCGAGCGTGATGGTCATGTCGAGGCGGCGGCCGTGGAGGTGGCGGGCGCCAGCGAGGAAGTAGGCGATCCAGCCGACCTTGGACTTGAGGGTCGCGTCGGCGTCGGCGACCATCGCGGCGTCGAAGCCGAGACCGGCGATGACGAGGAAGATGTGCTTCGTCGTGTCGGCTGGTGCGAGGGCCGCTGCCTCGGGGTCGTGCGGTCCGGGCGCGAGGTGGCGCGGGCCTGCGGCCTCGGTGGCGGGTGGCTCGTCCGGGGCGACGTCGTCGACCGGCGCGGGCGTGAGCACCTGGAGCCAGCCCACGTCGATCGACCGGTCCGTGCCGTCGAGCAGGATGCGGAACGCCTCTTCGCGGTCCGTGACGGAGATGTCGAGGTTGCGGGCGAGAAGGTTGCCGGTGCCCAGCGGGAACAGCGCCATGGGCTTGCCCGTACCGACCATGCCCTCGGCGACCGCTCGCACCGTCCCGTCACCGCCGACCGCGACGACGAGGTCGGCGCCGCGGCTCAGCGCCTCGCGCGTCTGACCGACCCCCGGGTCCTCGATCGTCGTCTCCAACCACACCGGCTCCGGGAGCTTCTCTGCGGCGCACCGCGCGAGCAGCGAGACCTTGATCGCCGCGGCACCGTTCTTCGACGGGTTCGCGACGAACGCGAGACGCGGCCCGGACGGCACGGAGACGTCACCGGAGGACGACGCCGCCTCACGCGCGGCGAGCTCCGCCCGCAGCGCGGCGTGCTGCCGCAGGAGCACGAGCGTCAGGCCGAGCGCGACGAGCGCGACGACGAGCGCTGCAGTGAGCAGCCAACCTTCCAGTCCCATGCGCACACGGTAGGCCCTGGGGCCCTCCACCGCGCCTCGCCGCGCAGCGGGGCCCACCGTCGTGCCTCGTGCGGGGTGGTGCGCCACGTGCCCGGCGGCGAGTGGATACCCTTGCACGGTGATTGATCTCCGAGTCGTACGTGACAACCCCGACCTCGTCCGCGCCAGCCAGACGGCTCGAGGTGATGACCCCGCGCTCGTCGACCACCTGCTCGACGCCGACGCGCGACGGCGGTCTGCGCTCACGGAGTTCGAACAGCTGCGCGCCGAGCAGAAGTCGCTGGGCAAGCAGGTGGCTGCGGCGAAGGGCGACGAGAAGGCTGAGCTGCTCGCGCACACGAAGCGGATCTCCGAGCAGGTCAAGGGGCTCCAGAGCGAGGCCGCCGAGGCCGAGAAGACGCTCGACACGCTGACCTACCAGGTCGCGAACATCGTCGAGGGAGCGCCCCCCGGGGGCGAGGACGACTTCGTGGTGCTGCGCACCGAGGGCACCCCGCGAGACTTCGCCGCCGAGGGCTTCACCCCCCGCGACCACCTCGACCTGGGCGAGCGGCTCGGCGCGATCGACACCGCGCGCGGCGCCAAGGTGTCCGGCGCACGCTTCTACTACCTCACCGGGATCGGTGCGCGCCTCGAGCTCGCGCTGCTCAACGCCGCGATGGACATGGCGCTCGCCGCCGGCTTCACACCGATGATCACACCGACGCTCGTCAAGCCGGAGGTCATGGCCGGCACGGGCTTCCTGGGCAAGCACGCCGACGAGATCTACCACCTCGAGGAGGACGACCTCTACCTCACGGGGACGAGCGAGGTGGCGCTCGCGGGCTATCACTCGGACGAGATCCTCGATCTCTCGGACGGCCCCAAGCGCTACGCAGGGTGGAGCGCGTGCTACCGGCGCGAGGCCGGCTCGTACGGCAAGGACACGCGCGGCATCATCCGTGTGCACCAGTTCCACAAGGTCGAGATGTTCTCGTACGTCCCGGTCGAGGAGGCTGCTGCGGAGCACCAGCGTCTCTTGGCGTGGGAAGAGCAGCTGCTGGCGGCCGTCGAGCTGCCGTACCGGGTCATCGACACGGCGGCGGGCGACCTCGGGTCGAGCGCCGCGCGCAAGTTCGACTGCGAGGCGTGGTTGCCGACGCAGGAGCGGTTCCTCGAGCTGACGTCGACGTCCAACTGCACGACCTTCCAGGCACGTCGTCTCGGGATGCGTGAGCGCACGGCGTCGGGGGAGACCCGGCCTGTCGCGACGCTCAACGGGACGCTGGGCACGACGCGGTGGATCGTCGCGATCCTCGAGAACCACCAGCAGGCGGACGGGTCGGTGCGCGTCCCGGTGGGCCTGCGCCCGTACCTCGGCGGCCTCGAGGTCATGGAGCCGACGAGCCGATGACCTTCGACCTCGGAGGCTCGTCGACGGCGCCGGGTCTCGTCGCGCAGGGTGTCGAGCGCAAGCTTGTCGCGCTCGACGTCGACGGCACGCTCATGACGTACGACGAGTTCTTGTCGGAGGAGGTCTGCGACGCGGTCTCGGACGTCCGCGCCGCCGGCCACCAGGTGGTGCTCGCGACCGGGCGGCCGCTCGTCGCGCTCATGCCGGTGGTGCAGCTGCTCGGTATCGACGACGGCTGGGTCGTGTGCTCGAACGGGTCGGTCACCGCGCGCATCGCGCCGGAGTCGACGAACGGGTTCGTGCTCGACGACGTCGTCATGTTCGACCCGCACCAGGCCCTGCGGGTCGTGCGCGAGCACATGCCGCTGGCGAAGGTGGCGGTCGAAGAGATCGGCGTCGGGTACTGGGTGAACGAGGTGTTCCCCGAGCGCATGCTGCACGGCCTGCACACGGTGACGGAGTTCGACGAGTTCCACGGTCGTGAGACGGCGCGCGTCGTCGCTGCGGACGCTCAGGCGCCGCGGCGGGAGTTCCAGGAGGCGTTGCGGCTCTTGGGGCTCGTCGACACGTACTTCGTCATCGGGAGCACGCGGTGGATGGACGTCGCGCCGCACGGTGTGACGAAGGCGTCCGCGCTCGAGCGTCTGCGCGGGCTGCTGGGCATCGCCCGCGAGCACACGGTCGCGATCGGCGACGGCGGCAACGACGTCGACATGCTCGCGTGGGCCGGTCGCGGCGTCGCGATGGGTCACGCTGAGGCGCAGGTCATCGCTGCAGCCGACGAGGTGACGGGCTCGATCCTCGACGACGGTGCCGTCTCGGTCCTGCGAAGCATCTTGCTGGGCTGACGTCGTGGTCCAGGGGATCGAGGACGTCGCGCGGGCTGCGGGTGTGTCCACGGCGACGGTCTCGCGTGCGCTGCGGGGGCTGCCGAACGTGTCGGCGGCGACCCGCGAGCGGGTGCGGTCCGCGGCGCTGGCGCTCGGCTACGTCGCGTCGCCGTCTGCGGCGAGCCTGGCGTCGGGGCGGATGCGGACGATCGGCCTGCTGACGCCGTGGGTGAACCGGTGGTTCTTCGCGAACGTCATCGAGGGTGCGGAGCGGACGCTGCGCGCGGTGGGTTTTGACGCGCTCCTCTATACGTTCGACATCTCGCGGGAGCAGCCGCGGCGGGAGGTCGACCCCGGGGTGCTGCGTCGCCGGGTCGACGGCACGCTCGTCGTGGGGATGCCGCTGCGGGACGCCGAGGTGCAGGCGCTGGAGGACCTCGGGCAGCCGTTGGCGTTCGTGGGGACGGGCCGCGACGACCACCTGACGGTCCGTCTGGACGACCATGCTGCGGGCACCCGGGCGACGGAACATCTTGTCGCGCTGGGTCACCGGGCGATCGGTCACGTGTCGGGGACGCCGGACGACCACCACTCGTGGTCACCGCCGAACGCGCGCCGGGCGGGCTGGGCCGACGCGCTCGGTGCGGCGGGGTCGCCGCCGCTCCCGGGCTGGGAGATCAACGGGAACTTCGACGTCCCGGGCGGCAGGGCATCGACCCATACCCTGCTCGACGCCCATCCTGAGCTCACGGCGGTGTTCGCGGCGTCGGACGAGATGGCGATGGGGGTCATCCTCGCTGCCCGGGACCGTGGGCTCCGGGTGCCGGAGGACCTCTCGGTCATCGGGATCGACGGCCACGACCTCGGTGAGCTCGTCGACCTGACGACGGTGTCCCAGGACGCGTCGGGTCAGGGGGCGCAGGCGGCGGCGTTGCTGCTCGAGCTCATCGCCGGCGGTGGGTCGGCTCTGCAGGTGATCCATCCGACGAGGCTCGTCGTGCGGGGTTCGACCGGTTCGCCCCGTTCCGGGGATGCGTGACTGAATCGTTACCCTGGAGAATCGATACACCAGTTGCGAAACCCCCATGTAAGCGCTTGCATGGGTCCTGGAGGCAAGGGTGCCGACATCGCTGTCGTCCCCGGCCGTACCGCCCGACCGTGCCGATCATGACGATGTGAGGAACCTCGAAGATGAGAAATTCAATGCGCCGCAGCTCTGCTGCACTGGCCACCGGGGCAGCGCTCGCCCTCGTGCTGGCCTCCTGTGCTCCTAGCGCCGACGACGGCGGCGACGACAGCACCGACGACACCTCTGCCACCGCTGAGCTTCCCGAGATCGACTGCGCCGCCTACGACGAGTTCGGCGACCTGGACGGCACCAGCGTCTCGGTCTACACCTCGATCGTCGAGCCCGAGCAGAAGACGCAGGAAGACTCCTACCAGCCGTTCGAAGACTGCACCGGCGTCACGGTCGAGTACGAGGGCTCCCGTGAGTTCGAGGCCCAGCTGCTCGTCCGCCTCAAGGCCGGCAGCGCGCCCGACATCGCGTACCTGCCGCAGCCCGGGCTCCTCAAGACGATCGTCACTGACACCGACGCCGCCGTAGCAGCCCCGGACGCCGTCGCGGCGAACGTCGACACGTACTTCTCCGAGTCCTGGAAGGGCTACGGATCGGTCGACGGGACGTTCTACGCAGCACCGCTCGGCGCCAACATGAAGTCCTTCGTCTGGTACTCGCCCACCATGTTCGCCGACGCGGGCTACGAGGTCCCCACGACGTGGGACGACATGATCGCGCTCTCCGACCAGATCGTCGCCGACGGCTCCATGCCGTGGTGCGCGGGCATCGGATCCGGTGACGCGACCGGCTGGCCGGCGACCGACTGGGTCGAAGACGTCGTCCTGCGCTCCGCCGGACCCGAGGTCTACGACCAGTGGTACACCCACGAGATCCCGTTCAACGACCCCCAGATCGTGGAGGCGCTCGACGACGTCGCCGACATCCTCAAGAACCCGGACTACGTCAACGCCGGCCTCGGCGGTGTCGACTCCATCGCGACCACCGAGTGGGACAGCGCAGGCGCACCGATCCTCGACGGCAACTGCTGGATGCACCGCGCGGCGAACTTCTACCAGACGCAGTGGCCCGCGGGTACGGACGTCTCTGAAGACGGCGACGTCTTCGCGTTCTACCTCCCGGCGATGACCGAGGGCGAGAAGCCGATCCTCGGCGGTGGAGAGTTCGTCACCGCGTTCAGCGACCGCCCCGAGGTCCAGGCCTTCCAGACGTACCTGTCCAGCGCGGACTGGGCCAACGTCAAGGCTGTCACCACCCCTGACGGCGGCTGGGTCAGCGCCAACAACGGTCTCGACACCGACAACCTCGCTACGGAGTTCGACAAGCTGTCCGCCGAGATCCTTGCCGACCCTGAGTCCGTCATCCGCTTCGACGCCTCGGACCTCATGCCTGGTGAGGTCGGGACCGGGACGTTCTGGTCCGAGATGGTGAAGTTCTTCTCCGAGGACAAGAGCTCGCAGGAGGTCGCCGACGCGATCGAGGCCTCCTGGCCCCAGTCCTGACGCACTGATGCTCTGACCGGTGGGGGCTCACCCGAGCGGGTGGGTCCCCACCGGTCCGCACGGCCCCCGGGGAGACCGGGAACCCCATGTCTGACCTGAACTGATCCCGCCCTAGCCGGCGGGTGGCACGGAGGCTCCGATGGACTGGCTGCTGCACGCCAACACCACGACCGAGAAGCTCGTTCTCATGGTTGTGGCGATTCTCTTGTTCGTCGTCGTGATGGGCGTGGTGCTCTTCGCGGTCGACCGCCCCAAGAACCCGCCGAAGGGACTGGTCATCGGTGCGTTCCTCGGCCCGTCGGTCCTGCTCCTCGCGTTCGGGCTCGTGTACCCGGGGCTGCGGACCATCTACACGTCGTTCTTCGACCGCACCGGCTCGGAGTACATCGGATTCGACAACTACGTCCGAGCCTTCACGCAGGACTCGTTCCAGCTCGTGCTGCGCAACACGGCCCTCTGGGTCGTCTGCGTGCCGCTCGTGGCGACGTTCCTCGGCCTGCTCTACGCGGTGCTCGTCGACCGGACCCGGTTCGAGAAGATCGCGAAGGGCCTCATCTTCCTCCCGATGGCCATCTCCATGGTGGGGGCCGGGATCATCTGGAAGTTCGTCTACGAGTTCAAGCCGAACCAGCAGGGCATCCAGCAGACCGGTCTGCTCAACCAGCTCCTCGTCTGGGTCGGGTTCGAGCCGCAGCAGTTCTTGCTGACCCAGCCGATGAACACGTTCTTCCTCATCGCGGTCATGATCTGGATCCAGACCGGTTTCGCGATGACGATCCTCTCGGCCGCCATCAAGGCGATCCCCGACGACATCGTCGAGGCAGCCCAGCTCGACGGCCTGCGCGGCGTGGGCATGTTCCGGTACATCACCGTCCCGAGCATCCGGCCGGCGCTCGTGGTTGTCGTCACGACCATCGCGATGGGCACGCTCAAGGTCTTCGACATCGTCCGGACGATGACAGGCGGCAACTTCGGCACGTCCGTCGTCGCGAACGAGTTCTACACGCAGAGCTTCCGCCAGAACAACGCCGGGCTCGGCGCTGCGCTCGCGGTCATCCTCTTCGTGTTCGTCATCCCGCTGGTCGTATACAACATCCGCCAGCTCCGCATCACGGAGGAGATCCGATGACCGACCCCGTGGTTCCTGTGAAGCTCACCGACGTGGACGGGTCGCAGCGCTCCGTCGACCGAAAGACGAAGCTCTCCCGGGTCGAGAAGCGTGCGATCGCCGCGAAGGGCAAGCTCACCTCGCCGTGGGCGACCGTCACCGCGGTGATCATCGCGGTCCTCTGGACGACGCCGACCGTCGGCCTGCTCATCACGTCCTTCCGCCCCGAGGCGGACATCAAGAGCAGCGGCTGGTGGACCGCGATCGCGCACCCGTGGTTCAACTTCGACAACTACGAGAGCGCGCTCTTCGGCAGCTCGACGAACCTGTCGACCTACTTCATCAACTCGATCGTCATCACGCTGCCCGCGGTGATCATCCCGATCACCCTGGCTCTCCTGGCCGCCTACGCGTTCGCATGGATCGACTTCAAGGGCAAGAACATCCTCTTCGTCGCGGTGTTCGCGCTCCAGGTGGTCCCGATCCAGGTGACGCTCATCCCGCTCCTCAAGCAGTACGTCAGCTGGGGTCTCACGGAGACGTTCTGGACCGTGTGGCTCTCGCACTCGATCTTCGCGCTCCCGCTGGCGATCTTCCTCCTGCACAACTTCATGAAGGAGATCCCCTCGAGCCTCGTGGAGGCGGCCCGCATGGACGGCGCCGGCCACGTGAAGATCTTCTTCCAGGTCCTCATGCCGCTGCTCGTCCCGGCGATCGCGTCGTTCGGGATCTTCCAGTTCCTGTGGGTGTGGAACGACCTCCTCGTCTCGCTGACGTTCGCCGGCGGTCGACCAGACGTCGCTCCGCTCACGGTGCGCGTCGCGGAGATGGCCGGCTCGCGCGGTGGCGACTGGCACATCCTGTCCGCGGGAGCCTTCATATCGATGATCGTCCCGCTCATCGTGTTCTTGTCCCTCCAGCGGTACTTCGTCCGCGGGATGCTCGCGGGGTCCGTCAAGGGCTGAGCCTGTCAGAGGTACTGACCGGGGGTGGGGCGCGCATCAGGCGCCCCACCCCCGGTGCCGTTCGTGGACAGCCCTGGGGGCAGCGTGGAGGCCGTGCTGCCCTGGGTGAGGTGCGCTGCGCGCCTCACCGAGCAGTCGCTCGATGAGGTCGCCGATCCGCAGGACCTTCGCGGGTTCTTCGATGACCGTGCGGGAGGGCGTGGCGTCACCCTCGGTCGTCGCTGGTGTGCTCTGGGTCGTCACCTCGGTGCTCGGTGCGGTGCTCGGGGTCGGTCCGGGGGTGCCTGCGCTGCGCTGCATCGGACCCGTCGTGCGTACCGGAGGTCAGGGGATGAGGAGGATCTTGCCGAAGACGTCGCCGGAGTCGAGGAGACGGTGTGCCTGGGCGGCCTCTGCGAGAGGCAGCCGAGCATGGACGACAGGTCGGAGGCGTCCGTCGTCGAGCATAGGCCATGCCGTGGCGGCGACGTCCGCGACGATGCGAGCCTTCTCGTCGCGCGGACGTGCCCGCAGCGTCGTCCCCACGACCCGCGCCCGCTGGACCATGAGCAGGCCGAGGTCCAGCTCGCCGCGCTGCCCCTTCTGCGTCCCGATGACGACGAGGGTCCCTCCCACGGCCAGGCTCCGCACGTTCGCGTCGAGGTAGGCCGCACCCACCACGTCCAGCACGACGTCGGCGCCGTGGCCCCCGGTCGCTGCGTGTACGAGGCCAGGGAGCTCGTCCGCGAAGTCCACGCCGTCGGGCCGCTGGTAGACGAGACCGTCCTGGGCGCCGAGCGCGCGGCACCGTTCGACGCGGTCCGCGTCCCGTGCTGTGACGAGCACGTGTGCGCCGAGCGCCGTCGCGAGCTGGACCGCCACCGTCCCGACGCCCCCGGAGCCGCCGTGCACCAAGACGTGATGACCCGCTTGGAGACCGCCCGCGTCCACGAGGTTGCTCCACGCCGTGCACACGGCCTCGGGCAGGGCCGCAGCATCGACGAGATCGACGTGGTCGGGCACCGCGAGCAGCTGCCCTTCCGGCACCACGACCATCGAGGCGTACCCGCCGCCCTCGAGCAGCCCGGCGACCCGATCGCCGGGCGACCACCGGGTCACGCCCTCGCCCACGGCAGTCACGACCCCCGAGATTTCAAGGCCTGGCCATTCCGACGCGCCGGGGGGTGGCGGATAGTGCCCTCGGCGTTGGAGAATGTCGGCGCGGTTGACTCCGGCGGCAGCGACCGCCACGAGGACTTCTCCCCGGTCAGGGACAGGGTCTAGGGTCTCAGCGAGGACCAGGACGTCGGGGTCGCCGAAGCTTGTGATTTCAACCACGTGCATACTTGTCACCCTACGGCCACTCGGCGGTAGTCGCGAGATGCGCGTCAGTAGCGGGTTAAAGACCGGCGTTCTCCTTAAGAGAGCCCCGTTGTCGGTCGATGGTGCTCTTGCGAACGAAGACGCTCGTGCAGCGCCTCGTACGGGCAGCAGCGTCGCAACGGCTAGAGACAGCAACATGAAGGGATGCACATGCTCCGGAGACTGAGTGTGCGAGGAAAGATTCTCGCCGCCCTCGCCGTACCGGTGCTGGTGCTGTTCATCGCAGCAACCGTGTTCTCGCTCTCCTCCATCCGGGACCTCCAGGTCGCGCAGCAGGCTGAAGAGGTCGTCGCCCTGCTCGACATGGGTGAGGAAGTGACCACGGCGCTCCAGACGGAGCGCGCAGCGTCCGTCGCCTTCAACGAGGCACCTGTAGGCCGAGAGGTCGAGAGCATCAACGCTCGCCGCGAAGCCACGCTCGCACTGACCGAGGCTCGCTCCGAGACCAACGTGAAGCTCGGGACCCTCCGAGAGGCCTACGCCGGACTCGACATCAGCCGTCTCGACCCGACGGTGACCATCACCCTCATCTCCGTGAGCGAGAACAACCAGACGCTCCTCGCCTCGGTGCGTGACTTCGTCAACCGCAAGGCTGGAACGTCTGCAGTCGTCACGACCCGCTACTCAGCGCTCGTCCTGCAGTTCCTCAAGGTCCCCCAGGCGCTCGCCGACAACCTCACCGACCGCAACGTCGCAGGGTTCCTCGACTCCTACGCCGACGTCTCTCGGATGGTCGACGCGGTCCGCGCCGAGATCCCCCTCGTCCAGAAGGTGCTCACCACCACGCTGGCCGGGCAGGGGATCGAGAGCGAGCAGCGCAACACCGCCGCACTCATCGCCGGGACCGACACGACCCGTGACACGGCCGAGTCCTCGGTCTCTGCGCTGAACATCGACGGGCTCCTCGTCGAACGCCCGGGTGGTCAATACACCACGATGCGTCAGATCCTCACCTCCGGTGAGACCGAGCGCATGACCCCGGCTCTCGCGTCGACCTGGAACGACCAGTCCGCCCTCGAGGTCGACACCCTCGCACCGCTGCAGGGGGAGCTCTCCGCTCTCGCCCGTACGGCCACTGCTGACGAGGTCGCCAGCACGCAGACCGTCGCCATCTACACGATCGTCATCACGGTCATCACCGTGCTGGCGTCGATCCTCATCGCCGTGTTCATCTCGCGCCGCATCACCGTCCCGCTGCGCCACCTCGCCAAGGCTGCTCAGGACGTCCGTGCCGAGCTGCCGAAGCTCGTCGAGCAGGTGTCCGTGCCCGGTCAGGGCCCGGAGCTCACGCTGACGACCATCAAGATCGAGTCCACCGACGAGGTGGGACAGCTCGCTGCAGCGTTCAACGACGTCAACTCGACCACCGTCGAGGTGGCCCGTGAGCAGGCAGCGCTCCGAGGGTCCATCGCTGAGATGTTCGTCAACGTGGCTCGTCGTGACCACGTGCTCCTCAACCGTCAGCTCGCGTTCCTCGACGAGCTCGAACGGTCTGAAGAAGACGCGAACGTCCTCGCCAACCTCTTCCGCCTCGACCACCTCGCAACCCGGATGCGCCGCAACTCCGAGTCGCTCCTCGTGCTCGCCGGCATCGACTCCGGTCGACGCGTGCGCCAGCCGATGCCCGTCTCCGACGTCGTGCGCACGGCTTCTTCCGAGATCGAGCTGTACGACCGGGTCCGACTCAACCTCGAGGCCGACCCGCTCATCCTCGGGCACAACGCGCTCAACGCCGCGCACCTCATCGCCGAGCTCCTCGAGAACGCGACGATGTTCTCCGAGCCGCACTCGCCCGTCGAGGTCACGACGAACCGGACGTCCCGCTACGTCACCGTCGAGGTCCGCGACCACGGCCTCGGCATGAGCCCCGAGGACATCGAGGCCGCGAACATCAAGGTCGCGTCCCGCTCCGCGTCCGACGTCATCGGTGTCCAGCGCCTCGGCCTCTTCGTGGTCGGCCGGCTCTCCGACCGTCTCGGCGCCCATGTCCTCTTCGCTCGTGCGAGCGACGGCAGCGCAGGAACGGTGGCCACGGTCTCCTTCCCGGCAGGCCTCTTCGTCGACGACAGCGACGTGCCGCTCCAGGGACCGACAGATCCCTTGAGCGCCTCGAACCGCCAGGCGACCGAGCAGTGGATGGCCCCCGAGGCCGAGATGGCTGTGCCCGTCGACCTCGAGGCGCTCACCGACGGAGCCACGAGCGTCGGCATGCCGCGTCGTCGCAGCTCGTCGAGCACCACCGAGACGCCGGCCGTCGCCAGCACGCCTGACGTGTCGGACACCCAGAGCGCGATGGTCCTGCCTCCGCTCGAGTCCGCCAACCCGGCGATCGACCTCTCGAGCCCCGGAGACCTCAACTGGAGCCCGCCCCAGGCGCTCGGAGAGCGTCTCCCGCTCGGCCTCCCGAGCCGTGCACGCGGTACCGAGGCTCCCGTCTCGTTCGGGCACCTCGAGCCCGTGCAGGACGAGCCCATCCTCGACGGCGAACGTCGTAGCGCGATGTTCAACAAGTTCCGCACCCGGAGCTCGGTCGAGGCTGACGCGCCGACAGAGCTGCCGGTCGAGCACGACGAACCTCGCGAAGAGACCGTCGCTCCGGAGCCTGAGCCCGAACCCGAGCGTGGCCTCCAGCACGAGTCGCCGATGTCCGGTGGCGGCAAGCTGAGCGAGAGCCGCTTCGACCCCTCGGAGCTCACCCGGTCCCAGTACACGATCGACGAGCACGACCCGGTCCCCGTGTCTGAGCTGGGCGAGTTCGACTCGCAGTACTCTCAGCCCGACGCCTACGCCCCCGTCGACGAGCACGTCGACCGCGTCGAGCACAGCGCACCGTCGACGGCAGGCCTGCACTTCGAGGTCCCCGCACCCGTCGAGCCTGAGCAGCCGCAGCGCCCGATGGTCGTCCCCGGCCTCCAGCCGGACGAGGACGAGCTCGCGTGGCAGGTGGAGGAGCCTCAGTGGCAGCCTCAGGCTGACAGCGACGAGTCGACGTTCGAGCCCGTGCAGCAGTTCGAGCCGCTTCCGTCGTTCGGCAGCCCGCCGCCGCGAGTCGCCCCTCCCGTCCAGCGTGAGGCTGAGCCTGAGATCTTCGAGCCCGTCCAGCGCTTCGAGCCGCTGGGCAGCTCTGAGAACCGTGACGCGCCGGTCGAACCGCCGACACGCACGGCTGCACAGGTCCAGGCCTACCAGGAGTCGCGCGGCTTCCAGCCCGTCGAGCGCTTCGAGCCGCTGGCCTCGCCTGAGGCGCCCGCAGCCCCCGTCGCACCCCAGGCAGCTGCACCGCTGAGGACGAGAGGCGCCTTCGGCGACTCCACGCCTCGGAGCCAGCCCGCCGAGGAAGCCTACCGGCCGATCGAGCCTCTGCGCCCGATCGAGCCGCAGCGTCCGCCGGAGCAGTACCGTCCGGCAGAGCCGCGTGTCGAGGCTGAGCGCCCCTTCGAGCCCACGCAGCGCCGCGAGCCCACATACCCGCAGCAGGGCGAGACCCCACGTCGACCGGAGTCGGCCCGACCAGAGCCGAGCGCTCAGGACGAGCAGTCCCCGCAGTGGGCGCCGACGGTCGCGAACACACCGACGCTCCCGAGCTTCGCTGACGTCGTCGCTGATGCGCCGACCCGGCGCGGGAACGCGCGACACACGGCCGAGGCTTCTCGACGTGGACCGTTCGCGTGGCTCCGCCGCCGCGGTGACGACGAGCAGCCACCTGCCACGGCCGAGGTCCCGGTGCAGCAGGTCGCTGCCATGCAGGCTCCCCGCCCGATGTTCGTACCTGAGCCCGACCACGGCTCGACCGGGACGGACCGTTCGACGGGAGGCTCCCAGAGCTACGTGCCGTCGAACGACCGGGGTGACGACCAGCAGGTCAGCGGCACGATGCGGGCTCAGCAGTTCGCCCCGTTCGCTGCCGACCAGGCTGCACCGCAGTCGCTGCGCGTCGGTCCGCCGTCCGCGAACGACGCGCGCGGCAACATGTGGAGCCCGCACCGTCCTGGAGCTGCACCGCAGTCCCCCGCGGCGCCGGTTCCCCACACAGATCTTCCGTCGAGTGGCGGGGACGCCGGCGAGAGCTGGACACCCCCGAGCCAGATCAACGGGGACATCGCCTCGATGCTCGCCATGCGGTCGAACATCCAGGAACAAGCACTTTCCGAGTTGAGCCAGCTGTCGGCATATCGTCCGGCAGCAGTCGACACGGACCAGGCCGGCGGGCTGACCCGCCGGACACGTGGGCAGGTCGCGGCTTCCACCGACGACGTGGCCTCGCAGAAGATCAGCCGCGACGCGGCAGAGCTTCGATCCCGACTCTCGGCGTTCCAGTCGGCCACATCACGTGGTCGTCAGACGCCGGGTGCCGAAACAGCTGACAACCGAGGTGCTGATCACCGGACATCGGATGACGGCACCGTGATGAATACTGTTCCCGACTCGGCGCCCCGGCCGCGTTGATCAATCGCCACTGAGGCATCGGAAAAGGAGGAAGCGTGAGCGCTCTCAGCACTGAGGCGACGAACTTTGGTTGGTTGCTCGACAACTTCGTCAGGACTGTTCCAGGCACCCGTCACACACTGGTGGTGTCTGCCGACGGGCTTCTCATGGCCATGTCGGAGAACCTTGACCGGACGAGCGGTGACCAGCTGGCCGCCATCGTCTCTGGTATGTCGAGCCTGACCCGAGGTGCGTCCCGCCAGCTCAACGGCGGTGCCGTTCGCCAGGCCATCATCGAGATGGACAACGGATTCTTGTTCCTCATGAACGTCTCGAACGGCTCTGTGCTTGCCGCAGTCGCCGACTCGACCTGTGACGTGGGACTTATCGGCTATGAGATGGCAATGCTCGTCTCTCGTACAGAAGCGACGCTGACGCCGCAGCTTATCTCAGAGATGCGGGGTAGCCTTCCCGTTGACGGAGCAATTCGAGCGCCGATCGGATGAGGTAGGTCAGAACTATGTCGAACTTCACGTCGAACTCGCACGCGATGGATGGCGAGCACTTCGAGGCCGCGACCGTGCGCCCCTACGCTGTGACTGGTGGACGCGTACGTTCTGCAACCTCTAGCTTGCCTCTCGAGACGCTGATCGAGGTTATGCCAGGGGCTGTGGACAGCCGTGGGCTTCCCCCGGAGAAGCGATCGATCCTCAGCCACGCCGCTCACAACTACGTGTCGATCGCCGAGGTCTCCGCTCTGCTGCGGATGCCCCTCGGCGTGGTGCGGATCCTCATCGCCGACCTAGCCGACGATGGGTTCCTCACCATCCACACGTCAACGCCCGTTAATGTTCACACCGGTCACGGCCAGAACCCGGCTCTGTCCCTGAGTGTGTTGGAGAGTGTTCTCAATGGTATTTCCGCCCTCTAGCGGCAACGCGAACGCCCCCACGGCGACGCCCCCCAAGCCTGCAGGTGCACCCACCGTCGTCAAGATCGTTGTTGCAGGTGGCTTTGCCGTCGGAAAGACGACCTTCATCGGTTCGATCTCTGACATCGAGCCGCTCAACACCGAGGCCGCCATGACCGAGCACTCGGTCGGGGTCGATGACGCAGGTGGCGTGTCTGACCGCAAGACGACGACGACCGTGGCGATGGACTTCGGTCGCATCGAGCTGCCCGGTTCGCTGTGGCTGTACCTGTTCGGGACGCCGGGCCAGGACCGCTTCCTCTTCATGTGGGACGACCTGGTGCGCGGTGCGATCGGAGCTGTCGTGCTCGTGGACACCGACCGTCTGGAGCAGTGCTTCCCGGCCGTCGACTACTTCGAGTCGCGTGGTATCCCGTTCGTCGTCGGTGTGAACTGCTTCGACGGTGTGGCAAAGCACCGGCTCGAGGACGTTCGCGAGGCGCTCCAGATCCCAGCCCACGTGCCGATGCTCTACACGGACGCGCGGTCACGTGCGGCGACGAAGCAGTCCCTCATCGCCCTCGTGCAGCACGCCATGCAGCAGCTGCGCGCCGCCTGACCTCTCACCACCCCGGACCGGGTCGTCGCGCACGCAGCGAGACGAGTTCGATCCCTGATGGTCCGCCATGTCACACTGTGTGCTCTGTGCTGCCCCTGACCAGGAGCTGCACGGCACCACCATGGAGGGCTGACAGAGCGGCCTAATGTGACGGTCTTGAAAACCGTTGTTGCGAAAGTAACCGGGGGTTCGAATCCCTCGCCCTCCGCCGCGGACCATGTCGACGCCCCTTTCCCAGCCTGCTGGGGGAGGGGCGTCGTCGTGCGTGGAGCGGGTGAAGTTTGGCCCAGGGGCTCGCGAGTCGCCCCGTCTCCGTCGATGGTAAGACGAGCAACGTTTGCCCAGAACTGCAGAAGGGCCGCATATCGGTCATCTGCTCTGGGGATGCGTATCGACAGGGGGAGAGAACCGCGTGAAGTCCACGATCGCCGTCGCAACGTCCGTGCTCGTTCTGACGCTCTTGTCTGCGGGCTCTGCGGCCACCTCAGCCGAGGCGCCGGCACTGGAGGTCGCCCTCGAGCGGGCCCATGCCTCGTCGCCTGACCCAGCACGTCACGACTCACAGGTCGCTACGGCTGCCCCGGCCCCCGTCGATCCGCCTCCGGCGGTCGAGGCGCCGGCCGTGCCTGTCGAGGCGACGCTGGCGCCTGCCCCGGTTCCGGCTCCGGAGCCTGAGAATGTTCCACAGCCGGTACCGCAGCCTGTTCCGGCGCCTGAACCCCCCGAGGCGCCGGCGCCTGCCCCCGAAGCCCCTCCTGCGCCAGTGTCCGAGCCTGTAGCCGCCGCCGCGACCGTCGCGATCGCCTCTGGTGCGCCGAACAGCGCCGGGACGCAGGCGCTCTTCTCGGCGCTCAACAGCTCCCGTGCCGCGGCGGGGCTTCCGGCTCTGGCGTACAACGACAGCCTCGCGGCCGTGGCGCAGTCGTGGAGCGCGAACATGGCGGCGACCGGTGCGATGGTGCACAACCCGTCGGTGTCGACGCAGATCCCGGCTGGGTGGCGCGCCTTGGCCGAGAACATCGCGTACGCCGGCGGCTACGCCGACCTCGCGGGCACCATCCACACGAACTGGATGAACAGCCCTGGTCACCGGAAGAACATCTTGGGGTCGACCTACACGGACGTCGGGATCGGATATCACGTCGATGCTGCGGGGACGGCGTGGGCGACACAGGTGTTCGCGAGATACTGATCTGGCCCCGGATCGGGAGATGATGGTCGGGTGACAGATCCCGCTAGCCCCGGCACGCTCGAAGACGCCCTCGAACCCGTCGGCTTCATCCGCCAGTCACGGCTCGTCCTGCGGGTCGGGACCATGCTCCTCAGCGCAGGGAGCGGCAGCTACCGCGTGAAGATCGCCATGCACCAGGTGGGGCGCGCGTTCGGTATCGACAGCGTGCAGGCGCAGGTGACGGTCAACGAGATCACCGCGACGTGCCACCGTGGTCCGATCTTCCGCACAGAGGTGGTCCAGAGCCCCGCTATCGGCGTGAACGCCGCACGGATCGCCGCGCTCGAGCGCCTGTGCGCGAGCCTCGCGCCCGGCTTCTCCACGGAGGAGCTGGAGCGTCGGCTCGACGAGATCCAAGCGACCCCGCCGCTCTACGGCCCTGTGCCCAACGCGCTCTTCGCGGCCATCGCGTGCGCAGCCTTCGCGTTCCTCAACAACGGTGGGCCGGTGGAGGTCCTCGTCGTCTTCTTCGGGGCGGGCCTGGGGCAGCTGACACGGCGCGCGCTGCTGCACCGGGGGTACAACCAGCTCGGTGTGACGATGCTGTCGGCGGCGATCGCGAGCGTCGTCTACCTCAGCATCGTCAACGTCCTGTTCCAGGCGGGTGTCGTCTCGTCCATCCACGAGAGCGGCTACATCTCGGCGGTCCTCTTCCTCGTCCCGGGGTTCCCGCTGGTGACTGCGGGCCTGGACCTGTCACGGCTCGACTTCTCGGCGGGCGTCTCGCGGCTCACCTACGCGCTCATGATCATGACGTCCGCGGCGCTGAGCGTGTGGGCTGTCTCCGCGGTCATGGGTCTCACCCCTAACCCGGCTGAGCCCTTGTCGTTGTCGACCGCGCTGGAGACCGGCCTGCGGCTCGCGGCCAGCGCGGCCGGGGTGTGGGGGTTCGCCCTGCTTTTCAACAGCCGGTGGCGGGTCGCTCTCGCTGCGGCCCTCATCGGGATGGTCGCGAACACGCTCCGGCTGGAGATCATCGACCTCGGCATCATCCCGCAGGGGGCTGCGTGCCTCGCGGGGCTCCTGGTCGGTGTTCTCGCGAACCTCGTCGCGCCTCGGATGAACGTCCCGCGGATCACGCTGTCTGTTCCTGCCGTGGTCATCATGGTGCCGGGCGCGGCGGCGTACCGTGCGATCTACTTCCTCAACGACGGCCAGACGGTCGAGGCCCTCGCGTTCGGGGTGCAGGCGACGTTCATCGTCGTCGCGCTGGCGATCGGGCTGACCATCGCCCGCACCGTTACCGACCGGTCGTGGACGCGGGCGCCGCGCTGACGTCCGTTTTGCTGTGGGGACTGCCTGGCAGGTACCCTTGCACAGCCCGCAGAAGATCTGTCCTCCGTGGGTGCTCGAGGAGACGTCGCATAGCCCGGTCTAGTGCGCCACCCTGCTAAGGTGGTGACGGGGAAACCCGTCCGAGGGTTCGAATCCCTCCGTCTCCGCTTCACGAAGGGCCCCGGTCGATGACCGGGGCCCTTCGTCGTGCGCGGGGCTGGCGAAACGGCCGCCTGACGGTCGGGTGGCGGGCGTCACGTGGGATCGGTTTGGGATCTGTGCGGCAGCACGGTAATGTTCTCGTCGGTCGGTGTTCGCACCGGTCTGCATCACGCGCCCGTAGCTCAACGGATAGAGCATCTGACTACGGATCAGAAGGTTGGGGGTTCGAATCCCTCCGGGCGCACATCTAGCACCTACGGCTCCACTCGAGAGAGTGGGGCCGTTCGTCGTTGTGGCAGTGGCAGCAGTGGCATGAGTCACGCGACGGCGTGTTCGATTCTCATGTCCACAGGCTGGCCGTCGATACTGAGGGTGTGCTCTCTACCCCAGACGACCTTCCTCGTTCGCCCTCCGGGCGTGTGCCGCAGTGGGCGCTCGACGAGGCGACGCGGGTCGCAGCAGCCCCAGAGCATGCTGGCCGACCAGAGCATGCTGGCCGACCAGAGCATGCTGGCCGACCAGAGCATGCTGGCCGACCAGAGCATGCTGGCCGACCAGAGCATGCTGGCCGACCAGAGCGTGCTGGTCGACCAACCCATGCCAGGTCTCGCCGGCGGACGCAGAGGACAGGACGGTCGTCTGGGCATCGTGGCGGTCGCGTGGTGCCGCTCGCGACGTTCGTCGTCGTCGCTGCGCTCGGCAGCTCCTGGTGGCTGACGAACGGGGCAGGCGGGCTGCCGAGCAGCATCGCCACGGCGCTCGACGCGCTGCCAGGTGTCGACTCGGTCGCCGTCGCGTCAGGGATGCCGCCGACCGCCGAGGTCGTCGCTCTCGCTGACGCCGCGCACCTCTCCGACGAGGGACGCGAGATCTTCTACGCCACACAACCAGAGCTCCTCGACGCGGAGGCCTTCGCTGGGCGGTGCACCGACGGTCACGCGGCGTCGCTGTTCCCGCGCTCCGAGGTGGTGGGCTGCTACTCCGGTGGGACAGGGGGGATCGTGCTCTATGCGCCGACGGACCCGCGACTCTACGGATTCGTCGTCGAGACGGCAGCGCACGAGGCTCTGCACGCGGCGTGGGACCGGCTCACGGGTGCCGAGCAGGACGAGCTCGAACCGCTCCTCGAAGCCGAGGTGGCGACCGTCGCGGCCGACGATCCGATCCTCGAGCAGATCGCCGGGTCCGTCGGAGAGAACGCGGAGAACCGTCCGACGGAGCTCTTCGCCTATGTCGGGACGCTGCTCTGGCGTGACGGCGGCCTGGCGCCCGGGCTCGAGGAGGTCTACGGGCGCTTCATCGAGGACCGCGCGGCCCTCGTCGCGGTGCACACCGCCTGGCAGGGAGCGCTCGACGACATGAGCACCGAGATCGAGGCAGCCTGGGCCGCGGCGGCTCCCCAGGAGACGGTGAACGCGCAGGAGCGCGCACAGCTCGATGCGGACCGCGCTTCCGTCGCGTACTACGAGGAGTCGTACGACGCCAAGGCCGCCGAGGTCGCAGCGATGTCCGCGGACCAACGGTCACGGTTGCGGCTGGCCTGGGTGTGGTGGGACGGGACCGACCTGCCCATGGCGGCTGCTGCGGAGACCCTCACGTCTGCCGCGGGTCTCCTGTCGCGCGACGCAGCGAACCTCTCCGAGCGCGAGGCCGCGCTCGTGGCAGCAGAAGCAGCAGCAACGGCCGAGCGGGCCCGGATCGAGGCGCTGGTCGCCGACCTGAAGGCGCTCCAGGATCAGCTCTCCCCGACGCCTGCCGCAGGTTGAGCGCTGGGCCGAGGAACGCTCAGCCGTCCAGGAGGTCGCGGACGTCGTCGGGGCCAGGCAGCGCGGTGCTCGTGAGCGGCCGGGCGTAGTAGGTCCACCAGCCCCACCCGGCGCCGACCTTCTCCCAGCCCTCGCCCGACGGGGCCCCGGACCGGAAGGTGGTGCGTGCGTGCTCCCACTGCTGCTCGGAGTGCGTCACCACATGGAAGAAGGCGCCATACCCGATGGAGTGCCACCCGTGGTGACCTGCCCGCTCCAGGACGCGCATCTCGTTGAAGGCGGTCAGCGGAGCGAGCGTCATGGTGTGTGGACCCGTAGCGACGAGATCCTCGGAGCGGCGACCATAGCGCTGCTGCGCCGCCTGACGGGTCATGCCCAGGACCCCGCCGATCTGCTCCCACGTGCAGCCCGCACCACGGGCGGAGTCGACCGCTGCGCGCAGCAACGCGTCCGTCTCGGTCGTGGCCTTCTGTGTGACCGCTACGAGGTCGAGGTGTGCCTGCGGATCTGTGTCGAGACGGGCGTCGACTCCAGGCGCCGCGGCGTCGAGGGCAGCAGCGAGGTGGTCGCGAAGGGTGCGTGCTTCCTGTTCGGTCATGTGTCAACTATACGTTGACGCATGCTTGGGTCAGCCTCCGAGGCGGGAGACCGTGAACGCGAGGAGGAAGCCCGCGGAGGTGATGAGGCCGGTGAGGACGTGGGCACGCTCGAACGCCTCGGGGATCATCGTGTCCGCGACCATCGTGAGGATCGCGCCCGCGGCGACGGCCGTGATGATCGCGACGACCTCAGGTGACGCGTCGCCGAGGAAGGCATAGCCGGCCGCGGCGGCGAGCCCGCTGATCGCTGCGATCGAGCACCACACGCCGAACACGTAGCGGGCGCTGCGGCCGGCCTCCTTCATCCCGGCAGCGCTCGACAAGCCTTCAGGAACGTTGGAGAGGAACACCGCGACGGCGACCCCGACGCTCACCCCGCCCCCGCCGAGGAGGCTCGCCCCGAGAACCACAGACTCTGGGATGCCGTCGAGCAGCGCACCGATCGCGATGGCACCACCGCTGCCGCTCTGCTCCTCCTCCGACGGTTGCTTGCCCCGAGAACGCTTGCGGTGCCGGGCGCCGCGACGGTTGAGCTCGACGTTCGCGAGCACGTACGTCACCGAACCGGCGAGGAACCCGAGCGCTGCAGGCCCGATGCCGCCGGTGTCGGCAGCCTCGTCCATGAGGTCGAACGCGAGCGCCGAGACGAGCACACCAGCGCCGAACGCCATGACGGTCGCCGTCACCGTGGCCGGTACCCGGACGAACCAGGCCACGGCTGCGCCGAGGACGAGGGCGGCCCCGCCGACCAGTCCCCACGCGCCGGCTTCGAGGACAGGGTTCACGAGGGCGTGGGCATCGAGGTCGGGTGCGTCGCGGTCGGGTTCGGCGTGCTCATGGGCTCACTCTTCCGTGACACGGCCTCCAGCGACAGCCCACCGACGGTTGACCTGCACGGCGTCGAGCATGCGGCGGTCGTGCGTCACCAGCAGGAGGGTGCCGGTGTAGGACTCGAGGGCCTCTTCGAGCTGCTCGATCGCCGGCAGGTCGAGGTGGTTGGTCGGTTCGTCGAGCACGAGGAGGTTGACGCCGCGCGCCTGGAGGAGCGCCAGCGCGGCGCGGGTGCGCTCGCCCGGGGACAACGACCGGACGGGACGCAGCACGTGTGCGGCACGCAGCCCGAACTTGGCCAGGAGCGTGCGCACCTCGGACTCGGGCCAGTCCGGCACGAGGCGCGCGAACGCGTCGAACAGGGGAGCAGGGGTGGAGGTCTCTGCGCCCTCGCCGAGCTGGCTGCGCGCCTGGTCCACCTCACCGATCGCGACGCTCGCGCCGAGCGACGCCGTGCCGCTCGTCAGGGGGACCCGCTCGAGCAGCGCGCGCAGGAGAGTCGTCTTCCCGGAGCCGTTGGCGCCGGTGATCGCGACCCGGTCGCCTGCGTCGACCTGGAGCGAGACCGGGCCGAGGGTGAACGGCGCGGCGCTCTGCGTATCCGGGCCGTCGGCCCCACCCAGGGTCACGACGGCCTCGCGCAGCGTCGCGACGACGCTCGACCCACGCGGTGCGGCGGCGATCTCGTAGCGCAGCTCCCACTCCTTGCGCGGCTCGACGACCTCGTCGAGGCGCTCGATCATGCGTTCTGTCTGCCGGGCCTTGGCCGCTTGCTTCTCTGAGCCTTCGCGGTGCGCCGCCCGGATGTGCTTGTCGGGGTCGCCCTTGCGGACCGCGTTGCGCACGCCCTTGGCCATCCAGCCACGCTGCATTTGCGCGCGCCCTTCGAGCCCCGCCTTCTTGTCGGCGTACTCGTCGTAGCTCTCGCGGGCGTGACGCCGGGCCGTCGCACGCTCGTCGAGGTACGCCTCGTAGCCGCCCGAGTACACCGCCACCTGCTGCTGAGCGAGGTCGAGCTCGACCACGCGCGTCACGCACCGCGCGAGGAACTCACGGTCGTGGCTCACCACGACGACACCGGTGCGCTGCGACGACACGAAGGCTTCGAGGCGGGCGAGCCCGTCGAGGTCGAGGTCGTTCGTCGGCTCGTCGAGCAGGAGGACGTCGAAGCGGGAGAGCAGCAGGGCTGCGAGGCCGACGCGCGCCGCCTGACCACCGGAGAGACCTGTCATGAGGTGGTCGTCGTCCAGGTCGAGGCCGAGGTCGGCAAGGACCGCGCCGGTGCGCTCGCCGAGGTCGGCGGCGCCGATCGCCATCCAGCGGTCGAACGCGGCGGCGTAGGCGTCGTCTGCTCCGGGGAGGCCGTCACCGAGGGCGCTCGCGGTCGCGTCGAACTCCGCCTGGGCGTCTGCGACGCCTGTGCGGCGGGCGAGGTGCGCGGCGATCGTCTCGCCGGGCACGCGCTCGACCTCCTGCGGGAGCCACCCGACGAGGGCGTCGGCCGGGGAGAGCGTCACGGCCCCCGCTTCTGGCGGCTGGACGCGGGCGAGCAACGAGAGCAGCGTGGACTTCCCGGCACCGTTCGCACCCACGAGGCCGACGACGTCCCCGGGAGCGACCACGAGGTCGAGGCCGGAGAACAGGGTGCGGTCGGCGTGGGCCGCGGCGAGGCCGCGGGCGACGAGGGTGGCGGTCATGCGTCTATCCTCCCCGACGCAGGGACGACGCCCGACGACGCCCGACGGTGACGCAGCCGTCGGCGCCGAGGCTCGGCTACGCGGTCGACTCGTCCGCAGGGGTGATCGGCTTGGACATCTGGATGGCGGTCGTCTCGTAGCCGAGCGACTCGTAGAGGTGACGTGCGGCCGTGTTGAAGCCGAAGACGTTGAGCCCGAGCGACGTCGCACCGTGTTCGGCGGCGACGCTCTCGGCGAGGACCATGACTTGGCGCCCCCAGCCCTTGCCGCGGTGCTCGAGCTCGATCTCGACGTCCCACACCCACCAGGCGGTCGGGTTCTCGTCGGAGCGCGGCCCGATCCAGAGGAAGCCGATCGGCAGGTCGTCGCGCACCACGTCGCAGACGACGTGCCCCGGGGCGAGCTGGCCCGCCGGGAAGATGTTCTCGTGGTTGCGCTCCGCGTTCGCGTGCGCCTCGTCGAGGGACTCGCCCGCGCGGACGCGATCTTCGATGTACTCCTCGAACGTCCGCTCGACCCACAGGGCGAGACGCGTGGCGGGCATGGGCTCGAGATGGACCGTCATGCGCTCATGGTGGCACGACGGGTGCCTGTTCGGCTCGTCAATACTGCAGGAGGCTGCGCCGGTTGAGAAAGTGCCCGTGAGGGTGTCGGATCGAAGGACAGTCGTTCGTCGTCAGGGTAAGAGACGTCCGCACACCGATCGAGGAGACGATGAGATGCCCACGTACATGCTGTCCGTCTACGGGCCTGCCGAGCGGAACGAGTTCGGCGACTACCCGACCAAGGAGGCCATGCTCCAGGCGGTCGAGGACACCGGAGCGTTCAACGACAAGCTCGTGGCCGAGGGCTGGTTCGTCTTCGCCGACGGGCTCGCACAGGCCACCACCGCCACGGTCGTCGACGGTCAGGGCGACCAGCCGGTGGTCACCGACGGGCCGTACCTGGAGTCCAAGGAGCACCTCGGCGGCTTCTGGGTGATCGACGTCCCCGACCTGGACGTCGCGCTGCGGCTCGCGGCAGAGGGCTCGAAGGCGTGCCACGGCGCGGTCGAGGTGCGGCCCTTCCAGACCGAGGACTCCATCAAGGCGCTGCTCCAGTCGTGATCGAGTCTGGCGTCACTCCTGCAGGAGGCTGCGCAGGCCCTCGGCGTCCGTGACCGGTCGTTCGCACACGAAACCCCGGCACACGTACGCCGTCGGCACGGCTGCGGGGCGGTCGGCGAGGAGCGGGTGCGTCGATCCCTCGACCCCCGTCGCGACGACAGCTCCCGGGGCACCGGAGCGCCAGGCCTCGCGCACGAGCGTATCGGCACGGGCCTGCGTCGTGCCTCCTGGGTCGGGTGCTGCAGGCAGGACGATCGCGATCTCGCGCGGCCCGTCGGCGAGCGCCTCGGCCACCGCGAGAGCGTGCCCGGCGAAGCGTGGCGCTGTGGCCGCGAGGGCTGGGTAGACGGCGAGGGCCGCCTCGGCGGCCACGCGGTGGCGGTGCGAGCCGGAGAGCGCGGCGTACCGCAGGAGGGCGCCGGCGGCGGCGGAGCGGCCCGACGGGCTCGCGTTGTCCCCGGGGTCGGCCGGGCGCACGACGAGCGGCACCTCGCCCTCGGGCGTCGCGGCGGGGGTGTCGAAGAAGGTGAGCGGACCGCGCGTCTCGCTGCCTGTGCCGGCGGCGGCGGGAGCCGGTTCGGCGAAGCGTTCGAGGACGACGTCGAGGAGCTGCCCGGCCACGTCGAACCAGCGGGTGGTGCCGGTGGCGGAGAAGAGCTGGAGGAGCCCGTCGGCGAGGAGGGCGTAGTCCTCGAGGACGCCGGAGGCTGCACCGACCTGCCCGTCGAGCGAGACACGGCGCAGCTCGAGGCTGTCCCGGCCGGAGGCGTCCGGTTCGAGGACCTGCAGGCCGACGACGTGCTCGGCCGCGACGACAGCCGCCTCGACCCAGTCGGGACGCTCGAGGATGCGGCCGGCCTCGGCGAGCGCACCGATGGCGAGGCCGTTCCAGCCGGCGACGACCTTGCCGTCGCGGGCGGGGTGCGTGCGCTCCTCGCGTGCAGCGAAGAGCGCGGCGCGGACGCGCGCCCACCGGGCGTCGTCCGCCGGGGGCACCGGCTCGAGGAGCTGCAGGACGCTCGACCCTGCCTCGAACGTGCCGCCGGGCGTCACCGCGAGGAGCTGTGCGGCCCACGCGCCGTCGTCCGCTCCGAGCACCTCGACGAGCTGGTCGGGCGTCCAGACGTAGAATGTGCCCTCATGGCCGTCGGTGTCTGCGTCGAGTGAGGAGGCAAAGCCGCCCTCGGCGGTGCGGAGCTCGCGCAGGAGGAACGCGGCGGTCTCGGTCGTCACGCGGCGGGCGAGACCAGCGAGGACGGTGTTCTCGCTGTGCGCGAGCGTGCGGGCGAGGTGCGCGTAGACGCTGAGGAGCTGGGCGTTGTCGTAGAGCATCTTCTCGAAGTGGGGGACCACCCACTGCGCGTCCACCGAGTAGCGTGCGAAACCGCCGCCGAGCTGGTCGTAGATGCCGCCGCGTGCCATCGCCTCGCACGTGCGCTCCACCATCTGCAGGGACAACGGGTCGCCGGTGCGCGCGTGGTGGCGCAGAAGCTGTTCGAGATTCATGGACGGCGGGAACTTCGGTGCCCCGCCGAAGCCGCCGTGCGTCGTGTCGAGCTGGCGGGCGAGCGCCTCGACCGCCACCTCCAGGTCGGTCGGAGACGGCGCAACCGTGTGCCGGGCAGAGAGCCCGGCGCCGGACCGCAGGTGCTCGACGAGCCCCGCAGCCTGCTCCTCGAGCCCGGCACGCTTGTCTCGCCACGCGGTGCTCACGGCGTCGAGCACCTGCGGGAAGCCCGGCATGCCGTGCACGGGAGTGGGCGGAAAGTACGTGCCAGCGAAGAACGGGGCGCCGTCAGGCGTGAGGAACACCGTCATGGGCCAGCCGCCCTGCCGCGTCATCGCCACCACAGCCGCCATGTAGACGGAGTCGATGTCCGGGCGCTCCTCGCGGTCGACCTTGATGCTCACGAAGCCGTCGTTCATCGTGCGCGCGATGGACTCGTCCTCGAAGGACTCGTGCGCCATGACGTGACACCAGTGGCAGGCCGCATAGCCGATCGACAGGAGGACGGGCACGTCGCGCTCGCGGGCCTCGTCGAACGCCTCGGAGGACCACTCCCGCCAGTCCACGGGATTCTCTGCGTGCTGACGGAGGTACGGGCTGGTCGCGGCCGCGAGACGGTTGGTCACCGGGCCAGTCTGGACCCTGAGGGAGCGGTGCGCGATCGGCGCACGGGGGGGGCTGCTGTGGTCGGGTTCTGCACGCGTGCTGGTGCCAGCGCATCCCCGGTGCCTTTTAAGCCACCCGGCATGGGTGAATTCTTTCTCGTGTCTACGAGGGCTGCTGCGCCTCGGCTGCTAGGGTCGCAAAATGACGGAAAAAGACCAGGTGCTGGACCAGCACATTGCAGTGTTCGGTGGGACCGGAAGCGGAAAGACCGTTCTGGTCTCGTCTTTCTACGGTGCGGCGCAGGAGCAGTCTTTCCTCAAGGAGAGCCTGTTCTATGTCATAGCTGACGACACCGGTCAGGGAAACCGCTTGCGGCAGAACTATCTGGGGATGAAGAACAGCGCGAAGGTGCCCGATCTCACCCGTTTTGCGGCGATTCCCTATTCCTTCATGATCAAGCTGAAGCACGCCAGCGGCGCGAAGGCTGCGAAGAAGGGGAAGTTCGACGCGCTGCGTCTCGTCTGGCACGACTACCCAGGAGAATGGTTCGACGAGGAGCCGAGCAGCGCTCAGGAGGCCACCCGTCGCGTCGAGACGTTTCGGGTGCTGCTCCAGTCGGACGTCGCGGTTCTTCTCGTCGACGGCCAGAAGCTGCTCGACTCCGCGGGCGAGGAGGAAAAGTACCTCAAGTCGCTGCTCTGGGGCGTCCGCGACGGACTCCTGCGGCTCAAGGACGACCTCCTCCACGAGGGTGAGCCGTTGGCGAAGTTCCCCCGCATCTGGATCATCGCGTTGTCCAAGGCAGACCTGCACCCCGACCTCGACGTCCACGGCTTTCAAGATCTGGTCGTCGAGAAGGCTGCAGGCGACCTCACGTCGCTCCACGAGGTGCTCAAGGGACTCGTGCAGACCCCTGACGCGCTGTCGATCGGCGAAGACTTCATGCTGCTCTCGTCGGCACGGTTCGAGCCAGGCCGGATCGAGGTGGCTGAACGGGTCGGCCTTGATCTCCTCCTGCCGGTGGCAACGATGCTCCCTCTGGAGCGAGTTGTTCGGTGGGGAGAGAAGTTCGAGATTCCGCAAAAGCTGTTCGCCAACCTTGTGAGCAATGCCGGGTCCGTGGCACATGCCCTTGCCGGCGCCAAAAAATTGGCCTCATTCTTGACGAAGGCGCCGAAGGTCGGCCCTGCTCTGGGTGTCATTGCTCTCCCCGCGCTCGTGACGGTAGCCCAGATGGGGGAGGCGAAGCTCCAAGAGATCAACGCCCAGGCCCGAGCGAACCACGACTACCTCACCGCGACGCTGGCGCACTTCCGGCTCCAGCTCGACCAGGGCGTCAAGGACGGCTTCCTCGTCAAGAGCCTCAAGTGACGCTCGTCTGGGCTACGCGCGGGCGCTCCTGGGGATTTCGGTTCCTCCTCCGTGGAGGATCTGCCGATCCGCTCCCGGTCTACGATCTCGCGTTCGCAGGAACTGACGGTGAGTCGACCGTCTGTCGGCGGGTCGGCACGAATGTGGCTCTGCGGTTTCCTGATCCGCTGGGCCGCTGTGACGCGGCAGGGCGCGTGATTCCCCACGACATCGTGGTGCTCCCTCCCCTCGCAGACGAGGTCCGCTCCTCCGAGGACGGGCAGCGACTCGTCTGGCCAGAGCTTGCTGACATCTTTGCGCGCGTGTGGGACATGCCGAGGCCGCCCTCGGAGGCCGATGTCCTCGGGAGTCCTCGGTAGCGACCCGGGGCGTGCATCGTTCGGCGCAGGTGCGCGTGGATCTGTCTGGTCAAACAGCGATGGGAGTGCCTCCGGTGGCGAGCGAGCTGGTGTTCACGGTCGACGGTTCGCAGGCGACGCCGGCGGAGTCGGTGACGCTCGCGGACGCAGGGCTCCGGGAGCGTGACGATCTCCAGGAGTGGGTAGTAGCGCATCCGCAGATCCTTGGCCCCGGCGTCATGGTCATCACGCTCGAGTTCGACCGGTGGTGGTCCGGGTCTGGTACCCGAGAGCGGGACCGGCTCGATGTTCTCGGCCTCGGCACCGACGGGCGCCTGGTGGTTGCCGAGCTCAAGCGTGACCGCGCACCGGACACGGTCGAGATGCAGGCGATCAAGTACGCCGCGATGGCGAGCCGGTTCACTGAGGAGTCCTTGGTCGACCAGCTGTCGCGCTTCCGCACCCGCCAGGGCCTCCCAGCGGACGAGGACACCGTGCGCGAGCTGCTCGCGACGCACGTGGGCGGCGAGCTCGACGCAGAGCTGCTGAAGAGACCGAGGATCGTGCTCGTGGCCGGGGCTTTTCCTCCGGTGGTGACGGCCACGGCCGTCTGGCTGACCGACATGGGCCTCGACGTGGCTCTCCAGAGGGTCCAGGCATACCGCACGCTGGGCGGCGAGATCGTCATCACGGTCTCGCAGCTGTTCCCGGTGCCGGACGTCGAAGAGCTCATGGTGTCGCCGCTCCGGGCGAAGGCGCGGGCAGACGACGCAGGCCGCCGTCGTGCGCGCGAGAAGAGCACGGTCGCGAAGCTCGTCGACTCGGCGATGATTCCTGACGGTACGACGCTCCGGCTCCGCCCCGTCGACGTCGATCCTGATCTTGCGCGGCAGGTCGAGGAGTGGGTCAGTGGCGATCCGCGGCGTGGTCGGGCGACGTGGAGCAACCGGCGGTCTGACCCGATCGAGTGGGAGTATGCCGGGCGGCGCGGACTGCCGACCCCGATCACTCAGGCGGTCCTGCTCGCGGCCGCAGGTGTCGAGTCCTCGGTGGGCGGAGCTGCGTGGTGGATCTTGCCCGACGGCCGCACTCTCAGCGAGATCGCCGGGACTGTCACGGTTCGCGGCGGCTTCGACTGGAGCATGCTCCACACCATCATGGCGGCGATCCCGGCGGGCAGGTGGACGACGTATGGTGATCTCGCGGCCCTGGTCGGCACGGCTGCGCAGCCTGTCGGGACCCACATCGGGCACTGCGCCGACTGCCCCGACGCGCAGCGGGTCCTGGGCGCGGACGGGCGCGTGAGCGAGTCGTTCGCCTGGACCGACCCGGACGACCACCGTGACCCGCTAGCCGTGCTCCGGGCAGAGGGCGTCCGTCTTGACCGGCGGGTCGCGGATCGCAGCCAGCAGATGAGCCTGACAGAGCTCGAAGAGCTGACCGAGCCAGGCTGAGCCAGCACGCACGAGCCCCCTCGGTTGACAGTGCACCAGCAGCGGAGTTGTGTGGACAGGACCAGGACCTCGTCGATCTGTGCGACCTCGAGGCCCCTCACTAGCAAGGAGCAGCGCTGTGCG
Organism: Sanguibacter antarcticus; assembly: GCF_002564005.1. Classification (NCBI taxonomy): domain Bacteria; kingdom Bacillati; phylum Actinomycetota; class Actinomycetes; order Micrococcales; family Sanguibacteraceae; genus Sanguibacter; species Sanguibacter antarcticus. The sequence continues at coordinate 2,675,088 of NZ_PDJG01000001.1, read as the reverse complement.
CGTCTCGATCGCGTAGGGCCGCGGCTTTCCATAGACAGTGTGGAGCCACCTATGACTGTAGACAGCGTGCCGACGCAACCTGCGGAAACACACCCTCCCGACCTAGCGACGGTGCCGATGGAGGAGTTCCAAGAACGCCTCGAGACCTCGCCCGACGGGCTGACCCAAGACGAAGCCACCCAGCGGCTGTCGCGGTACGGACCCAACGAGATCGCCGAGCACTCGACCAACCCGCTCCTCAAGCTCTTGTCCTACTTCTGGGGCCCCATCCCCTGGATGATCGAGGTCGCAGTCATCCTCTCCGGCGCGGTCGGCCACTGGGCAGACTTCGCCATCATCCTCGTGCTGCTGGTCGCCAACGCGCTCGTCGGGTACAGCGAGGAACGACAGGCCGGCAACGCGATCGACGCGCTCAAGGCCAAGCTCGCGATCACCGCCCGCGTCCGGCGCGACGGCGCATGGGTGACCCCGCCTGCGCGCGACCTGGTGCCCGGTGACGTGATCCGCCTGCGTCTCGGCGACATCGTGCCCGCCGACGCCCGGCTGCTGGGCGGCGACGAGATCGAGGTCGACCAGTCGGCGCTCACCGGCGAGTCCCTGCCTGCCACGTGCGCGCCGGGCGACGCCGTCTACTCCGGGTCGATCGTCCGCCGAGGCGAGATCGGTGCCGTGGTCTACGCGACGGGTGCCCACACCTACTTCGGCAAGACCGCCGACCTCGTCCAGGACGCTCACACCGTGAGCCACTTCCAGAAGGCAGTCCTGAAGATCGGGAACTACCTCATCCTGCTCGCCGTCGCCCTCGTCACCGTCATCATGGTCGTCTCGCTGGCCCGCGGGGACGAGCTCCTGACCACCTTGCAGTTCGCGCTCGTCCTGACCGTCGCCGCGATCCCCGTCGCCATGCCGACCGTGCTGTCGGTGACGATGGCGGTGGGAGCGCGTCAGCTCGCGAAGAAGCAGGCGATCGTCAGCAGGCTCGTCGCGATCGAAGAGCTCGCCGGAGTCGACGTGCTCTGCGCCGACAAGACCGGGACCCTGACCCAGAACGCCCTGACGCTCGGCGACCCGTTCACCGCCCCCGGGATCACGGCCGACGAGGTGGTGCTCGCCGGGGCCCTCGCCTCGCGTGCGGACAACGACGACCCCATCGACCTCGCAGTCCTGGGCGGGCTGAGCGACCCGGACGCCCTGCACACCTTCACGGTGACGGGCTTCACGCCGTTCGACCCGGTCCACAAGCGCACGGAGGCCAGCGTCACCGGCCCGGGCGACGCGTCGTTCACGGTCACCAAAGGTGCCCCGCAGGTGATCCTGGCGCTCGCGGCGAACAAGGACGCTGTCGGGGCAGCGGTCGATGCCGCGGTGAACGACTTTGCCGCTCGTGGCTTCCGTTCCCTCGGTGTGGCTCGGACCGACGAGGCCGGGACATGGCAGCTCGTCGGTGTGCTGCCGTTGTTCGACCCTCCGCGCGAGGACGCGACGGCCACCATCGCTGCAGCAGCAGACATGGGCGTGCACGTGAAGATGGTCACCGGCGACGCGCTGGCGATCGCGAAGGAGACGGCAGGCAAGGTAGGCCTGGGCACCGACATCCTCGACGCGGAGGGCCTCGGCGACGTGACGAAGGACGAGAACGCCGAGGTGGGTCGCTCGATCGAGGCCGCCGACGGGTTCGCCCAGGTCTTCCCCGAGCACAAGTACCACATCGTCGACGTCCTCCAGCAGCGCGGCCACATCGTCGGGATGACCGGAGACGGCGTCAACGACGCTCCGGCACTGAAGAAGGCAGACTGCGGGATCGCGGTCTCGGGTGCCACCGACGCGGCCCGTGCGGCCGCCGCGATCGTCCTGCTCACCCCGGGGCTCTCGGTGATCATCGAGGCGATCGAAGAGAGTCGACGGATCTTCCAACGGATGAACTCGTACGCCATCTACCGCATCGCCGAGACCTTGCGCGTGCTGCTGTTCATGACGGTCGCGATCCTGGCGTTCGACTTCTACCCCGTCACCGCGATCATGATCGTCATGCTCGCCATCCTCAACGACGGGGCGATCCTCTCGATCGCCTACGACAAGGTGCAGTACAGGAAGACGCCCGAGGTGTGGAACATGCGTCTCGTTCTCGGCATCTCGACAGTCCTCGGCGTCGCAGGCGTCGTCTCGGCCTTCGGGCTCTTCTACCTCGGCGAGCGCGTCTTCAACCTCGATCGCGACCACGTCCAGACCCTGATGTACCTCAAGCTCTCGGTCGCAGGGCACCTGACGATCTTCCTTACGCGCACCCGCGGTCCGTTCTGGTCGATCCGGCCCGCCCGGATCCTGTGGGTCGCGGTCGTCGGAACACAGGTCATCGCGACGCTCATCGCCGTGTACGGGCTCTTCATGACGCCCCTCGGATGGGGCTGGGCCGGCTTTGTGTGGGGCTACGCGATCCTCTGGGCGCTGCTCAACGACCGCCTCAAGCTCGTCGCCTACCGGATCCTCGACCCCGGCGGGAGCGGCCGCGCCGCGGTGCCCGCACCGAGCGTGGAGGACGTCCCCGCACCGAGCGTGGAGGACGGCGCACGGTGCTAGGCCTGCCGAGCAAGATCACGACGTGCCTGTTCGACCTCGACGGGGTGCTCACCGACACCGCGTCCGTGCACGGCGCCGCGTGGCAGGAGATGTTCGACGAGTTCTTGCAGGCACGGGCCCAGCGCGACGGTGCGCCCTACGTGCCGTTCGACCCGGTGCACGACTACGAGGCGTACGTCGACGGCAAGCCCAGGCTCGACGGGGTGCGCGACCTGCTCGCCGCCCGCGGCATCGTCCTGCCGGAGGGCACCGACCAGGACGCCCCCACGGCCGAGACGGTCAACGGGCTGGGCAGCCGCAAGAACGCGATGGTGCTGCGCCGGATCCACGAGGACGGGGTCACCGTGTTCGACGGATCCCGGCGCTACCTCGTCGCCGCCGAGCGTGCGGGCCTGCGCCGAGCGGTCGTGTCGTCGTCAGCCAACGCCGGGGAGGTGCTGGCGGTGACCGGGCTCGCCGCGCTGGTCGAGGTGCGGGTCGACGGCGTGACGATCAGCGCCGAGCACCTGGCCGGGAAGCCCGCCCCCGACACGTTCCTGGCTGCTGCCGCGCGGCTCGGGTCCGAGCCGGGGGAGTGCGCCGTTTTCGAGGACGCGCTCGCGGGCGTCGCCGCAGGCCGGGCCGGTCGGTTCGGCTACGTGGTCGGTGTCGACCGGGTCGGTCAGGCGCAGCAGCTGCGATCGCACGGCGCGGACGTCGTCGTGACGGACCTGGCCGAGCTGGTGGAGGCCGCGTGATCCGGCACGGGGCGTATCCGACCGAGCCGTGGTCGGTGAGCGAGACTGCTCTCGACCTCAACGTGCTCGCGCAGTCCGAGTCGCTCTTCGCCCTGTCGAACGGTCACATCGGGTTGCGCGGCAACCTCGACGAGGGAGAGCCGTACGGCATCCCCGGGACCTACCTCAACGGGTTCTACGAGAAGAAGCCGCAGCCGTACGCCGAGGCCGGGTACGGCTTCCCCGAGACCGACCAGACGCTCGTCGACGTCGCGAACGGCAAGCTCGTCCGCCTCCTCGTGGACGACGCCCCGCTCGACGTCCGCTACGGCGACCTGCACGACCACCACCGCCGGCTGGACCTGCGCAGCGGGATGCTCGAGCGCACCGTCGACTGGAGCTCCGCCGCACAGACCCGGGTCCGGGTCCGCTCCCGCCGGCTGGTGTCGTTCTCGCAGCGAGCGATCGCCGCGATCGAGTACGTGGTCGAGCCCGTCGGGAGCGCGGCACGCATCACCGTGCAGTCGGAGCTCGTCGCGAACGAGCAGCAGCCGGGGGAGTCCACCGACCCGCGTGTCGCAGCGGTGCTCGGGCACCCTCTGGCGCCGGTCGCGCAAGACCGCGACGACCGCTCTGTCGTGCTGCTGCACCGGACGCGAGCGAGCGAGCTGCTCGTGGGCGCGGGCATGGGCCACATCGTCGAGGCACCCGGCCGGATGGCGTCCGAGGTGGTCGTGAGCGAGGACTGGGCGCGGCTGACGGTCTCGTGCACGGTGCAGCCGGGCGAGCAGCTGCGCGTGGTGAAGCTGCTCGCCTACGGATGGTCGAGCCTGCGCTCGGAGACCGCGGTCCGCGACCAGGTCGCCGCAGCGCTCGCGGGCGCGCGCCTGACCGGCTGGGACGGGCTCGTCGCCGAGCAGAGGGCCTACCTGGACGAGTTCTGGGACGCGGCCGACGTCGTCGTGGACGGCGACGCGGAGCTGCAGCAGGCGGTGCGCTTCGGGTTGTTCCACGTGCTGCAGTCCGGAGCGCGGGCCGAGCGTCGGGCCATCCCGTCCAAGGGCCTCACCGGCCTGGGGTACGACGGGCACACGTTCTGGGACACGGAGATGTTCGTGCTCCCGGTGCTGACCTACACCCACCCGTCGAGCGTCGCCGACGCTCTGCGATGGCGTCACTCGACGCTCGACCGGGCCCGTGCGCGCGCCGCCGAGCTGCACCTCGCCGGGGCAGCCTTCCCGTGGCGGACCATCCGTGGAGACGAGTGCTCGGGCTACTGGCCCGCCGGGACGGCCGCCTTCCACATCGACGCGGACATCGCCGACGCCGTGGTGCGCTACGTGTCGGCGACCGGCGACACCGGCTTCGAGCGGGAGGTCGGCCTCGAGCTGCTGGTCGAGATCGCTCGCCTGTTCGTGTCGCTCGGGCACTATGACCGTGACGGCGGCTGGCACATCGACGGAGTGACCGGGCCCGACGAGTACAGCGCGGTCACCGACGACAACCTCTACACGAACCTCATGGCGGCCCGGGCGCTCGTCGCTGCGGCCGAGGCGTCGCTGCGTCACCCCGACGTCGCGGACCGGCTCGGCGTGACCCCGCCGGAGACGTCGGTCTGGCGCGGAGCGGCCGCGGCCGTGCACGTGCCGTTCGACGCGGTGCTGGGGGTGCACCAGCAGTCGGCGGGCTTCACCGGGCACGCCGAGTGGGACTTCGACGACGACGAGGACGCGTACCCGCTGTTCCTGCACGCCCCGTACTTCGACCTCTACCGCAAGCAGGTCCTCAAGCAGGCCGACCTGATCCTCGCGATGCACTGGTGCGGCGATGCGTTCACCGCCGAGCAGAAGGCCCGCAACGTCGACTACTACGAGCGGCGGACCGTGCGTGACTCGTCGTTGTCCGCGTGCACGCAAGCGATCCTCGCCGCGGAGACCGGTCACCTCGACCTCGCGTACGACTACGCCCGCGAGGCGGCGCTCATCGACCTGCACGACCTGCAGAAGAACACCCACGACGGTCTGCACATGGCGTCGCTCGCCGGCGGGTGGCTCGCACTGGTGGCAGGGTTCGGCGGTTTCCGTGACACGGGGGGCACCCCGTCGTTCGACCCTGCCCTGCCGCAGGGGCTGACGCGGTTGCGCTTCTCTGTCCGGTGGCAGGGACTGCGGCTGACGGTGGACGTCCGTCACAGCGCCGTCACGTACGCCGTCGTCGACGGAGCCACCGCGAGCCTCGTGCTGCTGCACGCCGGTGAAGAGGTCACGGTCACGCCGGACGCACCGGTCACGCGGGAGCTCGGCATCCGGGTCCCGCTGCTCCAGCGCCCGGCGCAGCCGCCTGGTCGTTCGCCGGAGCCCGCGCCGCCCGCGGGCTCCGAGGGCAACCGCGGTCGGTGACCCGCGAGAGCGGACCGGTCGACGACGTCAGGACGCGATCGGCTGCTCGTCGTCCTCTGAGAACCCGTCTGCTGCGTGCTCCACCGCCGCGAGCCCCACGGGCGCGAGGTCCGCCGCGAGCCCGGGGCGTCCGAAGAACCAACCCTGCGCGAGGTCGACGTGCAGGCCGCGCAGCGCCTCGACGTCCTGGGCTGTCTCCACCCCTTCGGCGACGACGAGCGTCCCGTTCCCGTGCGCGAACTCCACGAGCGCGCCGACGAGCGTCGAGAGCACCGGGTCCGTGCTCACGCCGTCGACGATGCTCCGGTCGAGCTTGATGACGTCCGGGGCGCACAAGACGATGTGCCGCAACGACGAGAAGCCCGCACCCACGTCGTCGATCGCCAGCCGCATGCCTGCTGCGCGCGGCCCGGCGAGGACGGCGCGCAGGGCGTCGTAGTCCTCCACCTGGTCGTGCTCCGACAGCTCGAGGAGCACCCGGGGGAGAGGCAGCCGTTCGAGCAGCTCGGTGAAACCGGGGGTGAGGAGCGTCTGCGGCGAGACGTTCATCGCGACGTACCCGTCCACCGCGTCGAGGTGGTCGGCTGCCCGCTCGAGCGCGAGGAGCTCGAGCCGGTGACCGAGGTCGACGCTGTGCGCCTGCTCGAAGACGACGTCCGGTGCCATGCCCCACTCGGCGGGGAACCGGCTCAGCGCCTCGGCACCGACCCGGCGTCCCGTCGGAAGATCGACGATCGGTTGGAGGAGGACGACAGGTCCGCGCCCGTCGAGCACCGGCACGAGGCGTTCAGTGATCTCGTCGCGCCGCTCCTGCTCGACCACGCCTGGCTCGATGATCACAGCAGCAGCCGACGCCAGCACGCCCAGGAGTGCCTTGTCACGCAGGGTCAGGCCCGTGTCCGTCGTGAGGCCGGCCGCGCAGAACGTCCCGTAGAGCGTGCCGTCGCTCAACGTCACAGGCACCGAGACGTAGCTGCGCAGGCGAGGGAACTTCGCCGCAGGCAGAGCCATCGCCGCAGGGTGCTTGCGGACGTCCGGGATGACAGCAGGCAGACGGCCGTCGAGGATCGCCTGGCAGAAGGTCGTCTCCTGCTTGAGCCGCGCCCCCTCGGGGAAGAGGAGGGGGATCGAGGAGTCGACGACCTGGAGGTGCTGGACCGTGCCGTCCATCCGCGAGAGGAACGCGACGGAGAGCCCGATCGCCTCCTTGGCCGTCCGGAGCAGCTCCGCGACCTGCTGGTCGGCCTCCGACCTTCTCTTGCCCATGCTTTCGGCTCCTCTCCGCGAGCGCCTCGCGCACCTGCACGATCCCATCGACCTGCGGCAGAGATGCATGAGGCGCAGGGATCGCCGACGGGACGGTGAATCGTGCGCTGCCGTGGATAATCACTCTCGTGCCGTCTACCTCCCCATCCTCGCCGCGTCCTGGCGCGAGCGCCAGCGGGGCGCAGCTCCTCGACGAGGAGACACGGGAGCGCTATGCGCGCCTGGCGCGGGCACAGCTCGGCGCGACGGCAGCGGTCGTGTCGCTGACCCTCGACGGTGCGGTGCACCTGGGCGGGTCGGTCGCCAGCCTGGTCGTGGCGCGCGACGCCCCGGTCGTGAGTCGGGACCTGCAGCACGATCCCGCCCTGCGTGACCTTCTCTCTGGTCCGGACGCCGAGGTCGGGGCCCTCGTCGCTCTTCCGCTCCGGAGCATCGGAACGGTCCCGATCGGTGCCCTGTGCGTCGTCGACGCCGGTCCCCGGGACTGGTCTGATTCCGACCTCGAGCTCTGCGCCGACCTGGCCGACGTGTGCTCGTCGGAGCTGCGGCTGCGAGGAGAGCACGCGCGCTCTCGCGAGATCCAGCGCCTCACGACGCAGACGAACAGGCAGAGCCGCCTGCTTCTCCTGCTGAGCGACGCGTTCGCGGACGCGATCACGATCGACGACGTGGCGACGACCGCAGGACGCGTCGCGACCACGGGTCTCGGGGCCCGCTACGCAGGCCTCGCCCTCCTCGACGAGGACGGCATGTCCCTGACCTACACGTCGCTCGACGGCTTCTACGACGAGATCGACGAGAACTGGCGTACGGCGTACATCGGCGACGACCGTCCGCTGTCCTTGGTCGCCCTGACCCGCAAGCCCATGATGTTCACCGACAGCGCCGAGATGGTGCGGAAGTTCCCCATGACGGCGAGCGTCTCCCACAACGTCACCGGCGCGCGGGGCATGCTCCCGCTCATCTCGAGCGGAAAGCTCCTCGGGGTGCTCACGCTCGTCTGGGACATGCCACGGGTCTTCGACGAGCAGTCGAGGGCGATCAAGACGGCGCTCGCGGGGTACACCGCGCAGGCGCTGGACCGTGCGCAGATGCTCGCGGCGCGCCAGGGCGTGGCGAGGACGCTGCAGGCGGCGATGCTCTCGCCGCTCCCGACGATCCAGGGTGTGACGTTCGCGTCGATCTACGAGCCTGCGGCCCGCACGGAAGAGGTCGGCGGTGACTGGTACGACGCGATCGAGCTGCCGGACGGCTCTATCGCCGTGATGATCGGCGACGTCACCGGGCACGACGTCGCTGCGGCAGCGGTCATGGGTCAGCTGCGGTCGATGCTGCGCGCGTTCGCGTGGGAGCACAACGAGCCGCCGTCGGCCATCCTGTCGATCCTCGACAAGACGAACCGTGGGATCAAGCTCGACGCGACCGGGACGGCGATCGTCGCGCGGCTCAGCCACGAAGGAGACGGGCTACGGATGCGGTGGTCGAGCGCAGGCCACCCGCCGCCCGTCGTCGCTCGCGCGGACGGCACGGTCGAGATCCTGCAGGGCCGCAACGGTCTCATGCTCGGCGTGGAGCCCTCGATCACGCGCCACGACCACGAGGTGCTCCTGGGGCCGGGGGACGTCCTCGTCCTCTACACGGACGGCCTCGTCGAGCGGCGCGACGAGATGTTCCTCGACGGTCTCCGACGGCTCGTCACGACCCTCGAGTCGTCTGGGACAGTGGCGTTCGCGGAACTGCCGTCGGTGCTCGTGCGCGATCTCGTCGGTGATGCTCTCGCGGACGACATCGCGGTCCTGCTCGTCCGGGTCGACGCACAGCCTGCCGTGCCGGCCCCCGGTGCGCCGACAGACCTCGGTGAGGTCGCGTTCCGGTAGCGGTGCGGTCTCACCCGACGGACCATAGGGAGCCACCCCGTGCCCGTGCAAGGAGAGACCACGATGAGCTATACCGACAACACCGTGTCGGCAGCCCACCTCAAGGCAGACGCACCCCAGCCTGAGGACGACCGCAAACCAGGTTCGCCGACCGATCTCTCCAAGCACTCGTGGGGATTCATCGCTGGCAAGACGTTCCGCGAGTTCCTCTCCGACCAGTGCACTGACCTCGCCGCTGCCCTGACCTACTACGCGGTCTTGGCGATCGCGCCTGCGCTCTTGGCCCTCGTGTCGATCCTCGGGCTCGTCGGCAACAGCGAGCAGATCGTCGACAACCTCATGAACGTGCTTGAGGACTTCGTCCCGGCCAATGCGGCAAAGACGATCGAACCGGTCGTCGAGCAGGTGACCGGCTCCTCGGCTGCCGGGCTCGCGTTCGTCACCGGTCTCGTCGTCGCGCTCTGGTCCGCGTCCGGGTACGTCAACGCGTTCAGCCGCGCCATGAACCGCATCTACCAGATCGACGAAGGGCGACCGATCTGGAAGCTGCGCCCCATCATGCTGCTCATCACGCTCGTGACCCTCGTCCTCGTCGCGCTCATCGGCCTCATGCTCGTCGCCTCCGGGCCCGTGGCGAGCGCCATCGGGGCGTTCATCGGGCTGAGCGACCAGACGCTCACCGTATGGAACATTGCGAAGTGGCCCGTCGTCCTGCTGCTCGTCGTCCTCGTCATCGCGATCCTCTACTACGGCACCCCGAACGTGCGGCAGCCGAAGTTCCGCTGGCTCAGCGTCGGGGCGTTCGTCGCGATCCTCGTGTGGGCGCTCGCCTCGGTCGGGTTCGGCTTCTACGTGTCGAAGTTCTCCAGCTATGACGCGACGTACGGCGCGCTCGCGGGCGTGATTGTCTTCCTCCTGTGGCTGTGGATCACGAACCTCGCGCTCCTCTTCGGCGCCGAGCTCGACGCGGAGATCGAGCGTGGGCGCGAGCTCCAGGCGGGCATCGTCGCGGAGGAGACGATCCAGCTGCCGCCGCGCGACACGTCTGCGAGCGAGAAGAAGGCCGAGAAGGCCCAGGAGGACGTGGAGCGCGGGCGTGCGTTGCGCGAGAGGTCGGGCGTGGACGCAGACCCGGACGCCGAGCACCGTGTCGGGAACCGGCGCGCGAGCGAGACGACCACGAACGAGACGACCACGAACGACTGACGTCAGCGGCTCGCGGTCGCTGCTTCCGCGTAGCGGACCGCGAGCAGGCTGAAGGCGTCGACGAGCTCGGGCGGCTCGACGCCCGTGACGACGGCGCCGAACCGGCCGAGCGAGGCGGCGAGCGCCACCCAGGACCAGGAACCGACCGTGATCCTGCACCGGTCGTGCCCGAGTGCTTCGACGCTCCCGTCACCGACGAACGGGAGGACCGCGGCGGCCGGGAGGTCGAGGACGGCGGTCCCGAGGCAGGGCCAGACGTCGGCCCGTCGTGCGCCCTTGAACTGCGCGGAGACGAAGGAGCGCACCTCCCCGCCGGGAACTTCTCGCGGGGTGAACCGTGGACCGTTCGGGGTGCGCAGGGTGATCCTGTCGGTGCGGAAGATCCGCCAGCCGTCCGCGTCGAGGTCCCACGCGACGAGGTACCAGCGTCCGTGCGAGGTGACGACGTGGTGCGGTTCGATGCGGCGGGGTGGGCGCAGGTCCCGGCTCTCGCGACGGGTGTCGTCCCGATCGCGGTCCTGCTCGCCGGTGCTCGCGTAGTCGAGGCGTAGGACCTCTCGGGCGCGGACGGCTGTCGAGAGGTCGACGAGCAGGCCGGGCGACACCTGCTCGGCGGTGCTGCTGGGGTCGCCGGAGGGCCGCGCCGAGGGCCGTCCAGGGAGCACGGTGACGTCGAGAGAGTCGAGCCGGTGGCGCAGGCGTGGCGGCATGACCTGGCGCACCGTGGCGAGGGCGCGGACGGCGGCCTCGTCGATGTCGGCACCGCTCGACGCCGCGGACTGGAGGGCGAGGGCGAGCGCGACGGCCTGGTCGTCGTCGAAGAGCAGCGGCGGGAGCTCGGTGCCTGCGTCGAGGCGGTAGCCACCGGCCGGTCCCCTGAGGGCGCGGATGCTGTAGCCCATCTCGCGGAGGCGCTCGACGTCTCGCCGGACCGTCCGGTGCGTGATGTCGAGGCGCTCGGCGAGGATGGGGCCGGGCCAGTCTCGTCGTGTCTGCAAGAGCGAGAGGAGCGCGAGGAGGCGAGACGTCGTCGCGGTGGTCGTCGTCATAGGCCCGACCCTACGGTCGGTAGAGGACCGAGGCTGTCCTGTATCGCTGTGAGAGTTCGTGGTGTCCGGGGAACGACCCGGGGCGCATCTCACCCAGGAGCAGACATGACTGTCACCACCACCCCTCACCTGAACTTCCGCGGCGACGCGCGCGCGGCACTCGAGAAGTACCACGACGTCTTCGGCGGACGGCTCGTCGTCGTCACGAACGCGGACGCGTCCAGCGTCGAGACGCCTTCCGAGGCGCAGCAGGTGAAGTACGGCCAGGTCGTCGTAGAGAACGGGTTCCAGATCATGGCGTACGACGTCCCCGCGAGCGTCCCGTACGACCAGGGCGAGAAGTCCCTCTTCGTCTCCGTGCGCGGCGACTCTGCCGACGAGATCTCCGAGCTCTGGGGACGGCTGGCCGAGGGGTCGACCGTGCTCGCCGATCTCGGACCGTCGGCGTTCTCCCCGCTCTACGGCATGGTGGAGGACGCGTTCGGCGTCGTCTGGGTCCTTGACGTCGCGGTCGCCTACGACGCAGCCTGACCGTCGATGCGCGGCCTGGTCTCGTGCGGCGCGTCAGTGGGTCTGAGCGGACCTGCGGACCTGCCGTGCGAGGTCAGGCCGGGCGCAGGACGAGGCGGAACGCGGCGAGCGCGCGCTCGCCGCTGGGGGCTTCGCCGGTGATGAGGTCGGTGTAGGTGAACGACTCCGAGATCCGCACGAGGAGGTAGGCGAGGTCGTGGCACGGGAGGGTGAGCGTCATGCGGCCGGCGTCGCTCTCCTCGCGCAGGGCGGCCTCGGTGACGGCGACGAAGCGGCGCTGGACGTGGCTCTCCTTCGTGGTGAGCAGGCGCAGCGCCCGGGCGGGCTCACGGCGCAGGAACGCGCGGAAGTACTCGGTGTCGATGAGCGCGCCGGTGAAGTCGGTGAGCACGGTGACGACCCGGTCGGCTCCGGCACCGACGGCCCGACGGTCGACCTGGTCGAGGGTGGGTGCTGCGAGGGACCACAGGACCTCTGAGAGGAGGGCGTCGCGCTTGCCGACCCAGCGGAACAGGGACGTGCGGTCGACGCCGAGGCTCGCGGCGAGCACGGTCATGTCGACGCGTTCGCCGGCGATGAAGGTCTTGCGGGCGTGGACGAACGCCCGCAGGGCGTCCTCGTGGAGGTCCGGTCCGGGCTGCAGCCGTCGGGAGAGGGCACTGGGCACGAGGCTGGTGCCGAGGCTTCCCATCCCTGCCGTGGTGCTGGTGTCGCCGGGCTCGTCGGTCATGGGCGCACCCTAGCCGGGCGCTTCTCGCGGCTGCAACGTCCTGTGACGTGGGGTATGTGGTCACCCTGCGGTCTATGCAACGTTCTGGGGAATGATGCATAGTTGGCCTGCGCAGGCTCGTCGCCGACCTGCGCGGCCACCCACAGCAACGGAGCTCAGGATGCTTGCACGATCCCTCGAAGTCGACTTCTTTCACTTCCAGGACAGCCTCACCGCCCGCGAGAACACCTCGATCCTCGAGATCCGGGAGTTCTTCGACACCCACGTGCGCCCCATCGCCGACGACTGCTGGGACCGTGCCGAGTTTCCGCACGAGATCGTCCCTGGGCTCGGCAACCTCGGCGTCCTCGGGTCGTCGTGGGAAGAGTCGCGCCACTTCGAGAACAGCGCCCGGTACCGCGGCTGGGCCGCGCTGGAGATGGGCCGGGTCGACGCGTCCGTCACGACGTTCGTCGGTGTGCAGAGCGGGCTCGCCATGGGAGCGATCGGCGTCGGCGGCTCGGACGTCCAGCGCAAGGAGTGGCTCCCGAGGATGGGCCGTGGCGAGATCATCGGGGCGTTCGGTCTCACCGAGCCGCTCTCAGGCTCTGACTCAGCGCGGGGGCTGCGGACCACGGCGGCGCGTCGTGGCGACACGTGGGTGCTCGACGGCGCCAAGCGCTGGATCGGCAACGCGACCTTTGCGGACGTCGTGATCATCTGGGCGCGAGACGTCGCCGACGACCAGGTGAAGGGCTTCATCGTCCCCACCGAGACGCCGGGCTTCACCGCGACGAAGATCGAGGGCAAGCAGAGCCTGCGGACCGTGCAGAACGCCGACATCGTGCTCCAGGGCGTCGTCGTGCCCGATGAGCTGCGCCTCCAGGAGATCCACTCGTTCCGCGACGTCGCGACCGTCCTGAGGCTCACGCGCGCCGAGGTGGCGTGGCAGGCTGTGGGGAACGCGATCGGCGCCTACGAGGCCGCGCTCGCGTACGCCAAGGAGCGGGAGCAGTTCGGCAAGCCGATCGCGGCCCACCAGCTCGTCCAGGACCTGCTCACGCGGTGCCTCGGCAACATCACCGCGAGCATCGCCCTGTGCATGCAGGTGTCCCAGCTGCTCGACGAGGGTCGCCAGGGCGACGAGCACGCGGCCCTGGCGAAGTCGTTCGCGACGAGCCGGATGCGCGAGACGGTCGGGTGGGCGCGCGAGATCATGGGTGGCAACGGCATCTTGCTCGACTACGGTGTCGCCCGCCGGTTCGCTGACGCCGAGGCCATCTACTCGTTCGAGGGCACGCGCGAGATGAACTCGCTCATCGTCGGGCGAGCCATCACGGGGCACGCGGCCTTCGTCTGACGGCCGGCGGCCGTCCTCTAGCGGTGGGTGTCTGTGAGGTAGCGCTGGATCGTCGGTGCGACCTCGTCGACGAGCTCGTCGAGGGTGAGGTCCGCGAGCGGGGGGATCCGCACGAGGTGGCGGGCGAGGGCGACGCCGAGCAGGTGGGAGCCTGCGAGGGTGAAGCGTCGCATCTCCTCGGCGTCGTGGGCGGCGTTCTCCAGGATGCGAGCGAGGAACACGTCGCGCAGGATGTCGGCGGCGTTCGCTGAGGTCACGGCCGAGCGAAACAGCGCGAGCAGGACCTTCCGGGTGTCCGCCTCTTCCCAGAGCCGCAGGTACACGTCGGCGATCTCACGGCCTGCGGTCGTCGGGTCGCCGCTCATGGCGGCCGCGATGCGGGTCGGGATGGTGGTCCGGTCGGCGACGGCTGCCGCGAACAGCGCTTCTTTGTCGCCGAAGAAGTGCCGGATGAGCGCCGGGTCGACGCCTGCGGTCGAGGCGATCGCGCGGATCGAGGCGCTCTCGTAGCCGTGCTCGGCGAACAGGCTCAGGGCTGCGTCGAGGATCGCCTCCCGGGTGCCGCTGTCGCCTGCTCTCCGACCGGTCGGTCTGTTCCGTCGGGGTCCAGGCGTCGTCATGCCCCCACGATACTCTCCGCGCGTGGACTTCCCCACTTGTGGAATTCTCTGTATGGGGAGTTTACTGGGGGTGCCCGGCCGTCGGGTGCACCAGACACGAGGGGACGATCCGATGAGCGGACCAGACACGGTGGTCGAGAGCGTGGGACTGACGAAGTCCTACGGAAAGTTCCCGGCGCTCCGGGGCGTCGACATGGAGGTCGAGCGAGGCGAGGTGCACGGGTTCCTTGGCCCCAACGGCGCCGGCAAGTCCACCACGATCAGGATCCTGCTCGGCCTGCTCAAGGCCGACGGCGGCACCGTCCGCCTCCTCGGCGGCGACCCGTGGACCGACACCGTCGAGCTGCACCGCCGCCTGGCCTACGTCCCCGGAGACGTCTCCCTCTGGCCGGGGATGACCGGAGGCGAGGCGATCGACCTCCTCGGCGCGCTCCGCGGCGGCCTCGACGAGCAGCGTCGGGCCGAGCTCGTCGAGCGCTTCGAGCTAGACCCGACCAAGCGGGGCCGGCAGTACTCCAAGGGCAACCGCCAGAAGGTCGCGATCGTCGCGGCGCTCGCCTCAGACGCCGAGCTCCTCGTGCTCGACGAACCCACCTCCGGCCTCGACCCCCTCATGGAGAACGTCTTCCAAGAGGTCGTCACCGAGGCCACGCAGCGGGGAGCGACCGTGCTTCTGTCCAGCCACATCCTCGCTGAGGTCGAGATCCTGGCAGACCGCGTGAGCATCATCCGCGACGGGCAGATCGTCCGGTCCGGCACCTTGACCGACCTGCGCGGGCGCGCCCGCACCACGATCCACGCCAGCACGACGCGACCCCCCGACCTCAGCGACCGCGAGCTGTTCGGCGACGTCCACGTCGACGGCGCCACGCTGGTGGTGAGCGTCGAGTCCGGCCGGATCGGCGAGGCGATGACCCTGCTCGCCCCCGCAGGCCTCACGGCGTTGACCGTCGCCCCGCCGTCGCTCGAGAGCCTGTTCCTGCGCCTCTACGGCAGCGACGACGCAGAGGCAGCCCGATGAGCGCCGTCGCGACGTCCCTCACCGGGACGGTGCCGCTGCTGCGCACCTCCCTCAAGCACGACGGCCGCCGGTTCGCCCCCTGGATCGGGATCGTCACGTTCCTGTCGGCGTCGTCCGTCCTCATCTACCCGTGGGTCTTCCCGACCGCGGCCGAGCGCCTGGCGCTCGCCGCCGCGCTCGGCGCGAACCCCGCGCTCGGCCTGATCTTCGGCCCCGCCTACGACCTCAGCTCGGTCGACGGCTTCAACGCCTGGCGCAGCCTCACGCTGGGTGGGTTCTTCGTCGCGCTCGGTGCGATCTTCACGGTGATCCGCAGCACCCGCGCTCAAGAGGACTCCGGCCAGGCCGAGCTCCTGGCCTCCGGGGTGATGGGCCGCTCCTCCCGGCTGATGTCCGGGATCGCGGTGGCGCTCGTCGGGTCCCTGGCCGCGGGCGTGGTCGCCAGCCTCGCCACGATCCTGTTCGGCGGAGGGTGGGAGACTTCCCTGCTCTTGGGGGCGACCTTCACTGCGAGCGGCTGGATGTTCACCGCGGTGGCAGCGGTGACCTCCCAGATCGGCTCTGACGCGCGCACGGCCAGCTCGATGGCTGTCGGTACCCTCGGCGTCCTGTTCGTGCTCCGCGGCTTCTCCTCCTCGCTCGACGCACCGGCCTGGACGCTGTGGATCAACCCGCTCGGCTGGATGCAGGAGACCCGTCCGGCCAGCGGCGGCCACTGGGCGCCCCTGCTCTTCGCGGTCGCCTTCGCGCTCGTCGCGGTGGCCGTGGCCTTCGTCCTGCAGAGCCGTCGCGACTACGGGCAGGGGGCGATCGCGCCGCGCCCAGGGTCCGCTCGCGGTGCCACGCTCACCACCTGGGGCCTCGCTGTGCGCCTGAACCGCGGACCGATGATCACGTGGGCCGTCGCCTTCCTGGGCCTCGGCGTGGTCTTCGGATACTTCGCTGCCTCTGCCGACGACCTCTTCAGCGGTGACGCGTCCGTCCAGCAGATCTTGGCCGCCGGAGCGACGAGCCCAGACGAGCTGGTCGCGGCGTTCGTCCGCACCATCATGAGTCTGCTGGGCATCCTCGCGGCGGTGCCCGGCGTCCAGGTGCTCCTCAAGCTGCGCACGGAGGAGCTCGAAGACCGGGTCGAGCCCGTCCTCGCCGGCGCGGTCTCTCGGCGCCGCTACCTCGCGAGCACCGTGGTGCTGGCGCTGGGCGCCTCGACCGTCTATGTCCTCGTCGCCGGGGTCCTCGTCGCGCTGCTCGCAGCACGGGCGGACATCGGGATGAGCTTCGCTGACGCGCTCGTGCAGGCGGTGACGACCGCGCCGGCGGTCTGGACTGTTGTGGCGCTCTCTGTGCTCGTCATCGGGGCCCGTCCGGCGCTGGGGATCGCCGCGTGGGCGGGCGTCCTCGCCTCGTTCGGCCTCACGCTTCTCGGGCCGAGCTTCGGTCTCAGCGACTGGGTCCTGGCGATCAGCCCGTTCTGGCACGTGCCAGAGATGGCCACGACCCACACGGACTGGAGCGGGCTCGGTTGGCTCGCCCTCGTGACGGCGGCGTTCGTGACGATCGGCTTCGTGGGCTTCCGCAGGCGCGATCTCGCACGATGACTACGCCCTCGCCCTGGGCGGGCGAGGGGTGGTGCAGGGGTGGGGGGGGAGAGGGAGACGAGCCGTCAGGAGACCGGGGCGTGCTCGCGGGCGGGGGCGCCAGAACGGCGTCCGCGGACCGCGCGGGGGGTGAGGGGGGTCGACGGCGCGAGTGGGTGCTCGACGATGAGGTTAGCCATCGCCAGCCCGGCAAATCCGACTCGCCGGAGCGAGACGAGCGTAGGGGGAGCTTCTGCTGCGGTATCGAGCTTCTGACTGATCACCCTGAGGACACTAGAGCCACCGGGGGCCGCACTCAAGGCGACGCGAGGTGAACAGTATGGGGAGAAGTACCCATGGGTGATTCCGCAGAATTTCAACGAAGAAAGCGCATGCTCGATACTTTCGCGCTGAAATCGCTGTCATCCTACCGTCGTCCAGTGACCGCGGGTTCTTGAAGAGTCACGTTTCGCCCTGGAATGTCCAGTGCCACGGTTCACGCGGCACGTCCTCGACAAAGCCGTGCTCTGCGCCGTTCGCCCGCATCCAGGCCAGCGCCGGTCCGTCGAGCTTGAGGTCGAGGCTCAGGCCCCATCCGTGGTCGCTCGTCCCTGGCGTCGCGGCGAGGCCGCCCTGGGAGTACAAGCCCTTGCGCTCAGCAAGGTCGACCTGGCTCTCGTAGGTCCGGTAAGAGTCCGTGATGCCGATGTCGACGCCGTCCGCCTTCGCGGCCGCGAGCAGCTTCTCGAAGGACTCGCTCGCCGGTGCCCACAGGCGGTGGCCGGTCGTGCCGATCGACGCGAGGGCGTCGTGCGGGATCTTGCCGTTGCCGTAGGCCGCGAGATCGGTCGGGATCCCGTCGGCGTTGAGCGTCGATCGGGAGGCGCTGCTCGCGGTGACGGTCGAGGTGCCGGAGGTGAGGCTCTGAGCCTGGGCGAGCACTGTGTCGAACGAGGACGCGGTCGATGTGCTCGACGCAGCGGTGGACACGCTCGCGGAGGCGGCGACCGGCGCAGTGCGCTGCGACATCGACGCGATCGTCGTCTGGATCTCCATGATGCGTGAAGAGATTGCCTCGATACCCACTGACCTTTTCCTGACCTCTGTTCGGCCGTCCGCATGGCCTGGACCCAGGCCCGTCCATGGGTCCGGTCTCGCACAGCCCATCGACCTCGAGGGGCCGACCATGAGGAGTCCTTCGGAACGAAGATCTGCCGAAACTATCGGCCTGTTGGTGTGGGCGTTGGGCGGGCGAGATCTCTGGCGCGACGTGCACCGATGCTGAGGTGGATAGTTCTCCCCATGACCTCCCAGACCACCGTCTTCATCACTGGCGCCGCCCGAGGTATCGGTCGCGCCACCGCCGAGACCTTCCTCCGCCACGGCTGGACCGTCGGCGTGAGCGACGTCGACGTGGACGCGCTCGCGACAGGATGGGAGCACGTCACCGATCTCCGCACGGGCCGACCGCGCCGCCCTGTCGTCACCACGCGGCTCGACGTCACCGACCGTAGCGGCTGGGACCGCGCGCTCGACGAGTTCGTCGCTGTCGCAGGCAGCCTCACGGTCCTCGTCAACAACGCGGGGACCATCGTGTCCGGGCCGTTCGAGGAGCTCTCCTGGGAGAGTCAGTCTCGCCTCGTCGACATCAACGTCAAGGGCGTCTTGGCGGGGTCGCAGGCCGCCTTCAACCACCTGCGCGTCGCAGGTGCCCGCGGCGGGGGAGGAAAGGGCGCTGTCGGGGCCGAGCGTGAGCCGGCACGCATCGTCACCATGTGCTCGGCGTCCGCGTTCTACGGCCAGTCGGGCATCGTCACGTACGCCGCGACGAAGTCGGCCGTCCAGTCGATCACCGAGGGGCTCGACCTCGAGTGGCTCCGGTTCGGTATCCGGGCGTTCTGCGTCTCGCCGCTGTGGGTGCGGACCGCGCTCGTCGACGACGCACAGGCTGCCGGGAGCGTCAGTGCCCTCGGGGTCCGGCTCTCCACCGAGACGATCGCTGCGGCGGTCTACCGACAGGCCACGCAGCCATCACGGGTCCTCGGGGTGCCCCGTGGGGTCAACCGGGTCGTCGGCGTCCAGACCCGCGCGCTCTACCACGCTGGTCGGCTTGTGCCGCAGGTCGTCGCGCGCGCTGTCGCGAGCCGTCTCGGGCGCTGAGCGGGCCAGGTCTTCACCGTTCGGGGACGACGAAGGCCCCGGTCTCCCGACCGGGGCCTTCGCAAGAATCGGATCGACGCTGGTGCGAGATCAGATCGGGCGGATGTTCTCCGCCTGCGGGCCCTTGGGGCCCTGCGTGATGTCGAACTCGACCTTCTGGTTCTCGTCGAGCGAGCGGTAGCCCGAGCTCTGGATCGCAGAGTAGTGGGCGAACACGTCAGCGCTGCCGTCTTCGGGGGCGATGAAGCCGAACCCCTTCTCTGCGTTGAACCACTTCACGGTACCAACTGCCATCTTCATACTCCTTCAAGAGCGTGTAAGACGACCTCCCCTGCGGAGGCCGCTCGTCACGGCGCGCGTCGTCCACTCCTGAGGACCAAGAACTACCCCGACTCGCGTCGGTGCAGGTAAGACGTGCGATGCACTGCAACTTCACCACTTACTCTAGCCACATCGCTGGTGTTGTCGCTAGACACGCCGTGAAATCCGGGTGTCCGAGATCGACCGGTCTCAGCGGTAGCCCGCGACGCCGTCCCAGGCGCGTCGGCGCTCTCGGCCCGGGTCGCTGATGACCCTGTCGCGGGCGTCGAAGATCATCGTCGGACGGTCGTCGGCATCGTAGGAAGGCCACCCTGCGACAGGAGCGCCGGTGCGGACGAACGACAACCAGCTCTCTTGCATCCGGTCGCTGACGGCGGCCAGCTCCTCGCGCCCGCCGAGCCACGTCATGCCTCGTCCGCGAGCCGAGTCGAGGAGGCCGAACACCGGCACGAGGTCCGTGCCGTGCCCGCCGCCCTGCCCCGCCAGGTTGAGCGCTGGCGTCATGAAGTCGTAGCGGTACACGAACGTCGGCGAGCGGGTCGCGTGCGCCTGGGCCGCCTCGACGGCAGGTACCCAGAACGTCGCGTCCCCTCCGAGCTGGGCCCGTGCGCGCGCGCTCGGGTACCCCGGATAGGCGGAGAGCACCTGGAGCTGTGCGCCCGGGTCGGTGATCTCGAACATGAGGTTGATCGCCTCGGGCGTGATCGGGACGTCTGACGTACCGGGCCTGGCGAAGACGATGCCCTCGTGCTTGGTCGAGCCGACGAGGAACGGCACGGGCGCGGAGCGGCCGCCCGCGAACGCGTCGAGCGGGTGCTCCGGCAGGAAGTCGCCGTCGACGACGGGGCTCATGCACAGCGCGCCAGGCGTCTCGACGGGGACGAGGGCTGCCAGGCGTGCGCCGGCGTTGACGAGCTCCTTCGGTGACGCGCTGAGCAGGGCGTCCACAGCGAGGCTCTCCGTGGTGTGCAACCAGTTGATGAAGTCGCGTGCCCAGCCGGCTGCCCGCTCCGGGCTGTAGGCCGCAGCGAGGGTCGGGCTCTGGGCGATCGCCCGGTGAAAGAGGCCACGGGCTGACGGGACGCACATGAGGGTGGTCACTGCCGCGCCGCCGGAGGACTGCCCGGCGATCGTCACCTGCGACGGGTCGCCGCCGAACACGGCGATGTTGTCCCGGACCCACTCGAGCGCAGCGACCTGGTCACGCAGGCCGAGGTTGGACTCGAACGTCCGCCGCGGGGTCGAGTACTGCGAGAAGTCGAGGAAGCCGAGCGCACCGAGGCGGTAGTTCACTGTGACGACCACGATGTCTCCGCGAGCGACCAGGGTGTCGGCTGCGTAGGCGGGTGCTGATCCGGCGCCGCGGCTGAACGCGCCACCGTGGAACCAGACGAGGACGGGGCGCGGCGCGTCGTCGGGCCCCGGCTGCGGAGCGAGGATGCTCAGGGTGAGGCAGTCCTCGGACTGCTCGGTCTCCGGCCCGGCGGCGGAGAACCCTTGGGTGACGCGCTGCGGTGCGACCGGTCCGTGGTGCATGGCGTTGCGGGTACCGGTCCAGGGGACCGGTCCCTGAGGAGCGCGGAAGCGGAGGTTGCCCACGGGCGGGGCCGCGTACGGGATGCCGCGGAACGCACGCAGCCCGCTCGCGGTGATGGTCCCCCGGACCCGGCCCTGGCCGACGTCGACCTGGGTGCTCACGGTGCGGGTGGGCGTGGGGTTGTCCGTGCTGCTCACAGTGCGGCTCCTTGCGCCGCTGGTGGTGCGGCTTCGCGGTTTGCGTCCTCGCTCTGAGGCTAGCCCGTCCGGGAGCGCGCCACGCGCCGGGGCAGCGAAGAAGGCGTGAGGATCCGCGACAGGTCTGCGTCAGCGGTAGGACTGCACCAGCGGGCAGGTGAAGTTGTCCCGAGCGCCGAGGCCGACCTCGTTGAGATAGCGGATGACGATGCCGTAGGACGTGAAGAGCGTCGTCTGGGTGTACTTGACGTCCTTCTCGGCGCAGAACGCGGCGATGATCGGCTGCGCCCGACGCAGGCTGATGCGCGGCATGCTCGGGAAGAGGTGGTGCTCGATCTGGTAGTTGAGCCCGCCGAGCGCGACGTCGACGAAGCGTCCGCCGGTGACGTTGCGGCTCATGAGCACCTGACGACGCAGGAAGTCGATCTTGAGGTCCTTCGGCACGATGGGCATGCCCTTGTGGTTCGGTGCGAACGAGCCGCCCATGTACAGGCCGAAGAGTGCAAGGTGCAGGGCGATGAAGACGACGGCCTTGACCGGGGAGAGCACCGCGAAGACGAGGACGACGTAGCCGACGAGGCGGGTGCCGAGGAAGAGGATCTCGACGCCGCGGCGGGCGATGGGCTCGCGACCGAAGACGCGCTTGAGGCCCTGGTAGTGCAGGTCGATGCCTTCGAGCAGCAGCAGGGGGAAGAAGAAGTAGCCCTGGTGCGCGGCGAACCAGCGTGTGAACGGGTTGCGGCGCGAGGCGGCCTGGGTCGCGGTGAACGCGAGGACCGGCAGGTCGATGTCTGGGTCGACGTCTTCCTTGTTCGGGTTGCCGTGGTGCCTGGTGTGCTTGTGCTGCCACCAGCCGTAGCTGAGCCCGACGAAGAGGTTCGCGACGACGAGCGACGTCCACTCGTTCCACTTGCCGGACACGAACATCTGGCGGTGCGCGGCGTCGTGGCCGAGGAAAGCGGTCTGCGTCATGACGACGGCTGCGACGACGGCGGTGGCGAGCTGCCACCAGGAGTCGCCGACGAGGACGAACGCGGTGATGAGCGCTGCCCACACGACGACCATGCCGACGAGCTTGGCCCAGTAGTACGCGTAGCGGCGGCGCATGAGGCCGGCGTCCTGGATGCGTCGTGAGATCTCGGCGAAGTCGGTGACCGCGCGGACGCGAGGCGACTCGGGAGGAACTGAAGGGTCGGGCAGGGTGAGCGTCGCGCTCATGGGGGCTCCGAGGGGAGTGGGTGAGCGCAAGAGGTCGTTCTCGGGGGCCGCCGACCGGTGAGTTCCGCTCGAGCTCGGGCGTGGTCGGCGACGCGGCTGTCCCAGCAGGTCTGGATACACGAATGCCCCGGGAACGAGTCCCGGGGCATTCGTAGAGATCTTGGTAGCTGTCCTGGCGTCCGACTACTCAGACTGCCCAGGTCAGGGCACCAGAATCAGAGGGGGCGGATGTTCTCAGCCTGCGGGCCCTTCGGGCCCTGCGTGACGTCGAACTCGACCTTCTGGTTCTCGTCGAGGGAGCGGTATCCGCTGGACGAGATCGCGGAGTAGTGCGCGAACACGTCGGCCGAGCCGTCCTCAGGTGCGATGAAGCCGAAGCCCTTTTCGGCGTTGAACCACTTCACGGTTCCAACAGTCATTTGATACTCCTTCAAGAGTGATCACAACGGCTCCGCGTGTCGGAGGCGTTCGTCACGGTGTTCCGTCGTCAACTCTTGAAGAACAAGATCCGCGGGCATTGGCCCGGATGCGGCAAAGACATGAGATGCACAGCAACTTCTGTCCCGAGACTACACACCTCGGGCCGTCGTGGCTAGTGGCAGTGTCAGGTGGTGGTCTCTTCGGTGAGGATGCCGGTCTCGGGCGAGGGCGTGCCGATGGAGGACCCGACGATGTGCATGGCGCGCAGCGCGCTGATCGGCGGGCCGTCGAGCGGGACGAGCGTGGTGAGCTCCGCCCACGTGTCGAGCTGGCTGTCGAGGTCCCGCTGGACGGCACGGAGCCACAGCTGTGCGAACGCAGCGTACGAGCGTCGGTCGTCGCGCTTGAGCGGTGCTCCCTCGACGTCGAGGTAGCAGGAGGAGATGTGCTTGTCGAAGACTGGGACGAGGCGCGGGCGCTTGCGGTGCAAGAGCGCCGAGAACGTGGTCAGGGACACGCCGGGCATCGGGTGGGTGTCGAGGAACGCGTAGAGGTCGAGGACGCTCCCCAGGTCGTCGTAGGTGGCGCCCACGAGGGACGTCTCCAGCGGGATCGCGCTGAGCACGGCGTTGATCGACGGGAGGTTGTCGACGAGCGCGTCGTACGTCGCGATGCTGGCGAGAGGCGCTCCGACGAACCATGGCGCGAGCAGGTCGGCCGACGAGAGGCGCTCCGAGGGCCCGCCCTCGTAGGCGTCGTACGCCGGGTACGAGCCGTGGTCCTCCGGAGTGTTGAGGACGTGCAGGACGTGGCTGTGCGCGGCGTCGAAGCTGGTGCGTGCTCCACCCACCCTGACGTCTGGACGGTCGGCGACGACGTCCGAGCTCGATGTAGTCATGAGTGGACTATCGGACGGATCGTCTCTCGAGGCGAGCGTGTGCGCTCGATCACCACGTTTTTCATCCGCTCGCTCGCCCGGCCGGCCGGGCGAGCGTCAGCCCTGCGTGCCGCTCAGCCCGATGAACGCCCCGAGCTCGCACAGGCCCTCCGGCGTCGAGGGGAGGTGGTCGGTCAGCCACGGAGACCGCACGACGATCGCGAGCCACTGGCCCCGGGACACCGCCACGTTGACGCGGTTGCGCGAGAGGAGGAAACCTGTGCCGCGGGGAGCGTCCTCGGCAGACGAGGCGGCCATCGTCATGATGACCACGGGCGCCTCCTGACCCTGGAACGTGTCGACCGTCCCGACGCGGGTGCCGGCGAACCCGGCGGCTCGCAGGGAACGCTCGACGAGGGCGCGCTGCGCGTTGTACGCGGCGACGACGAGGACGTCGCTGTCGGCGAGAGGCCGGTACACGCGCTCGTCGTCGGGCTCGTCGGTGGTCCCGTCTGACCACGGGGTGCCGACCAGGGCGGCGACCTGTCGCACGACCTCGTCGGCCTCCTCGACCGAGAGGACGGCGTTGCCGCGGTGCTCGACGAGGACGGTCCGCACGCCGGGAGCGACCCCGGCGAGGTCGCGAGCCGTCGTCGTGGCCTCTTCGGAGAGGAGCCGGCCGTCGTAGGCGAGCCGGGACACCGGGGCGCACAGCGCCGGGTGCAGGCGCCAGGTGCGCTCGAGGAAATACCCGCGGTCTGCGGGAAGCGCGTCGTGGCCTTCGGCCACCCAGGCGAGAGCGGACTGGTCGACAGGCTCAGGGTGCGTCCCCCGGGTCACCTGCGGGAGCTGCTGCGGGTCGCCGAGCAGGAGGAGGTTGTGGGCGCAGACGGACGCGGCGAGCGTGTTGGCGAGCGAGAACTGACCGGCCTCGTCGACGACGAGGAGGTCGAGCTTCTCGCGCGGGACCTTGGCGGTGTTCGTGAAGTCCCAGGCCGTGCCGCCGATGACGTAGCCGTGGTCGCGGTGCTCGGCGAGGAACTTCGCCTGCTTCTTCTCGGGGATCGCGGTCCACGTGCGCTCGACGCCGGGGTCGTGGGGAGTCTTGCCTACGCGATAGCCGGGCACGCCCGCCTCGACGATCGTGTCGAGGAGGTTCTCCACGACGGCGTGGGACGGCGCGACCACGCCGATGTGCCACCCGCTGCGCACGAGCCGCTCGATGACGCGCGCGCCGACGAAGGTCTTGCCGGTCCCGGGCGGGCCCTGGACGGCGACGTACGAGCGGTCGAGCGCGCGGACCGCGTCGGTGATGGCGCTGATGTACGCGCCCTTGCCCGTGCGCGGAGCCGGAAGGGCACCCGTCGCGCTGCCGCCCGGGCCCGAGGTGTCGCGCAGCTGCGGCGGGAGCCGACGGAGGATGTCGAGCCCAGCCTGGGCCGGGAACGAGCGGCCTGGGAGGTACAGGGACCGGCGGACGCTGCTCGCGACCTCGCGGATCGCGTTCTCGAGCGGCGTGGTGCGGACCGGGCTGCCGGGGCCGATCGCCATGGGCACCTCGTCGTACGGGTCGAGGCCCTTCTTGAGGACCTCTTCGACGACGAGGACGTCGCGCCCTGCCTCGTCCGAGGCGACGCGCAGCACCGTGGCGGTCCCGGTGACCTGGCGGACCGCGCCTGCGGGCGCGACGAGGCCTGCAGGGAGCAGCGCGGCGTAGATGCACCAGACGCTCGACCCGGCCCCGAGGGTGCTGCCCGTGGCGAGCGCGCCGACGAGCGTGATCTCACGGCGCAGCGAGCGCTGGTTGCCCTCCTTGAACCAGTCACGGGTGACGGACACGGTGTCGGCGACGAGCACGTCGCGCGACTGCGCCCACTCGTCGGACGGCGCCGTGAGGCGGTCGAAGTGCTCCCACCAGAAGGGCTTGTTCTCCCGGCGGTGGTAGCCGAGCGCGGCCGCGAGCATGGCGAGGCCCTGCTCGTCCGGCGTGCGGTCGTCGCGGGGCGCGTCACCTGCAGCATGGAGGAGCTCGAGAGCCTCGGACGCGATGGCCTCCTCGAGGTTCTCCTCGTCCATCGAGCGGGCGGAGACGACCGTGTCCTCGGCGAGGGCGGGGGCGCTCGGCGTCACGCCTGCCTCGGCGGCGCGCTCGAGCAGCCAGTCGCGCAGGCGCAGCGTCGACACGCAGTCGTACCGGTTGTACTCCTCGACGAGATCGAGCGCAGCGTCGTGCTCGTCCGTGCGACCGGCGTCGCGCAGGTCGCACGCGAGCGCGTACTGAGCGATCGAGTCGACCGCGTTGTCGAGGGCGTCATTGCGCTGCTCGTCGCGCATGTAGAGCGGCTCGAGCCTCTTGATCGAGTACGACGGCTGGGAGACCCGCACGCTCTGGCGCACCGTCGCGTAGAGGTCGACGAGAACACCCGCGCGCACGAGCTCGTCGAGCTGACGGTCCCCGACACCGTGCCGCCCGACGAGACGCCCGAGGGCCGTCTTCTCGTACGAGGCGTAGTGGTAGACGTGCATCGCAGGATGCTCGGCGCGTCGCGCCGTCACGTAGTCGAGGAAGTCGACGAGCGACTGCTTCTCCTCGGCGCGCGTGTGCGCCCAGAACGGCCGGAACGTCTCCGGCCCGTCGGCGCCGTCCGCCTCGACGACACCGAAGAGGTACTCCAGCCCCCAGTCGCCCGAGCCGCGCTCCGCCCACAGCGGGTCGCCCTCGACGTCGAAGAAGAGGTCTCCCGGGTCGGGAGCAGGGAGAGCGGCAAGCGCGTCCGTCGAGACGACGACCGCCCGCACGTCCGGCTGCCCGTTCGCCAGCAGGGGGCGGTGCTCCTGCGCGACCTGCATCCGGGCCTGCTCGCGCAGCGCATGGAGCGTGCGCTCGGCGAGCCCCGCGACCGGGCCGCTGCTTGCCGCAAGATCGTCGATGGTCCGCAGCCCGGCCGCCGCAAGACGCGCACGCTGCGTCGTGCGCATGCCCGCGACGAGCAAGACGTCGCGGTGCGCCGCCACATGGACGGCGCACACGTCGCACCGACCGCACGCCAGGTACCGCTCGTCGCCCCAGACGACAGGCCCGTCCTCGCCCTGGTGCTCGTCGAGGATCGCCTCGAGCCGTGCGCGGCGCTCGCGGTAGACCGGCACGATGTCTGCCACCGCGTGGCTCGACGCGCTGCCGTCGCCGAGGACGAGACGCACCTGCGGCTCGACCGCGATCCCGGCCGACGCGAGCTGGTCCGCGTACGCCGCCACCTGCAGGAGCGCCGTGACCTTCGCGTGGCGCGCCAGCTTCGTGTCGACGACCGTGTACGACGCGTGGGACGACGACGTGCGCGGGACCGAGCGCGCGTCGGCGTGACGCACGAGGAAGTCCGGGCGACCGAGGAACCGACCGTCGAACACGGTGCCCTGGTAGACGACGTCCACACCGCTGCGCAGCAGCGCGACCGTGCGCTCGTGCGCCGCCCGAAGATCCTCGGCCGTGTCCCACCGCTCGTCCTCGAGGACCGCGACACCACGGTCCGGGTGCAGCGAGCCGGTCGCCGGGTCGTGCGGACCGAAGCGCTCGAGGTAGTCCTGGAGCACTCGCTTCTCGTGCGCGAGGCCGAGGTGCGCCGTGCGCGCGAGCATCGCGTCGCCCGCCACCGCGGCTGGTGCCGCCGTCCGCCCCAGACGCAGATCGAGCGCGCTGAGGAGCGCCAGCTCGCACGTCGCCGACAGGGCGATGTCGGTCGCGCTGCACACCAGCACGTCATCAAGAACAAGCACGGTGGCTCCTCACACGGACGGGGCGAGATGCCCCGGGCTCAACCTACCGGGCAGCAGGTGCGCCACCTCACGGGACCGACGCCCCCGCCCCCGCCGGGCACGTGCCTCGCGTCACAGACGCAGCCCCACGTGGACGACGTTCTCGTCCGCCGCAAGCTGCATGAACCCGAGGTGCGCATAGAACCCGCCCGCCCGGACGTTGCCCGCCGCCATGCCGAGGTGCACCCCGGGCACACCGAGCCCCCGCAGCACACCGAAGAGCGTCTCGAGCAGAGCACGGCCGTTGCCGCCGCCCTGCGCCTGCGGCAGCACGTCGACGTGCAGGTGCGCCGGGTACAGGTCGAGGAACGCCGGGTCGGGTCCGTGGTGGTCGTGAAGGATCTCGATGAACATCGCGTCGACCGTCCCCACAGGCAACGACGCGTCGCGCGCCTGGGCGAGCGGGTAGCGCTCGCGGACGGCGGGCAGCCAGTCGCGGACGACGGTGGCGTCGAACGCTGCGCTGTCGCGGACGCCGAGGACGTAGCCGACGACGGCGTCCGGACCGGTGCGGGTCTCGTCGACGAGGACGAACGCGAGCTCGGGCTCGAAGGCGAGGTACGGACCGAGGAAGAGGTCGCCGATGAGCCGTGGGTGCACGGCACGGTCGGTCGCGTCCTCGCCGCTGTCGCCGGTTCGCAGGCAGATCTCGTAGAGACGGTCGACCTCGGCAGGGTCGGAGGTGTCGGCGGGCCGGACCGCGTAGCGCGGGGCAGCAGGGGAGAGGCGTGCGTCGTCGGCCATACGAGGCAATGTAGCGGTGGCCGGCCGCGACCGGAAGGCGCAGGCACAGCCTGCACCGCGCAGCACGCTGCGGTATGAAAGACGTATGACTACTTCTCACCCCACCGTGACACTGAACAACGGCATCACGATCCCGCAGGTCGGGTTCGGCACCTTCAAGATCCCGGCCGACGACACGCAGCGCGCCGTCGAGTCCGCCATCGGCTCCGGCTACCGCCACATCGACACCGCGGCCGGCTACTACAACGAGGCAGGGGTCGGTGCGGCGGTCCGTGCGAGCAGCGTCGCGCGCGAGGACCTCTTCGTCACGACCAAGCTGCGCAACGGCGACCAGGGCTACGAGAGCACCCTCACGGCGTTCGAGAACAGCAGGGTTGCGCTCGGCCTCGACTACGTCGACCTCTACCTCATCCACTGGCCGTACCCGAGCGAGGGCCTGTACGTGGAGACGTGGCGCGCGTTCGAGAAGCTCTACGCGGACGGCGTGGTGCGCGCGATCGGCGTCTCCAACTTCCTCCCCGAGCACCTCACCACGCTCCTCGAGTCCGCCGACGTGGTGCCGGCCGTCAACCAGATCGAGGTGCACCCCACCTTCCAGCAGCGGTCGCTCGCCTCCGACTCGCGCGCGGCCGGGATCACCGTCGAGGCCTACAGCCCGCTCGGCCGGGGCGAGGACCTCGAGTCCGACGTCGTCGTCGCGATCGCCGAGGCGCACGGCGTCACGGCTGCGCAGACGGTGCTGCGCTGGCACGTCCAGAACGGCCACATCATCATCCCGAAGTCGACGGACCCCGAGCGCATCGCGTCCAACCTCGACCTCTTCGGCTTCGAGCTGTCCGCACAGGAGATGGCAGACATCACCGGGCTCGAGACCGGGCAGCGTCTCGGCTCCGACCCGGCGACGGCGGCGTTCACGCAGTACCGCTGACCGCAGCCGCGTTCGTCTCCGGACGGGTGGTCGCCACCCGTCCGGAGACGGACACGACACGGAGAAGATCCCCCTGCGGTCGTACAGACTCTGCCCGACCTGCATCGATACGCTTTCCTGTGAACGCCTGCGCACCAGCAGGCGCCACCCAGGGGAGCTCCGATGACAGCCACCGCCGCACCGCCCGACGTCGACCCGACCACCCTCGCGGTGAGCACACGCGGGCTGCGCAAGACGTACCGCTCGCTCAAAGGACGTCACGTCGCTGTCCAGGGGCTCGACCTCGACGTGCCGATCGGTGGTGTCCACGGGTTCCTCGGCCCCAACGGCTCCGGCAAGACGACGTCGATCCGCATGCTCCTCGGCCTCATCCGCGCCGACTCCGGCAGCATGCGGATCTTCGGCGAGGAGGTGCCTGACCACCTGCCGGGCGTCATCGGGCGCATCGGCGCCATCGTCGAGCAGCCGAAGTTCTTCCCGACCTTCACCGCGCGCAAGAACCTCGACCTCCTCGCAGGCGCGATCGGCGCGCCGGCAGCGGCCGTCGGGAAGGTGCTCGACGACGTGGGGCTCGCCGACCGGGGGAAGGACCGCTACAAGACGTACTCCCTCGGGATGAAGCAGCGGCTCGCGATCGCTGCCACGCTCCTCAAAGACCCCGACCTCCTCATCTTCGACGAGCCGACCAACGGCCTCGACCCCGCAGGCATCCGCGAGATCCGCACGACCATGCGCGGCCTCGCCGAGCGCGGGAAGACGGTCCTCGTCAGCAGCCACATCCTTGCTGAGGTGGAGCAGGTCGCGGACACGGTCTCGATCATCGGCCACGGGCGGCTCCTCGCGAGCGGGACCGTCGCCGACCTCATCCGCGGAGGAGCCCACGCAGCCACCCAGGTGCGCGTCGGTGTCTCCGACCTGCCTGGCGCCCTGCGCATCCTCACCGAGGCAGGCCTGGCCGTGCGCCTCGACGGCCGCCAGCTCGTGGTCGACGGAGCAGACGACCCCGCCGACATCACGCGGCGCCTCGCCCACCACGAGCTCTACGTCGACGAGCTGGTGCCCGTGCGCGCTGGTCTCGAGTCGATCTTCCTCCAGCTCACCGCTGGCGAAGGCCCCGGCACCCACATCGCAGCCGCGAGTAGTCACACCGACGGAGAGGTTGCCTGATGCGTCTCCTCAAGGTCGAGATCCAGAGATTCTTCGCCCGCCGGCTCGTGCTCGTCGGTGCCGTGCTCTCGCTCGCTGTGGTCGTGCTCGCCCTCGTCGGGCTGTGGGACGGCGCGAAGCCGTTGAGCGACGAGGAGCAGGCATGGGCGGTGAGCAACTACGAGGAGCAGGCCAAGTACTGGGAAGAGAACGGCGACGAACAGATCGCCGGCTGCTACGAGGGCGAAGCCGAAGAGCAAGAGATCAACCCAGCCGCCGACTGGGGGTGCGACCAGATGACTGCACCACGCCTCGAGGACTGGATCGGCTCGCAACGGGAGCTCGCCTCTGCCCTCGAGCCGGCGCTCGCCGACATCTCCTCGCTCTTCGTCGTCCTCGCGTTCTTGCTCGGGGCCGGATTCGTCGCCGCGGAGATCAGCACCGGTGCGCTCGGGAACTGGCTGACGTTCGAGCCACGGCGCGTGCGCGTCTACGCGAGCAAGGTTGCCGCCGCCGCGCTCGGGACCATCCCGATCGTGCTCGGTCTCGTCGCAGTGTTCGTCGTCGGGGCGTACGGGATCTTTGCGTCGTTCGACGCGCTCGGTGACCTCACCGGGGACGTGTGGGGCGGTGTGGCTTCCCTCGCGGGGCGCTCGATCGCGCTGGCCGCGGTCGTCGCTGCGCTCGGTGTCGGTGTCGGTGCGCTCCTCAAGCACACCGCGGCCGCCCTGGGGGTGCTCGTCGGGTACATGATCGTCTTCGAGGGCATCGTGTCCGGCCTCGCCCAGGCTGTCCGTCCCTACCTGCTCTTGGTCAACATCGATGCGGTCACGAAGGGCGAGGGCCAGTACTGGGTCGAGGTGTGCACCACGGAGGCCCTCGGGCAGTCCTGCATGTCGGACTTCCGCACCGTCTCGCTCGCGCACGGTGTCACGGTCATCGGCGTCCTGACTGTGGTCGTCGTCGTGGTCGCCGGGGTGGTGTTCCGCCGGCGCGACGTCAGCTGATCGGCGGGGCCGTCGACTGGTCGAGCAGGCATTGGTTGAATCATCAACTACTGTGGGTGGTGTCGGTTCGACCTCGGCACCCTCGATCAGGAGACGGACATGAGCAGCGCACTGGAATTCGGCATCGACACCTTCGGCGACGTCAGTCGTGGCCCGGACGGTGAGCTCCTGACGCACGCGCAGGTGCTCCGGAACGTCGTCGCCGAGGGGGTGCTCGCCGACCAGGTGGGGCTCGACGTCATCGGGATCGGCGAGCACCACCGCGCGGACTATGCGGTCTCGGCGCCGGACGTCGTCTTGGCGGCGATCGCGGCGACGACGGAGCGCATCCGGGTCGGGTCTGCGGTGACGGTCCTGTCGAGCGACGACCCCGTCCGCGTGTTCCAGCGCTTCGCGACGATCGACGCGATCTCGGGCGGTCGCGCTGAGGTGATCCTCGGGCGCGGGTCGTTCATCGAGTCGTTCCCGCTGTTCGGGTACGACCTCGCGCAGTACACCGAGCTCTTCGAGGAGAAGCTGGACCTCTTCATGAAGGTCCGTGAGCAGCAACCGGTCACGTGGTCGGGGAGCGTGCGCAAGCCGCTCGACGGGCTGGACGTGTTCCCGCACGTTGACGGTGGCCTGCTCACGACGTGGATCGCGGTGGGCGGCAGCCCGGAGAGCGTCCTGCGTGCTGCTGGGTATGGCCTGCCGCTCATGCTCGCGATCATCGGTGGCGACCCGGTCGCGTTCAAGCAGTTCACCGACCTGTACCGGCGTGCGCTGGGCGAGCTCGGCACGGCTCCGCTGCCGGTCGGCGTGCACGCCCCGGGGTACGTGGCCGAGACGGACGAGCAGGCGATAGAGGACTCGTGGCCGCTCATCGGCAAGTACTTCTCGAAGATCGCGCTCGAGCGTGGTGGGCGGGCGATGGGCGAGGGGCAGTTCCGCGCGCAGGTGGGGCCCGAGGGGGCGTACTTCATCGGGTCGCCGGAGACGGTTGCCCGGAAGATCGTGCGGGTGGTCAAGGCGTTGGAGCTTGATCGGTTCGACTTCAAGTACGCCAACGGGCCCATGGAGCACTCCAAGCTCATGACGAGCATCGAGCTGTACGGGACCCGGGTGGTGCCGTTGGTGCGGGAGATGTTGGCGTGATGCGTCGACACGCCGCGGCGGGAGCTGTACTCGCAACGTCACTCGGACCTTTGGGAACTCAAGAGTTCCAAGTTTGACACGACCAATTTTATGTATTCAGATGAACAGATCGGTCGGGCTAGGGATCCCTCCGGACGCCATCGCTGATGTCGGCGCTATTGCCCTGTCAGTATGGGATAAAAAAAGATGCCCTGGAGGCCGAGGCGTACCCCTGAGCTGGCCTCTAGTCCTTTGAGCTGGCTGACGCCCGAATCATACGTCGAGCTGTTCTTGTATCGCTCGGGCACGAGGAGAATCAACCAACTCGTTTGGACTGAACGTAGCGTATGAGCCAGGCGCGAAGCCGGAAGTGTGCAGAGTGGAATCGACGACTCGGCTGACATCTCGGCATGTGATCCCTCCGCGGTCAGAGAACGTTCGACGAATCGTAGCTCGGCGCGCTTCTAACTCCCTTACGACGGTGACTATCTTCTCCGGTACTTCAGGACGGGACGGGCTGAAGACCAGAAGCGCACTCATTGGAGAACTGGAGCAGGTGCGTCGGCCTCCGACGGAGCCTCGTTGGTCGAGTCCAGTGCATTCTTCAAGCGACGTCCGATCGCCGCTCCCAGAGCGATTGGGACCGCGTTCCCGATCTGCCGGGCGATGTCGGCCCAGGAACCGAGCCACTGATAGTCGCTCGGAAACCCCTGGATGAGCGCCGCCTCGTAGTGCGTGATGACGCGATGCTCCTCCGGGTGCAGGTAACGCCCCTTCTCCGGCTTGAAGAACTCGGTGCGGATCGTCACCGAGGGCTTTTCCCACCGCAACCGGCCCATGACGTCGCCCGATCCTGATGTGTGCTTGAGCCAGCAAGGGGATTTCAAGTGGTCCGGGAGATTGAATCGATTGCCCCCGTACTTGATGTGTGGGAAACGATCACGGGAGATCTGCTCATAGTTGCGGCCGACATGGAGTTCGCGCGATGAGTAAGGTCCCCGGAGCTCTCTGCCCGCGAAGGTGACGACCTCGCCTGCGAGTCCCGTGGCCGTAACCTCGGCGGGCACGCCGCTCAATGCATCCCCTACAGTCCGGTGCTCAGCGTGCGTCATCTCAGGAAATCCCGGTGCAATCACGTCCTTGTGGTGCCCCATCACGACGACCCGCTTACGAGCCTGTGCCGCGCCGTAGTCCGCAGAGTTGAGCACGCGTGCCTCGAAGCTGTAGTCCTCGAGGAGACCGCCTGGCTCCAGCTCGGACAGAAATACTTCGTATTGGGGTGACTTGAGGAAGGCCGGGACGTTCTCGAGGACGAAGTACTTCGGCTCAGCCTTGTTTACGGTCTTGGCGTACTCGTGCCACATGAGGTTGCGTGCGTCGTCCACATCGCGCTTTCCGAGCGTAGAGAAACCTTGGCAGGGAGGCCCGCCGACGACGAGGTCCACCGATGGCACTTCGCCTAGCTCCAGCCAGTCGGCGATGCCCCCCGCGTAGACAATGTCGCTGCTCAGTGCACCCTCGACGAGGGCACCCCCGTGGTTGAGAGCGTATGTACCTGCTGCCGCGACGTCCCATTCAACGGCCGTGACCGGCCGGAATCGCTTGGACGCTGTTCGCAGCCCGGTCGTCAGCCCCCCTGCGCCTGCGAAGAGATCGAGCGTGCGGATCGCGGCCCGCGAGCGTCGGACGCGTGGCACGTCGTGGGTAGACACTCGCGGGATGGTCACAGTACATGAGGATAGCCGGCTGGTGGCACGTCGGCCTACTGGCACGCGGGCGAAGCCTCCGACGGACTTAGTCGCGGGGGTGACGTCTGCCCGGATGGCGCGGCAGCGTGGACGGGATGCAGTGCCGGAACCGCTCCCGCGCCGTGAGTTCCACCGGCTCGGGCTCCGCTACTGAGTTGACGCACCGCTCCCGGGAATGGCGTGACGACGAGCCGACGTCCGATGACTCGCGCCCGCATTGCCGTCTTCGTGGACGGTTGCTTCTAGCACTCGTGCGCTCTTCATGGCACGACCCCGGTCAATAACGGAGCGTGGAGGCAGGAGAAGCTGACGAAGGACGTCGCTCGTGACCACGACACCGATGCACACCTCCACACTCTGCAGTGGACCGTGCTGTGGTTCTGGGCGCACAAAAATATGACGAGCACTGCCGTCGAGGTCACGGACGCGTGGCTCACACGACGCGCTGAATTCACCCGCTGACCTGGTCAGGTGCCCACAAAGGGTGAGGCCGCGCCGCTACCATGCAACTACCCGTTCGGTCCGGGCCGGTGCACCTGTGGACGACAGCGACACTCAAGGCGTCAGCCCGTTCGCGGAAAGCTCCGACGCTCATCAGGCCGGCCTTCGCGAGTTGGAGCGCGTTCATGAATGTCCTAGATCCGTCGGCAGCATCGATCGACCCTCCAGCGATTCCCCGTCGCAAGCTCACCGAGGATTCGCTCCCTCGGGAGGACATCACCCGCGGGTCCGCTCGGGGGAAGTCGATCCGCTACGGTCACCCGTCCACGCCTCACCTGCGGTGGGCTCCACGCCTCCTCGGTTCTGCGCACGTGGGCATTGGAGCGGCGAAGTGAACACGTGGGAGGCGGGGGACGGAATCCTCGCGAGCGTCGTGAGAGAGCAGACACAGGCGTGTCTGGAAGTGTACGGACGCGATCCGAAGCGGATCGAGGAAGACGCCAACAACGAGCGCCGGATCGCTGAGGGTGGGTACCGCGATCGGCAGCTCCACGAACTGCTCCAAAATGCAGTTGACGCCGCGAGTCTCGGCGGTAGTCGGATAGAAATACGTCTCACAGCCGACACGCTGTACGTCGCCAACGATGGTGAGCCTTTTAACGAGACCGGGATCAAGGCGGTGATGGCTTCCGATCTTTCGGGGAAGACGGACGACCGGATCGGTCGCTTTGGCATCGGGTTCAAGTCTGTCCTGGCTGTCACCGCCGAGCCGCGCATCTTCAGCCGCTCGATCTCCTTGGTCTTCGAGAGCGAGTGGGCCGAACGGGCGATCAGCGATGCGGGTTTCTCTGCTCTCAGATACCCGACGATGCGGCTTGCGCGAGCGGTAGACCCACAACGGGCCGCGATGGAGGACCCGATCCTCGATGGTCTGATGTCCTGGGCGAGTACAGTGATCGTCCTGCCGGACCTCACTTCCCGCGGGTCGTTGTTGCGCGACCTTGTCGGCTTCCGTGGAGAGTTCCTGCTCTTCTCTCCACATGTGAAGTCCGTCCGACTCACGGTCGACGACGGTATCGACCACCACATCTCGACGACGACCCGAGCTGACGGCACCGTTGCACTCATGGAAGGAGCCGCCGAGTCGACTTGGAGAGTCCTCTCTTCGAACTGGAAACCTGGCCCCGCCGCACGTCTCGACGGCGGACGCATGGCCGATCGTTCGTCCGTGCGGCTCGACTGGGCAGTCCCACTGGCAGGCAGGGACCGATTGAAGATCGGCGAGTTCTGGGCGTACTTCCCTACTGCAGCTCGAACCACGATGGCGGGGTTGATCAACGCGCCATGGCGTTTGAGCGACGACCGAGCAAACCTTCTTCAGGGTGCCTTCAATGAGGGCATCCTTGAAGACGTCTTTCCTCAACTGCTTGCGTCCAATGTGCGACTATTCGTGAGAGACGATGACCCGGCATCGCTACTCGATCTCTTGCCTGCACGTGGACGTGAAGGCCGCGGCTGGGCGGACGACACCATCAACGAACCTGTCTTCCGCGTCCTGCGCACGATCGCTTGCCTGCCTGACGTACGGGGGGTGCTCCGCAAGGCATCCGAGCTGAACTCCGCACCGGAAGGCATAGAGTCGACATGGATCAGTGAGTGGTCGCAGGCCCCAGGCGCGCCGAAGGACGAATGGGTTCACCCGCAGGCGTTCTCGACCCCGGAACGGCGCCTCAAGGTGCGTAGGCTCGTTGATCCGAGGGCTGGTTCCACAGCCACGGTCAAGGACTGGCTCGAGGCGCTCGTACATCCCGGCGATATCGAGGCATGCGCTGCCGCCATCAAGCTTTCGGCCCGGATCAAACGTGAGTCGGTGCGCCTCGCACCAGGGAATCCGTTGAAGCAGCAGGTACTCGACTCGGCTAAGACAGCCCGGATCATCCCGCTCGAGGATGGCGCCCTTGCCAAAGCCGTCAAGGGCCGAGTCTTCATCCGCTCGGGCCCTCAGGACTCGAGTGGAGTGTTCGTCGACCCGAGGATCGTCGCTCTTCCGGGCGTCATCGATGCACTCTCAGAGCTTGGCGTGACGGTGCTAGACAAGCGCGCGGAACTCGAAGGGCTGGTCCTCCAGGCGAGCGAGGGCAAGGATGTTTGGGGCAGCGTCTGGGCTGCGGCGCGCGAGCTGCCGAAGGACGTTGCGTTCGACGTCCTCGAGACCGGGACGCGAAAGAGGGCTGTTGATTTCGTCCGGGTACGGACAGCTCGCGGTAATTGGGTTGGCCTCAGTGAGGCATTCCTCGGCGGCACGGTTATTCCCACCCATGCTCGGCGTGATGCTGGCAGGCTCATCGACCCACAGTTCCATGCCACGGATCTTGAGCTTCTGCGCGAGCTCGGCGCCGTCAGCGAGCCGCAGTTGCGAGGCGTAGCGGCTCCCGAGCCATGGCTTTCTACATATCGCAATGCGATGATGGATCACGTCCGCCAACAAATGGAGAGCGAAGCGACCTCCGTCGACCTGCGGATCGAAGAGCGCCCGGTTATGTGGCCACTTGGGTTCTTCGCGGATCTGTCCGACGAAGGTCGGCTCGAGCTGTCGCGCCTCCTGCTGAACAAGGGTGCAATGCCAGCTTGGCGAGTTCTTCGCGCCACGGACAGTCGGTCGAAACCGATCTCGGTATTGGCTCCCGAGGTGTGGCTGGTTCGTCAACATGGGTTGATCGACACGTCTATGGGACCGATGCGACCGCGGGACGCGCTCATCCCGGGCGAGGACCAGAGACCGGATCTCTTCCCGGTTGCGCTGGACCTGTCCACAGAGGTCTGTGCGAGGCTGGCGGTCCTGGAGAGCACCGACAATTTCACTCCGGAGCAGTGGCAGCGGCTCAAGACGCTTGCCGACGCATGGACGGACGACCCGCTGAGGTTCGAGTTCTATACGTACCTGCCCGGCCGGATCCCGGCCACCGACCTCGTGGTGCGGGTGGGACAGCGATCCGAGCGGGTCCCCGCCGTCAACGTCGGGGTCACGAGTTCCGATTCGGTGTACGAGGCGATGCTTGAGGCTCAGGTTCCGGCGATGCTTGTTGACGAGGCGGACCTCGTCTTCTTCATCGAGAGCTGGGAGATGCGAGACGGCAAGGAGTTCCTGTGCGAAGAGGTCATCCCGGAGCGTGTCGGCGAGTCAGTCTTCCTGACCGACGAGTTCCCACCTCTGAAGAACCACCCGGCCATGACGCCCGACGATTTCGACCTGCGCCTGCAGCTGTGCAGCCGAATCGGTCGCTTGGTCGCCACACCGAAGGGACAAGTTGAGCGGACCCTGCCGTACGGGCGCGAGCCGGGCCAGATTCTCGTCACGGCCACTGAACCCGCCAAGGTGCTCACTCAAGTGTCCGACGCCCTGAAACTGGGTCTGACGTCGGCCGAAATAAATCGCGTCCTGCAGTCGATGGAGGACCAGCGGGCGTCTCAGCTCAAGAACGACGTTCGAAAAGCGGCGAGGGTCAGTGCTGAGGCCGGTCTCGTTGCGGCCGTCGGTGTGGATAGCCTGCGTGCTCAGGTGCCGCGTCAGGCATTCGAGCTGCTCTCACGCGACGGGGAGATCGGAGACTTGGACCTGGCCCGGCTGGTGCTCTCGGTGCACGGTGTCGGTGTCCTCAAGTCGCTCCGGTCGGTGCTCAACGAGCGTGGGCTCGAGCCGCCCCGGGAGTTCTCCGGGCGGCAGAAAGAACGCAAGTGGGTCGCGGATCTTAGCTTGCCAGCTGAGTGGGCAGGCTTTCCGTCGCGGCAGTCGCCAGCGCGTGAAGTCGTCGATGGCCCGATCGAGCTGTCGCCACTGCATGACTACCAGATCCGCGTCACCGAGAAAATCAGGGCGCTTCTCGTCGGGATCGGACGTCAGCGCGGCATCGTCTCGCTGCCCACGGGGGCCGGGAAGACTCGAGTGACGGTCCAGGCGCTCGTCGAGGAGATCGCCCGGGGCCGGTTGACGGGTCCGATCGTCTGGATCGCTCAGTCGGACGAACTCTGCGAGCAGGCGGCCGAGAGCTGGACCTACGTCTGGCGCTCGCTGGGCCCGGCCGGCCAGCTGATCCTCGGGCGGCTGTGGGGATCGAACGAGATCGAGGAAGAGCCCGACGGAACCCAGGTCGTCGTCGCCACCGACGCCAAGCTCGACTCGATCATCTCGTCGCGATCGGAGGATTACGCCTGGCTCCGGGAGCCGACCGTTGTGATCGTGGACGAGGCGCACACGTCCGTCAGCCCGCGGTACACGGCGATCTTCGAGTGGCTTGGTCGTGGCGCGCAGGCGGAGAAGGCGCGTCCCCTCATCGGGCTCACCGCGACGCCGTTCCGAGGGACGTCGGACGAGGAGACGAAGCGCCTGGTCAAGCGCTATGACAGCAACTTGCTCGACGAAGGCGTGCTGGGCCCCGACCCGTACCGGACGCTTCAGGAGATGGGTGTCCTGGCCAATGTGGAGAAGCGCAGGCTCGACGGTGCGACCGTCGACTTCACGGATCAGGAGCTCGCGGAGATCGATCAGATGGGGCGGTTCCCGCAACGTCGTGAGCAGGCGCTCGGCGACGATCACGACCGGAACCAACGCATCGTGCAGTCAATCCTCGACCTACCGGACGACTGGCCGGTTCTGCTGTTCGCTCCGTCCGTCGAGAACGCTCGCTCGATTGCAGCACTGCTCTCGCATCGGGGGGCGCCTTCGGTGTCGATCTCGGGCGGCACCGAATCCTCCGCGCGTCGGCACTACATCGATCAATTCCGCAAGGGTGGTATTCGTGTCCTGACCAACTACCAGGTGCTCACCCAGGGCTTCGATGCGCCCGCGGTCAAGGCGGTCTACGTCTGCCGGCCGACCTTCAGTCCCAACGTGTATCAGCAGATGGTGGGCCGGGGGCTGCGCGGAAAGCTCAACGGGGGTTCGGAAGAAGTCCTGATCGTCGATGTCGAGGACAACCTCAGCAAGTACGGCGATCAGCTGGCCTTCCGCGGCTTCGAGCGGTTGTGGAAGCAGTGAGTTCGCCGGAACTGGACGCGAGCCAGCGAGCGGCGGTCGAGATCGAGCCGTCGTCGCGGCAGGTCGTCGTCTCCGGTCCGGGGTCGGGCAAGACGGAGGTCGTCTCCGGGCTGGTAGCTCGGCTCGTGCAGGACGAGGGGCTCGATCCCGAGTTCGAGCTGCTCGTCGTCAGCTTCTCCCGGGCGGCGGTTCACGCCGTGAACCGCCGCCTCCAGGCGGGCGACATCCAAGCATCTGCAGCCGTCCGGACGCTCGACTCTCTGGCGCAGCAGGTCACTCGTGAGGCGTTCGGCGAGGAGATTACCAGCTACCGCGTGTTCGATCGGCGAATTGAACGTGCGATCCAGGCGCTCCGGGCTGGTGCGTGGGACGCCGTCGACGATGTTGCCCACCTTGTCGTCGACGAGGTGCAGGATGTCGTGGGTCTGCGTGCCGAGTTCCTGGAGGCCCTCATCGAGTCGCTCCCGGAGGGCGCCGGCTTCACCCTGCTCGGTGACCTTGCACAGGCGATCTACGACTTTCAGCTCTCCCCTGAGCACCCGACCACTAGTGCGGAAGTCCTCGCACGACTTGGCGCAGGCGCCGGCGTCGTGCGGCGGGATCTCACAGGCTCCTACCGCGCCGGGACGCGGGAGGCCCGTGCCGCGGTGGCTCTGCGTGACGGCGCCGGTTCGAGCCTCGAGAACGCGGTCGATGAGGTGGCCGACTTCGTCAGTGAGCTGACCCCGATCGTCGACGAGGACCTGGCCGCTCTCGCGCGCTCGCACGGGCGGACGTTCGCCATCCTGACCGCGACCAACGGGGAGGCGCTGATGGAGGTGCAGGACCTGTGGCGCGCGAGGGTCCCCGCAATCGTTCGGCGCCCCGCAACCGCACCGGTGGTGGACCGATGGGTCGCTGAGGTCCTGGCTGATCGGCCGAACTGGTCGTTCGAGGATCTGCTTGCCTCAGTCGGCGATCGTGCGTTGGCGACCGACCGGTGGCGTGGACTCCGGTCCTGGTTGCCGGCCGGCTCTCGGTCGCTCGCCACGAGGGACATCTCTCGTCGGCTGCAGCGGGCGGCTATTCCTGCAGAGCTCGTCGGTTCCGATCCTGATGTGCCTGTGGTCTCGACAATTCATCGGGCGAAGGGCCTTGAGTTCGATACGGTCGTGATGGCCCAGTATCCCCCGCCGGTCGACGGTGATCGCGAGCCTGCCGAGGTGACTCGGATCATCTACGTCGGGCTGACGCGCGCACGGTTCCGCCTCAGCCGGATCGAGCGGAACCGTTATCCTCACATTCTTCATCGAGACCATAAGTCGCGCCGCTGGCTGCGGAGCTATGTGAAGAAGAACAGGGTCAAGGCCCTGGAGATCTCCGGTGACGACGTCGACCGCAGCCGTCCGCCGGGCGACGACGACTTGCTGGCGGTCCAACACCATCTGCGAACGGCCGTGACGACGGGTGACCGGCTGCACCTTGAGTACGACTGGACGAGCGGTGAAGTCCCGTACTGGCGGCTGCAACACGAGGGCGTCACGGTGGGCCGCACGACGGAGGGGTTCGGGCAGGATGCGAAGCGTCTTCTGTGGGGTCGTATCGACCTTGACCTCAAGGACGTGCATGTGGAGTGCATCGAGACTGTCGGAGGTGAACCGACAGAAGATCTTCCCGGCGGCATCGGTCGCTATGGGCTGTGGCTGGGCGTGCGACCGGTGGGATTCGCATGCCGCGAATGGAAGGCAGAGGAATGAACGACCTAAGCCCTTGGTACGAGGCCCGCGATGCGATGGTGCGCGCTCTGGCACGGGATCTGATGGGGTCCTCGGAGGACGTGCGCCTTGACGAGCCACCCCTAGACCGCTTTGTGGTGGGAATCCTGCATCCGCCGAGCGAGGATCCTGTCGAGGACGTCACGGACCGGCCTGATATTGAGACGGGCACGCAGGCGGACTCGGAATACGACCCCGGCGTGAGTCTGTCGCACATGCGTCGGCCTTCGTCCATGGGCCTGACGTTCGCCGTGGATCCTGTCGTGACGTCGCAGATCACGGTCTCGGTCCGCGCCGATCGGTACGTCCCGCAGATTGATGGACAGCTCGCCGACGAGACGCTCGAGGGCCCGACCGATGGTGACGCCGAGGACGACGCGCGCGTGGTGGAGCGTGTAGTCAGCAAGAGGCCGAAGATCTGGAGCATCGTCGAAGGCCTGACCTTCGAGATCACGGTCCCTACCACCGCCCGTCAACGCGAACCGATCCCGATCGTGGAGGGACTCGATCTGCGGATCGTGGTTCGGCCCCCGGTGGACGGGACAGCGGCGATCACCATCGCCCTGGTCAACACATTCCGGCGTGAGACACCGAACGGTTCCGACGAGTTCTGTTGGTTCCGCCCGGTCATCGCGGTGGAAACTGTGGAGGGCACCTTCAGCGAGCGCCCGTCCGGCGCCCGATCCGCCCGAGGCACGGACGAGGCGAGCTCGGAACTGTTGTACCGCGAGGCCGTGAGTATCGCGGCGGGCCACGGGTGCGCCGCCACCTGGGACACAGTGCCTACGCGCCGCCTCGAGACCACTTTTTTGCCAAGCCAAGACGTTCTCGTCTCCCGCGCGGAACGTAAGGAACTCAGCGGGCGCTTTGGGATGTCGACGCTCGCTGGCACCGACGATCGTGGCGTGCTCATAGCACTGGCCGAAGAGTACGAGAAGTGGATCTCGGACCAGGAGGGCCTCCTGGGCGATCTGGCGGAGGGCGTCCGCGGCACCGCGGAGGACCACCTCGTCGCCGCCCGTGCCGCGGCGGAGAGGATTCGCGGCGGCATCGCTGTACTCGACCGTGATCCACAGGCGGCGCAGGCGTTCCGGGTGATGAACGAGGTCATGCAGGAGCAGCGTGCACGCCAGGAGATGAT
The DNA here is from genome assembly GCF_002564005.1 of Sanguibacter antarcticus. NCBI lineage: Bacteria > Bacillati > Actinomycetota > Actinomycetes > Micrococcales > Sanguibacteraceae > Sanguibacter > Sanguibacter antarcticus. Next base: position 2,632,583 of record NZ_PDJG01000001.1, on the reverse strand, counting down.
CCGCTCCCAGGCTCCCGAGCCCTCGGACGTCGAGCAGCAGTGGCGCCCGTTCCAGATAGCGTTCGTGTTGCTCAATCTCGATGGGTTGGCCGACCCCCAATCTGACGAAAGGGAGATCGCCGACCTTCTCTGGTTCCCCACCGGCGGTGGCAAGACCGAGGCGTATCTGGGCCTCATCGCCTTCACTCTCGTGCTGCGGCGGCTGCGCGGCGCCACGGGCGACGGAGGTGGCGTCGGCGTGATCATGCGCTACACACTGCGGCTCCTGACGCTGCAGCAGTTCGAACGCGCGGCAGGCCTCGTCTGCGCGCTCGAGTCATGGAGACGAAGGCACCTGCCATCGGCAGCTCCCGTCACGGTCGGGCTCTGGGTCGGACAGTCGGCAACGCCCAACACCCACGACCAAGCCCGTACGGCCCTGCGGGCGCTCGAGAACCAGCAGTCCCCAGGGGCCTCGGGCAACCCTCAGCAGCTCCTCAGGTGCCCGTGGTGCGGCGCCCGCCTGCCGGTGTCGGCTTACAGCGTCGAGAGGCGGCCGGAGCGCCTGGTCGTGCGCTGCCCGGAAGCGACCTGCGAGTTCAGGGAAGGTCTGCCGGTCCTGCTCGTTGATGCCGACGTGTACGAGCAGCGTCCTTCGCTGCTCATCGGAACGGTCGACAAGTTCGCGATGATGGCCTGGCGCGAGGAGGCGCGGCGGCTCTTCGGCGCCGACGGCGCGGTCACGCCACCCGACCTCATCGTCCAGGACGAGCTGCACCTCATCTCCGGTCCGCTCGGCACCCTGGTCGGTCTGTACGAGACCGCGGTGGACGCTGCGTCCACCGGCGTCGCCCGCCCAAAGGTGGTGGCTTCGACCGCGACGATCCGGCGGGCCGAAGGACAGGTGAAGGCGGTTTTTGACCGGGCGTCTCGCCAGTTTCCGCCCCCGGGCATCGACCCAGGGGACAGCTTCTTTGCCGTGCAAGCGCCGGCCGAGGAACTGCCGTCGCGCCAGTACGTCGGTGTTATGGCTCCAGGGACCAGCCACGCCACGTTGCTCGTCCGCACGTACGCCGCTCTGCTCCAGGCAGGCAAGGACCTCGACGCGCCCGACGAGGTCAAGGACGCGTATTGGACGCTCCTCGGGTACTTCAACAGTCTCCGTGTTCTCGGAGCGGCCTTCATGCAGACCATCGATGACGTCCCCGCACGGCTCCCGGTCATTGCTCGCCGCTTCGGGTCGCAGGTGCGAGAGATCAAGGAACCGAAGGAGCTGACTTCACGTGTCCCCTCTGACGAGGTCCCGAGGCGCCTCGAGGAACTTGCGACGGCCCTTGGCGGGGAGGACTGCCAGGACGTGATGCTGGCCACCAACATGATCTCGGTAGGTGTGGACGTCGACCGGCTCGGCCTCATGGTCGTCATGGGGCAGCCACAGACGACGTCCGAGTACATCCAAGCAACCAGCCGCGTCGGCCGACGGCATCCGGGGCTCGTCGTGACGCTCTACAACTCGGCCCGGACGCGAGATCTCTCGCACTACGAGACCTTCCTTCCCTACCACCGGGCGCTCTATCGGCAGGTCGAGGCGACGGGGGCCACCCCCTTCGCCCCGCGCGCGGTGGACCGAGGGCTGCACGGCGTGCTCGTGTCGTTGGTGCGGCTTCTTGTACCCCGAGCCGCGGGGGCCAACGCCGTGGCATCCGTTGCGGGCGACGCCGGGATCGAAACGGTCCGGGAGATCATCCACCGACGGGTCGTCGCGGTCGCGCCCCGCGAGACGGAGCGGGTCCTCGAAGCCTTCGATGCTCTGGTCGAGTACTGGCGCGACGCGGTGGACGACAACCGCGTCGATCACTACGTCGCGTGGCGCGCTCCCGCCGGCGCCCTCGTGGTCCCGGCGGGGAGCAGGGTCGACGGGCACGAGAGCCCGCTCGACCAGTTCCCGGTCTCGGAACCACCTTGGCCGACCCTGACGAGCCTGCGGAACGTCGACGCCACGAGCTCGCTCTTCCAAGTAAGGAGGAAGAACCGTGTCCGCTAAGAAGATCGGCGAAGCGCGCCAGAGCCAGCTCGTCACGACCTACGGGGTCGGAAGCCTCTTTCCGTCGGTGGACCAGAGCTTCATGGTCATGGGCACGGATTACTGGCCCAGGACCTCCCCTCAGCTCGATGAACCGCGCCTTGCCCGGGCGCTCGGCGTTCACCACTTCAGGACGCCGTCCGTCGGTCGTGACGCGGGGGACATGCCAGTGATGAGGTTCCCCCTCACGCACTACTGCCCCAACTGCCATCGCCTCGGAGCGATCCAGAAGCTCCAGGACCAGCAGACGATGTTCTGCAAGCGGTGCCCGGGGACCCGCCTGGTTCCATCGCGTTTCGTGGCGTGCTGCGACGCCGGGCACATCGAGGACTTCCCCTACTGGCAGTGGGTCCACGCTCGCGACGAGGATGGCCGCGACGCCAAGTCCCACGAGCTGTCGCTCCGGATCCGGGGGCGGTCGTCCTCTCTCTCCGACATCGTCATCGGCTGCTCGTGCGGCGTGAAGCCCAAGTCGTTGAACGGCTCGTTCGGTAAAGCAGCGCTCATGGGCATCAGGTCCTGCAGCGGACATCGGCCGTGGCTCGAGACGGACTCCCCGGAGTGTGACCGTCCCCTGAGAACCCTTCAGCGCGGCTCGTCCAACGTCTGGTTCGGCTCGATGCGCTCGACCATCTCGATCCCCCCGTGGTCCACTGCAGCGTCCTCATTCGTCGAGAAGCACTGGGTCGTGCTGGAGCACATTGCAGATGCCGCACTGGCGGATGTGCTGGGCCCGATGGTTGAGAACCATCGCGGGGTCACTGCCCAGGCGGTTCAGGCAGTGATGGCACAACGGCGTGGTCTTGCGGGTCGCAGCGTGCCGACCGACGCGGAACTACGAGCTGACGAGTACACGGCATTGTGTACTGGCACTGGCCAGGGCTCCGCCCTGGACACGTTCATCTGTGAGCCGGAGCGAATCGGCTCGGGCATCGCCGACCTCGTCGAACAGGTCTCGGCCGTCGGACGCCTCCGGGAAGTGCGCGCCCTCGAGGGGTTCTCTCGCGTGACTCCACACGTTCCGGACGACCTGCGACCGCTGGCCCCGCTCAGCGAAGGCACTCCTGGATGGCTGCCTGCCATCGAGGTGCACGGCGAGGGCATATTCGTACGCCTTCGTGAGGAACTGGTGGCGGAGTGGGAGGAGGATCGGCCGGAGCCGTCGAGGCGAGCGGGGTCCATCAACGCCGCCCAAGAACGACGGGACGCCGACTTCGATCGACCGCCCGCGTCGCCGGTCTCGCCGCGCACGCTTGCGCTGCACACCTTTTCGCACATGCTGCTCGACGAACTGAGCCTGCATGCGGGCTATCCGGCTGCGTCGTTGCGCGAACGCACCTACACGGCGCCCGGCCAAGCGGGGATCCTGATCTACACGGCATCCTCCGACTCGGCCGGGAGCCTTGGGGGACTGTCTGCCCTGGCGCAGGAGGAACTCTTCCAGGAGATCTTTCTGGCAGCGATCGAGCGCGGCCGGTGGTGTTCCTCGGACCCAGTGTGCGCGGAGTCGCGTGGGTCTGGTGCCGACAACCTCAACCTGGCGGCCTGCCACGCATGCGTCCTGCTGCCAGAGACGAGCTGCGAGAACCGGAACGTCTTCCTCGACAGGGTCTGCGTAGTTGGAAGCCAGGAGTTTCCGGGAGCTGCACTCTTTCCGGGGTGAGCGCCGAGTTCTTCTCAGGAGCCCGAGGCCAGACTGCTGGATTCGCTTCGAGAGGTTGTTCGCTGCAGGTCTGAGCGGCCCAGCACGACGACCATCCTGCTGCACCACCGTATTGAGCCAAGGCGAGCACGCGCACGTCGGCGTCATCGTCAACTCTTCGCCGGAGCGGTACCTGAGGGAGTCGAGCAAAGGCTTTCCGCCTCGGCTCCGCGGGCGATAGCGGGGTTCAGGGCGTTTCGGTTCGCGGAGGGCAAACGGTGATTCGAACTCGGACGGCATCGCTGTATCCCGCTCGTCGACCCGCGTGCGACATGCGGCGAGCGCACGAGGACGGTATCCGGGCGGCGGCCGCCATTGAGAAGTACCGAGAGCGGGAAGGTTCGGTCACATCGTCATTGCGATCCGGTTCGACCGGAAGTGCTTCTCGGAATCTCTTGCTTTATGAGCGCCGCTCGGTGCGAGCGCTGTCATCGAAAACGAATGAGAAATGCCAAGTTGGTCATGACACACCAACCAGCGTAATGCCGACGCACGCAGCAGTCGTGCGGCGACTTGTTCAGCTTGCTCGAGCTGGACGGGCTCGGCTGCTCGCAGTTCGGCGCGGGGCGCGGATGCGTGACATCTGACCGTGCCTTGTAGGGAGTGCAGAGCAGATCGCCCTCCGTGGAACGGCGCGAAGCCGAGGTATCTCGATGTCCCGATTCTTGCGACAGGCCTGGCAGGCTAGATGTTCTGTGTCATGACGTTGGTGACACGTGCTGGCATGCGTGAGGCTGGGGGTCGGTCACCGATTGCAGTATGGGGTCGATGGTAGTTGTAGTGGATGTTCCAGACGGTGATCGCGTTGGCCCGCTGTGTCTCTGAGGTCCATTCGGTGGCGTAGAGGAGCTCTTCGGCGAGCGTGCGGTTGTAACGTTCGACCTTGCCGTTGTGCTTGGGCGTGTGGGGGCGGATGCGCTGGTGGCGGGCGGCGGTGCCCGCGATGGTGCGGTGGAAGTCGCGGGCGCGGTAGTTCGACCCGTTGTCGGTCACGACGCGGGTGAACCGGGTGATTCCGTGGGCGGTGAAGAACGCCCTCGCGCGGGCCCAGAAGGCGATCGTGGTTGCGGCGGTCTCGTTGGGCAGGGCTTCGGTGTAGGCGAGGCGGGAGTAGCCGTCGATGGCTGAGTGCAGGTAGATGTAGCCGGCCCGGGAGCCCTTGGTCTTGGCCCGTTCGACTGCTTTGGCTTGGTCGGAGCCGCGCCCGTGGGTGCGCCAGCCGCCGCCGTCAGGGATGCGCCCGACCTTCTTCACGTCCAGGTGGACCATATGCCCGGGATACCGGGCCACGATCTTCCTGACGACTCGGTTCGTCGCGCCGGACGGGTCGATGTCGCGGCGGCGGGAGATCCCCAACCGGCGCAGCCACAGCGAGACCGTGACCGGGGAGATCTGGTGGCCCTCGCGGACCAGTTCGAGGTGGATCTGACGGGCGGTCCACTTGTGGGTCCGGCGCAGGTCCTCGATCCGCTCCACCACCTCTTGCGCGGTGCGGGTCGGCTGAGACCGCGGGGCGCTGGAGACGTCGACCAAGGCCAGCTCGCCGTGCTCGGCGTAGCGGCGCACCCACTTCGTCACCGTCGCACGAGCAACCCCAGCCTCGGCCGCGACGTGAGCAATCGGACGAGATTGGCAGCGCTGGACAACGCGCAGTCTTCCGGCTGGGGTCAACGGGGCGTTAGCGTGTGTCATGAGGGGTAGGTCCTTCTCGCAGGCGGATGTAGAGGTACTTCCATCCTGCACTCGGGGACCTACCCCTTCCTCACGCCCACACTCCCCGGCGTGTCAACAACGTCATGACCTACAACAGCTAGAGCTCCTGTCCCAAGAATAGAGACATCGAGACACTCATGATCTAGCTCGACGATCTGGAAGACCAGCACGGACTGCCCGATCGCACGCTCGACCTGCTGTTCTCGGCCGTCGTCGGCTTCCGGCTCCGGCGCTCGTCGTACGTGCGCTCCGCGGCGGTGGACGAACGCACAGCGACGCGCGGCTTCAGACGCCTGACCGACGTCGGGCTGCTACGCCCCGTGGGGGAGACGAAGGGACGGTACTACGTGGCGGGCGAGGGGCTGTCCGCCGTTGTCGCTGTCAGGCGTGACGGCGACGACCTGGTCGAGCCGTACGAGGGCTTCCGGGGAACGCTGTACGCGTAGCCCCGGCGTGTTTCGCAGGGGTACGTGGCGTGTGCACAGTGACGACGGGCGGGGTCGAGGCGCTTCGGGCGATGGGCTGCCGCCGTCGATGATCTGGCGGGTCGGTCGAACCGCCCCAGGTCAACGGTGGGCCACCCAGCGCCTTCATCAAGAGATCGCAGCAGGCGCGAGCGTGCCGCCCGTTGCCGTTCGGGAAGGGATAGATGGCGACGAGTCGATGGTGGACCTTGGCGACGGCTTGGTCACGCGAGATCCACGCCACGCCAGGTGCGAGCCAGCAGGCCGCGTCTGCGACCAGACCGGAGACTTCGACCGCGATCTAGAGGGGGCGCCCCGTCGGAGTCGCTGAACAGGTGATCCGTCACGCCACAGGCCCCGTTGGTCGAGGAGGTCGTTCACCATGTCCCTGAACATCTCTCGAGCTGGAGCGTCTCTAGCCGCGCGGTCTGCCTCCGCTCCGAGGCCTCCAGCTTGCTGACTGCGGCCGCCGAGGTGCCCATCCGTGCGGCGAGATCGGCGGCGCTCATCCGAGGGCGTCGCGGATCGCTCGCACCCATCCCCGACCGGAACGGAACGGAGGCCGACGTGGCGACTGGACGTAGGTGATCCAGCCGCTTGTCGAGAGCGACGGGCCCTTTGTGCGCGGAGAACGGGTGTAGTCACAACGTGCAGGTTGTCAGATATCCCTAGATTGACAACCTAGAGGTTCATGGAATGTGCACTTGGATCAACCTGGAAGGGTGTCTCTGGGCTAAGTCTGTCAACCTTCAGGTCGTCCTATCAAGGGCCTGCGTGCTCCCTGAGCGTTGCGCGCAGTGGCCGTCGATCTGCAGCACCCGACACCGGCGCGGCTCGACGGCGTCGAGGCGCGGGACTCGTGGATCGCCCGACTCGACGCCGGAGCGCTGGGGGTGCTGACTCTGGCGCACATTCACGCCAGAGCGGGCCTGCGGGCTCCTCGTCCACCGCCACGACCCGCCGTCGCGCGGGGGCCGCCGGGCGGCCCCGTCGGCGTAGGTGCCCCGGCTGGGGCGCGGCGGGCGGCGGACGAGGATCGACCGTCAGTACCAGTTCACTTCTTGCGAGTGCGCCCACGCGGCGCACGCCGTCCCGTACCGGCCGGCGATGTAGGAGACGCCCCAGCGGACCTGCGTCTGGGGGTTCGTCGCCCAGTCGGCGCCAGCTGATGCCATCTTCGACCCTGGGAGCGCCTGGGGGATCCCATAGGCGCTCGACGACGGGTTGTCAGCGGTGTAGTTCCATCCGGACTCCTTGGTCCAGAGGGCGTCGAGGCACGCGAACTGGTCGCCGCCGCCGACGAGGCCGGATGCGTACGCCTTGATCTCGCTGATCTCGTACGAGGTGCTCGCGACGACGGCGGGGCGTGCTGCTTCTTCCGCGTCGGCCTTGGCCTTCGCCTCAGCGTCCAGGATCGCCTGTGCCTCGGCAGCGCGTTCCGCCTCCTCTGCGGCGATCGCGTCGGCTACAGCCTTCTCTGCCGCCTCGCGCTCGGCGCGAGACACGACGGTGATGCTGTCTTCTGGCTCCTGCGTGTCCCAGGTTCCCTCGGGTGCGGCCGTGACCGGCAGAGGTGTGCGCTCGAGCGAACGTGAGGCTGCGGAGCTTGTCTCGTGGTCGCCGGCGACCGTCGTCGTGGTCACGTCGGTGTCCACGTCGGCGAGCGCTGAACCGGACGTCGACGTCCACACGAGTGCGACCGTCAGCGTTGCGAGCACTCCGGTGCGCACTGCCGCCCTGGAGCGGTCATGGGTGACGAGCTTGTGAGATGCGTTCGCCATATGGTCGGGTCCCTTCGATGAGGTTGCACCTGTTTCATCGGCACGGCGCAGGTGTCGCGCTCCTGCTGGGGTGGGTGAAGATGCCGTCACGCCGTTGACCAGTGCCTTTGTAGTACAAATAGTTGCACATCGCCCACAACTGAGTAGCCTCAGTAATGAGTACACTCCGGCTGGGAGGCTGACATGCGTGATGACGCCGTAGGCGAGACCGTAGGGCGACGTGCTCGGAGCATGCAGGACAAGCGCGAGCGGATCCTCGCGGCCGCGACCGACCTGTTCCACGAGCACGGCTTCGAGGGCGTGACCACCCAGGAGATCTCAGACCGGGCAGACGTCGCAGCAGGCACTCTCTTCCGGTACGCCTCGTCCAAGAGCGAGCTGTTCCTCATGGTCTACAACGAGCAGCTGCGCTCAGCGATCGCCGACGGTGCCCACCGTGCCCGGCGCGAGACCGACGTCTCGCACGCGGTGTGCGCGCTCGTCGAGCCGATCATGGTCGCGGCGACAGGCCGCGACAGCGCAGTGGTCTACCAGCGGGAGCTGCTCTTCGGTTCTCCTGACGAGCAGTACCGGGCGGAGGGCCTCGCTCTCGTCGCCGGGCTCGAGGACGCGGTCGCGGACCGGCTCGTCGTCGCCGTCCTCACGGCGCGCGGGACGGAGACCGTCGACCCGATGCTTCGACAGGCTGCCATGCGGGCGGCCCGGAGCGTCTTCGCCGTCCTCAACCTCCTCCTCGTCCAGCCGTGCACGAGCGCGCACCCCGGCAGCGACGTGCGCGAAGAGCTCCGCGAGCAGACGGCCCAGATCGTCCGAGGCCTGCTCGTGACGGTCGACGAGCGGCCCTGACGTCGGACCCAGGACGCCGTTCTCTCCACACCCACCAGCAGGACACATGGAGGCACGATGTACTACAGCAACGGCAACTATGAGGCGTTCGCCCGGCCGCGAAAGCCCGCGGGCGTGGACGAGAAGACCGCATGGTTCGTCGGTTCAGGCCTGGCCTCGCTTGCAGGCGCCGCTTTTCTCATCCGTGACGGGCAGATGCCGGGGGAGAAGATCACGATCCTCGAGCGGCTCGCGCTTCCGGGTGGAGCCCTCGACGGCATCAAGGAGCCCAAGAAGGGCTTCGTCATCCGCGGTGGTCGTGAGATGGAGGACCACTTCGAGTGCCTGTGGGACCTCTTCCGGTCGATCCCCTCGATCGAGGTCGAGGGTGCGAGCGTGCTCGACGAGTTCTACTGGCTCGACAAAGAAGACCCGAACTACTCGCTCCAGCGCGCCACGGTCGAGCAGGGGCAGGACGGGCACACCGACGGTCTCTTCACCCTGAGCAAGAAGGGGCAGAAAGAGCTCGTCAAGATCTTCCTCGCCACCCGCGAGGAGATGGAGAACAAGCGGATCGACGAGGTCTTCACCAGCGAGGTGCTCTCGAGCAACTTCTGGCTCTACTGGCGGACGATGTTCGCCTTCGAGGAGTGGCACAGCGCCCTCGAGATGAAGCTCTACCTGCACCGGTTCATCCACCACATCGGTGGTCTCCCCGACTTCTCCGCGCTGAAGTTCACCAAGTACAACCAGTACGAGTCCCTCGTGCTCCCGCTGTACCGCTGGCTGCTCGACCAGGGCGTCACCTTCCGCTTCGGCACCGAGGTGACCGACGTCGACTTCGACATCGCCGCAGACCGCAAGCAGGCCACCCGTCTGCACTGGCTCGCGGAAGGCGCAGCGGGCAGCACCGACCTCGGCCCGGACGACCTCCTGTTCATGACCATCGGGTCGCTCACGGAGAACTCGAACAGCGGCGACCAGCACACGCCCGCCCGGCTCGACGAAGGCCCCGCACCCGCCTGGGACCTGTGGCGCCGCATCGCTGCGAAGGACCCGTCGTTCGGGCGGCCTGACGTCTTCGGCGCGCACATCGCCAAGACGAAGTGGGAGTCGGCGACGGTCACGACGCTCGACAAGCGCATCCCGGCCTACATCGAGAAGATCTGCAAGCGCGACCCGTTCAGCGGCAAGGTCGTCACCGGCGGCATCGTGACCGTCAAGGACTCCAGCTGGCTCCTCAGCTGGACCGTGAACCGTCAGCCCCACTTCAAGGAGCAGTCCGCGGACCAGATCGTCGTCTGGGTCTACTCGCTGTTCGTCGACCGTCCCGGTGACTACATCAAGAAGCCCATGCAGGAGTGCACGGGCGAGGAGATCACCGCCGAGTGGCTCTTCCACATGGGCGTTCCCGTCGAGGAGATCCCCGACCTCGCTGCGAACGGCGCCACGTGCGTCCCGGTGATGATGCCGTACGTGACGTCGTTCTTCATGCCCCGCCAGGCAGGCGACCGGCCTCAGGTGGTCCCGGCAGGCGCGGTGAACTTCGCGTTCATCGGGCAGTTCGCCGAGACCGGTCGTGACTGCATCTTCACCACCGAGTACTCCGTGCGCACCCCGATGGAGGCTGTCTACCAGCTCGTCGGCATCGACCGCGGTGTCCCCGAGGTGTTCAGCTCGACGTACGACGTCCGCAAGATGCTCGCAGCCATGAGCCGGATGCGTGACGGCCAGAAGCTCAAGGTGCCGGGCCCGTCGTTCATGAGCAAGCGCATCGAGCGCAAGCTCAAGAAGTCCCAGATCGGGGTGCTGCTCACGGAGCACAAGCTCATCGACTAGCAGGACGACCTGCGGGAACGGGGTCCGGGGCGGTCTGCCGACCGCGTCTCAGGCTCCCGAGACGAGAATCTCGACCCCGTTCTCCCGCATCATCCCTGCCAGCTCCTCCGGGGGCTCGGCGTCCGTCACGAAGTAGTCCGCCCGCCCCAGGCTCGCGATCTGCGCGAACAGCCGCCTCCCGAACTTCGACGAGTCCGCGAGGATCGCGACCCGCGAGGCGCGAGCCATCATCTCGCTCATCATGGCCGCCTCCTCGAGGTTGCTCGTCGAGTACCCGGTCTCGGCTGAGACCGCTCCCACGCCCAGCAGGGCGAGGTCGCACTGGACGTCGAGGTCGTGGTGCCCGCTCGAGGAATGGAAGCTGACCGGCCCGATGGTCTTCTGGTCGGCGATGTGGACGGCTCCGCCGAAGACATAGAGCCCGCGGAAGCAGTCGGTCGACAGCTCGGGCGGCAGCCGCAGGCTGTTCGTCGCGATCGTCAGCCCGTGGTGGTCCTTGAGGGCGCGCGCGAGGGCGACGGTCGTCGTGCCGGCGTTGATCATGACGACAGAGTTGTCGTCGACGAGCGTCGCGGCGAGGCTCCCGATCTTCTCTTTCGCGTGGGCCTGGTAGCCGAGGCGCGTGTCGAAGCCGGTGTTGATCTGGGGGAGCGCGCTCTTGCTCATCGCGCCCCCGTGCGTGCGCACGAGCACGCCCTCGGCGGCGAGGTGGTCCAGGTCGCGGCGGATCGTGTCGGTCGAGACGTCGAAGCGCTCGGCGATCTCGGCGACCGTGACCTGCCCAGCCTCCGAGACGTAGGCCGCGAGCTCGGCCTTGCGGCCGGCGGGGAACCTGCGGGCGGTGCTCGCGCGGTCGGTGCCGGGGGCTGGCGTCTCAAGCATGGGAACTTTCTAGCATATTTGTGCCTCTTCTGACGCAGATCTGCGCGCTAGTGCTGGTTAGAACAGCGTAGCGCGTATCGAGAGATGCGACATGTGCAGTGTCCCGCACTGCCCTCAAGGGCGACTTTCCGGCTGAAAGTGCCCAGTTCTCGCCGTCCTCGTGTCCAGATCGACGCTTGACGGCTGCGTTCCGCCGTGGCTACGATGCCACTATTCGCGCACTAAGACGCAGAAGTCGGCGCAATCCAGCATGTGTCTGATGGGAGAACGATGAGCAACGACGCTCGAAACAAGAAGTGGTCCGCCCTCGTAGGCGCGACGACAGCAGTACTCCTCGTCGCGGGCTGCAGCGGCGGTGGCGACGACTCCACCGCGGACGGCGACGTGACGCTCGAGTTCACGCAGTGGTGGGAGCCAGAGCTGCCCGACGGCGCGCTCCGCGCACTCATGGACACCTTCGAGGCCGAGAACCCCGGCATCACTGTCGAGCTCCTCAGCGGGCCCTACGCCTCGACCAAGGAACAGGTCGTCGCAGGCTCCGCGACCGGCACCATGTCCGACGTCGTCGGCCTCGACGGCGCCTGGGTGAGCGACTTCGCCAAGCAAGGATCCCTCGCCGACATGTCCGCGCTCATGACGGACGCCGGCTACGACGAGGACCAGCTCGCCAGCCAGATCCAGATCGACGGATCGACCTACATGGTCCCCGTCATCAACTTCGTCTACCCCCTCTTCACCAACGACGGACTGCTCGCCGACGCCGGCGTCACCGCGCCGCCGTCGACCCGCAGCGAGTTCTTCGACGCGGCCGAGGCCGTGACAGCGCAGGGCGACAACACGTACGGCTGGATCCTCCCGTTGTCGATGGAAGCGCCCAACGGCATCCAGAACGACGTCATGTCCTGGGCGTGGGCCTCCGGCGGAACGATGCTCGACGACGGTCAGCCGGACCTCACCAACGACGACGTCACCAGCGCCGTCGACTACGTCCAGAGCCTGTGGGACGCCGGAGTCGTCGCACCGGGATCCCTCACCATGAAAGAGCAGGACAAGGTCGAGGAGTTCACCAACGGCCGTGCGGCCATGATGATCGACTCCCTCGCCCACATCAACCTCATCCGCGAGAGCAACCCGGACCTCAGCTTCTCGGTCTCCTCGATCCCGGCCGAGGACTCCTTCACCGGTGAGCGCGGCATCCCCTACGCCTCCTGGGGCATCGGCGTCGCCGAGAACTCGGAGCACCAGGCCGAGGCCTTCAAGCTCGTCGAGTTCCTCATGAGCGAGGAGACCAACTCGGAGCTCTCCTCCCTCGCCAACGCCTTCCCTGGGAACACCTCCGCGGTGCCGGACTTCGTCGAGGGCGACGAGCTCTTCCAGGACGCGTTCGACATCTACACGTCGGGATACCCGGCCAACGAGTTCGTCGGCCTCCCCGTGGCGGAGCAGCTCATGCGTCTGTTCGATGAGCAGCTCCAGATGACTCTCACCGGTGAGCAGTCCGTCCCGGAGATGCTCCAGGCGTCGCAGGACGCGTGGATGGCTGAGTTCTAGCCACCCAGCATGGTCTGCCAGGTCGCGCCACGACCCCCGTCGTGGCGCGACCGCTACCCCCAGAGGAGAGCGCGATGAAGCCTGCCCTCGCAGAGCGCGCCGCACCGACCGGCCACGACGTGGCCCCTCACCCCGAAGTGCGCAAGTCTCGGCGCAAGTCGTCCTTGCGGTACAAGCTCGTCCCCTACGGGTTCCTGTCGCCCACGGGCGTCTTGATGCTCGTGCTGCTCGTGGTCCCCGTCGTCATGGTCATCGGCTACTCGACCATGGACAACGTCATCACGAACAAGAACCCCGTGTTCGTGGGCCTCGCCAACTACGTGGAGATCCTCACCGACCCCACCTTCCATGTCGCGGTCCGCAACACCCTCGTGTTCACGATCACCAGCGTCGTCGCGCACCTGCTCATCGGTCTCTGTTTCGCCATGCTGCTCAACACGAAGCTCCTGGCGAACCGCATCAAGGCGATCTTCCGCGTGATCTACGTGATGCCGTGGCTCTTCACGGTCGCGATCATCGCGGTCCTGTGGCGCCTGCTGCTCAACCCCAACGGCGTCATCAACTACCTCCTGCAGGCTGCCGGGATCATCGACCAGCAGGTCCAGTGGCTCTCCTCGCCGTCGACCGCGCTGCTGGCCGTGACGTTCATCAACATCTGGGCCGGCTACCCGTTCTTCATGATCAGCCTGCTCGCCGGGCTCCAGGGCGTCCCCAAGGACCTCTACGAGGCCGCGACGGTCGACGGTGCGGGGGCCTTCAAGCAGTTCCTCAACGTCACGCTGCCTCAGATCAAGCCGATCATCGTCTCGATGGCGATGCTCGACATCATCTGGACGTCGCAGCAGTTCGCGCTCATCTGGATGACGACCGGTGGTGGCCCGCTCGACGTCACCGAGATGGTCAGCACCTACACCTACAAGCTGGCGTTCAGCCGGTACGAGTTCTCGCTCGCCTCAGCGAGCGCGGTCATCGTCCTGGTCGCCTCGATGGTCCTGGCGTTCTTCTACGCCCGTCACCAGAATGCGCGGGACTGACATGACCACCACACAGCAGATCCGTAACCGTCGCCTCCAGACGTCAGGCGTCGTCGTCGCGCTCCTCGCCGGAGCGGTCTTCGCGGGGTTCCCCGTCTTCTGGATGCTCGCGAGCTCCTTCAAGGCCAACTCGGAGATCTTCGAGTTCCCGCCCCGGATCCTCACGGACAACTTCTCGTTCGACGCGTACACGACGATCCTCACCGACCCCACCAAGGTCCGGTTCTTCATCAACAGCTACATCGTGTCGCTGTCGGTCACGGCCCTGACGCTGGTCGTCGCGCTCCTCGCGGCGTACGGCTTCAGCCGGTACCAGTTCAAGGGAAAGCGGCCGTTGAACATGCTCATCGTGAGCATCCAGGCGGTCCCGCCGATCACGTTGCTCATCCCGTTCTTCGGTCTCATGGTCACGCTCAAGCTCTACAACACGTACCAGGGCCTCATCCTCACGTACATGGTGTTCACGCTGCCGTACGCGATCATCATGATGACGGGGTACTTCAACACCCTGCCGAAAGAGCTCGACGAGGCCGTCAAGGTGGACGGCGCAGGCCCGATGACCGCGCTGTGGCGCATCCTCGTGCCGATCTCGATCCCGGCGATCGTCTCGGTGGGCATCTACACGTTCATGATCGCCTGGAACGAGTACCTCTTCGCGCTCACCCTCACGCGCACGGACGACATGCGCACGGTCCCGATCGGCATCCAGCTGCTCATGGGCCAGCACTCGTACGAGTGGAACGAGATGATGGCGATGAGCATCCTCGGGTGCATCCCGGTGCTCGTGCTCTTCCTCTTCTTCCAGCGCTACTTCATCGGCGGGCTCACCTCCGGCTCCGTGAAGAGCTGACGCCGCCCGACCAGGCAGGCCCCAGGCGCCGCTTCCGGCGCACCGCAAACCCCTATCCCTGGCGACGCCTGTGTCGTCGTCCCCTCGATCCTGTCCGCACACCCAGAAGGAGAACTCCCGCATGTTGATCAATGGTCAGGCCCTGCTCGACGTCGCGAACGCCAACGACTTCGCGGTCCCCGCCTTCAACATCAGCGACTACGCGATGATGAACGGCATCTTCGAGATCAGCGAGGAGAAGAAGTCCCCGGTCATCATCGCGATCCACCCTGACGAGCTCAGTCACATCGGCACGGACATGCTCCACTCGATCATCGCCCGCGCCCACCGCTCCACCGTCCCGGTGACGATCCACCTCGACCACGGCGCGAGCTACGAGCAGGTGCTCACAGCGATCCAGGCGGGGTTCACGTCGGTGATGATCGACGGGTCCATGCTCCCTCTCGAGGAGAACATCGCCCTCACCAAGCGGGTCGTCGAGACGGCGCACGCCGTCGGTCTCTCGGTCGAGGGCGAGCTCGGCACCATCGGCAAGCTCGACGAGGAGGCCGAGGCCGGCGGAGAGATCATCTACACGAAGCCCGACGAGGCGGTCCGGTTCGTCGCCGAGACCGGCGTCGACTCGCTCGCCATCGCGATCGGCACGAGCCACGGCCTCTACCCCTCGACGCTCAAGCCCAAGCTTCGCCTGGACCTGCTCGAGCAGATCAAGGCCAAGGTCGAGATCCCGCTCGTCCTGCACGGCGGGTCGAACAACCCTGACGACGAGATCGGTCAGGCTGTGACGATCGGCATCAACAAGATCAACATCTCGAGCGACATCAAGGCGGCCTACCACCAGAAGATGCGTGAGGTGCTCACCGACGCCGGTGCTCGCGAGCCCAACACGATCCAGCCGCCGTCCATCGCGGCGATGAAGGTCGTCGCTGCGCAGAAGATCGACCTGTTCAACGCAGCAGGCAAGGCTTCGCTGTACTGATCCGCACAGGCCCGGGCCGGAGCAGTTCCGGCCCGGGCAGCGCGGTGTCCCCGGACCGTCACCGGAGCGCACCGCTCATGAACGACAGACCAACCCTGGATGGGAGGACGACCATGAACGACTCGCTGGTGCTGGGCCTGGGCGGGACCGTCGACTACGAGATCGTCTGGGACTCCGCGGTCCTCGAAGGACTCGTCCGTGAGTACGACATCCGTGCGGCGGAGCTCTCCACGGCGGTCGCCGTCTCGACCGAGCGGGACCTCGTCGTGACGCTGCTGGCGTTCGTGCGCGACGGCGTCGGGGGAGAGCGGTTCGTCGTCTCCTCCGAGATCGTCGAGACCTTTGCCGCCCGCTTCACGCGAGCCATCACCCTCGGGGGACGTGCGTGCGCGCGGCCATCGCCATGCGTGCCCTCGGCGTCGTGTGCACGCTGCACCTGGTGAGCATCGACGACCACGTCCGGCGACTCCTGCCCGAGGGCTGCGCGTACATGTGCTCGGCCGAGCAGGACACGACCGACCCGCACCTCATCGTCCAATTCGCCGAAGGCGTGCGCGTCCAGGCGGGGGACATCGACCTGCGCTCGCCGCACCCGAACCGGATCATCTACGCCAACGACCCGCCCAACCGTGAGCTCGTCATCAGCGACGAGCTCGGCCCGGCGCTGCGCCGGGCGAGCGTGTTCATGGTCGCGGGATTCAACGTCATCCAGGACGAGGAAGTCCTCGAGGATCGCCTCGCGCGCATCCGCACCGACATCGCCGAGCTCCCCGCCGGCGCGCTCGTCTTCTACGAAGACTCCGGCTTCCACGTGCCCGGGCTCAACCTGCGCGTGCGAGACCGGCTCGTTGACGTCATCGACGTGTTCAGCATGAACGAGGACGAGCTCCAGGCCTACGTCGAGCGCCCGGTCGACCTGCTCGACGCCGACGACGTGCTCCGTGCGCTCGACGAGCTGGCGGCGATCGTCCCGGCGTCGACCACCGTGGTCCACACGAAGTACTGGTCCTTGGCGCGCGGGGTCCGGGCGGACGAGGTCCGCGCGGGGCTCGTCGGCGGCATCACCATGGCCAGCACCCGGTACGTCGTCGGCGACGGGTTCACGGCCGACGACTACGCCCGGGTCGCGACCTTGCCCGTGCATCCCGGTGGCGCCCGCGTCGCCGAGACGCTCGAGTCCGCAGGTCCACGGGGCGGTGCCGTGCCGGCGCTGGTGTGCGTGCCCGCACTCGTCCTTGACGTCGACCTCCCGACGACGGTCGGGCTGGGAGACACGTTCGTCGGTGGCTTCATCGCGGCACTGGCTCGGGGAGGCCTCGCGTGATCTCGCGCGCGAGAGGACAACAGCCGCACGCGGCTCGATAGACACAATCCTTGCTCCGCGCGTAGCATTGTGCCTATGTCTTTGCTCTCTGTCGCCGAAGCTGCCGTCGCGATGCGCGTCAGCCCGGCTCGAGTACGCCAGATGATCCTTGCCGGGAACCTCGATGCGCAGCAGGTCGCGGGCCGCTGGGTGGTCGATCCTGGTTCGCTGCGCCGCAGTGCACCGCTGCCCGGCCGACCGATGAGCGCACGGATCGCCTGGGGGCTCCTGCTCGGACCTGACCGCGAGCCCTCCGGATGGTTGCGTGCCGACGAGGCCTACCGGATACGACGTCGCATGGACAGGCTCCGCCTCGTGCCTGACGCGCTCGCGGTGGTGCGGGCATGGGTGCCGGGCAGGTCAGAGGTGCGTCATCTGCAGGCGCAAGACATCCCGGGCCTGCTGGCAGACGGGCGGGTTGTTCCCTCCGGGGTGTCTGACCCCCGCTCGGGGATGTCGGCGGCCTCGTTCGCCGAGGTATACGTGCACGCGGACGATGCCGACGACCTTCTGGTCGATCATCTCCTCGTGCCGGTGCCACGTGCTCGTGCGAACGTCAGGCTCCACGTCGCCCTCGTCCTTCCGCCGGCCCCGGTGCCCGAGCTGCTGGTGATCGCTGACCTGGCTGACGCGGACGGTCCTCGCGAGGAGGGTCGCGCGCGCGAGCTCCTCCGTGCATGGCTCGCGGCGCACCAGAACGACGGCGGCGCATGAGCGTCGTCATGCCGGTCATGACTGATGCCCAGACCGTCGGCTGGCACGCTGTACTTGACCTCTACGACCGCAAGCCGACGGGATGGACTCTCGTCGGCGGGCAGATGGTGCACCTGCACTGCGCCGAGCGGGGAGCCAGTCCGACGAGACCCACCGACGACATCGACACGGTTCTTGACGTTCGTGCTGAGCCGCAGGTGCTGTGGAACGTCACCAGCATGCTGGCTGGGTTGGGGTTCACTTCGGCAGGAGAGAGCTGGCAGGGGCATCAGCAACGTTGGGTGAGCGGAGAGGCGGTCATCGACATACTCATCCCGCGCCATCTCGGCGAGCGGGCGAGCTCTCGACGTGGGGTCGGCGGCGGCACGACGCTCGAGACCAAGGCCGCTCAACAAGCCTTGGATCGCACCGAGGATGTCGTAGTCGAGGTTGCGGGACGCACCGGCACGGTGCGTCGCCCCTCCTTGCTGGGCAGCCTCGTGGCGAAGTCTGCTGCATTCACGATCCCACTCGACACAGGAAGGGATCGTCACCTCGCGGACCTGGCTGTTCTCCTGACGCTCGTCGTACCGGCCGACCGGCTCCAAGACGCGACGGCGCGCGACCTTCGCTACCTCGATACGGCGCTCAGCACACTGGCGCAGACTCCGAGGATCCTCGGAGCAGTGTCCGGAGCAGACGATGGCCTTGCACGGGCGCGTCTGGCGCTGTCTCGGGCAGGCAGCCGTCCGACGGTCCAGCAGCCGAGGGCGGACACGACGTCGCGCGGGGGCTTCGGTCAGCTTCCAGGGCAGGCGCGGAACAACCGATAGCGCGCACCCTGTCCAGCCTCAGGCCATCGGCTCCCATCCTGCCGTGTTCGCTGTCGTTCCTTGAGACACCGTGCCAAGCTGTCTCCTATGGAGAGCAGTCGTCCCGAGCACGCATGGTTGTTGATGGCGGCTGGGGACAACCGCGGACACGGTGGCAACTCTGGGTATGACGACCAGGTCGACGCTTATTACTCCTGGGACAGCAACGTTCCGAACCACAAGAAGCTGGCCGTCGGGGATCCGATCGCCCTGTGGGACAAGACGCGATTGCTCGGCGTCTCGGTCATCGAGGAGATTGAGACGTCGCGTGGTCAGAAGACGCTCAGTCGCTGCCCACACTGCGCCACGACTCGGATCTCTCGACGTAAGAGGGCCACACCGCAGTTCCGTTGCATGAAATGCCATCACGAGTTTGAGGTCCCGCGTGCCGAGACCATCGAGGTGCAGCACTACAAGGCCCGGTACGACGCGGCATGGACATCGCTCGACGGGATCCTGGACGAGAGCGAGACCCGGTCCTTCGCGGTCAACGCAGGAGACATCAATGCCATGCGTCCGCTCGATTGGGTTCCGTTCCGTGAGGCGCTTGCCATGAAAGGAGCTGGCCGCGCAGGTGATCGTGTGGCCGCGCGCATCGACTTCGGCTGGCAGGACAAGGCAATCTCTCTTGTCGATTCTCCGCAGGGTTTCAACCATGCGCTCGTTCGCGTGCGCAGAGGACAACAACAGTTTCGTGAACAGATCCTCGCAGCGCAGGGGAACATGTGCGCTTTCACGGGTGGTGCTCCTCCACGAGTCTTGGAAGCGGGGCACCTGTACAGCTACGCGCAGCTGGGTACGCACTTCAACCATGGCGGCCTGATGCTGCGGCGGGACATTCATCGGTTGTTCGACGACGGGCTGCTCGCGGTGGAGCCCTCGACCCACCGCATCGACGTTGCGCCGAGTCTTGCCGACTATCCCCAGTACGCGCGGCTCCACGACCAACCGATGACTCTGCGGCTCCGGGAGGAACAGGTCGGATGGTTGGCGATCCACTGGGAAGAGCACCGGCAGGACATCCAGCGGCGGGTCAGAGAACACGCGAGATGACCGGCGAGGCTAGCCGCCCACAGCGCGCTCAGCATCGTCGCCGTCAGCCCCACGACCCGCCAGCCGCGCCGCCAGGTACGGCCCCGTGACGCTCCCTACCGCCCCGGCGACCTCCTCCGGCGTGCCGGTAGCGACCACGCGACCACCCTGGTCCCCGCCGCCGGGCCCCAGGTCGATGACCCAGTCCGCACTGACGATCGTGTCGAGGTCGTGCTCCACGAGCACCACGGTGTTGCCCGCGTCGACCAGGCGGTGCAGCTGACGCAGGAGCAGGGCGATGTCGGCGGGGTGGAGGCCGGCGGTCGGTTCGTCGAGCAGGTAGAGCGCGTGACCGCGGTGGGCCCGTTGCAGCTCGGTCGCCAGCTTGATCCGCTGCGCCTCGCCGCCGCTCAGCTCCGTGGCGGGCTGGCCCAGGCGGAGATAGCCCAGCCCGACGTCGCGCAACGTGGCCAGGCTGCGTGCCGCGGACGGCACCTCGGCGAGGAAGTCGGCAGCCTCGTCGACCGAGAGCGCGAGCACGTCAGCGATCGTCTTGCCACGGTGCTCGATCTCGAGGGTCTCCGCGTTGTAGCGCGCCCCGTGGCACGTGGGGCACGGCGCGTACGTCCCGGGCAGGAAGAGCAGCTCGACCGAGACCGACCCCTCGCCCTGGCACGTCTCGCAGCGTCCCTCCGCGACGTTGAACGAGAAGCGGCCGGCGCCGTAGCCGCGCTCGCGCGCCTCAGGGGTTGCGGCGTAGAGCTTGCGGACCGCGTCGAACAAGCCCGTGTAGGTCGCCAGGTTGGACCGGGGCGTGCGGCCGATCGGGCGCTGGTCCACGCGCACGAGCCGGTCGAAGGCCTCCAGCCCGGTGGCGTCGTCGACATCGATCTCCAGGTCGTCGTCCTCCGCGTCGTCAGGCGCCTGGCCGAGGTGGCGTCGCACCAGCTCCGCGAGCACCTGCGTGACGAGCGTCGACTTGCCCGACCCCGACACCCCGGTCACCGCCGTCAGCACGCACAGCGGCACGTCGACCGAGACGTCGTCGAGGTTGTGCCGGCTGACCCCGTGCAGGTGCAACCAGCCGTGAGGCGTGCGCAGGGGCCGTTCGAGAGGCTCTGCACGACCGAAGAGATACTGTCCCGTGACCGACCCCTCAGCGTGCTCGAGCCCCGCGACCGGCCCGGAGTAGAGCACCTGCCCACCGTGCTCTCCGGCACCTGGACCGATGTCGACGACCCAGTCGGCCCGCCGCACGATGTCGAGGTCGTGCTCCACGACGAACAGCGAGTTCCCCGCGCCCTTGAGCGACTCGAGCACGTCGAGCAACGGCGCGGCGTCTGCAGGGTGCAGGCCCGCGGACGGCTCGTCGAGCACGTAGACGACCCCGAAGAGGCCCGAGCGCAGCTGGGTGGCGATCCGCAGGCGCTGCGCCTCCCCGGGCGAGAGCGTCGTCGAGCTGCGCCCGAGCGAGAGATAGCCCAGCCCCAGCCGGAGCAGCACCTCGACCCGCGCGACGAGATCGGCGCAGAGGCGGACCGCGACCTCGGTCGCCTCGCCGGAAGCAGCCGACGACGTCGCGGCGCCCGCCTCGGTGAGCTCAGCCACCGGGCGCAGCAGCGTGACCAGCTCGGTGAACGACAACGCGTTGACCTCCGCGATGTCCAGCCCGCGGAAGGTGACCGTCAGCGAGTCCGGCTGCAGCCCGGTGCCTCGGCAGACCGAGCACTCGGCGGTGCGGACGAAGCGCATCGCCTTGTCACGCATCATCTGGCTCTTCGAGGTCGCCAGAACATGGTGGACGTGCGCGCGGGCGCTCCAGAAGAGCCCGTAGTACCCGTAGTCGATGCGGTCGCGCTCCGGTTTGATGAGGACCTTCGGCTGCTCGTCGGTGAACAGCAGCCACGTGCGGTCCTCGGGCGTGAGCGAGCGCCACGGAGCATCGACGTCGATGCCCAGGCCCGCGACGATGCTGCGCAGGTTGGCGCCCTGCCAGGCGCCCGGCCACGCCGCGATCGCACCCTCGCGGATGCTCAGCGACGTGTCCGGCACCAGCAGGTCCTCGCTGACGTCGTGCTCCTCGCCCAGGCCCTGGCAGCGCGGGCACGCGCCGGCCGCAGTGTTCGGCGAGAACGCCTCCGCCCCCAGCCGCGCTGCACCGTCCGGGTAGGTTCCGGCGCGCGAGTAGAGCATCCGCACGAGGTTCGACAGCGTCGTCAGCGTGCCGACGCTCGAGCGAGAGGTCGGTGCGCCGCGGCGCTGCTGCAACGCCACCGCCGGCGGCAGGCCGGTGATCTCCTGGACGTGCGGAGCACCCACCTGCTGCAACAACCGACGTGCGTACGGAGCGACCGACTCGAAGTAGCGGCGCTGCGCCTCGGCGTAGAGCGTGCCGAAGGCCAGCGACGACTTGCCAGAGCCGGAGACGCCGGTGAACGCGACCATCGCGTCCCGGGGCAGGTCGACGTCGATCGTCTTGAGGTTGTGCTCGCTGGCTCCGCGGACATGGACGAAGGAGTCGTTCGGGTCGTGGGCCACCACCCGAACGTAACCGCTCCCATGTCAACCCGCAGGGCCGCGGACGCACCTCACACGAGCGAGCGCAGCAACGGTCCCATCCGTGACGGGAGCTCCTCGGCGAGCACGATCGTCGTGCTGGAGCGGGCGATCCCGTCGATCGTGAGCATCGCGCTCGTCACCGTGTAGAGGTGCTGGGTGTCGCGCGCGACGACGCGTGCGATGAGGTCGCCCTCGCCGGAGATCGCGTGCATCTCCACGATCTCCGGGATGCGGGCCAGCCCCGCGACGGCGTCCTCGCGCGACGCCTGGCTGATCGACAGCGTGACGAACGCGAGGAGCTCGTACCCGAGCGCACGCGGGTCGAGACGCCGGCTCGGCGCGCGCAGCGCCCCGGACTCCTCGAGCCGTCGCAGCCGCGCGTGCACCGTGTTGCGGGCTGCTCCCAGCTCCCGCGAGAGGCCGAGCGTCGTCGCGTCCGGGTCGTCGTCGAGCGCGAGAAGGATACGGGCGTCGAGGGCGTCGATCGGTGTCATGCTGAGCACGTTACGCCCGCGCGGTGATCTGAGTGCGCACTATGCGCAACCGACGGCCGCTCTGTTGTGCATGGCGAGCGTCTGGCCGCACGCTACACCGGTGACAACTACCAGCCCCGCGCGGCCAGCCGCACCACCCGTCCCCGCGCGACCGCACCGTCCGAGCGAGGACGTCGTGGCGCTCCTCGTCGGTGCGACGGCGCTGTCTTTCGGGCTCATGCTCCTCAAAGACGTCGGTGGTGTCTCCGGTGGTCTCGCCGGGATCGCCTTCCTCATCACCTACTCGACGGGCTGGAGCTTCAGCATCGTCTTCTTCCTCATCAACCTGCCGTTCTACGTCCTGGCCGTGGTGCGGATGGGGTGGGTGTTCACGCTCAAGACGTTCACCGTCGTCGGTCTCATCTCCGTGCTCACCGAGGCGCACGCAGCCAACATCACCATCACGTTCATCACGCCGTTCTATGCGTGCGCGATGGGCGGGATGTTCATGGGCCTGGCCTTCATCGTGCTCTTCCGTCACCGCGCCAGCGCCGGCGGCCTCGGCATCTTCGTCCTCTTCGTCCAAGAACGGTTCGGGCTCAGCGCCGGGCTCGTCCAGCTCTGCTTCGACGCAGTCATCGTGCTTGCCGCACTCCTCGTCGTCGACGCCCAGGTGGTGCTCGCCTCGGTGCTCGGGGTGGTCGTGCTCAACGTCATCCTCGCCATGAACCACCGGCCCGGACGCTACCTCGCCTGAGGTCGACGGCGAGTTCGGCGGCGTCGCGGGTCGGGTCTCAGCAGTCGTCCGGCCGAGCCGTTCTCAGGTGCTCCAGGAGCGCTTGCGTGACGACCTGCTGCGCCGGGGCTGCGGCGCACGAGCCTGACGAGATCTCCGCGACGAACGTCCCCTCGACCTGGATCCACAGCCGGGTGCCGTGCTCCGAGGCGGCGACGAGCTCGGCGAACCCGACGGCGTCGTCCCAGGAGGGGCCGCCGACGAAGGCGTCGCTCGCGGCGTCGGAGCCGTCCGGGCCGTCGAGGCCCTCTCCGGCCGGGAACGTGACGAGGAGCGTGGCTGCGGGATCGACCCCCGTCCCGGTCCGAAGCCACAGCCCCGGCGTGCGAGGGCTGCTCGACGCGAGCGCGGCGGCACCTCGCCACAGCTCGAGAACCCGAGCATCGGGGCGGCTCCCGAGCGTATCGAGCGCATACCGCGACGTGTCGTCACCAGGGGAGCCGACGGTGCTGACCGACCACGTCCACCGGCCAGCGGGAGGCGTTGCCGAAGCGGCTTCGTCGATCCGGTCGGCCAGGTCCGTCGGCGTCGCGACGGTCGCCCGCGGAACGTCGACGAACAGCGAGCTCGTCGTCTCGTCGACGTAGGAGGAGACCCCGACCGTGACAGGGCCGAGCACCTCGCGGAGCATCGCCCAGTACGCGACGTGGGCGGCGGTCTGCTCCTCGGCGAGGTGCCAGCCGCTGAAGGAGAGAGACGCCTGCGCGTCCGACGCATCGACCTCAGCATCGACCTCAGCATCGTCGGCCGCGACGATCTCGATACCCGTCTGGACCGCGTCGTCCCCGAGAGGTGAGTCGCGCCAGCGCTGCTGACAGGCGACCAGTGCTGCTGAGAGGTCCGAGGTGCTCGTCCCAGTGTCCACGCGGACAGTGACGAGAAAGGTCCGCCCCGACGAGAAGGGGCTGGAGGAGTACGAGACGTCCACGACGCTCACCCCGGGAGCCGCACCCAGGATGTCGTCGATGTCCCGCGCCGCCACCGACCTGCGTGCCTCGGTGACCAGGAACAACCCGACGACCACCGCACCCGCAGCGAGCACGACGACGAGCGCCGCGACGATGCCGATCAACCACGGCCGGCTCCGGGGGCGTCGGCGCACCGGGGCCGACGCCACCTCAGATCCAGGCGCACCCACCGAGGCGGCAGGCAGGAACGCGGGGCGATCAGACATGCGACGCCTCTCGACGACGGCCAGGACCCCATCAGCGTAGAGGCCTCGAGAGGCGCCCTCCGAGGAGGACTCGCGGTCTCAGGCGCTCAGCGAGAGGAGCGCTGTGAGCGCGAGCACCGCGGCCTGGGTCGCGCGGCGTGGAGCAGAGGCAGGACGGTGGCGCGTGGGCATAGGAGGCTCCGTAGTCGGGCGGGTGAAAAAACTTCACCCACTGTGACCCCGGCGCAGCCTTGCCGCCATGGGGAGAAGTGCCCGCACGTCCTCCGCGGACTCACGAGCGGGCTCCATCAGCTCGGCTTCCGTGACGAAGTCGTCCCAGCCACGCAGGTCAGGGCTCAGCACGCGTTCGGCTGCGCCGTTCTCAGCCGTTCAGCTCGAGGAAGGCCTTGAGCACGCGCACCGCTGCTCGGACGATACGGCGGGGAACGGAGGTGAAACGGCGGCGCCTGGACATGGGGGCTCCGTTGTCGGGTTGGCAGATGCTCCACCTACTCTGACGACGAGGTCGCCCTGCCGCCATGGGGAGAAGTGCCCGCAGACGCTCAGATACTGCGCTCGGCGTGTCGTGGAGGTGAGTGCAGCCCATGGACACCCTGGTCGAGGCGGCCCTGCGGCTGCGCATCATCGACGGGGTCCAGTACCGGGCCTCTGACCAGAACATGATGGGCATCACGCCCGACTGTGGCGTCGAGATCGACAGCGACCTTCCTGCTGAGACCGACGGCCCCGTGCTCAAGCACGGTCTCCAGGAGATGCACGGGCGCACCATCTCGACGTCGCAACGCTCCGCCGACCGGCCAGACCGGGAGCTGCTCGCGTGGCGCTACGAGAAGATGGCCGCGCGTCGGGGGTGAGGTGGCGGACCAGCGTCAGTGCTTCGCGGTCGCCCCACGCTTCGCCGTGAGAGAGTCGAGCGTCTGCGAGAGGCTCGTCGCCTGGCCGTGGTTGTTCTTCACGGACTGGTCGGAGATGCGTCGGCCGATGGCGCGCGCGATGCAGGCGACGACGCTCACGACGATGATCGAGCGGAGCCTGGAGGCGAGGTGCTTCACGGTGTCACGTCCTTGGGTGCGATGGCGGTGGGCGTCTCCCAGTCTGCGACGAACGGGCAGGTCGCGCGCGTCGGACGGGTCAGGAGGGAGTCTCTGACGTCTCGTCGCGTGTTGCTGCCCGGGTCGCGTGCACGAGTGCTTGGACGCCCTGGTTGAGGGCCCTGAGGTCGTCGAGCGCGAGGAGCGCGACGGGGGCGTGGTCGACCTGGGGCTGGGCGACGAGCAGGCGTCGGATGATGTTCCGGCCCTCCGTCGTCGCGAGGATGCGCCGCACCCGGTGGTCTGTGGGGTCCTCGGTGCGGGTCGCCATGCCGTGCGTCGTGAGGCGGTCGAGGATCCCGGACATCGTGGCGAGGGAGACGTTGAGCGTGGTGGCCAGCCCGTGGACGGTGTTGTCGTCGGTCTCGGTGACGAGGACTGCGAGGACCTTGAGCTGCTGCATCGTCAGCGGGATCGTCATGAGCTCTTCGGCCATCCGGGGCATGACGGTGGTCTCCAGCTCACACTGGGCCTCGAAGAGCTGCTTGATGATGTCGGCGCGCTCGTCGGCGTGATCGTCGTCGCGGGCGGCGGTGTCCACGGGTGCCATGCGTCTGTTCTCCCGGTTCGGGTCGACCTGTCGGCGATCCGCGTTGACAGGTTACTTAGCCTCACACTAACGTTTGTGTGACGCTAAGTACTTACGCTAGCAGCCCCTACACCCCTGGTGGTCCCCATGTTTCGCCTCACCCGACTGAGCCTGGCCAACAGGGCGCTCGTCGCCCTGGTCACGCTCATGATCGCCGGGCTCGGTCTCTACTCGATGACGAGCCTCAAGCAAGAGCTCATCCCCTCGATCGACCTTCCCCAGGCCACGGTGATCACCACGCTGCCAGGCGGCAGCCCCGAGGTGATCGACGAGCAGATCAGCGCCCCGCTCTCCCAGGCGATCACGGCCGTCCCGGACGTCGAGCAGGTCGTCGCCAGCTCCTCCGGGTCCCTCTCGATGATCACGGTCAACTACGCGTTCGGCACCGACTCCGTCGAGTTCACGCGAGCGCTGGAGTCCGCTCTCGACTCCGTCACGTCGCTCCCGGCCGACGCCACCCCCGAGGTCCTCTCCGGCGGCTTCTCCGAGTTCCCCATCATGTTCATCACCGCATCCTCCGGCGGCTCGACGACCGACCTCTCCGCCCGGCTCGCCGCCGTGGCCGTCCCGCAGCTCGAAGCCGTCGACGGCGTCCGCGCCGCGACCGTCTCCGGCGCGCAGACCGAACGCATCGTCATCTCCCCGCGGATGGCCGACCTCGCTGCCGCAGGCGTCTCCGTCACGGACATCAGCGCCGCGCTCGACGCCAACGGGCTCACGCTCCCGGTCGGGAGCATCGCCGAGGACGGCGAAGAGCTCTCCGTCCAGGCAGGCTCCCCGCTCACGACGCTCGACGACCTCGCGGCCCTCCCGCTCGCGTCGGCCACGACGCCCGGCGCCGTCGTCGCGCTCGGCAGCATCGCCGACGTCTCGCTCGTCCCCTCCGAGATCACCTCGATCACGCGCACGAACGGCGTCGAGAGCCTCTCGCTCTCCATCACCGCCACGACCGACGCCGACCTCGTGACCGTCTCCCACGGCGTCGACGACGTCCTCGCGTCGCTCGCGACCGAGCTCGACGACGTCGAGCTCAACGTCCTGTTCAGCCAGGCGCCGTTCATCGAAGAGTCCATCAACCACCTCGCCATCGAGGGGTTGCTCGGCCTCGTCTTCGCCGTCGTCGTCATCCTCGTCTTCCTCATGTCCGTGCGCTCGACGCTCGTGACCGCCATCTCCATCCCGCTGTCCGTGCTCGTGACGTTCGTCGGCCTGTACCTCGGCGGCTACACGCTCAACATGCTCACGCTCGGTGCGCTGACCATCGCCATCGGACGCGTCGTCGACGACTCCATCGTCGTCATCGAGAACATCAAGCGACACCTCAGCTACGGCGAGCCCAAGACGGCCTCGATCCTCACCGGTGTCCGCGAGGTCGCCGGCGCCATCACCGCCTCCACGCTCACCACCATCGCCGTCTTCCTGCCCATCGCTCTGGTGAGCGGCACCGTCGGCGAGCTCTTCCGGCCCTTCGCGATCACCGTCGCGATCGCCATGCTCTCCTCGCTCGTCGTGGCACTGACGATCGTCCCCGTGCTCTCCTACTGGTTCCTCGGGACGACGGCCAACGCCACCGCGACGACCACCGCCGACCCGGCCGCCGCCGCGCTGGCCGCGCAGGCGCGCGCCGACGCCGAGGAGAAAGAGCACAACGGTCCGCTGCAGCGCGCGTACAAGCCCGTGCTGCGCTCCACCCAGCGCCACCCGGTCATCACGCTCGTCGCCTCGGTGCTCCTCCTCGTCGTCACCGTCTCCCTCGTGCCGCTCCTCAAGGTCGACTTCCTCGGCAGCACCGGGCAGAACTCGCTCTCGATCACGCAGGAGTTCGAGCCCGGCACCGACCTCGACGCCGTGAGCGAGGGCGCCACGAAGGTCGAGGACGCCCTCGCGGACATCGACGGGATCGACGCCGTCATGATGACGGCAGGCTCCGGCGGCGACGGCCTCGCCGCGATGCTCGGCGGAGGCGGCGGCACCGCGTCGTTCATCGTCACGACCGACGAGGACGCCGACCAGGTCGCGCTCAAGGACACCGTCCGTGACGCCATGGCCGCGCTCACCGACGCCGGGACCATCACGTTGCCCGACAACGGCGGCGGGTTCTCCTCGACCGTCGACATCATCGTCGAGGCCGGGGACGACGCGTCCCTCGCCGAGGCCGCCGACCAGGTCCTCACCGCCGTCCAGGACGTCGACGACGCCACCGAGGTCGGCTCCGACCGCGCCGCCGAGCAGCCCACGCTGCAGATCGTCGTCGACCGGACCGCAGCCCTCGAGCGCGGACTCACCGAGATGCAGGTCGTCGGGATCGTCGCCGGCACCCTGTCGCCGCAGAGCGTCGGAGACCTGCGGATCGAGAACACCGAGTACCAGATCTTCGTCGACACCGGCGCGACGCCGACCACGACGGCCGAGATCGAGCAGATGGTCCTGCCCAGCGCGGCCGGCATGCTCGCCCTCTCCGACGTCGCGTCCGTCGAGCGCGTCGAGGTCCCCACGACCATCGCCCGCCAGGGTGGCGAGCTCGTCGCGACCATCTCCCTGACACCCGTCGAGGGCGAGCTCGGGGCGCTCACCGCAGACGTCCAAGAACGACTCGACGCCCTCGACCTGCCGAGCGGGGCGAGCGCCTCCCTCGGAGGCGTCGCCGAGCTCCAGGGCGACTCGTTCCGGCAGCTGGGCCTCGCGATGCTCGTCGCGATCGCGATCGTCTACCTGCTCATGGTCGGGACGTTCCGGTCGCTCGTGCAGCCGCTCATCCTGCTCGTGTCCATCCCGTTCGCAGCCACCGGGGCGATCCTGCTCCTCCTGGCCTCAGGCACCCCGCTCGGCGTCTCCGCGCTCATCGGGATGCTCATGCTCATCGGGATCGTCGTGACCAACGCGATCGTGCTTATCGACCTCGTCAACCAGTACCGGGCACAAGGGCAGAGCGTCGAGGACGCCGTGTTCAACGGTGCCCGCCAACGTCTGCGGCCCATCGTCATGACCGCGCTCGCCACGATCTTCGCGCTCATCCCCATGGCGCTCGGGATCATGGGCTCGGCCGGGTTCATCTCCCAGGACCTCGCGATCGTCGTCATCGGCGGGCTCGTCTCCTCGACCGCCCTGACGCTCGTCCTCGTCCCGGTGCTCTACCGCCTCGTCGAGGGGCGCCGCACGCGGCGCACCCCCGACGAGGCGGACAGCCCGGCCCTGGTGGGCTAGCGAACCGGGCTGGCGAGCTAGGCGTCGATCGACGTCATGTCGCCGTAGCGGGCCCCCGCGACCGCATCGCGGGGGACCGCTACCTCGAGCGTGGCCAGGTCCTCAGGAGTCAGCGTCACCGCGGCGGCCGCCGCGTTCTCCTCGACGTAGCGCACCCGACGCGTGCCGGGGATCGGCACCACCTCGTCGCCCTGCGCGAGGACCCAGGCCAGCGCCAGCTGTCCGGGAGTGAGCCCCTTCGACTCGGCGATCGCCGTGATCTTCGCGACGAGCGCCATGTTCGCGTCGTACGCGTCGCCGTGGAAACGCGGGAAGTACGGAGAGAGGCGGGAGTCGCTCGGGTCGAGCGACTCAGGAGCCACCGCACCCGTGAGCAGCCCGCGGCCCAGCGGCGAGTAGGGCACGAGGCCGATCCCGAGCTCGCGCAGCGTCGGCAGGATCTCGTCCTCGATGTCACGCGTGAAGAGCGAGTACTCCGTCTGCAGGGCCGTGATCGTGTGCGTCGCGTGCGCCCGGCGAATCGTCGACGCGGACGCCTCCGACAGCCCGAGGTGGCGCACCTTGCCCGCCGCGACGAGCTCGGCCATCGCGCCGACCGTCTCCTCGATCGGGACCGTCTTGTCCACGCGGTGCTGGTAGTACAGGTCGATGTGGTCGACGCCCAGGCGCTCGAGCGACGCGTCGCACGCCGCCCGCACGTACTCCGGACGTCCGTTGATGCCGAGGCGCGTGCCGTCGGGCAGCCGCTCGTTGCCGAACTTCGTCGCCAGCTGGACCTCGTCGCGGCGCCCGGCGATCGCCCGGCCGACGAGCTTTTCGTTCGTGAACGGCCCGTACATGTCAGCGGTGTCGATGAACGTCACGCCGAGGTCGAGCGCCCGGTGGATCGTCTCGATCGCACCCGCCTCGTCGCTCGTGCCGTAGAACTCCGACATGCCCATGCAGCCGAGCCCGAGGGTGGACACGGTCAGGGGCGAGGCCGTTCCGAGGATGCGTGTTCCGATGTTCTGTTTCGTCATGCGACCAGTCAACACCCGGATCTGAGATCGCACCTGGGCGGCCGTCCGCACGCACGTGCGCACGACAGCCCGCACGGCCTGGTGCGCGATCGGGTGCGAGGTCGCGGTCTCTCCCATAGTCTCGCCCGAGGTTCGAGCAGGTGGCACAGGAGGCGGACATGCAGGCGACGAGAAGCGGTGGCGCACCAACTGTGCGGCTCCATGCCACCCACGGGAGCGAGCCCGTCGAGGACGCAGACCTCCTCGGGCTCGTCGACCCGGTCGCGTCGTTCGACGGCGACGTCGAGCAGGCGCTCGCCTGGGCGGTCGAGGTCGGGCGCCACGCACCGCTCCCAGGAGCAGGCCGGACGGCCCTGCTGTGGGAGACGCTCGCGTCGACGGCTGCCCTCGACGTCGGTGTCGCGCGGATCCTCGAGCCGCACCTCGACGCGCTCGCGATCCTCGCAGCCGCCGGCGAGGTCGACCTCGAACACCTCGGAGCCGGCCCCGCGAGCACGTGGGGCGTGTACGCGGCGGAGGGCCCGGGCGTCCGGGTGACCGCGACGCAGCACGGCGCCCGCTGGATCCTCGACGGCGTGAAGCCGTGGTGCTCCCTCGCACAGTCGGTCTCGCACGCTCTCGTCACGGCCTGGACCGACGACGGCCGCAGGCTCTTCGCCGTCGACCTCCGCGATCCTGCCGTCACCGCAGATGCTGGTCCGTGGGTCGCCCGCGGGCTCTCGCAGGTGGTCAGCGCACCCGTCCGCTTCGACCGCGCACCCGCCGTCCCTGTCGGCGACACCGGCTGGTACCTGGCACGGCCCGGCTTCGCGTGGGGCGGGATCGGTGTCGCAGCGTGCTGGTGGGGAGGCGCCGTCGGCGTCGCGCGGGACGTCTTCGCGGCGTGCACCGCACGCGAGCCGGACCAGATCGCGCTCGCCCACCTCGGCGCGGTCGACACCGCGCTCACCGGAGCCCGCACAGCCCTGCTCGACGCGAGCGCGGCCGTCGACGCGCGCACGTCCCACGGCGTCGAGCTACCTCCAGGCGTCCTCGCGCGGCGCACGCGCACCGTCGTCGCCCGTGCGGTCGAGGAGACGCTCGGGCGGGCGGCGCACGCCCTCGGGCCCGGGCCGATGGCCCACGACGAGACCTACGCACGGCGCGTCGCGGACCTCGCGCTCTACGTGCGCCAGCACCACGGCGAGCGGGACGACGCAGCTCTGGGGCGTGACCTCGTCGCCGGCGGGACGCTCCCGTGGTGAACGAGGCGGGCGGTGCCAGCGACGGCCGCGCCGTGTTCGACCACCGCGACGCGGGAACGAGCGAGGCTCTCTGGGCGAGCGCCCTGCACGACGCGGCGCTGCCCGCTCTCGACGTCGAGGACGTGACGCACCTCGTGGTGCTCGCCGCCCACCCCGACGACGAGACGCTCGGGGCCGCGGGCCTCGTCGCGCACCTGTCCCGGCGGGGCGTGAAAGTCACGGTCGTCGTCGCGACGGACGGCGACGCGTCGCACCCCGGGTCACCCACGCACACGCCGGCCGACCTCGTGCGGGTGCGCCGCGCGGAGCTGCTCCGCGCGCTCGGCACGGTCGCCCCCGGCGCCGCGGTCCACCTCCTCGCGCTCCCCGACGGTGGGCTGCGCGAGAACGCGCACCGCCTGCGCGACGCCCTCGGCGCGGTGCTCGACTCCGCCCGCGACTCCGCCCGCGACGGCGCGGTCGGCGGGGTCGGCGGGGTCGGTGGCGTCCTGCTCGCCGCGCCGTGGTCCGGGGACCGGCACCGCGACCACCGTGCCGCAGGCGAGGTGGCCCGCGAGGTCGCCGCGAGCCGCGGTGTCGGTCTCGTGGAGTATCCGGTGTGGATGTGGCACTGGGCAGCGCCCGACGACGCGGCGGTCCCGTGGGACCGGCTCGCCCACCTCGACCTCGGCGGACCTGAACGGGCCGCGAAGGCCGCAGCGCTGGGGGAGCACGCCTCCCAGACCGCGCCCCTGTCCTCGGCGCCCGGCGACGAGGCGATGCTCGGCCCCGAGATGCTCCGTCACTTCGACCGGCCGGTCGAGGTGTTCGTCGTGGCCCAGACCCAGACCCAGACCCGCGCCCAAGCACCCGACCGCGCGACGCTCCCGCAGAGCTTCTTCGACGACTTCTACACGGGACGCTCCGACCCGTGGGGCTTCGAGACGCGCTGGTACGAGGAGCGCAAGCGCGCGGTGACGCTCGCGTCGCTGCCTCGTCCGCGGTTCGGGTCCGGTCTCGAGGTCGGATGCTCCACCGGCGTCCTCACGGCTGAGCTCGCCGAGCGGTGCGACACGCTCGTCGCTGTGGACATCGCGGCCGCGCCGCTCGAGGCCGCGCGCGCCCGGGTGGGCGACCGGGCGACGTTCCTCCAGCTTGCGACCCCGCACGAGTGGCCGCCCGGCTCCTTCGACCTCGTGGTCCTCTCCGAGGTCGGCTACTACTACGGCCCCGCGGACCTCGCTGCGCTCATCGACAGGGTCGTGGCTTCTCTCACGCCCGACGGCGTCGTCGTCGCCTGCCACTGGCGTCACCCCGTGGCGGAGTACCCGGCGAGCGGCGACACCGTGCACGCCGCGCTCGAGTCACGCACCGACCTGGCCCGTCTCGCCCGGCACGTCGAGGAGGACTTCCTGCTCGACGTGCTCGTCCGCCCGCCCGCCGTGTCTGTCGCAACCCGGGCAGGGCTGGCATGAGCACCGCGTGCGTGCCCGACGCGCCCGAGTCGTGGGAACCACCGCAGCCGGCGGTGGTCGACACGGTCGATGCCGTCCTCGTCGTCGTGCCGGTCCACGACGAAGAAGCCCTCCTCGATGCCAGCCTGCGCGCGCTCGAGGTCGCCGCCCGTGCGGCCGAGGGCATCGTCGACGTCGCCGTGACCGTCGTCCTCGACAGCTGCACGGACGGCTCGGCCGAGATCGCCGAGCGGTACGGGTTCCGGATCGTGCGCGTCGCGCAGCACACCGTCGGGGCAGCCCGCTCAGCGGGTGTCGAGGCCGCCCTGGCCGACCTCGCGGCCCGTCGTCCAGGCGTCGGTCTCTCGTCGGTGTGGGTGGCGAGCACGGACGCCGACTCGCAGGTCCCGGCGCACTGGGTCACCGAGCACGCAGCGGTCGCCCGCAGCGGCGTCGACCTCCTCGTCGGGACGGTCCGACCCGACGCCCGCGACCTCACGCCCGCGCAGCAGGCCGCCTGGTCAGCGACCCACACGCCCGGCGTCGCGAACGGTCACGTGCACGGGACCAACCTCGGGATCCGCGCGTCGGTGTACCGCGCGGTCGGGGGATACCCGGCGATCGCCGAGCACGAGGACGTCGAGCTCGTGGCGGCAGCGCGCGCCGTCGGAGCCCGCGAGGTGGCGACCGACGCCTGCTGGGTGCTCACCTCAGGGCGGACGGACGGGCGTACCCCCGGAGGGTACGCCCGCCACCTGCGCGAGTCGCTCCCGACGGGCTGAATCCCCGAGCGTCGGCGACCTGTCCCACGAGCTCGAGGGTCAGGCCCCCTCGAGCTCTTCTGGCGCCTCGTCGACGTCGGCACCCTCGGCCTGGTTCGGCTGCGTCGGAGCCTTCGAGCTGAGGCTCTCGGGCTGGGCGTCCGGGTCGGTCGCCGGGTCGTACGGCAGCTCGGACGGGTTCACGGTCGTCGCGTCAGAGGTCGTGTGCTCGGTCATGCGTGCACCTGCTTCGTGTGTAGGGGGGGGAGATGTTCCGTACCGGTCAGGATCGACCAGGGTGAAAGGCTCGTTCGTAGACAGAGGCCGCGTGCTCGACGCACCGCTGGGTCACCAGCGCGACCGGCCGGGCGTTCGCGAGCAGAGGCTCGGAGTTGCACCCCCGCCCGATGACGTCTCCCGTCAAGAGCCAGCCCGCGTTGCGAGGACGCACCCACATGTGGGTGTACTGGCACAGCTGACGTGCGATCCACTCCTCCTCGGGCCGGTCCCACCACGGCTCAGGGGTCAGGGGAGCGGCCGCGAGACCAGGCAGGTCGCACCCGCTCTCCTGGTCGTGGCTCCCCGTGCGGGCGTCGACCACCGGCCCGGGGCTGTACCGCAGATAGAGGGGACCGACCGCCCGTTGAAGGGCAGCGATCTCGTCCAGGTCACTCATCAGGGGCGCGTCTTCGAGCCCCTGGGGTATGTCGATGGAGCTGGTGCTCCCGGCGTGCGACGTGCTGCTCATGATGTCCTCCAGAGAACTGCACCGAGAGAACTACCGTGCCTCGTCGAGGACCACCCCGCATCTCGAGGAGCGGACAGCAGTCGAGGAGCGCGTCACGTCACGCCGGGGTGCCCTCCCGCAGAGGATGCACGACCGTGCCGCCCATGTGCGCCTCGCCCGCAGCGAACTCCGTGCCCCCGATGAGGACACGGCCCGCGCGCGTGACCTGCTCAGCAGCCCGCCCGTCGTCGTACTGGGCGGTGAAGCCACCCGAGAAGCTCACGTTGTACAACGACACCGGGACCCCCTGCTCGTCCGTCACCCACGCAGCGCACCACGTGCACACCCGGTCGGGATAGCGCGCGCTCGCGTTGCCCACCGTGCCGCAGACAGGGCACCGCGTCGCGCCCTCGAACAGTCCCAGGCCGCGCTGGGCCGTGAGCCTGCCGAGCCGCGAGAGGTCGATGCCACGCATCCCCGGCCACCCGTGGACCGCGAGCGACCACTCGCGCGGGATGAACCGCGTCCCGTGCCGAGCGCCGAGCAGCGCACCGGCGATCGCCGCGACCGTGTCCGTGTCGCCGCCGATGCGCACCGCCCGGTGCAACGCGTCAGGCAGGTGCGACACCGTCGCGTCGTACTCCGTGAACTCGCCCGCCGAGAAGAACGGCGAGTGCCGGATCGCGTGCCACGCCGCCTGGAACGCCGTCACCGTGAAACCGTTGGTCCGCAGGTCAGCCTCTGGCCGCGCACGCTCAGCATCCGCGATCCACGCCTCCCACACCGACTGCCGGTCCACCGGCAAGAGGTCCAGCCCTGCCCGGACGTCGAGCACCGAGCGCGTGACCGCCGCACGGATCGCCTCCGACCACAAGACGCACGACTCCGCCGCCAACGGGTCCGCGTGCGTCAGCTCAGCGACCGCACGGGCAGCGCGCGCCGTGCGCTCGCGGTCGTCGAGCGCCACGAGCCCGACGACGCCCGTGCGCATGAGGGCACCGTTCCCAGCAGTCTTCTGCGTCCGTTCGTGGAGCACGGACGACGCTGTCGCCAGACGCTCCGCAGCCCCGCCCGAGAGCGTCGCTGCCGCGCGCAGCACGCTGGCCGTCTGGGTGCCGACGTCGGTCGCACCCTCGGCGAGCCACGCCTCGAAGGCCGCCGCGACCTCGTCGAGCTCGTCCGTGCTCGTCAGGCCGCCGCCGCGCTCGCTCACGCGCGCGATGCAGACGGCCATCTGCGTGTCGTCGCTCCACTCTCCCGGCGCATAGGGGCCGAGGCCGCCACCGCTCATCTGCGCGTCGCCCTCCGGCGGCCACGCGAACTCGTACGGAACGCCCAGCGCGTCTCCGCACGCCTGGCCGAGGAGCACGCCAGACGCACGGTCCAGCACGTTCCCGTCGAGAGCGTCGGTGGTCATGGCTGAACATTACCTGGGGCGCTCCCGACGCCCGCTGGGTGACCACCGGGCGATCTCACGAGCCTCGACTCATGTTCGGTCGGGGGGTGCCGATGGAGGGGTATGCAGCACGAGACGCAGACCCAGGAGAGCGCGATCGGTCGTGCCCCGCGCAAGGTCCGGCGGTGGACCGCGGTCCTGTTCGTCCTCGAGGTCGTCGTCGTCGTCGCGCTCGTCACGTTCTCCTGGGTCAGCGGCTCCTGGACCTGAGCGTCACCCTCACGACGTCTCACCGTCCGGCGGCGCCACTGCAGCCCTGCCCGCCTCGAGCCGCGCGACCGGCACGCGGAACGGCGAGCACGAGATGTAGTCCAGGCCCACCCGGTGGAAGAACGCGATCGACTCCGGGTCCCCGCCGTGCTCCCCGCAGACACCGAGAGTGATGTCCGGCCGGGTCGAGCGTGCTTGCTCGACCCCGATGCGGACGAGCTCACCGACACCCAGCGCGTCGATCGTCTCGAACGGGGACACCGTGAGGACGCCGTTGGCCCGGTACGTCGAGAAGAACGCCGCCTCGACGTCGTCCCGCGAGAACCCCCACGTGGTCTGCGTGAGGTCGTTCGTCCCGAACGAGAAGAAGTCCGCCGCCGTGGCGATGCGCCCCGCCGTGAGCGCCGCACGGGGCAGCTCGATCATCGCGCCGACCGGGATCCTGAGCGTCACGCCCTCCCGCTCCGCGACCTCCGCGACGATCGCTTCCGCCTGGTCCCGCACGAGGTGCAGCTCCATGACCGACGCGACGAGCGGAACCATGATCTCGGGGTGCGGGTCCCCGCCCGCCTTGATGCGCTCCACCGCAGCCTCGGCGAGCGCTCGCACCTGCAGGGCGAAGAGCCCCGGCAGGAGCAGACCGAGCCGCACGCCGCGCAGCCCGAGCATCGGGTTGGACTCGTGCATCCGTGCGACGGCAGCGAGCACCGTGACGTCGTGCGCGTTCGGCGTTCCCGCAGCCTCAGCGAGCGCGACCTTCACCGCGAGGTCGGTGTAGTCCGGGAGGAACTCGTGCAGCGGCGGATCGATGAGCCGGATGGTGCACGGCAGCCCGTCCATCTCCGTGAGGAGCCCCAAGAAGTCGGTCCGCTGCAACGGGACGAGCGCATCCATCGCCGCCTGGCGCTCGGCGTCCTCGTCGGCGAGGACGATGCGCTCGATGAGCACGCGCCGCTCGCCGAGGAACATGTGCTCCGTCCGGCACAGCCCGATGCCCTCGGCACCGAGAGAGCGGGCCCGGTGGGCGTCCTCGGGGGTGTCCGCGTTCGCGTGCACGTGCAGGCGGCGCACCTCGTCCGCGTGCGTGAGGACGAGGTGGACGGCCTTGACGAGGTCGGTGACGTCCTGGTCGTCCTTCGTCGTCTCCAGCGTGGCCTCGAGCCCGTCCCTCAGGTAGCGCACCACCGGCGACGCATCCACCGGCACGTCGCCGAGGAACATCTCGCCCGTCCCGCCGTCGATCGCGATGCGGTCGCCCTCGTGCACCGTGCGGTCTCCCACCGTGAACGTGCGAGCGACCGGGTCGACGCTCACCTCGTGCGCCCCCACCACGCACGTGAGCCCCATGCCGCGCGCCACCACGGCGGCGTGGGACGTCTTGCCGCCGCGCGACGTGATGACGCCGACCGCCGCGATCATGCCCGAGAGGTCGTCTGGGTTGGTCTCGCGCCGCACGAGGATGACGTCCTTGCCCTCCGCAGCCCACGCCTCGGCGGTGGGGGAGTCGAAGACGACCGAACCGACCGCAGCCCCCGGCGAGGCGGGCATCGCGGTCGTCAGCAGCTCGTTCGAGTGCGGACCGAACTGCGGGAACAAGAGCTTGTCGAGCTGCGCACCGCTGACCCGGCTGAGCGCCTCGTCCATCGTGATGAGGTTCTCGTCGACCAGCTGGATCGCGATCCGGAACGCCGCCGCCGCCGTGCGCTTGCCCACGCGGGTCTGGAGCATCCACAGCTTGCCGCGCTCGACTGTGAACTCGATGTCGCACAGGTCCCGGTAGTGCGTCTCCAGGCGCCGCATCGCGACCTGGAGCTCGTTGTGCGCCGCATGGTCGAGCTCCGCGAAGTCCTGCAGCGACAACGTGTTGCGGATGCCCGAGACCACGTCCTCGCCCTGGGCGTTGACGAGGTAGTCGCCGTACGTGCCCACGACCCCGGTGGACGGGTCGCGCGTGAAGCACACACCGGTGCCGGACGTGTCGCCGAGGTTCCCGAACACCATCGACATGACCGTGACCGCCGTGCCCAGGTCGTCGGGGATGCGCTCGCGGCGACGGTACAGCCGGGCGCGGTCGGTGTTCCAGGACGTGAAGATCGCGGCGATCGTGAGGTCGAGCTGCTCGCGGGGGTGCTGGGGGAAGTCGCGGCCAGAGTGGTCACGGACGATCGCCTTGAACGTGTCGACGAGCTGTTCGAGGTCCTCGGCGGTCAGGTCGACGTCCGAGACGACGCCGCGCGCCGTCTTGAGGTCGTCGAGAGCCTGGGCGAAGAGGTCGCCGTCGATGCCGAGGACGGTCTTGCCGAACATCTGGACGAGGCGGCGGTAGGAGTCCCACGCGAACCGGGGATCGCCGGAGAACTCGGCGAGGCCCTGCACGGACGCGTCGTTGAGACCGATGTTGAGGACCGTCTCCATCATGCCCGGCATGGAGAACTTGGCTCCTGAGCGCACGGAGACGAGGAGCGGCTCGTGGAAGTCGCCGAGGCTGCGGCCGAGGGTGTCCTCGAGGCGGCGGAGCGCCATCGTCACCTCGACGCGCAGCTCGGGCGGCAGCAGACCGGTCGACAGGTAGGAGCGACACGCCTCGGTGGTGATGGTGAAGCCTGGCGGCACAGGGAGCCCCAGCCGTGTCATCTCG
The DNA here is from genome assembly GCF_002564005.1 of Sanguibacter antarcticus. Taxonomy (NCBI): domain Bacteria; kingdom Bacillati; phylum Actinomycetota; class Actinomycetes; order Micrococcales; family Sanguibacteraceae; genus Sanguibacter; species Sanguibacter antarcticus. The sequence goes on along the minus strand of NZ_PDJG01000001.1, from coordinate 2,593,567 downwards.
GCGAGGTTCGCCCCCTTGCCACCGAGCAGGTCCTTGAGGTCCTTGTTGCCTTCGCTGAAGTCGTACACATACCTGCTCATGACTACCCCCAGTCACCGGGCGGCCACCGCGGTGCGGCCACCTTCCTTCGAGTGTGGCCTGTCTTCCCCGAGGTGGCGACCCCGAGCGCGTACCCTGATGTCGCCGCCGGGACCGGTCGGTGCACCGCAGACGGAAGAGAACGATGAACCACGACGACGTCGAGGCGCTGCGCCGCGACAGCGCCGCCTGGCGGCTCCTTCGCGCTGACAACGCCGCACTCGTGCTGACGTTCCTCGGACGAGTCTTCATCGAGCAGAACATCCGGTCCATCGGCGAGACCGAGCTCGTCTCGCTCCTCGACGACGAGCTCTACGCCCTCAACACCGACGCGGACACACCCCTCTACCCGCGTCATCCCAAGGCCTACCTCGACGCGTGGGCGCACCGCGACGCCGGCTGGCTGCGCAAGTACTACCGCCCTGGGACGGACGAGCCGCACTACGACGCGACGCCTGCCGTCGAGAAGGCTGTCGGCTGGGTCGCGTCGCTCGCCGGGAGGTCGTTCGTCGGGACCGAGTCCCGCCTCAACACCGTCTTCGACCTCTTGCGCCAGCTCGCGCACGGCACCGAGTCCGACCCCGCGGTCCGGCTCGCCGAGCTCGAGGCGCGTCGCGCGCAGATCGACGCCGAGATCGCCCAGGTCCGCGACGGGCGGGTCACCGTCCTCGACCCGGCCTCCCAGCGAGACCGCTACCAGCAGTTCGCGGCCATGGCCGCCGAGCTGCTCTCCGACTTCCGCGAGGTCGAGGCGAACTTCCGGGCGCTCGACCGCGACATGCGCGAGCGCATCACCGGCTGGGACGGCTCGAAGGGCGAGCTGCTCGAGCAGGTCGTCGGTTCGCGGACCTCCATCGCCGACTCCGACCAGGGGCGCAGCTTCCACGCCTTCTACGACTTCCTCCTCTCGCGCGAGCGGCAGGAGGAGTTCACCGACCTCGTCGCCAAGGTGCAGTCGCTCGACGCGATCAGCGCGGTCGCCGCCCCCGGCGCGACGGGCGGCCCGGACAGGCGGCTGCGCCGCATCCACTACGACTGGCTCGACGCGGGGGAGCAGACGCAGGCCACCGTCCGGGTCCTGTCCGAGCACCTGCGCCGGTTCCTCGACGACCAGGTGTGGGCCGAGAACCGCCGGGTCATGGATATCCTGCGCAGCATCGAGTCCCGCGCCCTCGCGGTCCGGGACCACGTGCCGCCGCCGGGCACGGACGTCGACGTGGCGCTCGCCACGGAGATCGACGGCGTGGACCTCGACATCGTGCTGCCCATGGAGCGCCCGCTCTTCCGGCCCCACACCATCGAGCGCATCGACTCCGAGCACGTCGAGCCCGGCGCCGTCGACTTCGACACGAGCCTGCTCTTCGAGCAGGTGCACGTCGACCCCGAGCGCCTCGCCCGCGGGGTCCGCGAGCGTCTCCAGCACGAGGGCCAGGTGTCCTTGGTCGAGGTCGTCGCGGACCGGCCGCTCGAGCAGGGGCTCGCCGAGCTCGTCACGTACCTCTCGCTCGAGGACCCGCGCTTCGACGTGGTGCTCGACGCCGAGCGCACCGACGAGGTCCGGTGGACCACCGACGGCACCGAGCGCGTCGCCACGGTCCCGCGGATCACCTTCGCCCGGGCGGGATCCGCACCGGCTCTGGCAGCCCCTGACACCGACCCCGACACCGACCCCGACCCGCAGGAGGAACGATGAGTGAGCAGTCCGTCCGCTCCGAGCCGGAGCTGTCGTACGTCGTGACTGCGCTCATGAAGGGTGTCGTCTACCGGGACACTCACGAGCGGCAGTGGCGCGACCTCCTGCAGCTGCAGAGCCAGGCGCGGGACTACGTGGCGACCATCGGGCTGACCGTCGTCATCGACGAGACCGAGGGCTACGGCTACCTCCAGGCGCTGCCGGACGACGACGAGGACCGCGAGGGGACCCTGCGCCTCGTCGCGCGGCGCAGCCTGCCGTTCGAGGTGAGCCTCCTCCTCGCGCTGCTGCGCAAGCGGCTCGCGCAGTTCGACTCCGAGGGCGGCGACACACGCCTGGTCCTCGAGCGCGACGAGATCGTCGAGATGCTCCGCGTGTTCCTGCCGTCAACGTCGAACGAGGCGCGTCTCGTCGACAAGGTCGACGTGCACGTCCGGCGTGCGACCCAGCTCGGCTTCCTCCGCGAGGTCGAGGGCGGGGCGTTCGAGGTGCGTCGCATCCTCAAGGCGTTCGTCGACGCCCAGTGGCTCTCCGAGCTCGACGCGCGCCTCGGGGAGTACCTCGAGCACGCGACCGGCGCGGCGCCGGCCGGCTCCGCCGCTCACACCCGCAGCACACCTGACGCAGGGACGGACGACTGATGCAGGGACTCTTCAGCGCGGTCGAGCTGTACGACGCGGACGCGGACGTCGACCGTCGGGCAGGCTTCCGGCTCGAGCGGCTCGAGGTGCTCAACTGGGGCACGTTCGACCAGCGGACGTGGGGCTTCGACCTCGAGGGCCGCAACGCCCTGCTCACGGGGGACATCGGCTCCGGCAAGTCGACCATCGTCGACGCGATCACGACGCTCCTGCTGCCGGCCAACCGCATCAGCTACAACAAGGCTGCGGGCGCCGAGGCGCGCGAGCGCACCCTGCGCTCGTACGTCGCCGGGTACTACAAGTCGGAGCGCAACGAGGCGACCGGCACGTCCCGTCCGGTCGGCCTGCGGGAGGGCAGCACCTACTCTGTGGTCCTCGGGGAGTTCGCGAACCGCGGCTACGACGGCCTCGGGGTGCTCGCGCAGGTCTTCTGGCTCAAAGACGGCGACCAGGGCCAGCCCAACAGGTTCTACGTGACCGCGACGTCGCGCATGACCATCGCTGAGCACTTCGCCAACTTCGACGGTGACATCAGCACGCTGCGGCGGCGCCTGCGGGAGTCCGGTGCGCAGGTCCGTGACACGTTCGCCGACTACGGCAAGGACTTCCGCCGCATCCTCGGCATCGAGTCCGACCAGGCCATGGACCTGTTCCACCAGACGGTCTCGATGAAGTCGGTCGGAGACCTCAACGAGTTCGTCCGGCACCACATGCTCGAGCCGTTCGACGCAGCACGGTGGACCGACCAGCTCGTCGCCCACTTCGACGACCTCACGCGTGCGCACGACGCCGTCGCGAGGGCGCGCACCCAGATCCTCCACCTCACGCCGATCGTCGCGGACTGCGACACGTACGCCGACCTGCGGGACCGGATCGCGCGCGCCACCGCCCAGCGCGACGCGCTGCGCTTCTACACGGCGCACCGCAAGGACGCGCTCCACACCGCCCGCATCGCCGAGCTCGAGACCGCTGTCACCGCGCGAGACGCGCGTCTGACGATCCTCGGTGCCGAGGTCAGCTCGCTGGAGTGGGAGCGTCGCCGGCTCGAGCTGGAGCGGGCCGGCCAGGGCGGGGACCGTCTTGCCCAGATCGAGACAGCGACCGAGCGGCTCGCTCACGCTCGTTCGGACCGGGAGCGTCGCGCCAGCGAGCACGCGGGCTACCTCGCCACGGCGGGTCTGGAGTCGGTGACCGACGCCCACGAGTTCGAGCTGCGCCGTACAGAAGCCCACGTGGCGCACGGCACGGCCCGCACCGAGCTCGCGGAGGTCGAGTCGGCCATCGGCGACCTCGACTTCACGCTCCGTGACGTCAAGCTCGACAGCCGGGAGCTCTCGGACGAGATCAGCAGCCTGCGCGGCCGCACGACGAGCCTGCCGCAGGGCAGCCTCTCCGTCCGGGCCCGCCTGTGCGCCGACGTCGGGCTGTCGGAGGAGGAGCTGCCGTTCGCCGGCGAGCTCATCGCCGTCCGCCCGGAGCACGACGCGTGGGAGGGCGCAGCCGAACGCGTGCTGCGCAGCTTCGCGCTCTCCCTGCTCGTCCCGGTCGAGCACTACCCGGCCGTCTCCACGTGGATCAACGACAACAACGTAGGCCAGCGGCTCGTCTACCACCGTGTGCCCGCCCACGTGAGCGGGCGCTTCGACCGCACCGAGCGCGACCGGTGGCCGATGCTCGTCGAGATGCTCGAGATCAAGCAGTCGGCGTTCTACCCGTGGCTCGAGCGCGAGCTCGCGCGCCGCGCGTCCTTCGACTGCGTCGAGACGATGGCGGACTTCCACCTCGCCACCCGCGCGCTGACCCGCCAGGGACAGATCAAGCACTCGGCGACGCACCACGAGAAGAACGACCGCGACCGCATCGACGACCGCAGCCGGTTCGTGCTCGGCTGGTCCAACAGTGCCAAGGTCGACGCGCTCCTCGCGCAGGCAGCAGGCGTCACCGCACGCCTCGCCGACCTCGGCGGGCGACGCGACGCGCTCATCGCCCGCAAGGACGGGCTGGTCGACCGGACGCACGCTCTCAACCGGCTCGAGATGTTCCGCGACTGGAACGAGCTCGACTGGCAGAGCGTCGTCAACGACATCGCCGAGCTCACTGCCGAGAAGCACCGGGTCGAGAACGACTCCGTCGAGCTCGCCGAGATCGCCCGGACGCTCGACGACGTGGCGCGCAAGGTCGCCGACCTGACGCGCGAGCGCGACGAGCTCCTCGTGCGCAACGGTGGGGAGAAGCATGCGCTCGACGAGGCGAGGAGCCAGCGCGCCGCCGCGCAGTCGGTGCTCGCGGAGGCGCGACGCGGCGTCGTGCAGACGCACTTCGACGCGATCGGCGAGGCGTTCGAGGAAGCGTTCGCGGCATCTCGTGCGGCGGGGGTGCCAGACGACCACGACGCGGCCGAGCACCGCGTCCGCGCGACGCTCACTGCGACGATCGACGCGCTCCACAGCGAGCAGACGCGGCTCGCGACGAGCATCGCCCGCCAGATGCACGGGTTCAGCAACCAGTTCCCGGTCGAGACGTCCGAGATGGACGACGACGTGCGCGCCGCAGACGAGTACCGGGACCTGCTGCGCCGGCTCGACCGGGACGACCTGCCTAGGTTCGAGGAGAAGTTCAAGGACTACCTCAACACGAACACGATCCGGGACATCGCCCAGTTCAGCGCCGAGCTGCAGAAGCAGTCCGAGCTCATCCGCGACCGCATCGACGTCATCAACGACTCCCTGCGCGCGATCGACTACAACCCGGGGCGCTACATCCGCCTGGAGATGCAGTCGACCCCGAACACGGAGGTCCGCGACTTCCGGAGCCAGCTGCGCGACTGCACGGGCGACACGCTCGACGCGGAGGACGGCGAGCAGTACTCCGAGCAGCGCTTCCTGCGCGTGAAGGAGATCATCGAGCGGTTCCGTGGCCGCGAGGGGCAGTCGGAGGCCGACCAGGCATGGACCCGACGCGTGACGGACGTGCGCAACTGGTTCGTGCTCTCCGCCTCGGAGCGCGACCGCACCGACGACCACGAGCACGAGCACTACTCCGACTCCGGCGGCAAGTCCGGTGGGCAGAAGGAAAAGCTCGCCTACACGATCCTCGCGGCGTCGCTCGCGTACCAGTTCAAGCTCGACTGGGGTGCGGTGCGCTCGAAGGCGTTCCGCTTCGTCGTCATCGACGAGGCGTTCGGGCGTGGGTCTGACGAGTCGACGCGGTTCGCTCTCCAGCTCTTCCGCAACCTCGGGCTCCAGCTCCTCATCGTCACGCCGCTGCAGAAGATCCACGTCATCGAACCGTTCATCTCCGCGGTCGGATACGTCGACAACCCGACGGGACGCAGCTCGCGGCTACAGACGCTGACGATCCACCAGTACCGGGCGAAGCGCGCGCAGCACCTGGTCGGGGCGCTCGGCGGCGGGTCGGTGACGGACGAGGGGTGAAGTCTTCGCGCCTCTCGGAGCAGCTCCCGGGGGTCGGTGCAGGTGAGGTCGGCTCGGCGGTCTGCTCGTGGAACGTCCGGAGATGCCGTAGACGGGTGAAGTGTGCTGTTCGTGGTGGGTTCGTGCGGATGCCGGTGTCACGCTTGAGCCCAGCACGCGGGGGGCGTGGCTGAACCAGCAGGGGAGAACCACGTGCGCGCGACGACCTTCACGACCACCGGCCTGAGAACGTTGCTCGCCACGGTCCTCAGCCTGGCACCTGTCCTCGTCTTCCCGGGGACCGCGAGCGCGGCGGACGACGAGACAGACGACGAGGTCCAGGTCGAGGCGTGCTGCTACGACGTGCGACCGCCCCCACCGTGGGTCCTGGACGACGCGTACGTCACCGAACAAGACGTCCCGCTGGAGAGCCTGCGGACCGGGCGCAGCATCCTCGACAACGACAGCCAGTTCGAGAAGATCGACGCGTTCGTCAGGAGCGAGCCGGCGCACGGCACGGTGGAGATGGTCGAGGACGGGCACTTCGTCTACGTTCCTGCTCCGGGCTTCCAGGGCACCGACAGCTTTACGTACGTGGCGCTCGACGACTACGGGCAGGAGAGCTACGAGCCGGCGACCATCACGGTGACGGTCCGCCCCGCAGACCAGGCGCTGACGACGGCGCCGGACGTGTTCGAGACCCCCGCCGGAGTCGAGCTCGTGGTCGCCGCACCGGGGTACCTCGGCAACGACGTGAGCCCGGGCGGTCTGCCCGTGACGCAGGCGTCGGTCACGCCGGTGGTGCCAGCTGCTGCCGGGAGCGCGGTGCACTCCGCCGACGGCGCGTTCGTCTACACGCCGTCGCCGGGATTCCAGGGGAGCGCATCGTTCACGTACGTCGCGACGGACGGTGCGGTGCACGCGCTCCCGCAGACGGTGACCGTGCGCGTGGTCGGCGCTACCCCCGAGGCCACCGACGACGCCTACGTCCTCGACGAGGACACGACCCTCGTCGCCGAGAGCGTCTTGGCGAACGACGTGGGACCGGTCGGCTCCGTCCTCACGGCGGCGACGGTGACGGCTCCGTCGCACGGTGGGCTCGACCTCGCGCCGGACGGCACCTTCACCTACACCCCTGAGCCGGACTTCGAGGGCACGGACACCTTCACGTACGCGGCGAGCGACGGCACGAGCGCGAGCCCGCCGGGAACCGTGACGCTGACGGTCGACCCGGTCGAGGACTTCCCCCCGGTCGCGGTCGACGACGCATACACCATCGAGCAGGACACGACGATCAACATCCGCAACCTCGGGCTCAGCATCCTCGACAACGACGTCACGGACGTGGCCGCCGTCGCGGTGCTCGTCACAGGCTCCGTGCACGGGACGACCTACATGCATCCCGACGGGATGTTCGTGTATCAGCCCGATTCGGGCTTCCACGGCACCGACAGCTTCACCTACCTCACGAGGACGGGCTCGGACAGCGACGTCGCGACGGTCACGCTGACGGTCCGGGCCGCCGACCGTGCGCTGGTCGGGTCGTCGGACTCCTACCAGACGCCGATCGGCGTCGAGCTCGCCGTCGCTGCGCCGGGCGTGCTGGTGAACGACAGCAGCCCGGACGGACTGCCCCTCTCGGTCACGATCGCGGAGCAGCCGGACCACGGATCGATCGTCCTCGACGCCGACGGTGCGTTCCGCTACGTGCCGTCGCCTGGTTTCCAAGGGCTCGACTGGTTCGCTTACACCCTCACCGACGGGTTGGTGCAGAAGCGGGTGCAGATGTCGGTCCGGATGGTCGGTCCGAGCCCGGTGGCCGTCGACGACTCCCACTCGCTCTTGGAGGACAACACCTACGTGGCGACCTGGGGCATCCTGCACAACGACATCAGCTCGGACGGAAGGCCGCTCACTGCCCTCAAGGTGAGCGACCCGGCGCACGGCACAGTCACCGTCGCGCCGGACGGCATCTTCACGTACGTCCCGGACAAGGACTTCAACGGGACCGACTCGTTCACGTACCTGGCGAGCGACGGCACCACGTCGAGCGCCCCGGCGACCGTCATGCTGACCGTCCGCCCGGACGACGAGGCCCCGACCGTCGCCGTCCCGGTCCGCAACCTGACGACCGTGCAGGGCACGCCGTTGACGGGACGCATGACGGTGATCAACCCTGACAACCTGACGCTGGAGTACCGCGGGTACATCAACCGGCACCCACCGGGCGGGTCTGTCGTCATGGACGACGCCACGGGCGAGTGGACCTTCACACCCGTGTGGGACTTCGTCGGAGCGACATACGTCGAGACCGAGGCCTGCGACACCTACCTCGGCCGGTGTGTCAAGCAGGGGCTGAGGATCACCGTCACCCCAGCCGCCCAGGTGATCGTGACGCACTTCGACACCTACGAGCTCGACGAGGACACGACCCTCGTCGCGGGGAGCATCTTGGCGAACGACGTCAGCTCGGCAGGCACCCCGCTCAGCGCGACGCTGGTGAACGGACCGTCGTACGGCGTGGTCTCTCTCGCACCGGACGGAACGTTCACCTACACGCCCGATCCAGGCTTCCACGGCATGGACGCCTTCTCGTACGTGGCGAGCGACGGCACGACCTCGAGCATCCCGACAGGAGTCTCGATGAGTGTCCGTGCGGTCGACAAGCCTCCGTCGTTCGCGGTCCCGACGCTGGCGGTGGCCGCCGTGGAGGACACGCCGACGACGGGTGAGGTGACAGCGATCAACCCCGACGGGCTGACGTTGACCTACACCGCGGTCAGCGTCGGGACACCGGGCGGCTCGGTCGTCATGGACGCGTCGACAGGTGCATACACGTTCACGCCGGACCAGGACTTCGTCGGGCTCGCGCAGGTCGACGTCGAGGTCTGTGCCCCGGACGGGCCGTGCGCCACCCAGAGGCTGGACCTCACGGTGAGCAGCGTCGCCGACGCGCCGGTGGCCGCCGACCAGACCGTGGTGACCACGTGGGGCAAGGCGGTGAAGGGCACCTTCACCGTGAGCGACGTCGACAGCCCGACGCTGACCTTCGCCGTGACCAGCGCACCCCAGCGAGGGAAGGTCGCCGTCGACCCCGCGGCGAGGACGTTCGTCTACACCCCAGCCTGGTGGTCGACGGGGGACGACTCGTTCGTCGTCACGGTGTGCGACCCGGACGGTCTGTGCGACTCGGCGCGGGTGACGGTCGACCTCCGGCGCAGCTGGTGGATGCCGTCGTCGATCCCGTGGCTGGATGCGTTCGTGACGACAGCACGATGACCTCGTGCGCCCCGCGGACCTGACAGCAGGCACCGGTGGTCACCTGCCGACGGGTGAAGTGCGCTGTTCGTGCTGGTTTCCTGCGGATGCCGGTGTCACGCTTGAGCCCAGCGCACGGGGGGCGTGGCTGAACCAGCAGGGGAGAACCACGTGCGCGCGACGACCTTCACGACCACCGGCCTGAGAGCGTTGCTCGCCGTAGCTCTCGGCCTGGCACCCGTCCTCGTCCTCGCGGGACCAGCGAGCGCGTCTGACTACGGCGAGGGGCCGCAACCGCCGTGGTCTGTCGGCGACATGTACGTCACCGACCAGGACGTCCAGCTCGACAGCCGGCGGACCGGGCACACCCTGCTCGACAACGACAGCAAGTACGGGGCCGTCTACGACACCGTCGTGAGCGAACCGACGCACGGCACGGTCGAGCTGGTCGAGGACGGGAGCACGAACGGACACATCGTCTACACCCCGGACCTGGGGTTCAACGGCGTCGACACCTTCACCTACTCCACCTTCTCCACCGACGACTGGTACCACGAGCGGCCCAGCGGCCCCTCGACCGTCACGGTGCTGGTCCGGCCCGCGGAGCGTGCGCTGGTGACAGCGCCCGACAGGTACACAGCCACCGCCGGCGAAGACCTCGTGGTCGCTGCGCCGGGGTACCTCGCGAACGACAGCAGCCCGGACAGCCTTCCGCTGTCGCAGTCGTGGATCTCTCCCGTCACCGTCGGGACCGTGGTCCAGCCCGCGGACGGGTCCTTCGTCTATACGCCACCGGCGGGGTTCACGGGAGCCGCCTCGTTCACGTACGCCGTGACAGACGGCGTGGCGCACTCCGCTCCGCAGACGGTGACGATCGAGGTGGTCGACTCGACGCCCGTGGCCGTCGACGACGCCTACGAGCTCGACGAGGACACGCCCCTCGTCGCCAGCAGCGTCCTGACGAACGACTTCGGTCCGGCCGGCCGGCCGGACGAGGCCTCGACGGTGACGGACCCGGAGCACGGCACGCTCGCCTTCGCACCCGACGGGACCTTCACGTACACCCCTGATCTCGACTTCGCGGGGACGGACTCCTTCACGTACGTGGCGAAGGACGGGTCCGCGGAGAGCGAGCCGGCGACCGTCACGCTGACCGTCGCGTCGGTCGAGGACTTCCTCCCGGTCGCCGTCGACGACGCGTACACCACGGACCAGGATCTCCAGCTCGACGCCCGGAACGTCGCTCGCGGCCTCTTCGACAACGACGACCTGGACGCCGTCGGCACAGCGACGATCGTCGACAGCACCACCCACGGGACGGTCAGCTTGAGTCCTCAAGGGCGTTTTGACTACTACCCTGAGCCGGGGTTCCACGGCACCGACAGCTTCACGTACACGGTGACGACCAGCTCGGTGAGCAACGTCGCGACGGTCACGCTGACGGTCCGGCCTGCGGACCGCGCGCTGATCGCCACCCCGGACTCCTACGAGACCCCCGCCGGAGTCGCGCTCACGGTCGACGCTCCGGGTCTGCTCGCGAACGACGTCAGCCCAGACGGCCTGCCGCTCCAGAGCATCCTCTACCACTACAACACGGGCTACTACTCGACCGGAGGGCGGCTGTCCGTCGCGTCTGACGGGTCCTTCGTCTACACGCCGGCTCCCGGGTACCAGGGGGCCGACCGCTTCACGTACGTCGTGTACGACGGGCTGGGATACACCGACGAGGTGACGGTCAGCATCCGTGTGGTCGGTGAGGGCCCTGCGGCTCGCGACGACAGCTACGGCGTCACAGAGGACGACGTCTACACCTCGTCGTGGAGCGTCCTGGCGAACGACGACAGCCCTGCCGGGAAGCCGCTCACGGCGACAAAGCTGACCGACACCGAGCACGGCACGGTCACCATGGGGTCGGACGGCGTGTTCGTCTACACCCCCGACAAGGACTTCAACGGCCCGGACTCCTTCACGTACGAGGCGAGCGACGGCACGATCGTGAGCGCCCCGGCGACCGTGCGGATCAGCGTCCGGGCGGTCGACGAGCTCCCGGAGTTCGATCCGCTGGTCGTCCAGCTCGAGACGGTGGAGAACACCCCGCTCTCCGGCAAGGTCACGGCGATCAACGTCGACAACCTGCCGCTGCAGTACGGCGTGTACTTCTTCGGGTACCTCAAGGAGCGGGACACGGTGCCGGGCGGATCCGTCACCGTCTCGAGCTCGGGCAGCTACGTCTTCACCCCCGCCGACGAGTTCGTCGGTCTCGCGCAGATCAAGATCTCCGCGTGCACCAGGCTCTTCCAGTGCGCGACCCAGCGGCTCGACATCACCGTCACCGCTGCCCCGCGTGCTCCCGTGATGGCAGACCAGACCGTCCAGACCTTCTGGGGCAGATCTGTCACGGGGGCTCTCGACGTGACCGACGTCGACAGCCCCACGCTCGCGCTCGCTGTCACGACGGCACCGCAGCGCGGCACCGTGGTGCTCGACACGCAGGCGCAGACGTTCGTCTACACGCCGGCCTGGTGGTCGACAGCCGACGACGCCTTCGTCGTCGAGGCGTGCGACCCGGGTGGTCTCTGCGGCTCGGCGACCGTGACGGTCGACCTCAGACGGAGCTGGTGGATGACGCCCCCGCGGGTGAGTGCTCTCTCGTCCCTGTTCGGGTGGCTCGACCGGTTCGTGGTGATGGGCCGATGATGACGACGAAGAGGACCGCGTGCCCCGCACGTCGTCGGTCGACCGTCCTGGGCGTCGTGCTCGCCGCGGCCCTCGGGCTCGGGGTCCCAGCCCCCGCGAGCGCGGCGGAGCCGACGCCTGCGGTCGCTGTCGACGACGCCTACGTCACCGATCTGGACCGCGCGATCGGCAGCGCGGCCTACAAGGCCGATGTGCTCGCCAACGACATCGGGTACTCGTCGTCGACGGTCGAGGTCGTGAGCGGACCGACGCACGGCACGGCCTCGATCTTCCGGAGCGGGGGCCTGGTCTACGTCCCGGAACCAGGGTTCAACGGCAGCGACAGTCTCACGTACCGGCTGGTCAACGGGACCGTCTCGAGCAACGTTGCGACCATCAGCCTGACGGTCCGGCCTGCGAGCCTCTCGCTGGTCACGGAACGAGACTCCTACACGACCCCGGCGGGCGTCCCGCTCGTGGTCGACGAGCCGGGTCTCGTCGGTAACGACAGCAGCCCGGAAGGGCTGCCGCTGAGAGCGGTGCTCGTCCGGGGGAGCAAGAACGGGAAGGTCGTCCTCAGCGCCAGCGGTGGCGGTGCCTTCACCTATACGCCGGACGTGCAGTACGAGATCTTCCAGGGTCTCGACTCCTTCTCCTACGCCTTGACCGACGGCCTGGCGTTCTCCGCCCCGGTCGAGGTCACGCTCCGGGTGCGGGGGTCTGGTCCTGTCGTCAAGCACGACGTGCACGTCCTCGACGAGGGCACGACCCTCGTCGCCGAGAGCGTCCTGGCGAACGACCGGGCCCCGGAGGGCACCTCGATGACGGCCGCGACGGTGACCGGGACACGGCACGGCACCCTGTCTTTCGCGCCTGACGGCACGTTCACCTATGTCCCTGACGTGGGCTTCACCGGGACCGACCTGTTCGTGTACCAGGCGAGCGACGACCTCGACGTGGGCAACCTCGGCCTCGTGATGCTGGTGGTCGTCCCGGTCGCGGACGTCCCGTCGGGATAGCGAGCCGCGGCGGGGCGTCGCGCGTCACCTCCGGGCCGACGCGCCTGTCTGCCGGGGTCGCGCTGCGACGGCGCGCGACCGTCCTCCGCGGTGCAGCACGGCCGCTCCCCGCGGAGCCGGCGCGCGTCGTGCACGCTGCGGGCGGTCTGCCGTGAACACGAAGCGACGCTGCACCTGGAAGCTCACGACGAAGAGCACCGCCTCGGTGAGCACCTTCGCGGCCAGCAGCCCCGTCCCGGCCTGTGTGAGCGCCCACAGCATCGAGGCGTTCGCCGCGAGGAGGACGAGGACGAGAGCCCAGTAGTGCACAGCAGCCGTCCCGAGCCGGGTGCGGTGGTCGGGGTCGAACACGAGGCGACGGTTGGCGAGGAAGTTGGCCCCCGAGCTCACGGCGCGCGCGCCGACGACCGACACGAGGAGCGAGCCCGTCAGCGAGTGCAGCAGGAGCAGCGCCACGGTGTCGAGCGCGAAGGCCCCGAGCGACGACAGCGAGAACTTGAGCAGCGGCGCGTAGATGCGCACGGAGTCGGCCACCGGCCGGAAGTGGGACGACGCGTTCTCCTCGAGGTAGATCGTCGCGATCTCGACCTCGTCGATCCCGTAGCCAGCACCGCGGGCGCGGAGCAGCAGGCTGAGCTCGTACTCGAAGCGGTCCCCGGGGACCGAGCGCAACCACGGGAGCATCGAGGCCGGGTAGCCCCGCAGCCCGGTCTGCGTGTCCTGGACCGGCACCCTGGTCACGGCACGGAACAGAGCGCGGGTCGCCGCGTTGCCGAAGCGGCTGCGTGCAGGGACCTCGCCGGTGAACCGGCGGGCGCCGAGGACCATGGCGGCGGGCTCGCCGTCGTCCTGTGCGCGGCCGATCCTGCCGGCCACCCGGAGGATGTCGACCACGCTGTGCTGCCCGTCGCAGTCGGCGCACACGACGTCCTCGCCCGGGTAGGTGCGCTCGACGAACGCGAACCCCTCCTTGAGAGCGAAGCCCTTGCCACGGTTGACCGGCAGGTCGACGACGCTCCCGCCGAGGCGGCGGACGGCCTCGAACACGTGCTCGTAGGCGGGACCGCTCCCGTCGTCGACCACGAGGACATGGAGCTCGGGTGCGGCGGAGCGGATGGACGAGACGAGGTCGACGAGGCTCGTGGCGGGCTCGTAGGCCGGGACGAGGACGATCATCTCTGGCCCTCAGCCCGCGATGTAGAGGATGTCGGACGTGGCACGTTCTTCGCCCGTGCCGAGCGGGTCGTTGACGAGCTCGCCGTCGAAGTACATGGTCGACGAGCCGCCACCGTCGAGGTTGTACGCGGTCGTCGCGCCGAGCCCTTGCATGATCTCGGCGAGCTCCGTCATCGTCACGCCCTCGCTGTACCCGGGGCTCCGACCGTCGACGACGACGAACACGAGATGGTTCGTGTCGACGATGCCGACCGCCGTGCGCGGCTGGTCGCCCTGGATGGAGTGGTTGCCGACGTTCGTGTCGACCTCGACGTCCTCGATCCCGTCGAGCACCGCACCGTCGTCGACGAGCGCGGGACCGAACGAGAGCGTGTTCCACACGCCGTCGGCGACGAGCTCGTCGGCCGTCGTCGTCGTCTCGTCGTACACCTCGACGGTGCCGTCGGTGTAGAAGGCGAGGCCGTCGCGGGCACCCTCGTCGCGGTAGGCGACCCCGTTGCGCACGACGATGCCCGTGTCGCGGAACCCGTAGTAGTCCCCGTTGATCGCGAACACCGCACCGTTGTCCTCCGCGATCGCGGAGGTGGTCTCGGTGATGTTCTCGCCGAACGCGTTCTGCGCGAACGCGGACCGCAGCGTCGTGGCGTCGTCGAGGACGACGTCGGCGACGTAGTACGTCACCGTGCTCTCGCCGCTCCCGGTCACGACGGTCGAGATCGTGACCCCGGCGGCGTCGGAGGTGTACGTCGTGTCGGTGACGACCGCGTCGGCGTCGGTGGTGCTCGTGGTGCTGGCGGTCTGCCCGGTGACGCTCGCCTCGTAGGCCGCGACGTCGGCGATCTCGACGTGCTCGAAGACGTACCTGTCGAGCGCCCACCCGGTGCTCCCGGTGAGGACGAGCGCGACGGCGAGGAACGCGACGAGCAGCTTGCGGTGGCGAGGGGCTCGTCTCTTGGCCGGCGGGGTCTCACGAGCGGGTGCGGTGTCCATGCCTCTTGTCTACGGACCCGACGTGAGCCTGCGCCCTGATGACCCTGTGGACCCGCTGAGACTGCTCCGGCTGCCGGTGCCGGCCGCTCAGGTCAGAGGTGGACCGCGCCCAGCTCGGAGAACACGGCGGTGTTGAGGTCGAAGGCGACCTGGGCCTCCGCCGCGACCCGGGCGCGCTCCGCCGCGTCGAACGGCAGAGCATCGAGGCGCGCGCGGTACTCGTCCTTGAAGAGCTTCGGCTTGGGGATCGCCGGGAACGAGTAGAAGCTCACCGCGTCGTCCGCGACACCGTACGAACGCTGGAGGACCGCCTTGACGGCGAGCCCGCCAGAGAGGTCGCCGAGGTACCGGGTGTACGCGTGGGCCACGTACCCGCCGACCCAGGTCCCGGCGACGTCCCGCAGCCGCTCGGCGTAGCGCAGGGTCGCCGGCAGGGTCCGGATCTCGTCGCGCCACGCCGGGCCGACGAGGACCGCGAGGTCGGCCTCGAGCGCCGCGAGCCGCGGCAGCTCGTCGAACACGATCGTGGCTCCGACCACGTCGGCGCGGACGAACAGCTCGGCCTGCTCGAGCGCGCCGTAGATCGCGTGGTGCTGCGCAGCGAGGTCGGCGTACGCGGCGACGTCGAGCCTGCCCGCCATGAGCCGCCCGATGAACGACGTCCCCTCGGCCTGCTCGTGCTGCGTGCGCGTCGCGGCACGCAGGTGCACGGAGAGCGGCTCGGCGTCGAGGGCACTCAGGTCCAGGGCGGTTGCGGTCATGCGGGCTCCTCGGGGTCGGGACGGTAGCCCTCGGTGCGGCCGGGAGACTGAGCGTCACGGTATCTGACGGTCTGTGAGAGGACGAACGGGAGCACGGTGCATAGAGATCTGGCACAGAGCACCTGAGTCGAAGGTCATGGGTAGGTCATCGTTGCCCGGTCTAGCGTGGAAAAGTCCTAGCAGAGTCGCTAACAGGCAATACAGGGGTCATCGTGAGTGTTGTTCATCCCGGGGTACGCACCATGCCAGGTGCGTCGGAACGTCCTTCTGATCGGCGTCGTGCCGACGCGCCAGGAGGTGACGGCAGCGCCTCGCCCGGGGGAACCTCGCGCCGGGCCCGCACCGCGTCCCGCGCTGCGGCGCTCGTCGGCGTGGCCGCTCTGGCGCTCACCGGCTGCGCGTCCTCAGGGACGGGCGAGGCGACCATCCAAGGCGGCGAAGCGAGCCTCGTGCTCCCGGACCTCGGCACTGTCACGATCATGGGCGGCGGCTCCGGCCGGACCCTCCTGCTCATCGGTCTGCTCGTGTGCGTGCTCGGCATCGGCTTCGGGTTCGTCGGCTACCAGCAGCTCCGTCGCCTCCCCGTCCACCAGACGATGCGCGAGGTCTCCGAGCTCATCTACTCCACCTGCAAGACGTACCTCGTCCAGCAGGGCAAGTTCCTCCTCATGCTCTGGGTGTTCATCGCGGCGATCATCGTCGTCTACTACGGCTTCCTCGCCGACTTCACGTGGGGCCGGGTCGCGATCGTCATCGCGTTCAGCCTCGTCGGCATGGGTGGCTCGTACGCGGTCGCGTGGTACGGGATCCGTGTCAACACCTTCGCGAACTCGCGGGTGGCCTTCGCGTCCCTCGACGGCAAGCCCCTCGAGATGCACCGCATCCCCATGAAGTCCGGCATGTCGATCGGCATGGTCCTCATCAGCATCGAGCTGCTGATGATGCTCATCATCCTGCTCTTCCTGCCCCACGACATCGCTGGTGCCTGCTTCATCGGCTTCGCGATCGGCGAGTCCCTCGGGGCGTCCGTCCTGCGCATCGCCGGCGGCATCTTCACCAAGATCGCCGACATCGGCGCAGACCTCATGAAGATCGCTTTCGGGATCAAGGAAGACGACGCCCGCAACCCGGGAGTCATCGCCGACTGCACCGGGGACAACGCCGGCGACTCGGTCGGCCCGAGCGCCGACGGCTTCGAGACCTACGGCGTCACAGGCGTCGCGCTCATCACGTTCGTCCTGCTCGCCGTCGACGACCCGGCCGTCCAGGCCAGCCTGCTCGTGTGGATCTTCGCGGTCCGCGTCGGCATGGTCATCGCGGCAGCCCTCTCGTACGTCGCGAACGACATGTGGGCCAAGGCGCACTACGCCAAGGCCGAGCGCATGAACTTCGAGACCCCGCTCAGCTCGCTCGTGTGGGTCACGTCCGCCGTCTGCATCGCCTCCACGTTCCTCATCACCTACGTCGTCATCGGCGAGACCCTCGCCGACAACGGCATGTGGTGGAAGCTCGCGACGATCGTCTCGTTCGGCACCGTCGCCGGGGCAGTCATCCCCGAGCTCGTCAAGGTGTTCACCTCGACGCACAGCAAGCACGTGCGTGAGGTCGTCAAGAGCTCGCGCCAGGGCGGCGCCTCGCTCAACATCCTGTCTGGCCTCGTCGCCGGCAACTTCTCCGCCTACTGGCTCGGCATGGCGATCGTCGGCCTCATGGGCGGCGCGTTCGTCATGAGCGAGCAGGGCCTCGACGCCCTCATGATCGCGCCGGCCGTCTTCGCGTTCGGGCTCGTCGCGTTCGGGTTCCTCTGCATGGGCCCGGTGACGATCGCGGTCGACTCCTACGGTCCGGTCACGGACAACGCGCAGAGCGTGTACGAGCTCTCCCTCATCGAAGACGTCGAGGGCATCGAGGACGAGCTCAAGCGCGAGCACGGCATCGACGTCCAGTGGGACAAGGCCAAGCAGATGCTCGAGGAGAACGACGGCGCAGGGAACACGTTCAAGGCGACCGCCAAGCCGGTGCTCATCGGCACCGCCGTCGTCGGCGCGACCACGATGATCTTCTCGATCATCATCAGCCTCACCGACGGCCTGACGACCGGCATGGAGAACCTCTCCCTGCTGCACGCTCCCCTCCTGCTCGGGCTCATCACCGGTGGCGCAGTCATCTACTGGTTCACCGGCGCATCGATCCAGGCGGTCACCACCGGCGCGTACCGCGCCGTGGAGTTCATCAAGAACACGATCAAGCTCGACGCCGGCGCGACGAAGGCCAGCGAGGCCGACTCCCGCAAGGTCGTGGAGATCTGCACCCAGTACGCCCAGCAGGGCATGCTCAACATGTTCCTCGGGGTCTTCTTCGCCACGCTCGCGTTCGCCTTCGTCGAGCCGTACTTCTTCATCGGCTACCTCATCTCGATCGCCGTCTTCGGCCTCTACCAGGCGGTGTTCATGGCGAACGCCGGTGGCGCGTGGGACAACGCGAAGAAGATCGTGGAGGTCGACCTCCACGCCAAGGGCACGGCGCTGCACGAGGCCTCGATCGTCGGCGACACCGTCGGCGACCCGTACAAGGACACGTCCTCGGTGGCGCTCAACCCCGTCATCAAGTTCACGACGCTGTTCGGCCTGCTCGCCGTCGACCTGGCGGTCAGCCTGGTCGACCAGGGCATGCAGACGCTCGTCACGGTGCTCGCCGCGGTGTTCTTCCTGGTCTCCGTGTACTTCGTCCACCGGTCGTTCTACGGCATGCGCATCCAGACCTCGCTCGAGGACGACAGCATGGACGACCAGGACCACACGCTCCCGACCGACGACGGCACGGCGTCGTCCGTCGACCGTCCCGCGACCGCGCTCGAGCCCGCTGGAGCTGGTGAGTCGCGATGAAGATCGCGGTCCGGTACAGCAACGCGCTGGTCGACCCGGACGGGTTCGTGTCGGGGCACGACGCCGGTGCGACCCTCGTGCGACGCCTCTTGCGGCTGTTCCCCGGCTCGATGCTCATCGGGCCGGGCCCACGGCACTGCTCGGGCTTCGACATGATCCCGCTCGAGTTCGTCGACGGCGACGAGACCATCGTCATCTCGATGGACGTGATCGACTCGCTGAGCATCTGGCACACGCTCAACATCAGCTGTGCCGAGCCCAAGGTGATGAACTTCGTCTGGTGGAACACGTCGCAGTTCACGCACCACGTCCAGCTGGCGGGGCTCGCGCTGTCCTGCGCGCTGTTCCCGACGTTCGCGAACTCCGAGCGCACGGCCAGCGAGGTCCGCGAGATCGTCACGAAGCTCACGGTCCAGCCGATCGCCGAGCAGGCCAAGATCGGCTGGGTCAACCTCGGCATCCGGCTCGAGCACGTGCGTCCGCACACGGACCAGCCGATCCCGGTGGTGCTCTACCCCGCGATCTACCTGTCCGAGCGCAAGCAGCCGCAGCTGTTCGTCGACGTCGTCGAGCGGATCGTCAAGCGCACACCGATCAACGTCGAGGCGCGGCTGCACGAGTCGCACCTCATCTCTGAGCTCGCCATGCGCCTGTCCCGGCGCAGCTGGGCCTGGGTCGGGCCGCTGACCGCGACCCGAGAGGACTACTGGGAGGCGCTCGCGCGCACCACGGCGTTCCTCGCGACCGCGGACGAGGAGTCGTACGGCCTGGAGTACATCGAGGCTCTGGTGGCAGGCGCCGTCGGGGTGTTCCCGGACCGCGCCTGGGCGCGGGCGATCCTGCCGACCGGCTACCCGTTCATCTATCGCACCCCCGCCGAGGCGGAGGAGATGCTCTACCGTGCGGTCACGGACACGGCTCGGTGCCGGCGCGAGATGGACACGGCAGCCGACGGCGACTTCGGACAGTGGCTGCGGGCGCGACACGACGACGACTACTTCGAGAAGGCGTTCGCCGGTCGTGTCACGGAGTGGTTCGGGCTCTGAGCAGGTTCTGACACCGAGGGCGGTCCCGTGCGCCGATCTGGCACACGGGACCGCCCTGTCATGTCCCGGTCGTGTCTACTGCTCCTGCGAGAGACGCGCACCGATGGTGCGGTGGAGCTGGTGCAGACCCGACTGGCTCAGTGCCATCGTCTCGGACTCGATGTGCCGCACGAGGTGGCCGTCGTCGATGACCTTCTCGCTCGACTGGACGAGCACTGTGCCCGCGCCCGTGAAGTCGAACTGGCGCTCCTCGCCCGACGCCATGCCGAGGAACCCGGCTGCTGCGCTGAAGAAATTGCTCATCCAGTCGGCGTCGAAGTGGTGCGACGGCGACGGGCAGTCGGCCCAGCCGACGAGCGCCTGCGGGTCGATGCGCAGGGGAGGCTCGGCGAACATGACCGGCCCGTTCGAGGACGCGAGGAACTTCCCCGTCCCGAGGAGCGTGACGAACCCGGGCACGATCGACTGCTTGAGGCTCACCCCCGGCTCGAACGCGAGAAGGTTCGACGCCCGGATGGTGAGGTTGCCGTCGTCGAGGTCGAACGAGTTGATGTTGTACCCGCGGTCCCCGAGGATGACCTTCCCCTGGCCCTGGGCGACGACCCAGTCGTTCGCGTACAGCGGGGACGAGAACTGCGTGGCGACGAGCCCGGTGAGGCTCGTGGCCCCGAGCGGCTCGAAGCGCACGTTGCCGTAGTACGCGATCATCGCGCCCTTCGACGTGAACCAGGGTGCCCCGGAGAGCTCGACGCAGAAGGCGTAGTCGTTCCCGGGGATGTTGTCGTTGACCGGCAGGGTGGCCGGGCTGTGGATCTCGATGCTCATGATTCTTCCCGCCCCTAGAACTTCTGCTCGGACGCCTGGACCCAGGCGGTGCCCTGCCCGGTGAGCTTGAGCTGTGTCGCTTCGCCCGAGCCCCGGCCGACGACGTCACGGAACCCGACGCTCGCCGAGAGGTCGACGGTGATCTGGCCGAGGTGCCCGACGTACGCCTGCGGGTCGATGACGATCTCGCCGCTGTACCCGCCGACCGTGAGCGGCACCACGCCGCCGTGGGAGAGGATCGCGACCGTGCCCTGGCCGGTCATCTGCGTGGTGAACAGGCCTTGGCCCGTCATCGCGCCCCGCACGGCGCCGCGCACGCCGCCCTGCGAGGTGAGCGGCACGATCGACGTCTGCAGGTGCCCCTCGTACGCGAGGAGCCTGCTCGCCTCGACCGTGAGGACCTGCGAGCCGTCCATCTGGACGAGCTCGACGTGCAGCCCGTCGCGGCCGTAGAAGACCTCGCCCTGGCCCTGGGCGACCATGAGGGCCACGTGCTCGCCCTGCATCATGCGGCCCGCCATGCCGACCATCGCGCCAGCACCGGGGAAGCCACCGCCGCCACCCATGCTGTGCGGGGTGAACCGGACGTCACCCGTGTAGTAGAGCATCGCGCCCTTGCGCGCGAGGACCTGCTGCCCCTGCTGCACCGAGACCCGCACGACCTTGTCGTTGGCCAGCTCCATCGTCATCTCTACCGCTCCTCAGGCTGGATGTACACGACGCCCTGGCCGTCGAACCGCAGGGAGAACGCCTCGCCGCTCCCGCCGCTCAGGGCGGAGCGCCACGACACGTCGGTCACGAAGCTCTGCGTGAGCTGACCACGGAACGCGACGAACGCGTCCGGGTCGGCGACGAGCGGGTACTGCGGGCTGACCTCGAGCGCGATGATCGGCCCGCCGGCCGAGAGCAGCGCGATCGTCCCAGACCCCGTCACCGTCGTGGTGAACAGGCCCTGCCCGCCCGACGTCGCGCCGCGCAGGCCGGAGAACTTCACGTCCGTGCGCAGGTCGCCGACGAGGGCGAGGAGCTGCGACGCCTCGACGTGCAGGACGTCGTTGTTCAGCTCGACGATCGTGATGTCCTGGGCGTCGACCGCGAAGTACACGGTCCCGCTGCCGGTCACGTCCATGAGCGCGATCGACTCGCCGGTGACCTTGCGCTTGAGCGCCGCCTTGAAGCCGTCGCCCCCGCCCATGCCGGCGTTCTTGAACGTCACCTTGCCCTCGTACGCCACCATCGAGCCGGTGATGGCTCGCATGGAGTCACCAGCAAGGTCTGCCACCAAGATCCGGTGGCCTTGCATCCTCAGTTGCACCACGAACGTCCCTATCGTCGTCGTCCTCGGTCATCCCTGCTGGTCGTGATCCTGCCAGACGACGTCGCTCACGTCGCGGAGACTTCTCCCCATGGGTGAGGTCTAGGCAAAGAGCTGCCGTTCGCTGGCGAACCGCACCGACACGAGCGCAGGCTGGTTGCGTCCGGGGGCGTCGATGCTTGAGGATTCAGAGCACAGGGGCTGGGGGGCCCGGCGCGAACACGACCATCGACCGCAGAACGTGACAGGAGCACCACCATGAGCGCCCCAGCAGGCTGGTACACGGATCCCCAGGACTCCCAGGTGCTGCGCTACTTCGACGGCGCCAGCTGGACGACGCACACCCAGCCTGTCCCCGCGGCTCCGGCGTCCGGGCAGTACGGCCAGCAAGGTCAGTTCCAGCAGGGACAGTACGGCCAGCAGTCGCAGCCCCAGCAGGGCTGGCAGCAGGGCCCGAGCCCGCTCGCCAGCCAGTTCACCGCTCAGCAGCGCCAGCCCGCCTGGGGGACCGGGGCGTCGTCCGGCGGGCGCGGTGGCACGCCCACCGGGGTGAAGCTGGCGATCGCCGGTGCCCTCGTGGGGATCGTCGTCTTCATGGGTGTCGGGCTGGCGCTCAGCGGCAACAGCACGAGCGAGGCTGATCCTGACGAGCTCTCCGACGCGCTGTCCGCGGTCGTCGACGACGGGTTCGACTGCGAGGCGCTCGGTGAGCAGGCCGTCCTGCTCAGCGAACCCGACGAGGTGCCGCTCGTCTCCACGAGCAACCTGACCATGACGAAAGACCTGCGGAGCACCGTAGAGGTCCCCGAGAGCGGCAGGACGGTCGCGCTCGCCTGCCGAGGCGACTCCGAGTGGGGAGACGGCTCCCGAGAGTCGGTCGACCTCGAGCTCAGCCTCGACTCCGCGGGCGACGCATGGGTGTCCTACTCGGTGCGGTGACACGTCCGGGAATGACGGAGACCTCGCCATGGTTGCCGCCACCGTGAACGCAACTCTGAAGATCGACATCTGGTCCGACATCGCCTGCCCGTGGTGCTACATCGGCAAGCGCCGTCTCGAGGAGGCGCTCCGACGTCTCGACGCCGCCGACTCCGGCATCGGCGTCGAGATCGAGTACCACTCGTTCGAGCTGTCCCCGGACACCCCGGTCGACTTCGAGGGACCGATCCTCGACTACTTCGCTGACGCGAAGGGCATCTCGAAGGACCAGGCCCAGCAGATGCTCGCACAGGTGACGGAGGTCGCCGCAGGTGAAGGGCTCGACTTCCGCTACGACATCCTCCAGCACACCAAGACGCTCAAGGCGCACGAGCTCCTCCACCACGCCAAAGCCCACGGCCGCCAGATCGACATGAAGGAGCGCCTCCTCAAGGCCTACTTCGTCGAGGGTGGATACGTCGGCCGTGTCGACGATCTCGTCCGGTACGCCACCGAGATCGGCCTGGACGCCGATGAGGCACGTGCCGCGCTGGAGGACGGTCGGTACGGAGCCGATGTCGCCGCCGACATCGCGCAGGCGCGCGGCTACGGGATCCAGGGCGTGCCCTTCTTCGTCATCGACACCAAGTACGGGGTGAGCGGTGCACAGGACCCGGCCGTCTTCGTCGAGGTCCTCGAGAAGGCCGCAGCCGACCAACAAGCACGAGCAGGCGTCGATGTCGGCTGACCTGGGAGCGGACGACCAGACCGGGCCGGTGCCTGCCGAGGGCACCCCGGCCGCGTCACCGTTCCTCATGGTCGGAGACGACGGCGACCTGTGCGTCGACGGCGTCTGCGCCGTGCCTCGACCACCAGCAGAGCAGGGGCCGGCCACGGTGTGACGTCCCGGTGACGCGGCAGGGTCCCTCCGACCCCGCCGACCGGTGGAGGACAATGGAGGTCATGCACCTGCGCCCCCGCACCATCCCGTGGAACTCGGTCGGCTTCTCGGTGGCGCTCCTCGGCTCGCTCAGGGCGTCCCTCCTCATCGGGGGCGTGTGACCACCGCCGACCACGCCCCCGCACCGCTCAGCCGGGCGCTCCTCGTCTGGGGAACAGCGATCGTCGCGTACATCGTCGCGATCCTGCACCGGACGTCGCTCGGCGTCGCCGGTATCGACGCGGTCGAGCGCTTCCACGCCACCGCCGCGGTCCTCTCCCTCTTCGTCGTCGTCCAGCTCGTCGTCTATGCCGCCGCACAGATCCCGGTCGGCGTGGTCCTAGACAGGCTCGGGCCGCGCAAGCTCATCGCCACAGGCGCAGCGCTCATGGCTGTCGGGCAGCTCGGGATGGCGCTCGCGGAGAGCGTCCCGCTCGCCATCGTCGCGCGCGTGCTCATCGGGGCCGGCGACGCGATGACCTTCGTGTCGCTGCTGCGTCTCCTGCCGTCGTGGTTCTCGCCGCGCCGCGTCCCCCTCTTCACACAGCTCACCGGCATCCTCGGCCAGCTCGGCCAGGTCGCCTCGGCGCTCCCGTTCGTCTACCTGCTCCACGAGGGCGGGTGGACCACCGCGTTCACGACGGTCGCCGTGGTCGGCGCTGTGGCGGCAGTCCTCGTCGTCGCTCTGGTACGCGACCGCCCCGCGCCTCCAGCGCCGGGCGAGCCGCACGAGGCGCCGCACGTCGTCCACGCTCCTCGGCCCGACGCCGCGCTCGTCGACGGCGTGCTGCCCGACCTCTCCCTGCGCGCCGTGCTGCGGACGCCCGGGTCGTGGCTCGGGTTCTGGACGCACCAGCTCACCGCCTTCAGCCTGACGACGTTCGTGCTCCTGTGGGGCTACCCGTTCCTCGTGCTCGGGCAAGGGCTCACGCCCCAGGAGGCAGGAGCGCTGCTCACCCTCAACGTCATCATCGCGATCGTCGCCGGACCGCTGCTCGGCGAGTTCACGGCCCGCCGGCCGGCCCGGCGCTCGCGGATGATCCTCGTCATCGCGGTGCTCATGGTCGTCGCGTGGGCGAGCGTCCTCGTTCCGGCTACCCCTCGACCGATGTGGCAGCTCGTGATCTTCATCGTGCTCCTGTCGCTCGGCGGCCCCGCCTCGATGATGGGCTTCGACTTCGTCCGCACGTCGAACCCTCCGGGGCGGCTCGGGGCGGCGACCGGGCTGGCGAACATGGGCGGCTTTCTCGGCGCGCTCGTGACGACCTTCGCGATCGGCCTGGTGCTCGACGTGGTCCGACCCGACGGCCGGTACGTGCTCGACGACTTCCGCATCGCGCTGTCCGTCATCGCCGTGCCGTTCGCGGTCGGGTTCGTCGGCCTCCTCGTCAGTCGTCGTGCGGTCTGGCGGGAGATGGGGCGCCTGCCGCCCGCGCGCGGCGCGTGACCAGCCGGTAGAGGACACCGACGGCGAGCACCACCACGCCGCCGACGACCGACCCGACGGGGAGCGTCACGCACAGGGCGAGGCACCCGACAGCCCCGACGACCGCGAGGACCCGGGGGAAGCGGCGCTCGGCAGGTGCCTGCGTCGTCGCCGCGACGTTCGCGACGAAGTAGTAGAGCAGGACCCCGAAGGACGAGAAGCCGATCGCCCCGCGGACGTCAGTGACGAGGACGAGCAGCACGGCGGCCACGACGACGGCGGTCTCGGCGCGGTGCGGGACGCCCGTCGTCGGGTGGACCGCAGCGAGACCGACCGGGAGGTCGCGCTCGCGCGCCATGGCGAGGGCGGTACGCCCGATGCCTGCCTGGAGCGCGAGGAGCGCGCCGAGCGACGCGGCTGCGGCTCCGACGACGACGAGCGGCACGGCCCAGTCCCAGGCGCGGGCGCGCACCACGTCGACGAGCGGTTCGGTGGACTCTGCGAGGCCGTCGGTGCTCAGCGCGTGCTGGGCGGAGACCGCGACGAGCACGTAGACGAGCATCGCTGCACCGAGGGCGCCGAGGACCGCTCGCGGGATCGTCCGGGCAGGGTCGCGGACCTCTTCGCCGAGGGTGGCGACGCGCGCGTAGCCCGCGAACGCGAAGAAGAGCAGCCCGGCGGCCTGGACCACGCCGTACCAGCCGACGGTGTCGGGCTCGCTCGTGAGGACGGCCTCGGCTCCGAGGTGCGCGCCGCCGGCCCCGAACCCTGCAGCGACGACGACGGTGAGCGCGACGAGCACCACGACGAGGATGGCCCGTGCGGCGTGCGCCGTCCGGGTGATCCCGCGGAGGTTGACGAGCCCGAGGGCGACGACGGCTGCGGCCGCGGTGGGGCGTTCCCATCCGGTCGGGGCGGCGTATGCCGCGAACGTGAGAGCCATGGCTGCCGTGCTCGCGGTCTTGCCGACGACGAAGGACCATCCGGCGACGAAGCCCCACCAGGGCCCGAGCTGGGCGCGGCCGTAGGCGTAGGTGCCCCCCGAGGTGGGGTGCTGGGCGGCGAGCTGGGCGGTCGAGGTCGCGTTGCACGCAGCGACGACGGCGGCGAGGGCGAGGGCCCAGAGGAGGGCGCCGCCCGCGGCCTGGGCGGCGGGGGCGAACACCGCGAAGACGCCGGCGCCGAGCATCGAGGCGAGCCCGATGATGATGGCGTCGCCCACGCCGAGGGATCGTCTGAGGTTCACGCGGACATGATGACGCATCAAGGTGTCGCCTCGGGGTCGGCCGCCGGTGCGGGGCGGCGGAAGGGCCGTGCACGGTGCTGCTGGCGTGATGTGTCGTGTCGCCCCTTGCCCCCCTGTATCGATGCGTGTCAACATAGACCCGATTCGATATAACGGCTCGGTGTGCCACGGCCCGCCGAGCGACACAGACGGCCTCGCCCACGAGAACTCCTCACCCTGCCTCGCCCATCCACCGCCCCCGCACCGTCGACGCACTGGAGACATCATGAGCACCGCGACCGAGGCCCAGGTGGACACGACGTCCGCCCGGCTCTCCACCCTGGACCGCTGGCTGCCTGTCTGGATCGGGCTGGCGATGGTCGGCGGGCTCGTGCTCGGACGGTTCGTCCCGGCGCTGTCCGACGCGCTGGCCGCCATGGAGGTCGGCGGGATCTCCGTGCCGATCGGCATCGGGCTCCTCGTCATGATGTACCCGGTGCTCGCCAAGGTCCGCTACGACCGCGTCTCTGCCGTCACGGGTGACACCCGGCTCCTCGTGAGCTCCCTCGTCCTCAACTGGCTCGTCGGCCCGGCGCTCATGTTCGCTCTCGCCTGGGTGTTCCTCCCCGACCTCCCCGAGTACCGGACCGGTCTCATCGTCGTCGGTCTCGCCCGCTGCATCGCGATGGTCGTCATCTGGAACGACCTCGCGTGCGGCGACCGTGAGGCGGCAGCCGTCCTCGTCGCGATCAACTCGGTCTTCCAGGTGGTCGCGTTCTCCCTGCTCGGCTACTTCTACCTCACGGTCCTGCCCGGCTGGCTCGGGCTCGACACCCAGGGGCTCGACGTCTCGATCACGCAGATCGCGCTCAACGTCCTCGTCTTCCTCGGGGTGCCGCTCGTCGCCGGCTTCGCGTCGCGCTGGATCGGCGAGCGGGCCAAGGGGCGCGACTGGTACGAGGAGATGTTCGTGCCGCGCATCGGCCCGTGGGCCCTGTACGGGCTGCTGTTCACGATCGTCCTGCTCTTCGCGCTCCAGGGCGAGGCTGTGACGTCGGCGCCGCTCGACGTCGTCCGGATCTCCCTGCCGCTGCTCGCGTACTTCGCCATCATGTGGGGGACCGGGATGGTGACCGGCCGAGCCGTCGGGCTCGGGTATGCCCGCTCGACGACGTTGGCCTTCACCGCCGCCGGCAACAACTTCGAGCTCGCCATCGCTGTCGCGATCGGCACGTTCGGCGCCACGTCGGGGCAGGCTCTCGCCGGTGTCGTCGGCCCGCTCATCGAGGTCCCGGTGCTCGTCGGCCTCGTCTACGTCTCGCTCTGGATCGGGCGCCGCTGGTTCGTCGGCGACCCGACCGCCCCGTACGTCCGCAGCTCGAGCGTCTAGGAGAAGAGTCATGACGACCACCGCTCTCGCCACACCTACCGGCACCGGTGCGGGCTGTGCGCCCGGACCCGAGTCGCACGCGATGGCGGTCGACGCCGCCGAGCGCGTCGGTTCCACCCTCAAGGCGCTGGCGGAGCCGGTGCGCCTGAGGATGCTCTCGCTCATCACGACGTCGACCACGGGAGAAGCGTGCGTCTGCGACATCGCGGCGATCACCGACATCTCTCAGCCCACTGTCTCGCACCACCTCAAGGTCCTCCGGGACGTCGGGGTGCTCACCTCCGAGCGACGGGGCACGTGGGTCTACTACCGGGTCGCCCCAGCGATGCGCGACGCCGTCTCTGTGCTCCTCGAGGCGTTCGCCCCGGCGACGCTCGATGCGGCCCGGACCGTGCCGGAGCCCGTCGGGCTCACGGACATCGACCACACGCTCACCCGCCTGGCCGACGAGCTGGTCCAGCGGTTCCCGGTGCTCGGTCACGAGGTGGTGCTGCGCACCGTGCGGGAGTCCTACACGGCCCTCGCCCGTCGCTCGACGGTGCGCACCCACCTCGTCGTCACCACCGAGCGGTTCGCGCGGCAGCGTCTCGCGGACCTGTCTCGGGCGGCTGGTGCAGACGGTGTCGACGGCCCGGGCGCGGCTGCGCACCGGCCTCAGGTCCTCTTCGTGTGCGTCGCCAACGCCGGCAGGTCACAGCTGGCAGCCGCCCTGCTGCAGCGCTACGCCGGCGACGCCGTCGTGGTCCGGTCTGCCGGTTCTGCACCGGCGGGCGAGGTGCACTCAGGAGTCCGTCCCGTCCTCGACGCGCTCGGAGCGCCCGACGCGTTCCCGAAGCCCCTCACCGACGACGCCGTCCGGGCTGCCGACGTCGTCGTGACGATGGGGTGCGGAGACACGTGCCCCGTCCTTCCCGGCACGCGGTACGAGAGCTGGGAGGTCGGAGACCCTGTGCTCGCGTCGCCCGAGGGCGTCGCCGCGATCCGTGACGAGCTCGACCGCCGCGTGCGCGGCCTGCTCGCCGACATCCTTCCGTCACTCACCGTCCCGACCGCCAGCCTGATGGCCGACTCCCAGGCGACCGCCGCCCAGACGACCGACTCCCAGGAGAGCTCATGACCGACGCCGCCACGACCACCACCTCTTCGTCCGCGACGGAGCAGCCTCGCCCCAGCGTGCTGTTCGTCTGCGTCCACAACGCCGGCCGGTCGCAGATGGCCGCAGGCTTCCTGCGCGACCTCTCGGGCGGTGCGGTCGAGGTGCGCTCTGCGGGCTCGGTCCCGGCCGACCAGATCAACCCCACGGCCGTCGAGGCCATGCTCGAGCTGGGGATCGACATCCGCGCCGAGTCGCCCAAGGTCCTCACGCCCGAAGCGGTGCAAGCGTCCGACGCCGTCATCACGATGGGCTGCGGGGACGTGTGCCCCGTCTTCCCCGGCAAGCGCTACGAGGACTGGTCGCTCGAGGACCCGGCAGGCCAGGGCATCGAGTCCGTCCGTCCGATCCGCGACGAGATCCGACGGCGGATCGTCGTGCTGCTCGACGAGCTCGGCGTGCCGGTGGTCGTGAAGGGTGCCGACGTCTGAGTCCTGAACGAGCCCCCGTCGCCCGACAGGTGACGGGACGCGGACCAGGGGCAGCCAGGGATGACGCTCGATAGGGGTGACTTGTCGGGATAGTTCTTCAGAGTGAAGTCGGTGAACTTTGCGTGGCCTCTCTGGTGAGAAGCCGCTTCCCGCCCGTAGCCTCGCACCCATAGCCCCCACGACGAGCGGCCGTGCCGTGCGACTCTGCAGCAGCGTCCTCGTGGGAGGTGCGCTCCTCTCGCTGGTGCTCGCGGCCTGCGGGTCGACCGACTCCGAGGACTCGACGGCGACCTCGACCGCGACGTCCACGTCCGAGACGACAGACGACTCGACGGCGGCCACCGCGGGCGTCGACACCGCACTGTTCTTCGACGGCGCCCTCGCCGGAGAGGCCACGACCGAAGACTGCACGCTCAACGGCGGTGCCGAGACGAGCTGTTACAGCATCACGGTCGCCGGCTACCCGACGAGCCACGACGTCGGCCCGTTCTGCCCGGACACGATCACCGACGGTGCAGATGCCGGTGGGCTGTGGTTCGACGGCGACGCGGTCTACGACCTCGACGGCGAGTTCATCGCCAACCTCGACGAGCTGTACGGCGACGACACGTGGCACATGTACGACGAGGACGGCAACGTCCTGTCGACTGACACCGCGGAGGAGTTCGAGGCCGCAGCGCGCCCGGACGTCGACCCCGCGCTGGCGAACCACTGCGTCCAGGGTGCCCTCGAGTGGCTCGAGAACGGTGAGCCCATCACGACGACCGTGCTCATCCCGGTCACGCCCGTGCTCGCCGACGCACCCGCCGCGCCTGCCGGCAACCTCGGAGTGACGCTGGACGGCGTCGTCATCGCCGAGTCTGCCCCGGTCGACGCGATCCTCGGCGCTTACACCATCGCCGCGTTCGACGACTGCGGCGCTCACTTCAACCCCTTCGAGGGCTATCACATGCACGACGCGACCGCCGAGGCTGCTGGTCTCGACGAGTGCAACGGGCACACCACCGAGGAGGCTGGCTACCACTATCACGCCAACTCCGCCGAGAAGAACCAGGTCATCGAGTGCTTCGTCGGCCAGAGCGTCGCTGGTGACGAGGCCGGTGGCGGCGGTCCTCCGCCCGGACGGTAGCCCCTGCACCCTGCGGCACGACCGCCCTCCCGACGACCGACGATGTGGATGAGACAGATGACCAGCAACCGACCTGTGCGATCCCGCGGCAGCCTCCTCGTCGGAGGTGCGCTCGCCTCCCTGGTCCTTGCGGCCTGCTCCGCGTCGACCTCCGAGGACGCGACCGCGACCACCACGGCCAGCGCTGCCGGCGAGACGACCGGCGCCACGGAGGGATCAGGCACCACGGACCCCATGTCGCTGTTCGACGACGGAGCCCTGACCTCCGAGGCGACGACGGTCGACTGCACCGTGGAGAACGGCAGCGAGACCACGTGCTACCAGGTCGAGGTGTCCAGCCTGCCCTCGACGGTCGAGACCGACGGCCCTTACTGCCCGGCGACCACCTCTGACGTGGGCGGCATCTGGGTGTGGGACGGCGAGGAGCCGGGCCTGTATGCCCTCGACGAGAACTTCTGGGACCTCATGACCGCTCAGGGCTA
Organism: Sanguibacter antarcticus; assembly: GCF_002564005.1. Taxonomy (NCBI): domain Bacteria; kingdom Bacillati; phylum Actinomycetota; class Actinomycetes; order Micrococcales; family Sanguibacteraceae; genus Sanguibacter; species Sanguibacter antarcticus. Next base: position 2,562,697 of record NZ_PDJG01000001.1, on the reverse strand, counting down.
CGAGTTCGCGAGCTCGGACGGAGCGATCACCGTGACCGACCCGGCGGAGGGCGCAGCCTCCTCGTCGACCACCGAGAACTCCTGCCTCGAGGCCACCGCGGACGGGACGTACCACCTCCAGGTGCTCCTCCCGGTGACTCCGGAGAACCTCGACTCGCCCACCGACCTGTCCACCATCTCCCAGGTCGGGCTCGCTCTCGACGGCGTGACGATCTTCGGTGACGCGCCCTCGGTCGCCGACCGAGGAGGCCTGCCGGCCCTCGACACCTGCGGCGGTCACATCGACCCGTCCGGCTACTACCACTGGCACTTCGGCGCGGAGTCCATCCAGACGAACCTCGACGAGGCCGGTGCTGAGGTAACCTGCGCGGTGGACCAGGACGTCGAGGCGCTCCTCGGGTTCTCCTTCGACGGCTACGCCATCTACGGCCCCGAGGAAGACCGGACGATCCCGGACGACCTCGACGAGTGCTCCGGTCACGTCTCGGAGACCGCCGACTTCGGCGAGGTGTACCACTACCACCTCACCTACGACTCTCCGAACCTTCCGGCATGCCGGGTCGGCGCCATGGCCGAGTCGGGTCTGACCAGCCCCGACAACGACCAGGCGTCTTTGCCGAGCGGCGACGGGCCAGGCGCTGCCGGACCGGGCGCAGACGGGCCGGGCGCGGGCGGCCCTCCACCCGCAGGCGGCTGACGGGTGCTCTCCGCGCCGACGACGAACCGTTGGCTCGCAGCAGCCGCGGCAGCGCTGTGGTGTGCCGTGTCGATCGTCGTCGGCGCAGTCCCGGCCTCGGCTCACGACAGCACCGGTGACGCGATCGCCCTGACCCTGACGGACCGGCGCATCGTCGTGACAGCGCCGGTCCTCTTCACCGAGCTCGGCTACGAGGACACCACGGGTGACGGGCTCGTCGACGCCGACGAGATGCGTGCTCAAGAGCAGGTCATCGCGACAGGCCTGGTCGGCACGGTCCGTGACCACGTGCGCATCGAGATCGACGGTCTCGAGGTCGAGATCATCGGGGCCGGGCCTGCGCCCACCGAGGGCAGCCAGGGCGACCCCTCGCAGTACGTGGAGCTCCAGCTCGCGACGGGCCCGCACGACGACGACGTCTCCCAGGTCAGCCTCGCATGGTCCTTCACGACCTCCAGCAGCCAGGTGCTGCTGTCCTCCGCCCAGGGTGCGGTCGCCGGTCACCTGGCCGACGACGGCACGGTCTCGGTCTCGGTCTCGATCTCGCTCGACGCCGGTACGACGGTCCGGTCGTTCTTCGTCACCGGGACCGACCACGTCGGCTCAGGCCTCGACCACCTGCTGTTCCTCGTGGTGCTCACGTTCGCCGTCGTCGGCTCGACGGTGACCCGAGCATCCACCTGGCGAGTCGTGGGGCTCGTCACCGCCTTCACCGTCGGCCATGCGACGAGCCTGTGCCTGGCCTACTTCGACGTCGTCTCCGTCCCTGCGCACTGGGTGGAGCCGGCGATCTCTCTGTCGATCGTCGCCGCCGCGGTGCTGGCCGTCTGCGGCAGGGGGGACACCATCCGACCGTGGCTCGCAGGCCTCGTCGGGCTCGTGCACGGGCTGGGGTTTGCCTCCAGCCTGAGCTCTCTCGGGCTCGTCACCACCTACCACGTGGGTGCGCTGGCAGCCTTCAACATCGGTATCGACGTCGCTCAGACGCTCGTGGTCCTCGTGGTGACGGGGGCGATCTGGGCGGTCGGCCGGCTGCTCCCTGAGCGCAGCGGGTGGCTCCGCGTCGTGGTCTGTTCGGGCGCGGGGCTCGCAGGGCTGTTCTGGACGGTCTCCCGCCTCGTGTCCTGACCTGCGCGCGGGGGCCGCAGGGTCCGTCGGTCAGCGCAGCGCGGAGCTCGCGATGAGATCTCGCAGCTGCTGCTCGTCGTCGGGGATCTCCGTGACGTGCTGCGGGGCGTCGAGCAGCGTGCGGGTCTCGGCGTCGATCGCGGGGGCGACGCCGAGCGCCTCCGTGATCGTCTCGGCGAACTTCTGGGGCTTCGCCGTCTCGAGCACGAGCATCGGCACACCCTCCTCGACGTGCTCTCGGGCGACCTTCACTCCGTCGGCGGTGTGCGGGTCGATGGTGACGCCGCAGCGTTCGGCGACCTCGCGGATCGTCGCCAGGCGGTCGGCGTGGGTGCTCGTCCCGCTGACGAACCCGAGCTCGGGCAGGAACCGGTGCTGCTCGGCGGAGAGGTCGATCTCGCCACGGACGGTCAGCTCGCCCCACGCAGCAGCGGTCCGCTCCGGAGAGCTGCCGAGCAGGTCGAAGACGAACCGCTCGAGGTTGGACGCCCGCGACACGTCCATCGACGGGCTCGACGTGGTCAGCGTGTTCGCGGCCGTGCGCGGACGGTAGTGGCCGGTGCGGAAGAAGTCGTCGAGCACGTTGTTCTCGTTCGTGGCGAGGACGAGCCGCCGCACGGGAAGGCCCATGCTGCGGGCGTAGTGCCCGGACAGGATGTTGCCGAAGTTGCCGGAGGGCACCGCGAACGAGACCTCGAAGCCGTCCCGGTCTGCTGCGGGGACGGCGTCGGTGGCACGCAGCCAGGCCCAGACGTAGTAGGCGATCTGGGCTGAGATGCGGCCGAAGTTGATCGAGTTGACCGCGCCGAGACGGTGGGCGCGCTTGAACTCGACGTCCTCGGAGATGCGCTTCACCAAGCGCTGGCAGTCGTCGAACACACCGTCGACGACGATGTTGTGCACGTTAGGCTCGAGCAGCGAGTACATCTGGGCGCGCTGGAAGGGACTCATCCGCCCCTTCGGCGAAAGCATGAAGACCGCGAGCCTGTCCCTGCCTCGCAGCGCGTGCTCGGCGGCCGAGCCGGTGTCCCCAGAGGTCGCGCCGAGGATGTTCAAGACCTCGTCGGCCTCGGTGAGCACGAGGTCGAGCGCCTCGCCGAGGAACCGCATCGCCAGGTCCTTGAACGCGAGCGTCGGCCCCTCGGAGAGCCCGACGAGGCTCAGGCCACCGTCGAGGCTGGTCACGGGGACCACCTCGGGGGACGCGAACGCCTCAGGCCGGTAGGAGGTGCGGCAGATCCGGGCGAGCTCGTCACGGGGGATGTCGGTCGCGAACAGCCCGAGGATCTCGGTGGCGAGCCCGGCGTAGTCGAGCGGGCGCCACCGCTCGAGCAAGGCTGCGTCGATCGTCGGGAGCTCTGCGGGGACGGCGAGACCGCCGTCCGGCGCGAGCCCTTCGACGATGACGTCACGGTACTGTCCGAGCTGCGCGCCACGGGTGGAGAGGTACTGCACGAGACATCCTTCGGTCGCCACGACAACGGCTGGTACCCCTGATCCTATGCGGCTGTCCCGCGTCGGGCCCGAGCATCTCGGTGGGTGGTGCGCACGAGGCCGTGGTTCCTGGCCTCCACCCGGCGTCCCCGCTAGCTTCGAGGTGGGAAGCCTCGAGCGGCCGTCTTGCATGCGCTGGCAGAGGAAGCTGCTCAGGCTGGGGACGACGCGCCTCGTCCTCAAGGTGGGGGACACCATCCGGTCAGCCGTCGCTGTGGAGGGGAGGCTGGTCGGCGACCAGCTCTCGATCCCCCTCGCGCCAGATGACGACGCTCAGGCGCTCGTCGACCTCGTCGAGGGCGCCTGAGCGCGTGCTCACACCGCGACCTTGACCTTGGCCTGCAGGGGCTTGATGGTCGGGCAGAGGATCAGCACCGACAAGACGGTCATGATGGCCAGGCCTGCACCCACGGCGAAAGCTGGAGCGTAGCTGTCGACCGTGATGACCGGGATGAGGAAGTTGAGACCGACGACGGCGAGCTTGGCAGCAGTTCCACCGAAGCCGGCCAGCGTCGCGACGGACTTTCCGCTGTAGAAGTCGCTCGGGAGCGTCTGGATGTTGCCCACGGCCAGCTGGAAGCCGAGCAGGATGACGGCCATGAGCAGGACCGCGGTGATGGGGGTGGACGCCTGGGTGGTCAGCAGCAGCGCGATGAGCATGACGGCACCGCCTGTGGAGATCACCGTCTTGCGGGCGCGGTTGACGGTAGCGCCCTTCTTGAGCAGGCGGCCGGCCCACCATCCGCCGATCCACGCGCCGATCATCCCGCCGACGTAGGGGACCCACGAGTACACGGCGATCTCTTCGACGCCGAACCCGAAGGTCTCGTACAGGTACAGCGGCAACCAGCTGACGAAGAGCCACCAGATCGGGTCGATGAAGAACTGGGCCATGATGACGCCCCAGCTCTCTTTGCGGGAGAGGATCGCGGCAGGCTTGGGGGCGTACTCCTCGACGACTGCAGCTTCTTTTGACCGCTGGCCCGTCAGGATGAACTCGCGCTCCTCCTCGGTGATCCACGGGTGCGAGTCGGGCCCGCTCTTGTAGACGATCAGCCACGGGATCAACCAGAGGAAGCCGATCAGCCCGATGAGGACGAAGGTGGCGCGCCACGAGCCGAGCATGAAGAACATGAACCCGACCAGCGGAGCAGAGATGATGCCGCCGATCGCTGCGCCGGAGTTGAAGATTCCTTGTGCCAGCGCACGTTCGTTGATCGGGAACCACTCGGCGTTCGCCTTGGTGGCGCCAGGCCAGTTGCCGGCCTCGGACACACCCATGGCTCCTCGGAAGATCGAGAAGCTCACGAGGCCGGTCGCCAGCGCGTGCAGCATCGTTGCGGCGGACCAGGCCACGATCGACAGGACGAAGCCCAGCCGTGTCCCGACCCAGTCGAAGATCCGTCCGAAGATGGACTGACCGAACGCGTAGGCGAACGTGAAGATGTTGATGACGATCGCATAGTCGAGCTTGGTCATCCCGAGGTCGCTCTGGATCTCGGGCCACAAGATGGCCAGTGCTCCACGGTCGATGTAGTTGATGATCGTCGCTAGAGCGACCAGGGCGACGATCACCCAACGGAGCTTGCCTTTCACTTTCGCACCTCTTGTCGTGTTCGGTAGCTACAGCCATGGAGAGAGACGGGCCGAGCGGGGTGCGTCGGGTCCCGAGGGCGTGCGCGTGCATCGTGAGCGCGCAGAAGCGCGCTGCACGGGTGTGTGGAGCGTGGAGTGGTCTCGCGTGGTGAGCGGTCGGCGAGCTGGTTCTCAGCCGTCGCCGCCGTGGTGCCTGTCAGTCGTGGTCTCTGTGCTCACGGGGCGTCCTGGCCGCCCAGAGGTGCTCTCCTCGGACGAGGCGCTTTGCTGACGCTACACCTCGAATGTCGCGTTTGGTGGGAGGATGCGACCTCAGGCCCCTGATGTGGGAAATCGCTTCCCTTCGCGGCGTGTCGAGACTCAGTGCCTGGACTTGTGCAAGGTCCGAACGTCACGAGAGTGACCGGCTGTGGTGGGGATGTCGGTGTCCCGTGATGCATCGCGTCGGTGCGTGCGACCAGCCCTGGACGTCCCTGGTGCATGTCCGGGCAGGTCGTGATCGCCTGGGATCGTTGCCGTCGCTGGCCTCGCGCATCCGGGGCGGTGCCGCACGTGGTGCGGTCCGCGGCCTCGGGGTGCGCGGCTGACCTGGGCGGACGGTCGTCCAGGACGCGTGTCGCGCCGGTTCGAGGACCGTGCTGCGGGGCTCGACGGCGTGGGGAGCGCGACTGCCGCCGTCGTGCTGGGTCTGTGACCAGCGCAGTCGTTATGGGCGGTCGGATCTTGCTGACAGCTCTGGTCCGGACGGCAGCGCAGGTCCGGACGGCAGGGGTGGGACGAGCCCCACGACCTGGTGGGCAGGCGTCCTGCCACGAGTGGGAGGAGGGAGCCCGTCCGGGGTCTGAGCTGCTCGGCCGGTGGTGCCTCGTCAGCACACGACGTCACACCGATCCGTCACGGCCTGGCTCACGCCAGGTCCGCCTCGCTCGCTCACGAACCTTCACTGCCCCGGACGGGGCTCACTCTCATCGCGGCGACGCGTTATCGGCGATCGCCCCTGAAGATCTTCACCCACGACGAGCGATCGCGCATCTGGAAGGGATGCCTCAGCACAGGATGCCTCAGCCGCTGACGCCGCAGCAGGCCGACTCCGCGTCGTCCTCGACGAGGTCGGTGGAGCACACGCCTGTCGTCGGGAGATCGAGGTGCACGGTGTCGGCAGCGGTGCGGTCGCCGGCGAGAGCGGCGGCGACCGACCTCACCTGCTCGTAGCCTGTCGCGAGGAGGAAGGTGGGCGCACGCCCGTAGCTCTTCATCCCAGCGACGTAAAAGCCGGCGTCAGGGTGCGCGAGGAGCGCCTCGCCGTGCGGTGGCACCGTCCCGCACGAGTGCAGGTTCGGATCGATGAGCTCAGCGAGCCCGCGAGGGCACTCCAGCGCAGGGTCGAGGTCGAGCCGGACCTCTCGCGTCATGTCGAGGTCAGGTCGGAACCCGGTCGCGTTGATGATCGTCGACACGGTGAGGTCGAGGGCGTCGTCGCGTGTGCGCCCGAGCACGCGCACTCCGTCCGAGGTCTCGAGCAGCTGCTCGATCGACGCCCACCGGACGAGCGTGACGAGGCCCGACTCCGTCGCGTCCTTCAGCCGGGTGCCCAGCAGCCCGCGCGCGGGGAGCTCGTCGTCGGTCCCACCGCCGAACAGGCGGCGTGCGGAGCCGCCGCGGATCGCCCACGTGATGCGCGTCTGCGGTGCGCTCTCGGCGAGCTCGACGAGAGCGAGCAGGCTGTTGGCCGCGGAGTGGCCCATGCCGACGACGAGCGTGTGGTGACCGGCGAAGTCGGCGCGGTCCGCTCCGAGGACGTCGGGGAGCGGGCCGGCGAGCGCGTGCGAGGCTGCGGACTCACCGAGGGCAGGCAGCCCGCCGGTGCCGAGCGGGTTGGAGCGCCCCCACGTTCCGGAGGTGTCGATGACGGCGCTGGCGAGGATGTCCTCGACCGCGCCGTCGTGCACGACGCGCACGCGGTAGGCCCTGCGCTCGCGGCCCAGCGAGCGGGTCTTGTCCGCGCCGTCGCGGGTGATGCCGACGACGCGCGTCCCGGTCCGCAGCCGCGAGCGGATCGCAGACGTCTCGGAGAGCGGTCGCAGGTAGCTCTCGACGAGCTCGGCGCCTGTCGGGAGTGCCTCGGGGTCGGGGTTCGCCCAGCCGGTCGGCTCGAGCAGGCGCCGGGCGGCGGCGTCGACGTCGTAGCGCCACGGGGAGAACAGGCGGACGTGGCCCCACGCCGAGACGGCAGCCCCGGCGTGCTCGCCCTGCTCGAGGACGAGCGGTTCGAGCCCTCGCTCGAGGAGGTGGGCGGCGGCGGCGAGGCCGACGGGGCCGGCTCCGACGACGATCACAGGTGCTGGGGCAGACGGCTGGCTCACGGGGTCTCCAGATGTCGACGACGACGGGCGCGATCTCCTGGATCGAAAAAAACCGATCCATGCGACGATTGTTGCATGACCGACGATCTGAGCACCACGTGCTGCGCCCCTGCTGTGCAGGCGTCCCTCGACGTGCGCGAGGCCGAGCGGATCGCTGCCGGATACCGAGCGCTGGGCGACGCGACGAGGCTGCGGCTGCTCGCGCTCGTCGCCGCGGGCGACGGCGGCGAGGCGTGCGTCTGCGACCTCACCGAGCCGGTCGGGCTGAGTCAGGCGACCGTGAGCCACCACCTCAGGCTCCTCGTCGAGGCGGGGCTCCTCACGCGGGAGCGCCGCGGGACGTGGTCCTACTACTCCGTCGTCACGAGCAGGCTCGACGAGCTCGGCCACCAGCTCCTCGCCGTACCGACACCGCCCTGCGGACCGGGACCCACGCAGACGGCGACACCGGAGACCGCCGGGGTGCGCTGACGGATCTCGCAGCGCTCAGGCGCCGGGGACGTCTGCCGCCGGGTCGGGCGGCGCCGTCTCGGGAACGTCGGTCTCGCCTGCCTCGGCTGGGCGCGACCGGTCTTGAGGGTGGAGACGCACGGCCACGATCGCGATGTCGTCCTGCCGCGTCGGCGGCAGCATGCGCACGAGCATCTCGTCGCAGAGCTCCTCGAGGTCGAGGTCGGCGACGCTCTCCAGCGCGGCGACGAGGGCCGCCTGGCCGTCGCGCAGGGTCCTGTCTCGACGCTCGACGAGACCGTCCGTGTAGAGGAAGACCGTCGCCCCCGCCTCGAGGATCGCGGTGGTCTCGGTGCGCTGCGTGTCCAGGGTGATCCCCAGCAGGAGGTTCGTGGTGGCCGCGACGAGCGGCGTCACCGTGCCGTCCGCCCGGACGACCATGGGTGGCGGGTGGCCGGCGTTCGACCAGCGCACGGTCCGTTCCCCGCGCTCGAGCTGGTCCGGCGACTGCTCGATCCGTGCGACGACGGTCGTGGCGACGACCTCGGACTGGAGCGTCTCGAGCGCCGTGTCGATCTCCCGGAGGAGCTCGGCCGGCGACGCGCCCGTCGCGACGGCGATGCCGCGGAGCATCGACCGGATCTCACCCATCTTGGCTGCCGCCGCGATGTCGTGGCCCACCACGTCACCGATGACGAGCACGGTGTCGCCGGTGCGCTGGAGGAACGCGTCGTACCAGTCGCCACCTACCTGGGCCGCCTCGGTCGCCGGGACGTACCGGACCGCGATCTGCACGTGGTCCGGCTGGACGGGGGCCGTGAGGAGCGACCGCTGCAGCCCTTCGGCGAGCTGGCGCTGCTGGCGGTACAGCCGCATGTTGTCGAGCGCCAGACCAGCACGCGTGGCGACTTCCTGGGCGACGGTGAGGTCGTCGGAGCTCATCGCAGTGCGGCCCGCCCCGTTGAAGAGCGACACAAGACCCATCGTCCGTCCACGCCCCTGCAGGACGAGGACGGTGACGCTCTCAGGAGCGAGCTCGTCGATGAGGTCACGCGCCTCGCCAGGCACGAGGACCGCGCGGACGGCGGCTGTCGCACCGCTGGTGATGCGCACGACCTCGCCGTCCTCCATCGCTCGAGCGATGTACGAGTCCTGGGTGAGCGCCGCCATCCGCAGCGACGTGTACCGCTCCACGAGGGGCCGTGCAGTGGGGTCGACGTGCGCGCAGCCGAGGTCTCGCAGCCGGTTCGAGCTGCCGTCGGACCCGTCCTCGACGAGCGTCACGACGCACCAGTCGGCGAGCGCGGGGACGAGCACCTCGGCGAGCCTGTCGAGAGCGTGCTCTGCGTCGAGGGTCTCGGCGAGGCACGAGCCGACCTCGGAGAGGAGAGCGTCCCGACGAGCGTCGCGGTCGGCGGCCTCCTGCGCACGGCGCCGTTGCGTGATGTCTTGGAAGTACACGCCGAGACTGTCGCGGCCCGGCCACGCGTGCACCTCGTACGTCGTGTCGAGCGGTCGTGGGTAGTAGGCCTCGAAGACGACAGGCTGTCCGGTGCTCATCGCGCTGCGGTAGTGGGTCTCGAAGTCGGAACCCACGGCGTCCGGGAACAGGTCCCACACGTTGCCGCCGAGCAGCTCGGTGCGGGTGGACCCCAAGAGCTTCTCGCCGGCCGCGTTGATGTAGCTGAAGCACCAGTCGGTGTCGAGGGAGAAGTACGCCGTCGGCATCGCCTCGAGCTGGTGAACAGCAGACACGTCTGTGGGCTCGCCGAGGCCCGCGTCGTCGGGGCTTCCGACGCGGTCCGTGGGCGGGGCGACCATGTGTGTTCCTTCGCTCGTAGGTCGCACGTAGCGGCGACGGAGAGGACTGTAGAGGATCAACGCCCTCATGGCATCACCTGCGGGTGCGCGGCCTCTGTGATTCCTCCCATCCTCGGCGAGTGGTGTGGGTCGGCAACGACGCGTCGCGTGACCGGTAGACGACGTATGGGCGGAAAGGGTATTTCACCGGGGCGGAGAACGCGTGGACGAGGCGCGTGAACGGCCACAGCGCGAAGAGGAGGTTCGCGACGGTGATGTGGACGGCGAACGCGACCGGGACGCCCGCCATGAGCTCGGGCTGAGGCGAGAGCAGCCACAGCGACCGGAACCAGACCGAGATGGTCTCCCGGTAGTCGTACCCGTGGTCGGCGGCGAAGAGCTGGGTGGTCACGGTGGCCCACGTGCCGACGAGGATCGACGCCGCGAGGAACACGTACATGACCTTGTCCATGCGCGTCGTCGCGAGGAAGACCGGCCCGGTGACGCGCCGCCGGTAGACGAGGATGATGAGCCCTGCGACGAGCATGACCGCCGCGACCGTGCCGAGGTACGTCGCCACGAGGTGGTACGCCGTCTCGTTGATCCCGACCGTCTCTGTCCACGACTTCGGGACGACCAGCCCGAGGACGTGCCCCCCGACCACCATGATGAGACCGAAGTGGAACAGCGGTGACCCCAGCCGCAGCAACCGGTTCTCGTACAGCTGGGACGACCGCGTGGTCCACCCGAACTTGTCGTAGCGAAACCGCCACGCGAGCCCCACGACGAACGTCGCGAAGCACACGTATGGAACCACGACCCACAGCAGGACGCCGCCCATCACACCCTCGTCTCGGTCTGCGCGCCGACCGGCACGAACGGTTCCAACGGTCCGAACGACTGCAGCCCCACGAGCTCGCTCGGTGGCCCTGAGGACACGAGCTCGAGGTACCGGCGCTCCGTCTCCGCATCGATCGGCGGGAGCGTCAGGCACACCGCCTCGACGAGCGACGCGTAGAGGCTGCCGAAGCCCGTCAGCGCGGAGCGCAGCACCTCGATGCCGCCACGGTTCGTCGAGAGGAGCCCCGCAGCGATGACCGGCGCACCGTCCCCGGCGAGCTCGCGCGCCGAGAACTCGAGCACGACCGGCAGATAGTCGGGCAGCTCGTCGCTGTCCACCGCCCACCCCGCCGCCTGGTACGCCTGGACGAACGACACGAGGGCGAGACCACGGTTGCGCGTGTCGCCAGCCACGAAGTACGTGAGATACATCGAGCACCTGCGCCGCAGGTCGAACGTCGCGACGTAGTGGACCGCGAGCGACTCGGGATCAGCGGCAGCCATCGCGTCGGCCGCGTCGAGGAAGTCGGTGAAGCGCTCGCGGACGGCTCCGGGCAGGGACTGGACAGCGGCGCGCACGGCGGGGAAGGAAGCGACCTCCGCAGGGCCGGGGTATCCGAGGAGCACGGACGCCGCCATGTGGGCGGTGGCACGGTCGGGGTCGGACATCCGGACGGGGACGAGAGGCGTCAGCACGGGAGAGCGCATCAGTGGTCTCCTGCCTGGGCGTCGCCGTCGTGCTGGTGCGTGCCGTCGCCGGGATGAGCGGCCGCGTCGCCGGGGAAGAGACCGTCGGGGTGACCCCGACCGTCCCAGTTGAGGAGGTTGACGCGGCTCGGGCCGGAGGGCGTGTGCGGGGAGTCGGCGGTCTGGCGGGCCTGCAGCATGTGGAAGTTCTCGACAGCGACAGGCGTCACCGGTCCGGAGGACGAGCCGAACGGCCCGCCGCCGCCCATGCCGGGGCCACCGTCGAAGTCGAGGGAGCACCCGAGCTCTTCCAGCTCGCGTGCGGTCTCCGTGTGGGCGGGCGGGATGACGTACCGGTCCTCGTACTTCGCGATCGCGAGCAGCCGGTACATCTCCTGCACCTCGGCGCCGGTCATGCCGACGGCAGACGCGATCTCCTCGCGCGGGTCGTCACCGAGGTTGATGTCGCGCATGTAGGTGCGCATCGCGGCCAGGCGTCGCAGGACGCGTTCGACAGGCTTGGTGTCGCCCGCTGTGAAGAGGCCGGCGAGGTACTCCAGCGGGATGCGCATCTGGCTGATGGCCGCGAAGAGGGTGCGGGCGTCCTCGCCGTCGTTGCCTGACGCGGTGACGACGTCGACCATCGGCGAGAGCGGCGGGATGTACCAGACCATCGGCATCGTGCGGTACTCGGGGTGCAGGGGCAGCGCCACCTCGTACCTGTTGATGAGTGCCCAGATGGGTGAGTTCTGCGCCGCGGTGACCCAGTCGCGCGGGATCCCGGCCTTCTCTGCCTCGCGGACCACCTCCGGGTCGTTCGGGTCGAGGAAGACCGAGCGCTGGGAGGCGAGGAGCTCGTGCTCGTCCTCGACGGCGGCCGCCTCGCTCACCTTGTCCGCGTCGTAGAGCACGAGGCCGATGTAGCGCAGCCGGCCCACGCACGTCTCGGAGCAGACGGTGGGCTGGCCCACCTCGATCCGGGGGTAGCAGAACGTGCACTTCTCGGCCTTGCCGGTCTTGTGGTTGAAGTAGACCTTCTTGTAGGGGCAGCCCGAGACGCACATGCGCCACCCGCGGCACTGGTCCTGGTCGACGAGGACGATGCCGTCCTCGGCACGCTTGTACATGGCGCCCGACGGGCAGGACGCGACGCACGACGGGTTGAGGCAGTGCTCGCAGATGCGCGGCAGGTAGAACATGAACGTGTCCTCGAAGGACGCGGCGACGTGCTCGCTCATCGACTGGAGGATCGGGTCGTCCTGCATCGTCTCGGTGGAGCCGCCGAGGTCGTCGTCCCAGTTGGCCGACCACTCGATCTTCATGTCCTTGCCCGTGAGCAGGGACTTCGGCCGTGCGACAGGGACGTGCTGACCGGCCGGTGCCGAGAGCAGCATGTCGTACTCGTACGTCCACGGCTCGTAGTAGTCCTCGATGGACGGGAGCTTGGGGTTGGAGAAGATCCGGGCGAGCTTGGACCACCGTCCGCCGCCGCGCAGCGTGAGCTTTCCCCGCTTGGTGCGGGTCCAGCCTCCCTTCCACTCCTCCTGGTCCTCGTACCGGCGGGGATACCCGAGACCGGGCCGCGTCTCGACGTTGTTGAACCACACGTACTCGACACCGGTGCGGTTGGTCCACGCCTGCTTGCACGTGACCGAGCACGTGTGGCACCCGATGCACTTGTCGAGGTTCATGACCATCGACATCTGCGCCATGACCTTCATCAGTACTGGACCTCCTGGTTGCGGCGCCGGATGACAGTGACCTCGTCGCGCTGGTTGCCGGTGGGGCCGAGGTAGTTGAACGCGAAGGACAGCTGGGCGTACCCGCCGATGAGGTGGCTCGGTTTGAGGAGCACGCGGGTGAGCGAGTTGTGGATCCCGCCCCGCTGACCGGACGTCTCGGCGAGCGGCACGTCGATGGTCTTGTCGGTCGCGTGGTGCATGAACACGGTGCCCTCGGGCATGCGGTGCGAGACGACCGCGCGGGCGACGACGACGCCGTTGCGGTTGTACGACTCGATCCACTCGTTGTCTCGGACCCCGATCTTCTCGGCGTCCTGCGGGCTCATCCAGATGTTGGGCCCGCCGCGGGACAGCGAGAGCATGAAGAGGTTGTCCTGGTACTCCGAGTGGATAGACCACTTGGAGTGCGGGGTGAGGTAGCGGACCGCGACCTCGGCGTGGCCCGCAGACGCGGGGAAGCCGCTGGGGCTGCGGTCGCCCGGGACGGGAGAGTCCGTGAAGAGGCGGTGCATGTCGAGCGGCGGACGGAAGACCGGCAGCTGTTCACCGAGGTCGGTCATCCAGTCGTGGTCGAGGAAGAAGTGCATGCGACCGGTGAGCGTGTGCCACGGCTTGAGGCGTTCGACGTTGATGGCGAAGGCCGTGTAGCGGCGCCCGCCGTGCTCGGAACCCGACCACTCGGGCGACGTGATGACCGCGACGGGCCGTGCCTGGACGTCGGCGAACGTGATCCGCGTGCCTTCTGACTCGCGGGAGAGGTCGGCGAGCTTCTGGCCGGTGTGCTTCTCGACCTGCTCGAATCCCTGGGTCGCGAGGCGACCGTTCGTCGTGCCGGAGAACCCGAGGATCATCTCGCAGACGTGCGTGTCCTTGTCGAGCCTCGTGCGCCCCGCATAGCGGCCCTTCGTGACGAGGCCGTTCTTGCGGGCGAGGGCGCTGATCTCTTGGTCGGGCGTGTACTTCACGCCTTTGGTGACCATGCCGAGCGTGTCGGTGAGCGGCCCGAGCGTGGCGAGCTGTTCGGCGATCGCCGGGTAGTCGCGCTCGACGACCGTGATCTTCGGCATCGTCACACCAGGGATCAGGGGCATGTCTCGGACGTCGCCGACGGCGCCGTGGGGCGTCGCCATGGCGTCCGGGGTGTCGTGCAGGAGCGGCGTCGCGACGACGTCCTTGCGGACCCCCAGGTGTGTCTCCGAGAGCTCGGAGACCTTCTTCGCGATCGTGTGGAACGTGTCGAAGTCTGTGCGCGTCTGCCAGGGCGGCGTGATCGCGGGGTTGAACGAGTGGATGAACGGGTGCATGTCCGTGCTCGAGAGGTCGTACTTCTCGTACCAGGTGGCTGCAGGCAGGACGACGTCGGAGTACAGGGTCGTGGACGTCATGCGGAAGTCGAGCGTCGTGAGCAGGTCGAGCTTGCCCTCGGGGGCTTCCTCGCGCCACACCATGTCCCGTGGGCGTCGCTCCGGGCCGGCCTCCTCGGCGAGGACAGCCGACTCGGTGCCGAGCAGGTGCTTGAGGAAGTACTCGTTGCCCTTGCCTGACGACCCGAGGATGTTGGCTCGCCAGATCGTGATGACGCGCGGGAAGTTCTCTGGGGCGTCTGGGTCCTCGCACGCGTACCTGAGGCTCCCGTCGGTGAGGGAGTCCACGACGTACTGCGCGGCGTCCTTGCCGGCAGCCTCCGCGTCGTCGGCGAGCTGGAGCGAGGACCTGTTGAACGTCGGGTAGCTCGGCATCCAGCCACGCTTCGTCGACTCGACGAGGCAGTCGGCGGTGGTGCGCCCGGCGAACGCTCCACGCGCCAGCGGGGTCGCGAGGGCGTCGGCGGGGAGGCCGTCGTACCGCCACTGGTCGGTGGCCAGGTACCAGTACGCGGTCCCGATCATCTGGCGCGGCGGGCGCATCCAGTCGAGACCGAACGCATACTGAGCCCAGCCGGTCTGCGGGCGCAGCTTCTCTTGCCCGACGTAGTGCGCCCAGCCGCCGCCGTTGACTCCTTGGCACCCGGTCATCGTCGTCAGGGCGAGGAACGCCCGGTAGATCGTGTCGGAGTGGAACCAGTGGTTGGTCCCGGCACCCATGATGATCATCGAGCGGCCGCCGGACTTCTCGGCGTTCTCCGCGAACTCGCGTCCGATGCGCTCCGCAGCGGGGGCGGGCACACCGGTGATCTCGGCCTGCCACGCAGGCGTGCAGGGTGACGTCGGGTCGTCGTATCCGGTCGGCCAGTCGCCGGGCAGGCCGGGGCGGCCCACGCCGTACTGGGCGAGGAGGAGGTCGAAGACGGTCGTCACGAGGCGACCGCCGACCTCGCGGACGGGCACGCCGCGCCGGACGGTCCCCGCGCCCCCGGTGTGCGCAGCGAGCTCGCCGGGAGCAGGCTGGACGTCGAACCGCGGCAGGTCCACCGTGACGGAGCGGCCGTCGTGGTCGGCGGCGTCGAGGAGGGACAAGAGCGGGTCGACCCCCTCGAGGTCGAGGTTCCACCGCCCCTCGTCCTCAGCGGAGAACCGGTGCCCGAGAGATCCGTTCGGCACGACGACGGTGCCGTCCGCGTCGAGCAGCACCGGTTTGAAGTCGGCGTTGGCGGACCGGAAGCCCGGCAGCCCAGCGTTCGCCAGGTCTGCTGCCGTGACGAACTTGTCAGCGGCGAACGAGTCGCCGCGCGGCACGAGCGTCACGAGGTACGGGGAGTCAGAGTACGTCTTGAGGTAGGACTCGAAGCGCGGCGTGCGGCGTTCGACGAGGAACTCGCGGAGGATGACGTGCCCCATGGCGAGGGCCAGCGCCCCGTCCGTCCCGGGGTGCACAGCGAGCCACTCGTCGGCGAACTTCGTGTTGTCCGCGTAGTCGGGGGAGACCACGACGACCTTCTGGCCGCGGTAGCGCGCCTCGGTCATGAAGTGGGCGTCCGGGGTCCGGGTCACCGGGATGTTCGAGCCCCACATGATGCAGTAGGTCGAGTTCCACCAGTCCGCCGACTCGGGGACGTCCGTCTGGTCGCCGAAGACCTGCGGGGACGCGACCGGAAGGTCTGCGTACCAGTCGTAGAACGAGAGCATCGTCCCGCCGAGCATCGTGATGAAGCGGTTCCCGACCCCGTGAGACACCATCGACATCGCGGGGATCGGGGAGAACCCGGCGATGCGGTCTGGCCCGTACGTCTTGATCGTGTGGACGTGGGCTGCGGCGACGATCTCGGCGGCCTCCTCCCACGTCGTGCGGACGAGCCCGCCCTTGCCACGCGCGGACTTGTAGGCTTTCGCAGTCTCCGGGTTGCCCGTGATCTCGGCCCACGCGAGGACCGGGTCGCCCGTGCGCGCCTTCGCGGCCCGATACATCTGGGCGAGGACGCCCCGGACGTAGGGGAAGCGCACCCGCGTGGGGGAGTACGTGTACCAGCTGAACGCGGCCCCGCGGGGGCACCCGCGCGGCTCGTACTCCGGGGAGTCCGGGCCGACGGACGGATAGTCCGTCTGCTGCGTCTCCCACGTGATGATGCCGTCCTTGACGTACACCTTCCACGAGCACGAGCCGGTGCAGTTCACGCCGTGCGTCGAGCGCACCACCTTGTCGTGAGACCACCGGTCCCGGTAGAAGACGTCACCCGCACGGCCTCCCTCGAGGTAGACCTGGCGCAGGTCGGCTGAGGTCTCCCCGCGCCGCAGGTGCTTGCCGAGCGAGAGCAGCAGGTCCTGAGCGGACCTGCCTCCTGCCTCCGTCGTGGTCATGAGACTCCTCTGATCAGCTGGGGTTCGGGGCGCCAGGGCGCGCGTAGAAATACCACGTGAGAGCGGCGCAGAAGACACAGAAGACCGCGACACCGGTGAAGAACGCCGCCGGTGCGACGACCGAGAGCGACATCCCGACGAGGAACGGCCCGAAGGCCGCCACCGACGAGGTCCAGCCGATGACGCCGCCCGCCTGGCGCGGCGGGAGGATCATCGGCATCTGCTTGAACGTCCCGGCGTTGCCGATCCCGGCGAACAAGAAGATGAGGAAGAGGCACGCGAGGAAGCCCTTGAACTCGTCGGGGTTCTCCGGCGTGAGGAAGACGACCGCCGCGCCGGTGCTGATCGCCATGCCCACCCCGGCGAGGAACGTCCATCGCGCACCGCCGTACCTGTCGCAGAGCGGCCCGAACGCGACGCGCGCAGCGGACCCGATGAGCGGTCCGATGAACGCGTACGTCAGCCCGCGCGGGAGGTCGTCCATGCCCGCGAACTCGCTCGCGCTGCCGTAGACGTTGTTGATGATCAAGGGTGTCTGGGCGGCGAGGCCGCTGAACGCCCCGAACGTCATGAGGTAGATGGTCGTGAGGATCCACGTGTGCTTGTTGTCGAAGATGTCGAGCTGCTGCTTGAAGTTCGCCGTGATGGGCACGCTGCGCAGGAGCGCGAACGCGAGGATGGCGGCCAGCACCGCCCACGGGATGAGGATCAGGCCCACGTTGTGCAGGTAGATCTGCCCGTCCTGCGTGCTCTGGGGCGTGAGCGCCGCCGTCCCGAGGAGACCGAAACCGACGATCCACGGTCCGAGGAGCTGGATGAGAGAGACCCCGAAGTTCCCGATCCCGGCCTGGATCCCGAGCGCCGTCCCGGCCATCCGCTTGGGGAAGAAGTAGCTCGTCGAGGGCATGTAGCCGGAGAACACACCGCCGCCGATGCCGGTCGCCGCGGCGAGGGACAGGAGCAACCAGTACGGGGTGGACGGATCGTGGACGACGACCGCCCAGCCGACCATCGGCAGGATGAGTAGGACGGAGGACCATCCGACGAGGCGCTTGGTGCCGAGGAGCGGCGGCAGGAACATCCAGACGATCCGCAGGAGGCCGCCCGCGAGCCCCGGGATGGCCGCGAGCCAGTAGAGCTGGGCCTTGGAGAGGTCGTAGCCGATGTCGGTGAGCCGCGGCGCGATCGCTGAGACGAGGTACCACGTGGCGAACGCGAGCGTGAGGCTGTAGGTCGAGACCCACAGGGTGCGCCACGCGATCTTCGAGTCCCAGGTCTGAGGATCTTCTGGGTCCCAGTTCGAGAGGTCGGGCGCCAGGCGCGACGCGGCGGACGGTGCGGGGACGGGCTCGCTGGTACGCATCGATCTCCCTGATCAGCAGGAACTCGTGCCGAGGCGTCATCGCCTCGTGAAGAACCTCCCACAGATCGGGACAACATGCACGTATCTGCCGGCGATCATCGGGTGAAGTGCCGGTGCGGGGCTCGCAGCGCTCCACTAGGGTGGCGCGCATGACGACTGACCAGGTCACCGGTCGTGTCGCAGCGAAGCTCTTGCCTGCTGCCGGCGTCTCCGCGTCGGCGGTCCTGCTCTTCGGGCTGCACCTGCGCCCGGCCGGCTACGTGCTCCTCGCCCTCAGCCTCGCCGGCGGGTTCCTCGCGGATCGCAGTCTCGGCCGCGACCTGCTCCTCGTCGGGATCGGGATCTCGATCATCAGCACCACGTCGATGGCCGCCGACGTGTCGTGGCCCCGGTTCGTCGCGATCGGCACCGCGCTGACCCTGGCGGTCCTCGTCCCGTTCCTCGTCGACCGGTTCGTGTTTCGCCGTGAGGCGATCAGGTTCCCGTGGCGCACCGGCCGGCGCTGGCCGACGAGCGAGAAGGTCTACGTCCTCGTGGTGCCGCTGCTGGGCTGGGCGATCCTGCCGTTCTACTTCATCCGCTCCGGCGCGTACGAGAACTGGCCCGAGCTCACGGAGACCGACCAGCTGTTCCGGTTCCTCGTCGGCGTCAACGGCGTGGGGACGTGGGACGAGCTGTTCTTCGTCTGCACGTGCTTCGCGCTGCTGCTCCGGCACTTCCCCGCCTGGCAGGCGAACCTCCTCCAGGCGGCGATCTTCGTCTCCTTCCTCTGGGAGCTCGGCTACCGCTCGTGGGGGCCGCTGCTGACGATCCCGTTCGCCCTGCTCCAGGGGCTCATCTTCGTCCGGACCGGGTCCCTCACCCTCGTCCTCGTGGTGCACCTGCTCTTCGACGCGATCGTCTTCATGGCGATCGTCCACGCGAACGACCCGTCGCTGTTCGCGATCTTCGTCTACTGACTCTCGGCGACGGCGTGCGTCCTGGGCGTGGTGGGTGGTGCGTGGCAGGATCGTGAGCGCGAGCCCCACGACCGCCGCGGAGCACCGACCGTGCGTGATCTCGTCCGGGGCGCCGAGGTCCGCTGACCGTTCCACCGAGGGAGACCTGATGAGCACCGTCCCGACCAGGCCTTCCGCGGCTGGCTCGCCGCCGCACAGCGCGCACGTCGCTGACGCCCACGACCTCATCCGGGTGCAGGGCGCCCGCGAGAACAACCTCCAGAACATCAGCATCGAGATCCCCAAGCGGCGGCTGACCGTCTTCACGGGCGTCTCGGGCTCGGGCAAGAGCTCGCTCGTCTTCAGCACCATCGCTGCAGAGTCGCAGCGGATGATCAACGAGACGTACAGCTCCTTCCTCCAGGGCTTCATGCCGAACCTTGCGCGGCCGGACGTCGACCACATGGAGGGGCTGACGACGGCGATCATCGTCGACCAGGAGCGCATGGGGGCGAACTCGCGCTCGACCGTGGGGACGGCCACGGACGTCAACGCGATGCTGCGGATCGTCTTCAGCCGGCTCGGCCAGCCGTACGTCGGATCGCCCCAGGCATTCTCGTTCAACGTCGCCTCGATCAGCGGGACGGGTGCCGTGACGATGGAGAAGGGCGGGAAGACCGTCAAGGAGCGGCGCAGCTTCAGCATCACGGGCGGCATGTGCCCGCGCTGCGAGGGGATGGGGACGGTCAACGACATCGACCTCACCGCGCTGTACGACGACACGAAGTCGCTCGACGAGGGCGCGCTCACCATCCCGGGGTACTCGATGGAGGGCTGGTACGGCCGGATCTTCCGCGGCTGCGGGTTCTTCGACACTGACAAGCCGATCCGGACGTACACGACGACCGAGCTCCACGACCTGCTCCACCGGGAGCCGACGAAGATCAAGATCGACGGGATCAACCTCACGTACACGGGGCTCATCCCGTCGATCCAGAAGTCGTACCTGTCGAAGGACGTCGACGCCCTGCAGCCGCACGTCCGCGCGTTCGTCGGCAGGGCCGTGACGTTCACGCCGTGCCCCGAGTGCGAGGGCACCCGGCTGAGCGCCGAGGCGCGCGCGTCGAAGGTCCACGGCACGAGCATCGCCGACGTGTGCGCGATGCAGATCAGCGACGTCGTGACGTGGGTCCGCACGCTCGAGGAACCGTCGATGGCACCGCTCCTGGCAGCCTTGCGCCACACCCTCGAGTCCTTCGTGGAGATCGGCCTCGGCTACCTCTCGCTCGACCGCCCGGCCGGGACGCTCTCCGGCGGCGAGGCGCAGCGGACCAAGATGATCCGTCACCTCGGGTCGTCGCTCACCGACGTCACCTACGTGTTCGACGAGCCGACCATCGGCCTGCACCCGCACGACATCCAGCGGATGAACACGCTGCTCCTGGCGCTGCGGGACAAGGGCAACACGGTCCTCGTCGTCGAGCACAAGCCCGAGATGATCACGATCGCCGACCACGCGGTCGACCTCGGCCCCGGGGCAGGCACCGCGGGCGGGACCGTCTGCTTCGAGGGCACCGTCGAGGACCTGCGGGCGAGCGGAACGCTCACGGGCCGCCACCTCGACGACCGCGCCGCGGTGAAGGACTCGGTCCGCACGCCGACCGGCGCGCTGGAGATCCGCGGTGCGACGGCGAACAACCTCCGGGGCGTCGACGTCGACGTCCCGCTCGGGGTCCTTGTCGTCGTCACCGGCGTCGCAGGCTCGGGCAAGAGCTCCCTCGTCCACGGATCGTTGAGCCGTGGCCCGGAAGGCTCGGGAGAGGACGTCGTCTCGATCGACCAGGGCGCGATCCGCGGCTCGCGTCGCAGCAACCCGGCGACGTACACGGGGCTGCTCGAGCCCGTCCGCAAGGCCTTCGCCAAGGCGAACGGCGTCAAGCCTGCGCTGTTCAGCGCGAACTCCGAGGGCGCGTGCCCCGTGTGCAACGGGAATGGAGTGATCTACACCGACCTCGGTGTCATGGCGAGCGTCGCGTCGCCGTGCGAGGTGTGCGAGGGCAAGCGGTTCCAGGCCTCGGTGCTCGAGTACCGCCTCGGCGGCAAGGACATCAGCGAGGTGCTCGGCATGTCCGTCACCGAGGCCGAGGAGTTCTTCGCTGCCGGCGATGCCCGCGTCCCGGCCGCGCACACGATCCTGCGGCGGCTCGTCGACGTGGGCCTGGGCTACCTCCGTCTCGGTCAACCGCTCACGACGCTCTCCGGCGGTGAGCGCCAGCGCATCAAGCTCGCCACCCACATGGGGGAGAAGGGCAGCATCTACCTGCTCGACGAGCCGACGACCGGGCTGCACCTCGCCGACGTGGAGAACCTTCTCGGGCTCCTCGACCGGCTCGTGGACTCCGGGAAGTCCGTCATCGTCGTCGAGCACCACCAGGCGGTCATGGCGCACGCCGACTGGATCATCGACCTCGGACCGGGCGCCGGGCACGACGGCGGTCAGGTCGTCTTCGAGGGCACGCCCGCGGACCTCGTCGCGGCCAGGTCCACGCTCACGGGCGAGCACCTGGCGGAGTACGTCAGCGGTTGAGTCGGGTGTCGACGTGCTCGACGTCGAGCCACGTGTCGACGTCCGCGCTCAGCCCTTCCGGGTCCTGGGTCGTGAGGAGGGCGAGGTGCCCGACGACCTGCTTCATCGACGCCCCGTCGATCGTCCGGGTCGATGCCACGGTGGTGAGCGAGCGCCGGAGCGAGGTTGGGTCGTAGACGCCCACGAGCCACTGCGCTCTGCCGGCGGACTCGACGAAGACGCCGTCCGCAGGCAGGACCTCGTGCCGGGCCGCGTCGAGGAGAGCGTCGGACCACGCGGAGAGGAGCTGGCGGACGAGCCGGGGAACGAGCGGCACGTCGCACGCGAGCAGGAGGACGGGCACGGCGTCGGCGCTCTCCTCGGCGAGCCGGGCGAGCCCGGCCGCCAGCCCCGCGACGGGGCCGCCGAACGGCGGGTCCTCCCGCACGACGCTCAGGCGACCGCCCGGTGCGACGTCCGCGTCAGGAAGCAGGTCTTCTGGCCCGACGACCACGACCCGTCGCGCACCCGTCGTCGCCTCGAGCGCGTGGTCGAGCAGGCGGCGCCCGCCCACGTGGACGTTCGGCTTGTCGCCGCCGAGGCGTCGTGCACGCCCACCCGCGAGGACGATCGCGTCGTGGACCGGCAGCGCCGGCGCCGGCGTGGTGCTGTCCGTGGATGGCCTGCTCACGAGACGACCATGACCCGCAGCTCGTCGCCCTCGGCGACCTCGGTGACGTCGGCCGGCACGATGGCGAAACCGTCGGCGAGCGCGAGGCTCGCCACGAGGTGGGAGCCGGAGCCGCGCCCGGTCGCGGGCACCACGGTGTCGTCGACGAAGCGGACGGGCATGAGCTGCTCGCGGCCGGCGGGGGAGTGCCACGCCACTCCCGCGGCGCGCACGAGGACCGGCCGCTCGGTGTCGGTGTGTCCGGCCATGCGGCGCAGGCCGGGCCGGACGAACGCCTCGAAGGACACGAAGGCGCTCACGGGGTTTCCGGGGAGAGTGAAGATCGGGACGCCCTGCCACGTGCCGAGGCCCTGGGGCTTGCCGGGCTGCATCGCGACGGGCACGAACTCGACGGTCTCGGAGCTCTCGAGGACCTCGCGGACCACGTCGAACGCGCCGACGCTGACGCCACCGGTGGTGACGATCATGTCGACCGTGGCGGCGAGGTCGGTGAGCGCCGCGGCGAAGGATGCGACGTCGTCGGTCACGGCTCCGACCCGGACGGCGGTCCCGCCTGCCTCCTCGACTGCTGCCGCGAGCAGGTACGAGTTGGAGTCGGGGATCTGACCGCGGCGCAGCGGGGTGCCGGGGGCGACGAGCTCGGAACCGGTCGAGAGGATCCCGACGCGGGGCCGGGGGTGTGCGGCGACGACGGCGCTGCCGGCGCTCGCGACGGCCGCGATCGCCCGCGCGGTGAGCCGGGTCCCGGCGGTGAGCACGACGTCGCCCGCCTGGACGTCCTCGCCGGCTCGACGCACGTGGGCGCCGAGCACGGTGGCGTGGTGCACCGTGACGGTCTCGGGGAGCGCGCCGGGCCCGGAGGGGACGTCGGTGTGCTCGACGGGGACGATCGCGGTGGCGTGGGTCGGGACGGGGGCGCCGGTCATGATGCGGACGGCGCTGTGGGCGGGGACGGCAGGGTCCTCGTCAGACCCTGCCGGCACGTCTCCGACCACGGTGAGCGTCACGGGTGCGTCGGGCGTGGCGTGCTCGACGTCGATGTGCCGCACGGCGAACCCGTCCATCGCGGAGTTGTCGAACGGTGGCGTGTCCGTGCCCGCGAGAACCTCGGCCGCGAGGACGAGACCGTAAGCCTCGGCGAGCGGGGTGAGGCGGGCGGTGAGCGGCTCGCACAGCTCGAGCGCGATCGCGTGGTGCTCGGTGAGGGTGCGCAAGGGTGCAGTGGCCATGGGTCCACCCTAGGACCGCTGCACCCCGTCCGCTGGTGACGCCACCGTCGTGCTCAGGACGCGCCCCCGGTGAGCGCAGCCACGGCGGCGACGACGTCGGCGGGCTCGGCCCGGTGCGTGTGGCTCGGGTCGACGAACGCGAAGGTGACCGTGCCGTCGGTGCCGATGACGTAGGTGGCCGGGACCGGCAAGATCTCGGTCGCGACGCCCTGGGCGCGTGCAGCCTCCGCCTCAGGCTCGCTCAGCACGGCCCGCGTGGTCGAGTCGATCGTGAAGTTCAAGCGGTAGGCAGTGATCGTCGCTGCGTCCGTGTCGGAGAGGACGGGGAACTCGAGGTTCTGCTTCTCCGACGTGGTGAGCGACGCGTCCGGTGCCTCGGGCGAGATCGCGACGAGGGTGCCGCCTGCCGCGGTGAGGTCGGGCAGTGCCACCTGCAAGGCGTGCAGCTCGAGGTTGCAGTAGGGGCACCAGCCGCCGCGGTAGAACGAGACGACGACGGGGCCTGCCGCCAGGAGGTCGGCGAGGTGGACGGCTGCGCCGGTCGCGTCGGGCAGCGTGAAGTCCGGGGCGTGGTCGCCGACGGTGACGGCGCCGCTTGCGACGTCTGCGACCGCGGCGATCGCGGCGCGGCGCCCTGCGTTCACCTCGGGTGTCGCGGCGGCGGTAGACCGTTCTGCCTGTGCTTTGAGGTTGTCCATGAGGCTCATTGCTGTCCCTTTCGCCGTACCGCGACCGTGCGTCTCGATACCTCGACCGTAGGTCTCGGTGCACCGGTAGTCAAGACCGACGGTCTCGTCATTCTGCTAGTCTCTCCCCATGGGACGCACCGGGCCGCACCGAGACCCCGAGCTCACGGCCAAGATCCTCGCCTCGACGCACGAGCTGATCTGCACGAAGGGCCCCCGAGCGGTCACCATCAACGAGATCGCCGCCCACGCCGGCGTCGGCAAGCAGACGATCTACCGCTGGTGGCCCACCAAAGCCTCCGTCGTCATCGACGCCCTCGAGCAGCAGTTCGCGTCCGACAACCCGTTCCCCACCACCGGCTCGGCCAAGGACGACCTCCGCGCACAGATGCGCGCCGTCGCCCGCACCTTCTCCTCGCCCACCGGCTCGATGATCCGCGAGCTCGTCGCCCAGTCCCAGGGCGACCCCGCGCTCGCCGACGACCTGCGCACACGCTTCGTCGCCGAACGCCGCAGCGGAGGAGCCACCGCCCTGCGCGCAGGCATCGACCACGGCCAGATTCGTGCCGACCTCGACATCGAGATCGCCCTCGACCTCCTCTACGCGCCGCTGTGGATGCGCATGCTCCTCGGTCACCAGCCGCTCGACGAGCCGAGCGTGGACGCGATCGTCGACCAGGTGTGGCCGGCGCTGGCAGCCTAAGGGCGACGCGTCATGTCTGCGGTGCGCGCCGGTACGTCGTGGACTCCCGTACCCGTAGGACGGGGTTGAGGGTCAGTCGGTGCACAGGACGACCCGGGTCGGCGATGCGTGCGGCCAGCAGGTTGACCGCCGCTTGACCGATCGTGCGGCGCGGCGGCTGCACGGCCGTGAGGGGCGGCGATCCGTACGCGGCGATCTCGTCGTCGTACGCGACGATCGCGAGGTCTTCGGGGATGCGCAGCCCGCGACCGGTCACGCTCTGTGCCACCTGGATGGCTTCGGGGTCAGAGTGCACGAGCACCGCGGTGGTGCCCGTCGCCAGGACGGCATCGACGAACTCCTCGATGCCGACATGGAATCCGGGGCCGCGTCGCTCGGGGATGTCGGTGTCCACCACGCCGGTCGTCGGCAGTCCCAGGTGGGAGGCTGCGCGGTACCAGCCTCGTCGGATCTCGTCGGCGTGCAAGGAGATCTCCGTGCACGCCACCCCGATCCGTGCGTGTCCCTGGCTGGCCAGGTGGTACACGGCGGCGGACGCGCCGGCGGCGTGGTCGGTGAGCACCGACTCGACGTCGACGTGCTCGCGCCCGACCACGGCCGAGCGCTCCACCAGGACGGTCGGGACGGTGGTGCTCGCAAGCCAGTCGCGGACGAGGTCGCCTCCTTCGCCGCTCATCGTCGGGGCGATGAGCAGCCCGTCTGAGCCAGCGCTGAGCAGCTCGCGGATGTCGCGCAGCTCGTCGGTGGCGTCGTAGCTCGAGCCGCGGAGCAGCATCCGCATGTCCGCTGCAGCCAGGTTCTCCTGGACTGCCCGGACGAAGCGCGGCCAGTAGTAGTCGAGCGACGGGACCATCACGCCCGCGGTCTTGCCGGCGAGCTGCACGACGGGCATGCCTGCGGTGATGCGGCGTCCGGGGTCTCCCGTGCTGCGTGCTCGAGGGAGCGCCTCGGCGCCGCCGTGCACCCGGCGGACCTGGCCTGCTGCCGACAGCTCGCTCACGGTGCGCCGGACGGTCACCGCGCTCACGCCGAGCTCCGCCGCGAGCTCGGTCACCCGGATCTGGCCGCGGTCGATGATCGCGGCCAGAACGTCCTCGTGCCGTGCTGCGATTGGGTCGAAGCGACCGTCCCGGCCGTCGTCTCTCGACTCTGCCATGAATGCACCTCCGTGCACATCGGTGATCATATGATCATGTCTATTGACCGCTCTGTGCGAACGATCTCATACTCGGTTGTCGCACGAAATGATCAGGTTGATCATATGCCTCAGTCTGTCGGCACACCTGGCCGGACGAAGAAGGTCGTGCGCATCTGCCCTCTCGGGGGCCGGAACCCAGCAGAGAGGCAGGGGCCGTGCACACCAGAACGAACCTCCTTCCCGCAAGCTCGCCCGATGGCCAGCCAGGCGCAAGAGTGCAGACCCGCGACGACCTCGAGCGCTGGACCGACACGCTGCTGCTCGACGCGCGACGGTTCGCCTCTCCGACCCGGAGCCTGATCACCCTGCCAGGTACCCCCGGCGGATTCGGCAGCACCATGGACGGGCTAGAAGGGTTCGCCCGCACGTTCCTCGCTGCAGGCTTCCGTGTGGCAGGTGCACACGGCGACGACCCTCACGGTCATCTCGAGCACTACGCGGAAGGCCTCGCCGCAGGGACCGACCTGCGGAACACGGAACGCTGGGCGCGCCCCACCGAGCACGGCCAGGCGAAGGTCGAGGCCGCCTCGATCGCCCTCGTCCTCGACATGACCCGACCGTGGTTGTGGGACACGCTCGACGCACAGGTCCAGGAACGTCTCGTCGACTACCTGGCCGAGGTCGTCGGAGATGAGACCTACCCGCGCAACAACTGGGTCTGGTTTCGCATCACCGTCGAGACGTTCCTGCGCTCGGTCGGCGGACCGCACCGGCTGGAAGACATCACAGCCGACCTGGAGCAGCACGAGTCCTTCTACGAGCGCGACGGCTGGTACCGCGACGGACGAGCACGGTCCTACGACCACTACGCCGGCTGGGCGATGCACCTCTACCCCACCCTCTGGGCACGCATGCGCGGCGCCAGCGACCTCGCCCAGCCCCGCGCAGAGCTCGACCGGTCACGGCTCGACCGCTTCCTCACAGACGCGGTCCACCTCGTGGGCGGCGATGGCTCACCGCTCCCGCAGGGCCGGAGCCTCACGTACCGGTTCGCGGCGGCCGCACCGTTCTGGGCCGGCGCGATCGCCCAGGTGCCGTCGGTCTCGCCCGGCCGGCTGCGCACGACCGCGCTCGCCATCGTCAATCACTTCGCGACCCGCGGCGCACCAGACGAGCGCGGCCTGCTGGACATCGGCTGGTGGGGACCATGGCGCCACCTAGGCCAGCAGTACTCCGGGACAGGGTCCCCGTACTGGGCCAGCAAGGGGCTGCTCGGGCTCGCGCTCCCTGCCGACCACCCGGTCTGGACCGAGCCGGACGCCCCGCTGGCCGTCACCGAGGCAGACGACGCGCGAGTCGTCGCCGCCCCGGTGTGGGGGATCGCCGGGACCGCCGCAGACGGAGTCGTCCGCGTCGTCAACCACGGCACCGATCACACGACCGTCGGCCAGGATGTCGGCGACTCACCCCTGTACGCGCGGCTGGGGTACTCGACCGTGACGTTCCCGCTGCACCGCGGCACAGACTGGGAAGCGCCCCTCGACCAGTCCGTCGCGCTGGTCGACGAGAACGGTCGACGCAGCCACCGCGCAGGCATGACCCCGCTGCGGCTCTCGGAGACCGACGGGACGATCGATGCGGCGTCCCGGGCACGAGCGCACTGGATCGATCCAGACGCGGCACAGACCCACCACGGCGAAGGGATCACGGGGGTCGTCACCGCTGCCGGGACCCTCACCGTCGTCTCGGTGCTGCGCGGTGCCTGGGAGGTACGTCTCGTGCACGTCGGCGAGGACGTCTCAGCACTGGCCGTAGGCCTGGAGTGCGGCGGCTGGCCGGTGGCCCACGACGCGGGGGTGGCCGTGGAGGTCGCTGCCGGCCGACGCGTTGACCAGACCTCGCCGACCGTGCGCGGCGCGGTCGTCGCCCTGCTCGGCTGGGACCACGCCTCGGTCGTCCATCGCGACGACGCCACACCCGTCGGCACGCACGCCACCGTCGGCGTGCTGCACGCCCCAGCCGTCCCGGGATGGACCGCCTGTGCAGTCGGCCTTGCCGCCTGCGGCGGCACGGGCGCGCTCGACCGGGCACCCAGCATCGCGATGGTCGACGGCCGGGCGCGCGTCACCTGGCCTGACGGGACCGCCACGCTCGTCGATCTTCCGGAGGCCTGACCCATCAGGACCGTTGTTCCGCTCCACCCCACGCACCGCCGTCAAAGGAGACACACCGCAATGAAGCGATCCCTCATCACACGCTCGGCCGTCTTGGCTGCCGCAACCCTAGCCCTCACCGGGTGCAGCACCGGCGGGTCGGACACCACGGCAGGAGCCTCGGCCGTCTGCGAAGACAGCACCGAGCCCGTGACGCTCTCGTTGGCGGCCTGGGGACTCTCCACGTCGACCGATTTCCAGACGCTGACCGACAGCTTCCACCTCGAGAACCCGAACATCACGGTGGAGCTCGCTGAGTACGACGCCACCGACTACGACACCCAGCTGACAGCCGACCTCGCCGCCGGATCGGCCCCAGACCTGTATCCGATCAAGACGATCACGACCTTCCCGACCTACCAGGAGGGTGGTCAGCTGCTCGATGTCAGCGAGGTCACCGACGTGCTCGGTGCCGACTACCCCGGCATCGAGTACTACACGACAGATGGCGCAGCGTACGCGGTCCCCTACCGCCAAGATGCCTGGTACCTCTACTACAACAAGGAGCTCTTCGACCTCGCTGGCGTCTCCTACCCCGACGGGACCTGGACCTGGGACGAGTACGATGACGTCGCGGTCGAGCTCACCGAGAACCTGGAAGCCGCCGGCCAGCAGAACGTCAAGGGCACCTACCTGCACTCCTGGGCGACCGCGCTCCAGTCCTTCGCCACCGCGCAGGCAGGCAGCGACGAGGCCTACTTCGCCGCCGACTGGGACTACATGGTCCCGTTCTACGAGAGGGCCATCGCCCTCCAGGACGCCGGGGCGCAGGAGAACTATGGCGTTGTCACCACGAACTCGCTGACCTACCAAGGCCAGTTCGGCACCCAGAAGACCGCCATGATGCCGATGGGGTCGTGGTACATCGCGGCGCTCCTCTCCCAGCGGGAGTCCGGGGACGCTGACGTCTTCGAGTGGGGGATCGCACCAGCCCCTCAGGTCGACGACACGACGCTGGACCACCCCGTCACGCAGGGTAACCCGACGGCGATCGGCATCAACGCGGCGATCGACGACGCGAAGGCGTGCGCAGCCAAAGATTTCCTGACCTACGTCTCCTCAGAGCCCGCGGCCGTCGAGCTCGCCGGGATCGGGCTGCGCCCGTCCTACACCGCGGACGTCGTGACGGACACGGTGTTCTCTCAAGAGGGGATGCCCACGGACCCTGAGTCCCGCGTGGCGTTCAGCACCCTGGAAGCGCACCCCGACGCACCGTTGGGCTCCGACACCCCCGCGCTCCAGAACATCCTCAAAGATGCTCACTCGGCCATCTTGTCCGGGGCGGTCTCGCCAGAAGACGGCATCGCACAGGCGATGGAACGCGCCCGGTCTGAGGGCCTCGGCTGACCCACGCCCGACGACCCCCGGTCCTCCCCGCACGGGGAGGACCGGTCCCAGAAAGGAGCTCTCTCATGGCCACGCTAGACGTGACCGCCTCTGCGCCTGCACCAGTGCCCGCCACCGTCACGCCGAAAGCCCCACGGCGTGAGCGGGCTCCCGGTTCCAGGTTGCGACGGCGCAACACACTCATCGGCTGGACGTTCATCCTGCCGAACTTCATCGGCTTCGCGACGCTTACTCTCGTGCCGGTGGTGATCCTGCTCTACCTCGGGTTCACATCCTGGAACGCCTTCGGCGCGGCCACCTTCACAGGGACCGACAACTTCGAACGGCTCGTCAGAGACACGACGTTCCACACCGCGCTGAAGAACACCATCTACTTCGCCGTCATGCACATCCCGTTGACGCTGGGGGCCTCGCTCGGCCTCGCGTTGCTCCTCAACCGCAAGATGCGGGGGATGGCGTTCTTCCGCACCGTCGCCTTCTTCCCGTACATCACGTCGATCGTCGCTATCGCGGTCGTGTGGAACATGCTCTTCTCGCCCGAGGCCGGCGTCATCAACCAGATGCTCATGGCGATCGGTATCGACGACCCTCCTGGGTGGACCACCTCGACGACCTGGGCGATGCCCGCGATCGTCATCGTGGCGACCTGGCGCGACATGGGTTACTACATGTTGCTCTTCCTAGCGGGTCTGCAGGCGATCCCGTCCGAGCTGTACGAGGCTGCCCGCGTCGACGGCGCGAGCGCCGTGCAGCGCTTCCGCAACGTCACGCTCCCGAGCCTGCGACCCACGACCTTCTTCGTGACCGTCATGCTGACGATCGCCAGCTTCAAGATCTTCGACCTCATCCTCGTGATGACCAACGGCGGGCCAGGGACGTCCACGCTCGTGCTGTCGCAGTACATCTACCGCAAGGGCTTCGTCGAGAACGACTTCGGGTACGCGTCGGCGATCGCCGTCGTCCTCTTCGTCATCTGCCTGGGCGTCACGGTCCTGCAGTTCCTCGCGAACAAGAGAAGGGACGCCTGATGGCCTCGCTCACGCTGGACCGGCCCGCACCGCCCCCCGCACAGCGGCGCGACCCTCGACGAACGCGTCGGCTCCTCAGCGCCGCGCTCCTGTACACGGTCCTCGTCGTGGCAGCGGCCGCGATCATGCTGCCGTTCTTCTGGATGGTGGTCTCGTCGCTGAAGAACAACAACCAGATCTTTACCGTCCCCGTCCAGTGGCTGCCTGACCCAGCGGTCTGGCAGAACTACCTCGACATCTGGGACAAGTCTGAGATGTCGAGGTGGCTGCGCACGACCCTGCTGCTGTCGATCACGGTGACGCTGCTGCAGCTGTTCACCGGCAGCTTCGCCGCATACGGGTTCGCCAAGATGCGCTTCCCCGGGCGGGACGTCCTGTTCCTCGCCTACATCGGGACGATCGCGGTGCCGTGGCAGGCGTACATGATCCCGCAGTTCATCCTCATGACCAGGCTCGGGCTGTCGAACACCCTCTGGGCGATGGTCGCGCTCCAGGCCTTCGGAGCATTCGGTGTCTTCCTCATGAAGCAGTTCTACGAGTCGATCCCCGAAGAGCTCTCGGAAGCAGCTCGGATCGACGGGCTCTCGGAGTACGCGATCTGGTGGCGCATCGTGCTCCCGCTGTCGGGCCCCGCACTGGCGACCCTCGCGCTGCTGACCTTCGTGAACACATGGAACGACTACCTCGGCCCGCTGATCTACCTGCGCAACCCCGACATCTGGACCATCCAGATCGGTCTCCGGTCGCTCGTCTCGCAGTACAACGCCGAGTACGCGCTCATCATGACCGGCTCGGTGCTCTCGGTGCTGCCGATCGCGATCATCTTCCTGCTCGGACAGCGCTACTTCGTCCAGGGGATCGCCACCTCCGGGCTCAAAGGATGACGACGGCACAGGCCACGACACTCTCTGGTCGGCGGGCGCCGCGCCTGTCGGCAGGAACGTGGGAGACCATGTTCAGCATCGGGTACCTCGTCGTCGTGACGAACCTGATGCTCGTGGTTGCCGGGCTGCCGCTCCTGCTGCTGCTCGTCACGACAGACCCGCGACGCTCGTGGCCGGCGCTCGTCCTGGCTGCGGTGCTGGCGGTTCCGGCGCTGTCCGGGGCGTTCGGGGTGTTCCGCGCCTTCACCGTGGACCGCTCGACCGCGGTCGCCCGGGTTTTCTGGCTCACCTGGCGTCAGCAGCTGCGCCGTTCGTTGGCCCTCGGGACGCTCGCGGCAGGCACCGGCGTGATGATCGTGGTCGACGTCATAGCGGTCTCGGGCACCCGGCTCGGCGCGGCCGTGACCCCGGCCTTGCTCGTGCTCGGTGGGTTGGCCGCGACCACGACGCTCATCGCTCTCGTGGCGAGCGTCGAGCGCCCGGACGCACGCCTCCGCGAGGTCCTCAAGGTGTCCCTCTACCTCGGTTCCCGCCGGTGGTACCTCACCGTGGTCTCCTTCGGTGTGCTGATCCTGCTCGCGGTGACGTTCACCAGCCACCCAGCGCTCGCCCTCGGCCTAGCGGCCGCACCGCTGCTCTACGCGGTGTGGGGCAACTCGCGGTTCGTCCTGCTCCCGGTGCTCGCACCAGACCCCGCCCAGGCATGACCGCCTCGTCCGAGCGGACGACCGCCCGACCACAGCCTCATCGATCGAGAGACCACACCAGAGCACCAGACGGTGCTCCCCGAGAAAGGACCTCAGATGCGCGCGTCTGACACCAGCGCCATGACCCCGGTCACAGACGGCTCAGCCATCGCCCACGCCTTGGGCGTCGTCGACAGGAACGTCCGGTCGTTCGGCCTCCGGTACCCCGGCGACAACACGACCGACCAGCAGTACACGGACCGTCCCGCCACCGAAGACCTGTCCGCCGGGAGCAACTACGGCTGGACGACGAGCTTCTGGACCGGGCAGCTCTGGCTCGCCTACGAGCTGACCGGCGAGAAGTCCTACCGTGACCTCGCACTGGCGCACGTGGGCTCGTTCGCTCGTCGCATGCACGAGGCGATCGACGTCGACACCCACGACCTCGGTTTCCTGTACACGCTCTCCTGCGTGAGTGCGTGGCGCGAGACGCAGAGCGAGGAAGCCCGCGCAGTGGCGCTCAGTGCCGCCGACCAGCTGATGACACGGTTCCTCGAACCTGTCGGGGTGGTGCAGGCGTGGGGTGACCTGGGCGACCCGGACGAGGGCGGGCGCACCATCATCGACAGCCTGATGAACATGCCGCTGCTGTTCTGGGCGACCGAGCAGACCAGCGACCCCCGGTACAGCGAGGCAGCCCGTCGGCACGTGACCGCGCTGAGGGACCACATCATGCGCCCCGACGGCTCGACCTTCCACACGTTCCACTGGGACGTGGCTACCGGCGCACCCCAGCGCGGCAGCACAGCGCAGGGCTACACCGACGACTCGTGCTGGGCGAGAGGTCAGGCCTGGGGGATCTACGGGTTCGCCCTCGGCTACCGCCACACGGGCGACCTGACGCTCCTCGAGACGGCACGACGCTGCGCCGACTACTTCCTCGCGCACCTGCCTGCCGACGGTGTGGCGTTCTGGGACCTCACGTTCCAGGACGGGAGCGGACAACCACGCGACTCGTCGGCTGCAGCGATCGCGGTCGCCGGGCTGCTCGAGCTGGCTGTGTCGGTCGACGACGCCTCGCGCACCCGCTACCAGGAGGAGGCCGACCGCATCCTCGCCTCCCTCGACCGCTCCTACACGAGCGAGGGAACACCGTCCGATGCGCTCCTGCTCCACGGCGTCTACCACTGGCACAAGGCGGACGGCATCGACGAGGGCAACCTCTGGGGCGACTACTTCTACCTCGAGGCGCTCACCCGTCGTCACAGGCCCTCGTGGTCGCCGTGGTGGTGAGCGGTACCTAGACCTGCAGCGCCAGATCGTTCGCACACCAAGGGAGTTGTGACATGAAGACAAGAGTGCTGGCCGCAGCGGCGGCCATGATCTTGCTGGGTGGGCTGGCGCTGCCGGCTCCGGTCGCGTCGGCGGCGGAGAGCCCCGACCGCGACCTGATCGTCAACGGGGCGTTCACGACAGGGCACGAGCCCTGGTGGACCACCGACGGTATCCCGTTCTCCACCGGTTCCGGTGCCTACTGCGCAGAGGTGCCCGCGGGCCTGCAGCAGTGGCAGGCGATCGTCGGTCAGCACGGGCTGTCGCTCGACGACGGCGCGACGTACACGGTGACGTTCGACGCGTGGTCGTCCGTCCCGACGACCGTCCGCACCCAGGTGCAGCCGACCACCAACCCTGACCTGGTCACCTACCTCAACCGCACGTCAGACCTCGAGACCGAGCGCACGACGTTCACGTCGACGTTCACCGCAGACCTTGGGGCGAGCACGGTGGCGTCCAGCATCCAGCTGCGGCTCGGAGGGAACGCGGCCGCCGCCACCGTCTGCATCGACGACATCGCGCTCACGACGCCGGAGGCTGAGGCCGTTGGGCCGGGGACCGACGAGCTGCTGGTCAACACCACCTTCGACGATGCGTCCAAGCCGTGGTGGACGAGCGGCGGGACACCCCTGTCTGTCGCGACCGGCGAGCTGTGCGCCGACGCCGGTGCGTCCGCGAACCTGTGGAGCCTGCTCATCGGTCAGAACAGCCTCTACCTCCCGGGCGACACGACGTTCCGGCTGAGCTTCGACGTCCGAGCCTCGGTCGCAGTGCAGAACGGTGTCCAGATCGGGCCGTTCGACAACCCGGACACCGTCTCCTACCTCTCTCAGCAGTTCTCGGTGGGTACGGCCTCGACCCACCACAGCTACGACTTCGAGACGCCGAGCGCCGACCCGTACGCGCTGTCGCAGCTCCAGCTGCGCATCGGCGGGAGCACCGTCCCGTACACCGTCTGCTACGACAACGTCTCCTTGACCGGCACCGCCTACGACTATGTCGCCGACACCGGACCCGCGGTCAAGGTCAACCAGGTCGGCTACCTGCCCGACGGGCCCAAGAACGCGACGGTCGTCACTGATGCGACCGAACCGCTCATGTGGAGCCTGGACCAGGACGGCACGTCGGTGGCCTCAGGACAGACCGTGCCTGCTGGCTTCGACGACTCCGCGGGCGCCGCGGTGCACACCATCGACTTCTCTGCGGTCACCGCGACGGGTGACGCGCTCACGCTGCGCGTCGACGGGGAGGTCAGCGAGCCGTTCACCATCGGAGCCGACGTCTACCAGTCGTTGCGCACCGACGCGCTGCGGTTCTTCTACACCAACCGCTCGGGCATCGAGATCGACGGCGACGTCGCCGGTGCGGAGTACGCCCGCGCCGCCGGTCACGTCGGAGTCGCACCGAACCAGGGCGACACCGCGGTCGGGTGCCAAGAACCGAAGACATGGACAGACGGCTGGACGTGCGACTACACCCTCGACGTCTCCGGAGGCTGGTACGACGCCGGGGACCACGGCAAGTACGTCGTCAACGGCGGGATCGCCGTCGCACAGCTCTTATCCACCTGGGAGCGAGCCGTCCAGGTCGGGACCCAGGACGAGCTCGGAGACTCCACGCTCGCGATCCCGGAGCGTGACAACGGTGTACCGGACATCCTCGACGAGGCCCGGTGGGAGCTCGACTTCATGCTCGCGATGCAGGTGCCCGAGGGCGAAGAGCTCGCCGGCATGGTGCACCACAAGGTGCAGGACGAGACCTGGACAGGGCTGCCGCTCTTGCCATCGGCCGACCCGAAGCCGCGCCAGCTGCACCGACCTTCGACGGCTGCGACGCTCAACCTGGCGGCCGTCGCCGCGCAGGGCTCTCGTGCCTTCGCGACGATCGACCCCGACTATGCCGCGACGCTCCGCAGCGCCGCGCTCCGTGCCTACGCCGCCGCTCGAACGCATCCGGACCTGTTCGCCACACGGGAAGACGGCGTGGACGGCGGCGGGGCGTACGCCGACGACGACGTCACCGACGAGCTCTACTGGGCAGCGGCAGAGCTGTACCTGACGACCGGTGAGGCCACCTATCTCTCTGACGTGGAGAACAGCCCGTTGCACACCGCCGACGTGTTCGGTCCCGGAGGGTTCTACTGGGGGTCGGTCGCACCGCTGGCACGGATGCAGCTGGCCCGGTTCGGGGACTCTCTCGAGGACATCGACGAGATCCGTGCGTCGGTCGTCGCCGGTGCCGACGACCTGGTCGCGCAGCAGGCAGCGCAGCCCTTCGGCCAGCCCTACGCGCCCGAGGACGGTCGTTACGTCTGGGGATCGAGTTCCTCGATCTTGAACAACCAGGTGGTCCTCGCTACCGCCTTCGACCTCACCGCGGCACCGGTGTACGCCCGGGCCGTGCTCGAGGGGTACGACTACCTCCTGGGACGCAACATCCTCGGGCAGTCGTACATCACCGGGTACGGCGAGAACTCGGCAGAGAACCAGCACAGCCGGTGGTATGCGAACCAGCTCGATGCGTCGCTCCCGCACCCGCCGGTCGGCTCCGTCGCGGGCGGACCGAACTCCGACCTCCAGGACCCGGTCTCTCAAGCATGGTTGACGGGCTGCGCACCGCAGGCCTGCTACGTCGACAACATCGAGGCGTGGGCGGTCAACGAGATCACGGTGAACTGGGGCTCGGCACTCACCTGGGTGGCGTCCTTCGTCGCTGACCAAGGTTCCGGCGAAGCCTCCGTCGACCTCGCTCCGACGTTCAGCAGCGAACCCCAGGACGTCATCGTCACGGCGGGTTCCGACGCCGAGCTCACCGCCTCGGTCCAGGCGCGACCTGTTGCTGAGATCACCTGGCAGCAGCGCGACGGGGACCAGTGGGTGGACCTCGGGCGGACCGGGACGACCCTGGTCCTGAGCGAGGTCGACGAGACCCTCGACGGCCAGCAGGTGCACGCTGTCGCGTCGAACGGCGTCGGGGAGCCGGTCGCGAGCCGCTCGGCCACAGTAACTGTGGTGCAGCCCGACGCCGCCGTCGCGCCACCGGCGCAGGCGGTGCTCGTCCACGACAACGGCTGGGACACCGGCCTCCTGGACGGTGACTTCGTCGTGACCGTGCACCTGTGGTGGGGAGAGAACGCGACCCGCTTCCGACTGTTCCAGGACGGTGAGCTCCTCGCGACCGTGCCGCTCACCTACGGTGGGACACGCCCCCAAGAAGCGTCTGTCACGGTGTCGGGGCTCCGCGACGGGACGTACGTCTACACGGGTGAGCTCATCAGCTCGCAGGGCGTCACCGTGACCGTGCCGACGACCGTCTCCGTCACCCAGGCGGCCCCGGGCGTCCCGGTGCTCAGCCACGGAAGCATCGACCGTGACGGCAGCTGCACGGTCACAGCGAACCTGTGGTGGGGCACGCCTGGGACGTCGTACCGGCTGTTCGAGGACGGCGAGGTCGTCGCGGAGGGCACAGCGAGCGCGCTGAGCCCGACCTCGCAGCGGCTCGACGTCCCGCTGACGGCGAGAGCGCCCGGCAGCCGTGAGTACGTGGTAGAGCTCACCAACGATGCGGGATCCAGCCGTAGCGCGCCGCTCACCGTCGTGGTCGAGAGCTGAGGAGACAGGGTGAAGCGGCACGCGCCGCTGGTATCGATCTCTGCAGGGCCTGTCGCGATCGGGCCTCACCCCTTACGCTGCAAGCCATGCGCGACGATGCGAGCACGACCGGACAGCTCCCGGCCGCCAGGCCTCTGGCAGCCCCGCCACCAGCTGTCCCACCGCCCGCGGTCCTTCCTGAGGTGGTCCTGCGACCGCCGCTCGCCCTGCGCATCGGTGCGTCGGTGGCTCTCGCGGCGCTGATCGTCGTTCTCGTGACCGTGGTCGTCGTGCCGCCGCTCGACGGCAGCGCGGATGCGCCCGGGGCGCTGCCGTGGACCGTCTCCGTGGCGTTGTCCATCGTCGCGGTCGTGCTCCTCGTCGCCTGCTGGCGTGTGCGCCTCGCGGCTGCGACCGACGAGGTCACCCGGGTGCGCCTCTTCTCCGACGCGCACACGATCACCTGGGAGGAGGCCCGCCGGATCGAGGTCTCCACGTCCCTCGCTGATCCCAGCTCCGAGAGCAGGTCGATGCTGCCGACGATCATCCTCACCGGGGTAGGAGACACGACGATCACCTCTCGCGAGAACCGACGGGAAGCAGACGTGCTCCTGCCGTACCTCCTCGCCTGGTCGCGACAGCGCCCCGAGCTCGTCAAGGACCCCCACACGCTCCGCTTCTTCAAGGCCTACCACCGCGCAACCCCCTGACCGCACCCCCTGACGACACCCCTCTGCCTGCCCCCTGACCGCTGCCCCCTACAGCCCCCTGCAGCACTCCGCCCCTGCAGCACTCCGCCCCGCCCCGCCCCGCCCCGCCCTGGCCTGACCCGGCCCAGCCCGCTTCGCTCCGCTGCGGATCGGCGAGCTCGCGCATTCGTCTCGAGCTCGGGCCGATGAGCGCCCGAGATCGAGACAAAGGCCCGAGCTCGGCAGACGAGCGAGCCCAGTACTCTCAGCACGCCGCGCCGCGCCGCGCCGCGCCGCGCCGCGCCGCGCCGCTGCGGATCGGCGAGCTCGGGCTCTTGTCTCGAGATCGGGCAGATAGGGGCCCGAACTCGAGAGGAATGCACGAGTTCAGTGAACCTCGCGGGCTTCGCCAGCCAGCCAACCAACCCTGCGAGGCACCCTGCGAGACCAGCACACCTTGCTGGCGCGCTGGCGCCAGCATCAGCGATCCGGAACGATCCCCCGCAGCTAGAGGGTCGGGTGGTCCTCCGGGGCGTCTGGGGCCGGGCCGTCGGCTCCCAAGGTGGTGCGGTACTCCTGGGAGAGTGAGCGGGCGAGCGGGCTGTCTCGGCCTTCGACCTCGACGGCCGCGGCGATCGCCGCTTCGCGCAGCGTGGCGCGCGCGCCACGCAGGGTGTCCATGAGGACTCGGCTGAGGGCGTGGGGGCCGAGCCCCAGCGCACGCTCGGTGATCTCGACGTCGGCCAGCATCCCCGCGTGGTCGACGACAACGCGCAGCTCGCGGTGCGGTGACCATCGGTCGACGGTGAGCGCCTCGATCCGGCTCTGGACGGCGTACGCGGCAGCCTCTTGCCGTTGGGCCTGCTCGACCCACGAGGCGATCTGCTGCTGTGCGGCGAGGTAGGCCTCGGAGCCGGTCGTCACCGGTTCCCCTGAGACTGCTCGCTCTGGTTGACGGCGTCCGCTCCGTGCCCGGCGGTCGTGCTGCTCGCGGGGATCATGCCGGAGCGCCACAGGGGATCGTGCCACGGCGGCGTGGGCATGGCGCCGACGGGCCAGCTCGGCAGGTCGATCCGGGGCTTGGCCAGCATGATGTTCACGACCTCGGCCTGGGCGCGGTTGGTCGCCTTGACGCTCGTGCCGATCGTCGTGGTGAGGTCGGTGAGCCTGGCCATCGCGGTGGTGAGGTCGTTCAACCAGACGCTCACGCGGCTGACCCACGTGGTCACGGCCGCGCACGCCTGCGGGACGACCCAGCTGGCGCCGACGCCCACGGTGAGCGCGATCTCAGCGACCCACTTGATGAGCTTGGCGACGAGGTCGGCGATGAGGTCGCGGACGATGGCGCGCACCGCAGCGACGACGCCGCTCGCGATGGCGAGAGCCCTGCCGGTGCCGTCACAGATGGCGGAGACGCTCCGGAGCATCTCCGCGAAGGTGTCGGCGAAGCACCGGTACTGTGTCGCGGCTGCGCCGGTCCAGTCGTGCGTGGTGCCCCGCTGGGCGCTCTGGTATGTGTCGGCGGCTTCGTCGAGACGTGCCGCGACGTTGTACCAGGTGCCGGCAAAGACCTCGATCTCGGCGGGGTTCCCGGCGATGGAGTCGAGCATCTCGGGCAAGGGGTGCACGTGCTCCATGAGGAACGCGGCGCCGCTCGCGAGGAGCTCCCCGATGGGGTCGATGATCATGGCGACGCCTTCAGCGGCTGCGCCGAGCCCGCTGAGCGACGCACCGAGCCAGTCGCCGGCGACCGCGGCGTCGACGGCGGACCTGCCGAGGTCCAGGCCCCGGACGCCTGCGGTGACGGAGGCGGT
This sequence comes from Sanguibacter antarcticus, assembly GCF_002564005.1. NCBI lineage: Bacteria > Bacillati > Actinomycetota > Actinomycetes > Micrococcales > Sanguibacteraceae > Sanguibacter > Sanguibacter antarcticus. Next base: position 2,523,266 of record NZ_PDJG01000001.1, on the reverse strand, counting down.
CGGGCTGTCGGGGACGAGGTCGTCCGTCACGACGGGTCCGACCGGAAGCGGTTCATGCCGTCACGCGTCGAGGTGTCGACGAACTCGTACGAGCACATCGTCGTCTCGAGGTTCGCGGCGACGGCGTCCATGATGTCGTGCACCGCGGCGACCCCGTCGGCGCCGTCCTGCTGCACGAGGGCCATGGGGCCCGCGAGGATCGGGGAGCACAGGATGCCGTACGCGAAGGTGGGGGCGGTCGTCTGGGCGATGGCCTGGGCGGCTTCTCCGAGGTCGTGGGCGAGGCCGCGGACGACCTGCTCGTGCGCACGCAACGAGTCGAGGTGGACGTAGACCTCGCGCTCGTCCATCACTCTCCCCGCATGATGCGTTCGGCGACGTCGAACGTCTCGGTCTGCTCCGAGATCGGCCGCGGGTCGCTGCGCAGCGAGCCGCGGAGCTCGGCGGCCTGCTCCTGGAGGTCGGCCTGGGCTGCGCCGACGGTCTGGAGGATGGCGCTGCGCAGCCCGTCGGTGTCGAGGCGCAGCGCTGCGTGCGTGAACGTCACGTCTTGGAGGAGCCCGCGGTAGTCGACCTCGGCTGTGACCTCGCCGCGCAGGGACCGGCCTGTCCCGCGCAGGTCGGCGAGGTCGGCGGAGACACGCTTGGCGCGCGCGGCAGCGCGGTGCGCCTCAGCGAGCGCAGACTCCATGGCGTCTGCGAGGTCGTGCTCGTTCACCGTGCTCCCTCTGGTCGCCTGCGTGCAGTCGACGGATGCGGACCGACAACGACAATCTTGCCTGAGGCTGCCGGGTTTCGTGGGATGGCCTGATGGGGAGAAGTGCCCCGGAGAGCATCGGGGCGACCGGCCGAGAGGTGGGTCAGGTGCGGGTGGCGAGCCGTGCTGCGAGACGCGACGTGCCGCGGGCTGCGAGCACCTTGGTGAGGGCCGCGGTCGCTCCGGTCACGGCGGCGAACCCGACCATGCTCGCGAGGGTCGCGTCGTCGTCGTCGACGAGGCTGCCAGGCTTGCCCGTCGCCTTGAGCCAGACGGCCTTGACGATCTTCTGGGCGAGCAGACCGGCTCCGAAGGAGATGGCGAGCGTTGCGAGCTTGACCTGCATGGACTGATCCTGGGCCACTGTTCCTCCACGTGCGATCGGTGTGCCCCCACGCTAGCGCCCCACGTCAGCGGTCGCACACCACGTGTAAACTCGTCACGAACGACAGGGGAGCGCGAAAGAGCGCTGAGAGTGCGGTATTCCGCAGACCCTCGAACCTGATCCGGTTAGCACCGGTGTAGGGAGTCGGGATTCTCGCCACGCGTGCGCGTGGAACCCCTCCTCATGGCTTGTCACGGTCCACAGGAGGACGCACCACATGCTGAACACTCTTCACCAGCCTGCACGACACCGGTCCGGACGGGCCGGGCTCGCCGTCGTCGGGCTCACCACCAGCCTCGCCCTGGGGCTGGTGTCGTGCGCGTCCGGGTCGACGCAGGACGACGCGACGGACGAGGCGTCCGGCACGGTCACGGTCGTCGTGCACGACTCGATCGTCATCAGCGACGAGAGCAAGGCCGCGTTCGAGGACGAGAGCGGGCTCACCCTCGAGGTGGTCAGCGCGGGCGACGGCGGGGCGCTCGCCAACCAGCTCATCCTCACGAAGGACTCGCCGCTCGGCGACGTCGCGTACGGGATCGACAACTCGTTCGCGTCGCGCGCGGTGGCTGAGGGCGTGTTCGCCCCGTACACCTCGCCTGTGCAGGGCGAGCTGTCCGCGCAGCTCGCAGCCGACCCGTCGGGCACGCTCACCGCCATCGACTACGGCGACGTGTGCATGAACGTCGACACCGCCTGGTTCGAGGAGAACGGTGAGCTCGAGCCGGAGACGCTCGAGGACCTCACGACTGCCGAGTACAAGGACCTCACGGTCGTGAGCAACCCGGCGACCTCGAGCCCTGGCCTCGCCTTCCTGTTCGCGACGATCGGCGAGTACGGCGACGACTATCTCGACTACTGGGAGCGCCTCGCCGACAACGGGCTGCTCGTCGTCAACGGGTGGGAAGAGGCGTACCAGACGGAGTTCACCGCGGGCGAGGGGGCCGGCGCACGGCCGATCGTCCTCTCGTACGGCTCGTCGCCGGCGTACACCGTGAGCGAGGACGGCAGCACGACGACCACGACCGCGATGCTCGACACCTGCTTCCGGCAGGTCGAGTACGCGGGCGTGCTCGAGGGCGCCGAGAACCCTGAGGGGGCGCAGGAGCTCGTCGACTTCCTCCTCGGCGAGCCGTTCCAGTCCGAGATCCCGACGGGCATGTACGTGTACCCCGTCGACCCGGACGCCGTGGTCCCCCCGGAGTGGGTCGACTTCGCGCCGCTGCCGACCAACCCCATCGTTCTCGACCCCGCGGAGATCTCGGAGAACCGAGACACGTGGATCAAGGAGTGGACGGCGACGGTCCTCGGCTAGCACGGTGACGGTCCTCCTCCCCGGACGGGCGGTGCGGTGGAGCGCGTGGGCGCTCGCCGTCGCGGTCCCCGTGACGTTCCTCGCCGTCTTCTTCGCGTGGCCTGTCCTCGCGCTGGTCGGACGAGGTTTCGTCACGGACGGGGCGGTCGACCTCTCGGGCTTCGCCGAGGTCTTCAGCACGCCACGCACCTGGCGCCTGGTCGGGCTCACGCTCGGCCAGGCGGTCGTCGGCACGCTGCTCTCGGTCGGGCTCGGCGTGCCGGGCGCGTATGTCTTGTACCGCTGCACGTTCCGCGGGCAGGGCGCGGTGCGTGCGCTCGTCACGGTGCCGTTCGTGCTCCCGACCGTCGTCGTCGGTGTGGCGTTCCGTGCGCTGCTCACGGAGTCGGGTCCGCTCGGGTTCCTCGACATCGACGGGACCTTCGCGGCGATCGTCGCGGCGCTCGTGTTCTTCAACTACTCCGTCGTGGTCCGTACCGTCGGCGGGCTCTGGGAGCACCTCGACCCCCGGGCCGAGCAAGCCGCGAGAGCGCTCGGCGCGTCGCCGGCCCGCGCCCTGTGGACGGTCACCCTCCCTGCGCTGGCTCCGGCGATCGCGTCCGCGGCCGCCGTCGTGTTCCTCTTCTGCGCGACCGCGTTCGGGGTGGTCCTCGTTCTCGGCAACCAGCGGTACGGCACCATCGAGACGGAGATCTGGATCCAGACGGTCCAGTTCCTCGACCTGCGCACGGCCGCCGTCCTGTCCATCGTCCAGCTGGTCGTCGTGAGCAGCGCCCTGTGGGTCGCTGCGCGCGCGAGGTCGCGCCGCGAGCACGCGCTCAACCTCTCCGCCGCGACGCGCTCGACGCACCCGCTGCGCCTGCGCCCGGTCCGCGGCTCCGACCTCGGGGCTGCCGTGCTCACGGCGCTCGTCGTGGTGGTCCTGCTCACGTGGCCGCTCGTCAACCTGCTCGTGCGGTCCTTCCGCACCCCGAGCGGCTGGGGGATCGGCAACTATGTCGCGCTGGGCACGACCGGCGGCAACAACGCGCTCACCGACACCGTCTGGACCGCGGCAGGGACGTCGCTGCGCACGGCCGCCGCCGCCACCGCGATCGCCCTCGTCGTCGGCGGCCTCGTCGCCCTCGTCGTGTCCCGACGCCCCCGCGCACCAGCCGCGCGCCGCGCCGTGAGCGTGCTCGACTCCGCCTTCATGCTGCCGCTCGGGGTGTCCGCCGTGACCGTCGGGTTCGGCTTCCTCATCACGCTCGACACCCCGCTCGGGCTCGACGTCGACCTGCGCACCTCCGGCCTCCTCGTCCCGATCGCCCAGGCCGTCGTCGCCGTCCCCCTCGTCGTGCGCACCGTGCTGCCCGTGCTGCGGGCCATCGACCCGCGCCAGCGCGAGGTCGCCGCGACCCTCGGTGCGCCCCCGCGCCGCGTCCTGGCGACGGTCGACTGGCCCATCGCGGCACGGTCGCTCGGCCTCGCCATCGGCTTCGCCTTCGCTGTCTCGCTCGGGGAGTTCGGCGCCACGTCTTTCCTCGCCCGGCCCGACAGCACCACCCTGCCGATCGTCATCTTCCGGCTCATCGGCCGACCAGGCGCGGAGAACTACGGCATGGCGCTCGCGGCCTCGGTCGTGCTCGCTGCGATCACCGCGACCGTCATGCTCGGGGCCGAGAGGCTCCGCGGCGAACGAACAGGAGAGTTCTGATGGGCGAGCCCGGAGTACTGACGGGTGAGCACGGCGTGCTGGCCGGCGCGCACGGGGTGCAGACCGACGGGCGGTCGACGGTCACGGGAAGCACCGCGACCACGGGCAGCCCCCGTGGCACGGGCCTGCGGCTCGAGGACGTCGTCGTCGAGTACCCCGGCCTGCGGTCTGCTCCGCCGACGGTCGCTGTCGCGGGTGCGTCGCTCACCGTCGCGCCCGGCGAGGTCGTCGCGCTGCTCGGGGCGAGCGGGTGCGGAAAGTCGAGCCTGCTGCGCGCCGTCGCGGGGCTCGAGCCGGTCGCGTCCGGCCACGTGGCGTGGGACGGGGCCGACATGGACGGGGTGCCCGTCCACGAGCGCGGTTTCGGCCTCATGTTCCAGGAGGGGCAGCTCTTCGCGCACCTCGACGTGGCGCGCAACGTCGAGTACGGGCTGCGGATGCAGCGGGTGCCACGGGCTGCGCGCCGCGCGCGGGTCGAGGAGCTGCTCGAGGTCGTGGGCCTGCCAGGCAGCGGACGGCGGGCGGTCGCGACGATGTCCGGTGGCGAGCGCCAGCGGGTCGCGCTCGCGCGGGCTCTGGCCCCCCAGCCGCAGCTGCTCCTGCTCGACGAGCCGCTCTCCGCCCTCGACCGGGGCCTGCGTGAACGTCTCGCGGTCGACCTGCGGGCCGCTCTCGTGGCGACCGGGACCACCGCGCTGTTCGTCACGCACGACCACGACGAGGCGTTCACGGTCGCCGACCGGGTGGCGGTCATGGCGCGCGGTCATCTGCTGCAGGTCGCTGCACCGCACGATCTGTGGTCGGCGCCGGCGAGCCGTGAGGTCGCCGAGTTCCTCGGGTACCAGGCGTTCCTGCCCGGGGTCGACGGTCCGCGGGCGGTCGGTCCGTCGGGCCTGGTGCTCGTCGGTGTCGAGGGGGCCGCGGCGTCCGGGACGGTCGTCAGCTCGGTCTTCCGTCGGGGGCGCACGGAGGTGACCGTCGACGCAGACCTCGGTGACGGGATGCGGCGCTACTCGGTGGTCGGCACGGCCCCAGGCGCCGGGAGCACCAGCAGCGAGGTGTCGTACGCGGCGGGGGACGTCGTCGGGATCGCGGTCGACGCGACGCAGACCGTCCCGCTGCTCGGAGCGTGAGCCAGGCTCACCCCGCTGCAGGCACCGCCTCCGGGAGCGGCTCCTGCGGGCACGTCGAGAGCACCGTGAGCATCGCGTCGCGCTCGGCCTGCGTGACCCACACGTCGTAGCTCTGCTTCACGGCGACCTGCCGGGCGACGTACGTGCAGCGGAACGCTCCGTTCGGCGGCAGCCACGTCGCCGTGTCGCCGTCGCCCTTCTGAGCGTTGAGCGGCCCGTCGGAGGCCAGGAGGTTGAGCGGGTCGTTCGCGAAGGCCTTGCGGGTGTCGGCGTCCCACGACTGGGCGCCCTTCTGCCACGCGTCCGAGAGCGCGACGATGTGGTCGATCTGCACGGCGCCGGACGTGTCCTGGCCGCGCTGGAAGGCGATCGTCCCGCCGCTGTACGGCTCGACGAACGTGCCGGTGAGGACCACGCAGTCGTGGGTGTCGGCCTCGAAGGTCTCGTTCGTGAGGTCGCGGGCGAGGATGTCGTTGCGGGTGTCGCACCCGTTGTGGTCGACGTCGGACCAGGAGGGGCCGAACTCGTCGCGGTCGTAGCCCGTCTTCGGGGCGCGGCCCTTGACGTCGAGCGTCATGATGGCGGCGAGCGCCGTCGTCGGGTCCGCGGCGGAGGCCGTCGTGACCACCTGGTCGAGAGCCTCGGCGGTGAGGGGCGTCAGGGGTCCGGCTGCCGGGGGCGCGGTCGTCGCTTCTTCGGTCCCGGTGAGGACGTCGAGGTCGAGCCCGCCGTCGCTGAACACCCCCGCGCCGAGGGCGAGGACGACCAGCCCGACGACGATGACGACGACGGAGCGGATGCGGCTCCAGGACGACCGAGCGGGGCGTGACATGGTTCTCCTGCGACGAGGGTGCGGGTGGGCGAGCAGCACGTCCTGGTCTGCCGACCAGGGACGACGTCCGAACTGTACTGGGTGAGCCGACCCTCGAGCTCACCCGCTCTGCCCTCTGCTGCCCTGTGCTGCGAGCCGGCTCAGCTCGTCAGGCGGCCGGTGCCGGGCTGAGCGCCACGGGTTCCGGATCGGCCTGCTCGCCGAGGCGTCGCGCGATGACGGAGCACACGACGAGCTGGAGCTGGTGGAAGATCATGAGCGGCAGCACCATGTAGCCGAGGGTCGCTGCAGGGAGCAGGACGGTCGCGATCGGGACGCCCGTGGCCAGGGACTTCTTCGATCCGCACATGAGGAGCACCACGCGGTCGGCCCGGGAGAACCCGAGCCGGTGCCCGAGGAACGTCGTGAGACTGAGGACGATGGTCAGCAGCACGGCGCTGATGACGACGAGAGCGACGACGGACCCGAACGAGACGCTCGTCCAGATCCCGTCGACGACCCCGTGGCTGAAGGCCGAGTAGACGACGAGGAGCACGGAGCCGCGGTCGGTCACGGTGGTGAGGCGCTTGTGGCGCAGGACCCACGGCGCGAGCCAGGGGCGCAAGAGCTGGCCGGCGACGAACGGTGCGAGCAGCTGCAGCCCGATCTTGACGATCGAGTCGGCGGAGAAGCCGACCGCGCCGCCGAGCAGGAGCCCCACGAGCAGGGGCGTGACGACGACCCCCGCGAGGTTGGAGAACGACGCGGCGACGACGGCGCCGGCGACGTTGCCGCGGGCGATCGACGTGAACGCGATGGACGCCTGGACCGTCGAGGGAAGCAGCGTGAGGAACAGGACACCGCGCGCGAGGTCGACCGGGATGACCGCGGGAGCGAGGAGCTGGGACGCCAGGCCGAGGAGAGGGAACGCGACGAACGTCACGCCGAGGACGGTGCCGTGCAGCTTCCAGTCGCGGACGGCCGCGAAGGCGTCGCTCGTCGGCAGGCGGACGCCGTAGAGGAAGAACAACCACCCGACGGCGACGAGGACCAGGTACCCGAGCGCCTCGGCGGCGTCGCCGCGTGCCGGGAGGAAGGACGCGAGCAGGACGGCGCAGAGCATCCCGACGATGAACGGGTCGATGCGGGTCAGGACGCGGCGTCCGAGGTGCGGGCGGCGCGCGGCCTCGTCGGGGGAGGGGTGGTTCGTCACGGAGCGGTCTTTCTCGGAGCGGGCTGGAGCGCGGCGAGCAGGTCGCTCGCCAGCGCGGTGAAGCCGAAGCACTGTCGCACGTTGTACACGGTCGCCTCTATGCAGAACGTCGGCGAGGTGGTCGCGACGGCGTCCTCGAGCATGACCACGTCGTACCCGATGTTCGCCGCGTCCATGAGGGTCGCGAGGACGCACTGGTCGGCGTTCACGCCGGCGAGGAGCAGCGTGTCGACGCGCAGGTTGCGCAGCACCGAGTCGAGCGGGGTGTCGACGAAGCCGCTCATGCGGTACTTGTCGACGTGCAGGTCGTCGGCGAACCCGGGGGCTCCCGAGAGCTCGTCGACGACGGCCGCCGCCCAGGACCCGGCCTCGAGCACGGGCGACCCCGCCGCGTTGTTCGGGCTGCCGATGCCTGCCCCGGTGCCGTCCGGGTCGTAGACGTGGAGCACGTTGGGGGGCAGGTTCGCCTGGTCGGGGCGGTTGCCCCAGCTCACCCACACGACGGGGACGTCGTGGCCGCGCAGGGCGGGCAGGAGGTCGGCGAGAACGGGGATCGGGGCGCGCGCAGGTGTGACGTCCACGCCGATCCCGGCGAGCCACCCGTCAGGGTGGCAGAAGTCGTTCTGCATGTCGACGACCACGACGGCGGTGCGTGCGAGGTCGAGCGTGAGGGACTGCGGCGCAGCCTCCACGTGGAGCACCTGCGGCTCCCGCGCCGGACGGCGCAGGTCGGCCCGGTCGGCTCCTAGGGTCCAGGAGTTGCGGGCCGCGCTCGGGCCGCGCGAGGTGTCGAGACGAGTCATGCGAGGGCCTCCGGGGCAGGGGCAGGGGCAGGGACGGACGAGAGGGGCGAGAGGGACGAGAGCGGTGCAGCAGGTCCGGGCGTCTGCCCGAGGAGCGCGAGGAGGCTCCGGTCCTGACCGGGGCCCGCCGCTAGGCACAGGCCCACGGGCAGGGTGCCGACGCGGCCCGTCGGGACGGACAGGGCAGGGAGCCCGCCGGCGCCGGCCACGCACGTGAGCCGCAGCGTGCCCGCTCGGGCGGCATCGACCTCGGCGGCGTCCGCGTCGCGACGCAGGGCGGGCGTCGACGAGCTCGGCAGCGCGAGGACGGTCCCAGGCGGGAGCAGACCGACGAGGGTCGTCCGCGCACCGGCGAGCACCGCGCGGGCGCCGGCCTCCTGGGCGGAGTCGATGCGCTCGCCGGCACGGAACCGCGCCGCGACCGCAGGATCGAGGCTCTCGCCGTGCACGGCGACGAACGCCCGGTGCTCGGCCCACGCCTCCGCCTGCTGGACGGTCCGGAACGCCTCGAACCACTCCTCCAGGCCTGCTGCGGTCAGCGCGTCGACCGTCTCGACCGGGACCCCCGTGCGCAGCGCCAGGGCGCACAGCGCAGCCTCGACCGCAAGTCGTACGTCGTCGTCAGCCAGGTCCATGAGCAGGGGAGAAACGACGATCCGCGTCGTGCGCACGACGTCCTGGGCCGGGAGGAGAGCACCCGCAGCAGCCGTCAGCAGCTCCGGCGTCCGGGTCAGCACCCCGACCGTGTCGAACGACGAGGCCAGGCCCACGAGCCCGTCGCGCGAGACCGCACCGTGCGTGGTGCGCAGCCCGAACAGGCCGCAGTACGACGCAGGGACCCGCACCGAGCCGCCCGTGTCCGTCCCGAGCGCCACGTCTGCGACGCCCGCAGCCACCGCAGCGCTGGGACCGCTCGTCGAACCACCCGTGATCCGACCTGGCGCCGCCGGGTTCGGCGGGGTGCCGTAGTGGACGTTCGTCCCCGCGAGCGAGAACGCGAGCTCGTCGGTCTGAGCGATGCCCGCGAGCGTCGCACCGGCCGCGAGCAGGGCGTCGACCGCCGCGGCGCTCGCGGTCTCGACCGGAGCCTGGGCGAGCCATGCGGGGTTGCCCGCGCCCACCCGCTGCCCGGCGACCGCGAACAGGTCCTTGACCGCGACCCGGGCTCCGGCGAGCGGCCCCGTGGACCCTGCCGGCGGGGCCGGGAGCGGGGTCCCGTCGGCGGCGGCGTCTTCGGCCGTCACCCGCCAGACGGTGCGGTCTGTGGGGGGCTCGGGGTGCTCGGGGTGCGTGCCGGTGTCGCCGGGGATGCCGGTCGCAGGCACGGGGACAGCAGGCGGGACGGTCGAGACGTGCGCTGTCGTCACGGCCCACGCGCCCTCGGTGCGGGACCACACCTGGGTCTGGACCCCGGTGCCGCCGTCAGCACGCTCCGACTCGGCGACGACGACCGCGTGCTCAGGCGCGAGCCCCCGGACGTGGACGCGCACGAGGGTGCGCCGGGGGACCGGCGGGCGCTGCGCACGGAAGGTCGCGATGTGGTCGTGGCCGACGAGCGTCGTCCCGCCGTCGCTGCGGATCGTGGTGCTGCCCGACGCGAAGAGGACGTCCAGCTCGGGGACGTCGTTCGTTATGAGCGCATGCTCGTAGCGGCCGACGGCCTCGAGGAGACCCGGGAGCGGCACGGTGCTGGGCAGGCTCGCGGCACGGGGTGTGCCGGTCGGAGCTGGTGTCGGAGCTGGTGTCGGATCGTGCAACGGGTCCTCGCTCAGGGGGTGTGGGTCCAGGGGGAGTGGCGGTGTGCCCGCACGGTATGCGGACGATGTTTCCGGTGGCTTTCGGTGCGGCGTCCGTCAGGGCAGGATCTCGGACCGCTGCCACGTCCCGTCCGCGCCCTTGTCGTAGCGGGCCTTGTGGGCGGCGACCTCGGGGCCGACGCCCTGCCACAGGTCGACGCGGTCGGGGACGAACGCGATCGTCGTCCACGAGCCCGGCATGGGGAGCGTCGCCGGGTCCTGCGCGCCGTGGTGGGCGACGCTCGCGGCGATGCGCTCGGTGGACGTCGGTACGTCGGAGGCCACCGTGCGCGAGGTCGTCTCCTCAGGGGGCGTCGCCTGCGCTCCGAGCACGCCGACCTCGGTGAGCACGTCGTCGTAGGCCCACGCGACGAGCTGGAGCTGACGCGGGCGCGTCGGGTAGGCCACGCGCGACGTCGCCTCGTCGAGCTCGGTCGCGGTGCCGTGGAGGATCACCTGCCGGGAGAGGTCGGGCCAGTAGAACACGGCGCTCGCCCGCGGGTTCTCCGCGATGTCGCGGGTCTTGGCCGTCGGTCGTGAGCTGTGGAAACGCACGTGCTGGGAGTCGATGACGGTGCTCAAGACGATGCGGGCGTGCGGTGCACCGTCTGCACCGACGGTCGCGAAGGTGAGGGTGCGGGGGCTCGCGAGCCCGGCGGACTCCGCCTCGTCGGCCCAGGCGGCGAGGGTGTCGAGCGGGTTCTCGATCGTCATGGTGCGGCTCCTTCGGTCGGTGGTTCTTCAGTGGTTCTTCGGTGGTCGGTCAGTGGTCGTGCGGGGGCGCGGGAGCGGGCACGGGCGGGCTCTCCAGCACGTCGGGCCCGGAGTGGACGACGAGGAAGACGCAGCGGGCCTCGCCGACGCGACGATGGCGGTGGGCGGTCGCCCCGGGATAGCCGATGCTCTCCAGCGGGCCGAGCGTATGGATCTCGGGCGTGTCGGAGCCGGGCGGGGTGAGCTCGATCTCTATGTGCCCGGACACGACGTAGACGAGCTCGTAGCGCGTGTGGGAGAACGCGTCCTCGAACTCGGTCGGGAGATCGAGGAACTCGGTGACGTCGGCCCCGCCCTCGACGTGGCTGATGAGGCGCGCTGACCCGGTCTGGACCGGGATCGAGGACCCGCCGCCACGGTCGAGACGGATGTTCGGGTCCCCGGAACCGTTCGTCGGCGACAGGTCGGGGGCTGCTGCAGCGAGGAGCGCCTGCTGGGTCGTCTCGAGTGCCTGGGCGATGAGGAACAGGGACCGCATCGACGGGCGTGCGTGCCCGCGCTCGAGCTGGCTGAGGAACGAGTGCGAGAGCCCTCCAGCGGTCGCGACCTCGACGAGCGTCTTGCCGAGGAGGTGACGCCGGGCGCGGATGACACCACCGAGCAAGAGGTCAGGGTCCGCCGTCGACGCTTGGTGCGCGGCGAGCCTCGAGTCGTTCTCCGAGGGGGCTGGAGGGGCGGAAAAGGTTGAGATCTTGCGGCCTTTCTGGCTTGTGTCCACTGGTCACACATCCGGTGTCTCGTGGTTACGTGCAGGAAACAGTGACTACCTAACGTTCTCGATGTTAGTCCTATCAACATTTCTCCTGGCACTGCCGAGGAGCTACCGGAAGAGAGCGACGGCGATGACCACCACGACCGCAGCCCGTCCCGGGCCCGCTCCCCAGGCGCCGCAGTCCTGCGCCGACGCCGACGAGTGGTTCCACGTCGAAGACATCGGTGACGGCATCGTCCTCATCGCCGAGCCCGGCCACGTCAACACGTTCCTCGTGCTCGGGACCGACCGCGCGCTGCTCTTCGACACCGGCCTCGGCATCTCCTCCATCTCCGAGGTCATCCGCTCGCTCACCGACCTGCCGCTCGTCGTGGTCAACTCCCACGACCACGTCGACCACCGCGGCGGCAACGCCGACCTCGTCGCGCACGCCGACGAGATCGGGCTCATCGGGATCGGCGCCCACGTCAGCGCGGTCGAGCCGCTCGCCGACGGCTGCACCCCCAAGCACGGCGCCGCCGACCCCGCCTTCCTCACGGCCTACGCCGCCGCGATGCACGACGTCCACGCCCAGTACGAGACCTACGCCGCCCTCGACGCGCAGAGCTTCTACGCGCTCGCAGGCCTCGGCCAGATGCGTCCGATGCCCGACACGACGGGCTGGACAGTCCCCGCCGTGGCGCCGACGTTCACCCTCGCCGACGGCGACACGATCGACCTCGGCAAGCGGACCCTGCGCGTGGTCCACACGCCCGGGCACAGCCCCGACTCCATCAGCCTCGTCGAGGACGCCACCGGCATCCTGCTCGCCGGCGACACGATCATCGCCGCCGGATTCTGGCTCCACAACGACGGAGCCGACCTCGCCGCCTTCGCCCGGTCCGCCGCACACCTCGCTCGCACCCCGTCGTTGCGCCGGGTCCTCACCGCCCACAACCTCGTCTCCGAGCGGTCGCCCGCGTACGTCGAGGCCGTCGCGCGCGCCGCGGCGCTCGTTCACGGCGGCCACTCCCACGGCGTCCCTGGCCGAGACATGCTCGGCAACGCCGTCACCCGGCACGACGTCGGCGGGGTCACGCTCCTCCTGCCGGCACCTGCACCGGCACCAACATCGGTACCTGCGCCATCGCCAACACCAACACCAACACCAACACCAACACCAACACCAACGCCAACACCAACACCAACACCAACACCAACACCGGCACCGGCAGCACCCGCACCTGCGTTGTCGGCCGTCGTGCCGGGAGCGAGCACCGACGAGGAGGAGACCTCATGACCCGCCAGGGCAGCAGGACCGTCGTGGGCCTCGGAGCGCCGGACGGCTCGCCGTCGATGGCAGGCCGAACCGTCTCAGAGGTCCGGGGTGTCCGCCTGCTAGACGGCACGCTCGCGAACCTCACGCTCGCGGGCGGACAGATCACGTCCGTCGCCCGGTCGGACGCAGGCCCCGACAGGAAAGCCCTCCAGCGAGCGTCCGCATCCGCATCCGCGTCCGCGTCCGCATCCGGGTCGTCGAACTCGGGCATCCGTCCCGACCTCGGGCCGACGAGCGCCCGATCTCGAGACGAATGCCCGAGCTCGGCGGACGGATCTGCGGGAGGTGCAGCCGCAGCCGCAGCCGCAGCATCCGCAGCAGCCGGCGGTGACGTCGTCGACGCCCGTGGGTGGCGGGTCGTGCCTGCTGCTTCGGAGCCGCACGCGCACCTCGACAAGGCGTTGAGCGGCGAGCGCATCGACTACTTCTCCGGCACCGAGCAGAACGACCTGCCTGCAGCGATCGCGCAGTGGCAGCGCCTGCTCACCACGATCGACGAAGCCGACATCCGTGCCCGTGCCACCCGGGCGATCGAGCGGTACGTCGCGAACGGGATCACGAGCATCCGCACGCACGTCGACTTCCCGCTCTCGGGGGACCCGCTGCGCGGCTTCGTCGCGCTGAAGAAGGTGCAGCGTGCGCTCGAGGGCGTGCTCACCGTCCAGATCGTCGGTCTCGCCGGGTTCCACACACCCGACACGGTGATCGACGAGGCGATTGGGCTCGGCCTCGACGTCATCGGCGGCTGCCCGCACATCTCCCCGGACCCGCACCGCGAGACCACCCGCATGCTCGACCTCGCGGAGCGCACCGGGCTGCCGGTCGACCTCCACACGGACGAGCAGGTCGCTGCGGACGAGCTCGACATCCTCGACCTCGCTCACCAGGTCATGGCGCGCGGGCTCCAGCAGCGGGTCACCGCGAGCCACTGCGTCCGTCTCGGCTCGCTCCCTCCCGAGCGTCTGCGGCCGGTGCTCGACGTCGTCGCCCGCGCCGGCCTCGGCATCGTCACCCTGCCGATCACCAACCTCTACCTCCAGGCCTGGGACGCGACGCACCTCGCGCCCCGTGGGCTCACCGCCGTCCGAGCGATCCTCGACGCCGGCATCCCGCTCGCCGCCGGTGCGGACAACCTCCGTGACCCCTTCAACCCCGTCGGCCGAGCAGACCCCTTCGAGACGACGTCGCTCCTCATGACCGCCGGACACCTCACCCCGGTCGAGGCGCTCGCTGCAGTGACGAGCGGTCCCCGGACCGTCATGGGCCTCGCGCCCGTGGGCACGGCGGTCGGGGACGCGTCCGATCTCGTGCTCGTCCCTGACGTCGACCTCGGCGACGTCCTCGCTGGTGCTGTCGACGCTCGCATCGTCGTCCACCAGGGCCGCGTCCTGTCCGACACCCGCACCCACCGTTCCCTCGACCTGTCCGGTTCCGCCAGCCAGGATGCCGCCGGTCCTGCCTCGGCTGCACCGATCCGCACCCTCCCCGCACTCCAACCCGTGAGGTGACCACCATGGCAACCGTCGAAGCTCCCGCACCCGCGCGGATCCAGCACATCTCGAAGACTCGCACCCTCGTCATGGAGGACGTGTCCAAGACGTTCCCGACCGGGACCGTCGCACTGACCGGCGTCAGTCTCACCGTCGCCGCCGGTGACTTCGTGTCCGTCGTCGGGCCGTCCGGGTGCGGGAAGTCCACGCTCCTGCGGCTCGCCTCCGGTCTCGACGCGGCGACGACCGGCCTCGTCGAGGTGAACACCGACTCCACGAGCTATGTCTTCCAGGACCCGACGCTCCTGCAGTGGCGGACCGCGCAGAAGAACGTCGAGCTCATCGGCGAGCTGCGCAGCAAGTCGAAGATCGACCGGCGCAAGGCAGCCCAGGAGGCGTTGTCGCTCGTCGGGCTGGACGGGTTCGAGAAGCAGTACCCGCGTCAGCTCTCCGGCGGCATGCGCATGCGCGTCTCTCTCGCCCGGGCGCTCGTCGCCGAGCCGGACCTCTTTCTCTTCGACGAGCCGTTCGGTGCGCTCGACGAGATCACGCGGCTCAACATGCAGACGGAGCTGCAGCGGCTGTTCGCGCTCAAGCAGTTCGCTGGTCTGTTCATCACCCACTCGGTCTCTGAGGCCGTCTATCTGAGCAACCGCGTCATCGTCATGAGCGGGCGACCGGGAACGGTCGTCGCCGACGTCCGCGTCCCGTTCTCCTACCCCCGACCCCCCGAGCTGCGGTTCGACCCTGCTTTCGCCGAGCTGGCCGGCACGGTCTCAGCAGCCCTGGAAGGAGACCACCGATGAGCACCCCGACCACCACCCCCACCCTGCGCGACGCGTCCTCGACGGCCCCAGAGGCCGAGGGCGTCGCACCTGAGGGCACGACGTCCGAGGCTGGCGCACCTGAGGCTCCCGCAGCGGAGGCGACAGTCTCAGAGACCACCACCTCAGAGACCACGACCTCTGACGCCACCGCTGCTGACACCACCTCGTCCTGGGTGCAGCGCACGAGCGCGCTGCGTCCCCGTGCGCTGCGTCTCCTCCGTCGTCCTGCCGGCTCGACGCGCCCGAGCCTGCTCGCCCGCATCGTCTCCTCGGTGTGGCCGCTCGTCGCCGCAGCGGCCGGGGCGATCGGCTTCTGGTACCTCGTCTCCTACGTCGTGCTGCCGGAAGGCCGCCGATTCCTCCTGCCGCCGCCGCACCAGGTCTTCACCGAGTCGGTGCTCGACTGGAGCAAGGTCCAGCCGATGCTCGACGCGCTCACGCTCACCGCTCAGGTGGCGCTCACCGGTCTCGGGATCGCGGTCGTCCTCGGCATCACGCAGGCCGTCGTCATGAGCCAGGCGGGCTGGGTCGAGAAGTTCCTCTACCCGTACGCGGTCGTCCTGCAGACGATCCCGGTCCTCGCCCTCGTGCCGCTCATCGGTCTGTGGTTCGGCTTCGGGTTCACGTCCCGGGTCATCGTCTGCGTGATCATCGCGCTCTTCCCGATGATCTCGAACACGCTGTTCGGCCTGCAGTCCGCCGACGCTGCGGCGCACGACCTCTTCACGCTCAACAAGGCCACCCGGGCCCAACGGCTCTGGAAGCTGCAGATGCCCGCAGCCGTCCCGTCGATCTTCGCCGGGCTCAAGATCTCTGCCGGCCTCGCGGTCATCGGTGCGATCGTCGGCGACATGTTCTTCCGGCAGGGCGCCCCCGGCATCGGGAGCCTGCTCGACGTCTACCGGGCGCGGGTCGAGTCGGAGAACCTGCTCACCGCCATCGGCATCGCCAGCCTCTTCGGGGTCGCCGTCTTCGCGTTCTTCACCGTGATCGACAAGGCCGTCATGGCCCGCTGGTACGGCGTCCGCCGCTGACCAGCGCGGACCCGCCACCCCCGAGAACCCACCCCTTCGGCGTCTCGCGACCGCGAGACGTTCTCCCTCCCACACCCCCGCACGAACAACCACCCCCGTCAGCTCTCCCTCCCCGCCCCAAGGAGATGCACCATGAAGCGTTCCAAGTCCCTCCTCACCGCTGGTTCCGTGCTCACGCTCACCTCGCTGCTCGCCCTCACGGCGTGCTCGTCGGGCGACGACGAGGTAGCAGCAGCATCGCTCGACGTCGAGACCGCCGAGAGCGGATCCGCTCTCGACCTGTCCGACGTGTGCCCCGCGACCATCGTCATGCAGCAGGACTGGGAGCCTGAGGCTGAGCACTCCGGCATGTACTCCCTCGTCGGAGCCGACTACACGGTCGACGCCGACAAGAAGCGCGTCTCCGGCTCGCTCGTCGCGCAAGGCGTGGACACGGGCGTCGAGATCGAGGTCCGTCCCGGCGGCGCCGCGATCAGCTACCAGTCGGTCTCGTCGCAGATGTACGTCGACACGGACATCATGCTCGGTGCGGTCACCACGGACGCCGGGCTCGCCTCCTCGATGGACCAGCCGGTGACGGCCGTCGTCGCACAGCTCAACATGAGCCCGCAGGTCATCATGTGGGACCCGGAGTCCTACCCGGGCGCCACGACGATCGCTGAGATCGCCGAGCAGGGTGCCTCGATCGTCGTCTCCGGCGGTGGCAGCAACCTCGGGTCCATGCTCTCCGGGAACGGCACCGTCCCCGCCGACCAGATCGACGCGAGCTACAACGGCGACCCGTCCCGGTTCGTCGGCGACCCGACGATCGCCCAGCAGGGATTCGCGACCGCCGAGCCGTACGTCTACGAGAACGAGATCTCCGCGTGGGGCAAGCCGATCACCTACCAGCTCGTCTCCGAGGTCGGCTACACCGTGTACCCCGAGCCGCTGACCGTCCGCACGGGTGAGCTCGAGGAGCTCGCCCCCTGCCTCACCAAGCTCGTCCCGATCCTCCAGCAGGCCCAGATCGACTACCTCGACGCACCCGACTTCACGAACGACCTCATCGTCGAGCTCGTGGAGACGTACAACACGGGCTGGGTCTACTCCAAGGGCGTCGCGGACTTCTCCCACGACGAGATGCTCGACCTCGGCGTCATCCAGACCGACACGTCCGGCATCTTCGGCGGCATGGACGAGGACCGCATCCAGGGCGTCATCGACCTCTTCGGCCCGATCCTCGAGGAGAGCGGCACCGAGCTCCAGGAAGACATCGTCCCCTCGGACCTCTTCACCAACGAGTTCCTCGACACGTCGATCACCTTCGGCTGACTCGTCGCCCTTCCGCACACGTCTCCACCAGACAGGACTGACATGACTCTCACCCCTGAGAGTGCGGCAGCCTTCGCCGAGCTCGTCACGAACGAGCTCGGCGAAGGGATCGCCAGCACCGACCCGGACCTCATCCTCAAGTGCTCGTCCGACTGGTCCCGGATGTCTCCGATCCTCCAGGAGAAGCTTCCGCCCGGCCGGTTCCCCGCGGACCTCGTGGTGCGCCCCACGTCGGCCGAGCAGGTGCCCGCGTTCCTCAAGCTGGCGTTCGAGCACGACGTCCCGGTGGTCCCGCGAGGCGCGGGGACCGGGAACTACGGGCAGGCGACGCCTTTCACGGGTGGTGCAGTCCTCGATCTGCGTGGCCTCGACGCGATCGTCGAGGTGGGCGACGGCTATGTCGTCGCCCAGGCGGGTGCCAAGCTCACCGCTGTCGACGACGCTGTCCGCGCGAGCGGTCAGGACCTGTGGATGTTCCCGTCCACGAAGGGCTCGACGGTGGGCGGGTTCGTCGCCGGCGGGAGCGCCGGCGCCGGCACCATCGAGTTCGGCACGACGGCCGACGGTTTCGTGGCCGCCATGACGATCGCACCCTGCGACGGGAGCGGTGAGACGTTTCACGTCGAGGGCGAGGCCACGATCCCGTACGTCCACACGTACGGCGTCACGGGCGTCGCCACGGAGATCACGCTCCGCTGCAGCCCGGCACGGGACTGGGTCGCGATGTACGCGTCTTTCACGGACTACGACAAGGCGCTCGCGGTGCACCGTGCACTGCCTGGCCTGTCCGTGCTGCCACGGCTCGCGTCCCTCGACGAGCCTGGCCTCGTGGCGACGCTCCCGGCGGCGCTCCCGCTCGATGCGACGAAGACGAGCCTGCGCATCATCCTCGAGGCGTCCACCGTCGAGGAGGCCGCCGACCTCGTCGTCGAGGGCAGCGGTGAGGTCGTCGCGGTCTTCGAGGACTATGCGGAGTGCGACCGTCTCTCGTCGATGTCCTACAACCACCCGGTGTACTTCCTCCAGAAGTCTGGCCGGAACTGCTTCCACGTGGAGGTCGGCGGGCTGCCGCTCTGGGACTCGCCGGAGAGCGTCCGCACGGTGTACCCCGGGTCGATGATCCACATGGAGCTGCGCGTCGAGGCTCCGATGGCCATGTACGTGGCGGACTACGAGTCCGAGGCCCAGGTGCTCGCCGGGTTCCCAAAGCTCGAGGAGCTCGGTATCGGCTTCCACAGCCCGCACCAGTGGGCGGTCGACCGGCACGTCGCCGAAGCGATCGCCACCGTTCCCACGACCGACCCCAAGGGCTTGCTCAACCAGGGCAAGCTCGACCGCGACGCTGTCGTGCCTCCTCAGGCCGACACGAGGAACGAGGTGCTCATTGCCCGCACAACCGTTCTCAGCTCCTAGCCCGATGGCCGAGCTGAGCCCCCCCAAGGCGCCGAGCTTCATCGACCTGACGTTCGAAGAGGTCGCCGCGCTGCCCACGGATACCGTGGCGGTCTTGCCGCTCGGTGCGATCGAGCAGCACGGTGCACACCTGCCCGTCTCGACCGACTACCTCGTCGCGACGAGCGTCGCGGAGGCCGCGGTCGCGACGGTCGCGGCGGCGGGGTCGGCGAGCGTCGTCCTCCTGCCAGGTCTCGCGTACACGAAGTCTGACGAGCACCACTGGGCGCCGGGAACCATCTGGTTGTCGTGGGAGACGCTCATGAACACGCTCATCGACATCGGCCGTTCGCTCGCGAACACCCCGGTGAAGCGGATCATGTTCATCAACGGCCACGGCGGCAACTCGGCTCTCGGCCAGGTGGCGTGCCGCGAGCTGCACCGCCGCTTCGGCCTCATGACGTTCTTCGCGCACCCGTCCTTCCCCAAGGACCAGGGTGGTGTGGACGGCGTGGACACCGAGAACGGTTTCGGGGTCCACGGTGGTCACAGCGAGACGTCCATGGTGCTCCACCTGCGCCCGGACCTCGTCCACATGGACAGGGCTACCCGTCAGGTGCCCGACGCCATGGCGGAGTACAAGTACATCGGCTTCGGCAAGCCGGTGAGCTTCGGCTGGACGTCTGACGACTTCGGTCCGGGAGGCGTCATCGGCGACCCGACGGGGGCGACAGCCGACATCGGCAAGATCCTCGTCGAAGGCGCGGTCGAGCGGTGCGCCGCCGCGATCACGGAGGCGAGCCACTTCACCATCGGGTGACGCGTCTGCGGTGACCTGTCGGCACCTGGGATCTGGACCCGACCTCAGGTGCCGTCGCCGCGAGTCTGGATGACCCGCCGGGCTCGCTGCTCGTCGTTCAGGAGCCGGTCGACGAACCGGAGGCTCGCGTCGGTGCCGAGCTCGCGTCGGCGTTCGGCCGACTCGGCGCAGGCGTGCAGGAGCGTGGCGAGGCCTGGCCCGTCGAGGCACATCCCGTCGGTAGCGACGGTGGCGGAGCCCGGTGTCACCCCGCCCTCGCTGGACCATAATCCTGGGGTGTTGATGTGCCGGAACCATGTGCCTGACCGGGAGAGCACGTGCACGGACGTCGGGTCGTCTCCCACGAAGACGTGCCCGATCTCGTCCCAGCGGATGCGGGAGCGCTGCCCTCGCGACCGGTAGACGACACCCACGTCGTCGAGCACCAGGGACCCGGGGGTGAGGCTTCGCGTCGCGAGGACGCCGAGCGGGCCGGCGAGAACCAGCGCGACGAGAGTGATCGTCGACCCGGTCGCTGCGTCGGAGGGCCCTGCCAGCACGGCCCAGACGGCGGTGTACGCCGCGCACACGACATAGGGCACGAAGCCGGCGTAGAACCGCACGGGGTCGCGTTCGACAATCGTGCTCTGCCGCACGCCGCTGGTCCGCAGGCGTGGTGGGGGCGGTGACCGGCGCCCGTGGCGCAGGAGCCGTGCGACGGGGGTCGAGAGTCCCGCGGCGGCGAGCAAGCCTCCCAGCCATGCGTTGCCGTCTGCCCCGTCGTTCTGTGCGGAGACGACGAGGACGAGCCCGAGCGCGACCGCGGCTGCTGCGAGGACGAGGCCCGGTGCTCCGGTCGGTTCTCCGGGACGTCGCCGGACGGGGCGGGCCCCGGACGCCCTCGGGGCGAGAGCGAGCGTCGGTCTGCTCGCCGGGAGAACAGGCGTGGCGCGCTCGAGCCGGTCGATCGTCGGCAGGCTCCGTGCTGTGCCGAGGTCGGACCGTTCCGCGGGCGACGCGACGTAGTGCGCGAGCACCGACGAGAGGCTGGGGCCGTCGAGCGCGAGGTCCTGCGTCCGGATGAAGAGGATGCTGCTCGAGCCGAGCCCGGGGTACCTGCGCCGGCGTCGGGAGCCGGCGCCCGAGACCTCGATCGCCTCCCTGCTCGTCTGGATGGTCGCGGTCTCTGGCTCGCTCGCGGGGAAGACGTCGAGCACGTCCGCCCAGCGGAGGACCGACCGCTGCCCGTCGCGCTGATACATGAGGTGGTCGGGGCTGAGCGCCACGAGAGGGACGGCGCGGCCGCGAGCGATGCGCAGCGTGGCCCGTGCGGCAGAGAGCGGGACGAGCAGGAGGAGCACCGCAGCCCCCGGCGACTGTGCGGCCACGAGAGCGGCACCCCAGACGAACGGGACGACGCTGACGAGCATCGTCGCGAGCTGCAGCACGCGCTCCGACGGCTCAGGAAGGACGGCGGTCCAGGCGGTGCCACCGATACGGCGGACCGCTGGTGCCGGCAGGCGGGGCAGGTTGCGGGCCCGGAGCACCCAGCGTGCGGCGACGACCACCACGAGCAGGACGAGGGGGATCCCGACGAGGAGCCAGCCGAGAGCGCCGGTGGCGACGGAGCCGGCGATGGACAGCGCGCCGACGCCGAGCAGGACGAGCATCCCGACGATCGGGTCCGCGGGCGTGTATCGGACGGGGAAGAGCGGCCCGCTCGGTGGCCGTCGAAGGGAACCGTGCGCACCTCGCCCGGCGGGCGCTCCGACGGGCTGCACGATCACGACGGTCCTCTGGTCGGGGGCGGTGACGGCGACACTACCGGACGGCGCGCGGCGGAACCGGACAGCGCACGGCGCCGCCGGTGCGCGTGGCATAGTCGAAGGACACCCCGACCTGGCGAGAGAGAGCACACGATGACGAGCTCCGAGACCCCTGCAGCACCCACGAGCCGCACGCTGCCTCCGGAGGCTCTCGACGAGTGGCTCGCTGCCCTGGCTGCTGAGCTCGGTGTCGATCCCTCGCTCGTGCCGACCGCGACGATCCTCGACGTGGCGCGGGACGTGGCCCACGACGTGGCGCGCCCGGCAGCCCCGCTGAGCACCTACCTCGTCGGGCTCGCTGCGGCTCAGCGTGCTGCTGACGGTGAGGACCTCGCCGCGGCGGTGCGTGACGCAGCAGAGCAGACGAGCGCCCTGGCGGGTCGCTGGGCGGACCGCGGCCAGGAATGACCTGAAAAGTCGTCACATCCATCGCGAGCGCGGCTGATCGCCGCGTCCTAAACCCCGCATAAGCGGCACCTTTCTCATCGGTGCGGATGAACATCGGTGGGTTCGCCGCGCCTGTCGTGCTGCGGATCCGTGCACACCGCTCGATCGTGGCTCCCCCGCGAGGCGGGGGAGACGCCGCTCGTCGTCCGCCAAGGACCTTCGGTACTTAAAAGTTCAAAAACATGCTGTGGACTGAGGGTCATTCGGATCGTTGCGTGACCCTGGGAGCGTTGATGGAGACCAAGGACGTCGAACCAACAGTGACGGGCGGCGTCTCTCGACGCTCCGTCCTCAAGTGGAGCGCCGCGGTCGGAGGTGGGGCAGCCCTCGTCGGTGCAGGCGTCTACAGCAGCGCTGCGCTGCCCGGGATCGGGAGCGAGAACGCTGTCGGCCTCGTCCCTGCCGACGAGGACGCGATCGTCTGGTCCTCCTGCAACGTCAACTGCGGGTCCCGCTGCCCGTTGCGCATGGTCGTCAAGGACGGTCAGATCGCCCGCGTCCTCGCAGACGACACGGGGGACGACTCGATCGGGACGCAGCAGATCCGTGCGTGCGTCCGTGGTCGCTCGATCCGCCACCGCATCTACAACCCGGACCGGCTCAAGACCCCCATGCGCCGTCGTGCCGGCACCAAGCGCGGCGCCGGCCAGTGGGACGAGATCACCTGGGACGAGGCCTACGACGAGATCGCGACGACGATCACGCGGCTCATCAAGGACCACGGCAACGAGTCGATCTACCTCAACTACGGGACCGGGACGCTCGGTGGCACGATCACCCGCAGCTGGCCCCCGAGCGACACCCCGGTCGCCCGCCTGATGAACTGTGTCGGCGGCTACCTCAACCACTACGGGGACTACTCCTCGGCGCAGATCGCCGGCGCAGCCGAGTACCACTACGGCGGCTGGATCGGCTCGAACAGCTTCGACGACGCCAAGAACTCTCAGCTGCAGGTGATGTTCGGCAACAACCCGCTCGAGACCCGGATGAGCGGCGGCGGCGAGACCTTCGTGACGCAGCAGACCAAGAAGCTGCACAACGTGCGCACGATCGTCATCGACCCGCGGTACTCCGAGACCGCGCTCGGCATCGGTGACCAGTGGATCGCCCCGCGACCGGGGACCGACGCCGCTCTCGTGGCCGCGATCGCGCACGTGATGATCTCCGAGGACCTCCAGGACCAAGAGTTCCTCGACACGTACTGCCAGGGCTTCGACGAGGACCACATGCCTGAGGGGATCCCCGCCGGCAACTCGTACCGCAGCTACGTCCTCGGCACCGGCCCCGACGGGATCGAGAAGACCCCGGAGTGGGCAGCGTCTCTCACCGGCGTCCCGGCGAGCACGCTCGTCCAGCTCGGCCGCGAGATCGGTCGTGCACGCCCGGTGCACATCACCCAGGGGTGGGGACCGCAGCGGCACGCCAACGGCGAGAACCAGGCACGTGCGATCTTCACGCTGGCCGCCATGACCGGGTCCGTCGGTGTCCCGGGCGGCGGGACCGGCGAGCGCGAGGGCAGCTACAGCCTGCCGATGGCGAACCCGTTCGTCATGGAGAACCCGGTCGAGACCGCGATCTCCGTGTTCTCCTGGACCGACGCCATCGAGCACGGTGCAGAGATGACGGCGCTCCGGGACGGTGTGCGCGGCAAGGACAAGCTCGACACCGGCATCAAGATGGTCTGGCAGTACGCGGGCAACGCGCTGACCAACCAGCACGGTGACATCAACCGCACGGTCGCCCTCCTGGAAGACGACTCGCTGTGCGAGATGATCGTCGTGATCGACAACCAGATGACCGTCTCGGCGCGGTACGCGGACATCCTCCTGCCGGACGTGTCCAACGCGGAACAGCTCGACGTGGTGCACCAGGGCAGCGCTGGCAACATGGGCTACGCGATCGTGGCCGACAAGGCGATCGAGCCGCTCTACGACTGCAAGACCATCTACGAGATGATGAGCGAGATCGCTGTCCGTCTCGGGGTCGAGAAGGAGTTCACCGAGGGCAAGACGCAGGAAGACTGGGTCCGCCAGGTCGTCGACGAGAGCCGTGAGGCGATCCCCGACCTGCCCGAGTTCGACGACCTCCGTGAGCTGGGCGTCTGGAAGGTCGAGGGCGAGAGCTACATCGGTCTGACCGACTTCCGTGCCGATCCCGTCGCCAACCCGCTCGCGACGGAGTCCGGGAAGATCGACATCTTCTCCAAGCCGCTGTGGGAGCTCTCCCAGACGTGGGAGCTGCCAGAAGGCGACAGGATCACCGCGCTCCCGGAGCAGCTGAGCACCTGGGAAGGCCCAGAGGAAGCACGCACCAACACGGACTTCCCGCTGCAGGTGATCGGCCACCACTTCAAGCAGCGCACCCACTCGACCTACGGCAACGTCGACTGGATGAAGGAAGCGCACCCGCAGGTGGTGTGGATCAACACGATCGACGCCGAGGCCCGCGGCGTCGCCAACGACGATCTGGTCGAGGTCTTCAACGACCGTGGCCGCCTTCGTCTTCCCGCACGCGTGACCGCGCGCATCATGCCCGGCGTCCTCTCCGTGCCCCAAGGGGCATGGTTCAAGCCTGACACCGACGGTGTCGACATGGGTGGGTCGGTCAACACCCTCACGAGCTGGCACGCGTCGCCCATCGCGAAGGGCAACGCCCAGCACACGACACTCGCCCAGCTGAAAAAAGCCTGACGGTAAGACAGGACCATTGTGGACAAGCTCGGATTCAGCTTCGACCAGACCCTGTGCAACGGCTGCAAAGCCTGCTCGGTAGCCTGCAAGGACAAGCACGACCTGCCCGTGGGGGTCACGTGGCGACGTGTCGCCGAGTACACCGGCGGCACGTGGCAGCAGGACGGCGACACCGTCGTGCCCAACGTCTTCTCCTACTTCACCTCGATGTCCTGCAACCACTGCGAGGACCCGATCTGCGTGAAGGTCTGCCCCACCACAGCGATGCACGTCGGTGAGGACGGGATCGTCTCGATCGACCAGGACAAGTGCGTCGGCTGCCGGTACTGCGAGTGGGCCTGCCCGTACTCGGCCCCGCAGTTCGACCCGAGCAGCGGGCACATGACCAAGTGCGACATGTGCGCGGACTACCGGGCCGAGGGCGAGGACCCAGCCTGCGTGGCCGCGTGCCCGTCCCGTGCGCTCGGCTGGGGGCCGATCGACGAGCTGCGTGCAGAGCACGGCACGCTCGCCGGGGTTGAGCCGCTCCCTGACCCCGCCATCACCCGTCCGCGGCTCGTCATCGTCCCCCACCGTGACGCACAGCCGACCGGTCAGGGAACGGGCGCGATCATCAACCCTGAGGAGCTGTGAGATGAACGTCCACGAACTGCCGATGATCATGTTCACGACCCTCGCGCAGATGAGCGTCGGCGCTTTCGTGGTCCTCGGCATCATCCAGATCGTCGCCGCGCGGCGTTTCGGGTCCGACGCGATCGACAAGGTCACCGACCCTGCGCTCTACGCGATCGGTCCGGCCATGGTCCTCGGGCTCGTGGCCTCGATGTTCCACATGAACGACCCGATGCACACGCTCAACGTGCTGCGGAACGTCGACTCGTCGTGGCTCACCCGGGAGATCCTCCTCGGCACCGGCTTCGCGGGGCTCGGCTTCGTGTTCGCGTTCCTCCAGTGGAAGAAGCTCGGCAGCGTCCGCCAGCGTCAGGCGCTCGCGCTCGTGACCGCGGTGGTGGGTCTCGTGCTCGTCGGCTCGATGTCGATGATCTACTACTCCCTCGTCACGGTCCCTGCATGGCACACCCTCGCGACCCCGGCGCAGTTCTTCACCACCACGTTCCTGCTCGGGGCGCTGGCTGTCGGTGCGGCGCTCATGGGCGCTGTCATGTGGCGGATCAGGGTCGCGTCCCGCGACGCTGACGGAGTCGTGGGTGCGGAGCAGACAGTCGTCGACACGACGTCTCGCACGGTGCTCACCTCGTCGCTCAAGGGGATCGGCGTCGCAGCGATCGTCTTGCTCGGCATCGAGTTCATCATCATCGCCCTGCACCTCTCCGAGCTGTCTGGCGCCGGTGACGTCGCCGGTCAGTCTGCGGCGGTCTTCAGCGGTGGGTGGTTCGTGGCCCGGCTCGTGCTCGTCTTCCTCGGGGCGGGCCTCCTCTCCGTGTTCTTGTTCCGGTACGCGAGCAGCGCCTCGACCGCACGCCCGCTCGCGATCCTCGTGAGCTCGTCGTTCGCGCTCGTGCTGGTCGGTGAGCTCATCGGTCGGTCTCTCTTCTACGACTCCATGTTCCGGATCGGGATGTGAACGCCGTGACGAGCGTGACCTGCACCGTGAGCGACCTCCTCGA
The DNA here is from genome assembly GCF_002564005.1 of Sanguibacter antarcticus. NCBI lineage: Bacteria > Bacillati > Actinomycetota > Actinomycetes > Micrococcales > Sanguibacteraceae > Sanguibacter > Sanguibacter antarcticus. Next base: position 2,497,109 of record NZ_PDJG01000001.1, on the reverse strand, counting down.
GGACAGGGCTGGTCTCGCAGACGACCTCGACCGGACGGCTGCGGTCTTCACCACGCTCTCGCGCGTGCTGCTCGCACCCCCGCTCGAGGAGGTGCTCGGCCAGCTGCGCGACGAGGACCTCCTGGCGCAGTGGCCGTCGCTCCCGTCCCCGGAGACCCGGGACGGGGTGCGTCAGCTGATCGAGGCTGCGAGCACGGGCGAGGACGCCCGCGACGTCAGGCGTGACTTCACGCGGCTCTTCGTCGGGCCCGAGCGCATGCCCGCTGCCCCGTACGAGTCCGTCCACCGCTCGAAAGACCGGCTCATCTTCGAGCAGGACACCTTCCTCGTGCGTGCCGCCTACGCAGAGTTCGGCCTGGCGGCACCGCGCCTCAACCAGGAGCCTGACGACCACATCGGGCTCGAGACGGGCTTCGTCGCCGAGCTCTGCGTCCGCGGTCTCGACGCGCTCGACACCCAGGACGACACCGAGCTGCTGCGTCTGGTCACCGGGATCGCGACGTTCCTCGACGAGCACCTGCTGGCGTGGGGACCGCAGTGCTTCACGCTCGTGGAGTCAGAGGCCGCGACGTGCTTCTACCGCGGGGTGGGCCTGCTCGGGCTCGGTGCGCTGGCTGACGCCGAGCGCACCTTCAGGTCCTGAGGCGGTCCGGACGGTGAGCGGGCCGGCAGACGCGCTCGCGCGATGGGTCGCGCACCAGCCTGCTGGTCTCGACCTCGAGATCGTGTGCGTCGAGCACGACGACCCCTCCCAGGGGGATCCCTCTCGCACGGTCGTGCGGCTGCCTGCGTGCCTCCGCGACGTCTCGGCGTCCGCGGTGCTCGAGCTGCTCACCGCCGGCGCGGCGACGGTCCTCGTGCGCACGGACGGGTGCGACGAGCTGGAGACCAGCACCGAGCACCTCGCGACGGTGGCCCACCTCCTCGCCGCTGCGGGCGTGCCTCGGCTGCAGGTCCAGGACGTTCACGGTCCAGGCGCACCGGACGCGACTGACGTCTCCGGCGGCCCACGCGCCCCGGCACCACGCCCGGTGCTCGACGCCGTACACCTGCCGGTCGCCCGCCGCAGCGTCTTCGGGCTGGGTGCGGCCTCGGACGCGGACCTCGCGGCACCGGTCGCGGCCCCGTCGGGCCCTCGGCTGCTGAGCGCGGCGCTCGCCGAGCTCGTCCCACCGGACCGTCGCGACGGTCTGGACGCGGCTGCGGACGCGGTCCGGCTCGGCGCGCACGGGTGCACCGCGTGCGGTGTCTGTGTGCGAGCGTGCCCGACGGACGCCCTGAGCCTGAGGTTCTTCGGCGGGGAGGATGCCCGCCAGGACGTCCGCCAGGACGTCGGCCCGCTGGTCACGAGCCTGCTCCAGGACCCGGTCGCCTGCGACGGTTGCCTGCGGTGCGTGGACCTCTGCCCGGAGGACGTGCTGACGGTCACGGGCGCGTGGGGCTGGGACGAGGTGCTCTCCCGGGTCGACGTGCCGAGGTCCGCGCCTGTCGCGTCGCTCACGACGAAGGAGTGCTCCCGGTGCTCTGCACGGTTCCCGACGACCGACGCCAGCAGCCTGTGCCCGGTGTGCGCTTACCGACGTCTCAACCCGTTCGCGTCTCGGCTCCCGCCCGGGTACGAGGCCCCTGCGGTCTAGTCGGTGGTGCTGTCCGGCCTGCGTCCTGCGCGGTCGGCAGCCGCGCCCAGGACGGCGCGCCGGAAGTCCTTGCCCGTGTCTGCGGAGAGGATCGCGAGGACCAGCCGCCCGAGCACGCGCCAGACGTTCGCTCGGGCGTCCCGCACGAGGCGGCCACCGAGCTCGGGGAGCGCCGGCACGAGCCTGCTCGAGACGAGGTCGTGCTGCGCGACGCGCAGGGACTTGGCGTGCACCGGGTCTCCCTGCGCCCAGGCGATCGCTTCCTCGCGGCAGAGGGCGGCGAGGTCGCGGACGGGTGCGACGACGCCTGCGTCGCGGGCGACCAGGGACTCGTGGTCGGCGAGCAGGTCCGCGAGGTCATCGGCCGGGTCGCGTCGGGAGGCGGCCCGGGAGTACACGTCGAGGCTCATGAGGTCCGCCGTGAGCACGTGCACGTCGTCGCCGAGCCAGCTCGAGCCCTGGCGCCACACCTCGGTGAGCGCGCCCGACCGCAGACGCTCGACGAGCGCCGCGTCCGGCGGGGAGAGCACATCGGCCACCGCGTCCCAGCTCGCGGCGCGGTCGCCCGCGGTCTGGACGACCTTGGCGAGGAAGACGGCAGGCAGGACGGGGCTGGTCACGAGGGCTCCGTCGCGGCACGGTCGGGTGCGCCCGGACGGCCGGGCGGGGTGCTTCTCACAGGCTCCATCGTCCGAGGGTATGCCCGGTCAGATCTGCAGCAGCTCGACGAGGTCGGCCTTGCGGATCGTGCCGTGCACGCCGCACACGCGGTCGACCACCTGGGAGACTGCGAAGTCTCCGGCGGCAGACAGGTAGGCGTACGCGTACGACGGGTCCATCCCGGCGTCGGCGAGGAGGTTGACGGCGGCCCGGGTCGCGGCGCGCATCGCTTCGCCGAGGTCGGCGTCGAGGCCGATCGGCACGAGCAGCTCGGACGTCTCGGCCCACAGGGTGCGGGGCACGACGAAGGCCTCGCGCGGGATGACGTCGAAGCGCAGGTGGGCGCGCAGCGGTGCCTCGAAGGCGGTGAGGGCGACCTCGCCGTCGCCCTGGGCGTAGTGCGGGTCGCCGACGTACGCGAGGGCGCCGTCGACCTGGACCGGGATGTGAAGGGTCGATCCGACCCCGAGGAGCGAGATGTCGATGTTGCCGCCGTGCGGGCCGGGCGGCACGGAGTGGGCGCGCTCGTGGCCGGCGACGGCGACGCCCATCGTGCCGAGGAAAGGTCGCAGGGGGAACCGCACGCGGCGGTGGTCGCCGGGCCCGGCGGGCATGGACCCGCGTCGTGGCTCGCTTGCGCCGGGCGCGCCGGCCGGACCGGAGGAACCGGCAGGGTCGACCGTGCACAGGATCGACACGGGGTCGAGCGACCCGCCGCGCGGGAACTCCGCGGGCAGGGCGCCGCGCCCGTGGCGGTTGGAGACGATGCCGTACCCGGCACGCATCTCGAGGTCGAGGACGGTGACGGAGAGGATGTCGCCGACCCGTGCGCCGCGGACCCGCACGGGTCCGGTGACCACGTGCGGGCCGTCGACGTCGGGGTCGTGCTCGACCTCGGCGGCGACGCGCACCGCGTCGGCCAGCACGTCAGCGGCGGCGATCCCGTGGCAGGCGAAGAACGCCACGGGGTCGCGGCCCTGGTCTTCGAGGATGCCCTCGTGGCTCACGGTGTCGATCCACAGGGAGTCGCCCGCGTCGATCGTCACGACGGGGCGGTCGTCAGCGCACGGGAGCCGGCCCCACAGGACCGTGTCCGGTGCAGCGGCGAGCCGCCCGACGGCACGGGCCTGCGGGGCGGCGGTCATGCGACGGGTGCGAGCGACGGCACGAGCACACCGAGGTCGGCGGCGGTCAGGGGGACGGGGGTGCCGTCCGTGACGAGCTGTGCGAAGCCGCCGTCGTTCGCCATGATGGTGATGGTGGTGAGGCGCTCGGTGGCGGACGTGTTGATGATCCGGTGCTCGGAGCCGGGCTGGAGGATGAGGACGTCTCCGGGGCTGAGCGGGACCATGTCGTCGTCCGAGTGGGCTTCGGCGTGCCCGGCGAGGACGATGAAGATCTCCGCCGAGTCCTCGTGGGAGTTGAGCGGCTGGGCGCCGCCGGGCTCCCAGATCTCGAGGAAGACGCTGGTGCTCGTGCCGTGGCTGGGGCCGGCGAGCTCGGCGAGACGCACGGTGTCCGTGGGGGAGATGAGGTAGCCCGGGATGTCTGTGAGCTTCCGGACGATGGGTGCTGCACCGCTCATGATGGTTCCTCTCGAAGGTCTCCCGCGTCTGCGCGCGGGCGGGAAAGACGGTCTGGGCTGGGGGCGGGGTGGGTCAGCGCACGGTCGCGCGGGGGAGGGTGTGGAAGGTGCGCTCGAGGTAGCCGAGGCCGTGGGTCGCGTCCTGGTCGGGGACGTGGACCTCGTGGACCGCCCCGATGATGATCGTGTGGTCTCCGGCGGCGACCACCTGGCTGATGGTGCACTCGACGGCGCGCAGGCAGTCGTCGGGGAGCCACGGGAGCCCGTCGCCCGTGGTGCCTCGGGTGATCGGGCCGCTCGTGGGCGAGAACTTGTCTTCGCTCTTGCTCGCGAAGCTCGATGCCACGTGCGCGGCGCTCCCGGCCATGATGTTCGCGACGAACGCGCCGCGCTCGAGGAGCGCGGGCAGCGTGCGGGAGGCGTTGTCGACGCAGATCCCGAAGAGGGGTGGGTCCAGGCTCACGCTGAACCCGGTGGTGACGGTGAGGCCGGTGGGGGTGCCGCGGTCGTCGGTGGTGATGACGCAGACGCCGCCCGCGAGGCTAGACATGGCCTCTCGGAAGGTCAGGTGGACGTCGGTGAGTGGCTCTGAGGTAGTTGCCGGTGCCATCGGCGTGGTCATCGTGCGTCCGACGAGTGTCGTCACGGTGAGCCTCCTCGAATCCCGGATGGCGCGGATGTTGATGCCATCAACATTGACGCTAGGCGGCATTTGTTTCGCGCCACGTTTCGTGCGCGTAAACCTTGGGCACACAGCGTGTAAGACGGCACCGTCCGGCAGCCCGGCCACCGTAGTGTCCGAGGCAGCCGGCCGCGTGAGTACCCCTACGTGCCTCCAGGAAGCGACCTCAGCCGCGACCGGCGCACCAGGAGCTGTCATGCCTCACCCCACGACGACTGCCACCCACCCGGCACGTCCCACCCGCCTCACCGTCATCAACGCTCTCCTCCTGCCCCTGGCAGACCCGGCCGGACCGAGCAGCACCACGCACCCCGACTGGTACCTCGGCTGGATGACCGTCGGCGACGACGGCCTCATCAGCGGGATCGGCCCAGGATCGCCGCCCCCGGCCACCTGCCCGCCCTCGTGCGACGACCCCACCTCGGGCGCAGAGCACACGATGCACGGCGAGGTGCTCGACGCCCGCGGCGCGATGGTCGCCCCCGGGTTCGTCTCCGCCCACAGCCACATCTACACCTCGGGCCTGCGCGGCGTCGCCCACTCGCAGACCCTCTACCCGTGGGTCCGCGCCAACGGCGAGGCCCTCCTCGACGCCAGCGCCGACGACATGTACTGGTACACGCTCCACGGCAGCCTCGACTTCGTGAACAACGGCATCACCTCCGCCTACAACTTCACGCACTCCCGCGTCTCGTGGCTCTACGAGCCCGAGACGGGCTACAACCACCCGGCCCGCATCCACGGCACCGACCACGTCACACGCCAGTTCGACGGCACCGCCGACTCCGGCATCCGGGTCGTCAACAGCTTCCGCCTGGACGACGAGGCCTTCACCGAGACCGAGACCCTCGATACGTTCGCCGAGATGGTGGCGGCGAGCGCCGACCGGACCCCTGCCGCCCAGCACCTCGGCGAGTCGATCATGGGCGCCGTCCAGTGGTCGAGCCACCGGCGGTCCGCCGAGCTCGAGGCGCAGGTGATGCGCAACCTCGGCGTGTCTAACCAGGCGCACTTCGTCGAGACCGCCGAGGGCATCGAGTTCCAGCAGTCGAAGTTCGAGTGGTACGAGGAAGCAGGCGCGCTGGGGGCGCGGTTCCTCTTCGGACACTTCGTGCACCCGACCGACACGATGATCGAGCGCGCGGTCGCTGCAGGCTGCGCGATGGTCTGGCAGCCGACCTCCAACGGGCGCCTCGGCTCGGGCATCGCGGACGTCGCGCGCTTCCGCGACGCCGGCATGCGGATCGGCATGGGCCTCGACGACCAGTCGTGCACGGACGTCTCCGACCCGTTCCAGAACATGCGGATCGGGATGTACACGATGCGCGCGAAGCACTCCGACGCGGGGATCATGACGCCGCGCGAGGTGCTCCGGATGCACACGCTCGGCTCAGCAGAGGTCCTCGGGGTCGAGGACCGGGTCGGCAGCCTCGAGGTCGGCAAGCACGCCGACTTCCTCCTCGTCGACCCGCGCCACCCGGACACCGGTCCGGTCTGGGACGTGTTCGCGACCTACGTCATGGCGTGCGGGCTGCGCAACCTCCAGCAGGTGTACATCGGAGGCGAGCTCGTGAGCACGCAGGGCGTCGCGACGACCTCGCTGGCCGACGACGCGAGCGCCGAGCTCCACGCCCGCATCGTCCACCGCGCACGGGCGGCCGGTCTCGCGATCGACTACGTGCCGGACGACGACGTGATCGCTGCCCGGACCGCGCCGACCAGAGCGTCTGCCCGCCCCGTCGCTGCGTCGAGCGAGGCGACCGCAGCGCTGAGCGAGGCGCCGTGACCCGCTCCGGCGGCCGCAGCGAGGTTCACCTCCGTCGTGACGGTCGCCGAGCGCAGCGCCCCGCCGACGGCAGCCGCCCCGACACCGACGTCCGCGAGGACGATCGGGTTCCCGTCAGCGACAAGGCCCTCCAGCAGGTCGAGCACCGCGACCGCCACCTCTCCGACCTGGACAGACGCGTGCGCGGCCGCGAGCGTCGCAGCGTCGATCGCGGCGTCGCGCTCGCGGACCTCCGCGGAGCTGTGCGCCGGGAGCCGGAACGCGGCAGCGAATCCCGTCGACGCGCGGGCGTCGTCGTCCGCGGCGGTGATCGCCTGCGCGACGAGAGCGTGCGCGGTCGCCCGGACGTCGCTCATCCGGGCGACGAGCTCGGCAGACGGCTCGAACCCGCCCGCGTCACCGGTGCTGTACCCGGAGACCATCCCAACCAGCGCGGCCCCGAGCGCCGCCATGATGCCGCCGGCGGCACCACCACCCGGTGCGGGCGTGGCCGCACCGAGCTCGTCCAGCCAGCGGGAGATCGTCTGCGCACCGGTGCTCGTCATGACGGAAGCCTACGAGAGCGACCTGACCGGCCCGCAGGGCGCCGCCGCGAGGCACAGTCATGACCCGGCTCCCGCTCGTCCAGGCGGACCCGCGCAGCGCGTGCCCGAAGGACATGATGTTCGGGCCGTGCGGTGGCGTCGGCGCGGACGGCGCGTGCGAGGTCTCCCCGGTGCGCTGCACGTTCGTCGACGACCCGGTCGCGCTGTGGCCGGGCGACGTCCCGGTCGCCGCCGGCGGGGTGCTGCACGCACCTTCTCCGGCGGCGGTGGAGCTCGCGGAGCTCGTGCGAGCGCGACCGGTCGTCATCTCCGGCCTGCCAGCACGGGCGCTCGACGCGGACTCGATCCGCCAGTGCGCCGAGATCCTGCACGGGACCGTCGACGCGGTGCTCGCCGGCGACTCGGGCCGCGCCCGGGTGCAGCTCCCGCCCGCCTACCGTGCGCACGTCATCCAGGAAGCCGGGCTGCGCGCGTGGATGGGGCTCAGCTGCCGGGACCGGAACCGCGTCGCGCTCGAGGGCGAGGTGGCGGCTCTCGCCGACGTGGGCGTCGCGGGGGTGCACTGCGTGACCGGCGACCACACGCTCACCGGGACACGCCCGGACGCGCGCCCGGTCTTCGACATGGAGTCCACCGAGCTCGTCGCCCTCGCTCGGCGCTGGGGCCTGGCCACCTCCGTGGCGGAGTCGCCTGCGGCGCCGCCCGTCGACCTGCGACCAGCGCGTCTGGCACAGAAGGTCGCCGCCGGCGGCGAGCTGTGCTTCCTGCAGTACTGCGGGGACGTCGACGACGTGCGCCGGTTCATCGACCGCTCGCGAGAGGCGGGGGTGACGATCGGCTTCGTCCCGGGCGTCCCGGTGGTCATCGACCGCGCCGGGGCCGAGCTGCTCGAGTCCTTCGCCGCAGCAGTCCTGCCTCCCGGGTACGTCGAGGGCATCCTCGCGGCGCCCGACGCGTACCAGGCGGGGGTCGCCGCAGCGATCGACCTGTCCGAGCAGCTGCTCGCGATCGACGGGGTCGTCGGCGTCCTACCAGCAGGGGGACCGGAGCCTGGCACCGAGGTCGCGTTCGCTCACGCGCTCGCATCGATCGGACGCGCGCTCGGCGCGGGAGAGCCGCTGGCGCCGCGCACTAGGTAGAGTTCCCTCACCTGGTCGTCGAAGGAGCCGCCGTCATGTCGTTCGCGCCACCGCCTCCGCGGCGCGTCTCGCCTGTGCCGTCTCTCTCGGCGCTCGGCGGGTGCGTACCGGCCGCGCCAGGACGGCGCGCCGGGGCCGCGGCGCTCGACACGGTCGTCCTCTCCGTGCCGGCCGGAGCGGCCGGCGCCTGCACAGCCGTCGGGCTCGTGCAGGAGACGGCCCCGCTCGTCGTCGTCGGTGGTGTCCTCGGGGCCCTCACGCTCGTCGGCCTCGTCGCTGTCGGTGTCTCCTTCGCCAGGACCGGCCGCTCGCCGGGCAAGGCCGCGATGGGCCTGCGGCTCGTCGACGCCCGGACAGCCGGCGCCCCCGGGACCGGTGGGACCTGGCTGCGGTTCGTCCTCGCCGGGCTGGGGTCGGTCCTCCTCGTCGGCTGGGTCCTCGCTGCCGTCCAGGTCCTGCGGGACCGTCCTGGCGACCGGCGCACCTGGTACGACTCGGCGACGGACGTCGCGCTGCTCGACGTCGTCGCTGGTCGTGACCCTGCCACCGACCACGTCCAGCCCTGGCTCGCGAAGAGGGCCCCGTCGACAGCGCCGACAGCAACCGCAGCCGGCCACGCACCGGACCGTCTGGCCCCCGTCCCGACCCTTGTCACGATGGACGGCGCACCGCTCCACCCGGACGGCGCCGCTCCCGCGCCGCTGACGCCTGCGCCGGTGCCGCCGCCGGCGCCCGACGCGTCGGACGACCCCGACGACCTGGACGACCTGGACGCGCTCGACCAGACCGACGTGACCGTCGACATCACGACGCGCGGCGAGAGGTTCGACCCGCTCGTCGTCGCACACCTCACGTTCGACTGCGGGACCGTCGCGGACGTCAAGGGCCGAGCGCTCGTCGGTCGCAAGCCGCGCCTCGCCGACGGCGCCGAAGGCACGCTCCTCGCGATGACCGACGGGACCCGCACCGTCTCCAAGACCCACCTCGAGCTCGTCGTCGAGGACGACGGCGTGCGGGTCACCGACCTCTGGTCCACCAACGGCTCCACCATCATCGACCCCCACGGAGACACGACCACGCTCGACGCGGGCAGCCCCGTCCTCGCGCTCTACGGCTCCGTCGTCACGGTCGGAGAGCACTGGTTTACGGTTGCCCGGGTCACGACCCCCCAGGATGAGCTCGACGACGCAGGGCAGACCCTCCTGCGAGGACGACGATGACGCGCGGCGCCGGCGCAGGCATCCCCGCCGGACGCTCACCGTTCATCGCCCGGTGGGGCGCTGCGACCGACCGCGGCGCCGTGCGCAGGGTCAACGAAGACTCGCTGCTCGCGACGCCGCCGTTCTTCCTCGTCGCAGACGGCATGGGCGGGCACGACGCCGGCGACATCGCCTCCTCGATCGTCCTCGACGCCTTCTCGCCCTACGTCAAGCAGACGGCGGTCACAGAAGAGGACGTCCGCTCCGCCGTCCTCGGCGCACGACGCGCCGTCGTCGAGTTCTTCGAGCCCACCAGCATGTCCGGCGGGTCGACGCTCACGGGCGTCGCGATGAGCACCGTGGGCGACGAGCCCGCGCTCGTCGTCGTGAACATCGGCGACTCGCGCACCTACCGGCTCAGCGACGGCCACCTCGAACAGCTGAGCAAAGACCACTCGACCGTCCAAGAGCTCGTCGACGCCGGGTCGCTCACACCTGAAGACGCCCGCACCCATCCGTCCCGCAACGTCATCACCCGCGCCATCAGCCCGACAGCCGACTCCGAGCCCGACGTCTGGTCCGTCCCCGCGCGCCCCGGAGACCGGTTCCTCGCCTGCTCCGACGGACTGACCGGCGAGATCTCCGACGAGCACATCCACGACATCCTCGCGGCGCACGACGACCCGCAGGCCGCGGCCGGCGCTCTCGTCGACGCGGCGCTCGCGGAAGAGGCGCGGGACAACATCACGGTCGTCGTCGTGGACGTCGTGGCTCTCGCGCGCAGCGCAGACGAGCAGAGCGCGGACGCGACCGGCGCGGACGGCGGCACCGGTGAGCACGGCGCCGACGATCACAGCGACATCGAGGACACCATCCCGACGGTCGCGCGCGGCTGACCTGGCTGGGCTGTGACCCGGCTGCGCCCTGATCGGGCGGTCGTCGTGATCAGGCGGTCGTCTCGATCGGGCGGTTGTCCCGATCGGGTCGAGGCGCAGGTCGGGTGCTGGTCGAGCGGGGGTCGGGCTGAGACTAGGCGCTGGTCTGTACGGTCGCGGGGGCGGTGCTCTCGCTCGTCGTGCGGGCTGCGGCGGGCGGGCGCGTGGAGAGCACGAACGACGCCGCGAGCGAGACGGCGACGGCGGCGATGCACGCGATCTCCCAGCCGCTGCGGACGCCGTCGTGCAGCACCCACACGCCGACGAGGCCGGGGAGCAGCACCTGCGTGACGTTGACGAGCGCTCGTGCAGGGCCGACCGTCCCGTTCTCGACCGCCCGGGAGAACGTCACGCTGCTGAGGATCGCGAAGCCCACCGTGAGCCACGCGGTCGGGGTGAGGAAGAAGTCGAGCCACGTCCCGCCGTGCGCAGCGCGGGCGCACATCGCGAGCCCCGCCGACGCGAGACCGCTGAGGAGCGCCTGCACGGTCGCGCTCGCGCGGCGGTACGTGAGGACCGTCGCGGCGAGCAGGCCGAGGAGGAGAGCGAGCATCGCGAACCCGAACCACGTGGGGGTCGCGACGTCGGACTGGACGCCGGTGCTCAGGGCGAGGATGGCGAGCGCGCCGGTGACGGCGAGCGCCGCCCACTTGTCGATCGTGCGCAGGCGGGTCCCGAAGACGACCCGGTCGAGCAGGACGGTGACGACCAGCGACGAGGAGAGGATCGTCTGGACCGTGAGGAGCGGCAGGTACCGCAGCGCGACGAGCGAGAAGGCCCACGCGACGAGAGTGATGGACGTCCCGACCGCGTAGGCGGGCTCGCGCAGCACCTTGAGACCGGCGGACTTCGAGGAAGCCATCGCTTGCACGACGGACCCTCCGCCGTACCCGGCTGCAGCGGCCATCGCGGCCAGGATCGATAGTGACATCCGCGCGATTCTGTCAGCCGTTCACGGGTGGGGGATAGGTCGATCGGTCCCGAGAGGGGGTGACGTTCCTCGCAGAGTCTGGTATGTGGTGTCTTGTCCGGTCACGAAGGTGTGTCGGTCGTGATCTGACGCCGTGACGCCGTGATGCCGTGATGCCGTGACGCGGTGACGCGGTGATGGCGTGACGGCGTGACAGCATGACGCTGTGACGGCGCGTCGTGCTGTCACCGCTGGCGCGCGTCGGGAGGCGTTCCGCCTCGGCGAGGTCGTCGCGGCGCGCTGCGGAGCTGCGCGCGGACGCCCTCGAGGATGTCGGTGAGCGTCGTGAGGTCGTCGGCCGTGAGGTGGTCGAGGAGCATCGTCGTGACGACGTCCACGTATTCCGGGATGCCTTGCGCGACGAGCGCGCGACCAGCGTCGGTGATGCGGACGAGCACGACCCGCTCGTCGGTCGCCTGCGCGCCGCGCTCGGCGAGCCCGCGCTCGACGAGCTGCGTCACCTGATAGGTCAGCCCGCTGGGCGAGATGACCAGGCGGTCGGCGATCTCCGTCATCCGCAGCCCGTCGTCAGGGCCTTCGACGATGCGGGCGAGGATCTCGAACTGGGTCGTGGGCAGGCCGATCTCGTCGCGCAGGCGGCGATCGGCGGCGTGCTGGACGATCGCCGTGGTCTCGAGGAGGGCTACCCACGCGCGCATCTCCTCGGGGGATGCGACGCGCTGAGGGGCAGGCCGACGCTCGAACGACGAGCCGGGAATAGGCATTGGCACCTCCAGGTTGTGACAGACGCGAATATGTTTCAAATACGAAGCAAGTGTGGCAGCCCGTCCGTACGAGGAGAGAAGACACCATGAGCAGCACCATCTACACAGCGCAGGCTACGTCGTGGGGCGGCCGCAGCGGCAAGGTCGTCACGAGCGACGACCGTCTCCAGCTCGACCTCTCGGTCCCGTCCGAGATGGGCGGCGACGGTGGCCCAGGCACCAACCCTGAGCAGCTCTTCGCGTCCGGCTGGGCTGCGTGCTTCCACAATGCCATGAAAGCGATCGCACGCCAGCAGAAGGTCGACATGACCGACTCGGCCGTGAGCCTGAGCGTCGACGTCGTCGGCGGCGTGGCTGCGGGCTTCGACTTCCAGGTCACCATCGAGGCCCAGGTCCCAGGCCTCGACACGGCCACCGTCCAGGCGCTCCTCGAGGCCGCCGACCAGGTCTGCCCGTACTCCCGCGCCACCCGCGGCAACGTCCCGGTCACCCTCCGCGTCGTCACCGACGAGGACTGACCCGGCAGCAGGGCCCCGACCCAGCCGCTATGCCCTGACCCGGCCGCCGCCCGGCCCTGGCCCCGGCTCAGCCGCCACACGGCCCCGGCCCCGGCCCAGCCGCCGCCACCGTGATCGCTGAGGTCGTCAGTTTGAGTTCAGTTCGGCAGCACAGGGTGCCGAAGTGGACTCAAGCTGTCGACCTCAGTGGTGGGCATGGGGGGCGCCGCGAGACGTGGCGGGGCAGCGGCAGCATCGGGAGCGTGGGGACGGGCAAGGTCAGCCCGTCGGTGCGATGGTGGGGCTGCAGGCCTCTCTCGGTCTGCTGGGTCTGGTGCGGAGGAGATGGTCGTGACTCGAGTTGCAGTGACTGGTGGCAGCGGAAAGCTAGGACGAGCCGTCGTGCGGGACCTCGTCGAGCACGGGTACGACGTGGTGAACCTCGACCGTGTCGCGCCGACCGAGCTCGTCGAGCTCTTCACATGTGTAGATCTCACCGACTACGGTCAGGTCCTCGGTGCGCTCTTGGCGATCGACGACCGCACGAGCGGCCCTGTCGACGCGGTCGTGCACCTCGGTGCGATCCCGGCGCCGGGGCTCGCGCCCAACGCCGTGACGTTCGCGAACAACATCACGAGCACGTACAACGTGTTCGAGGCAGCGCGGGTGGCGAGCATCCGCCGCGTCGTGTGGGCGTCGAGCGAGACGGTCCTCGGCCTGCCGTTCGACACGCCGCCGCCCTACGTCCCTGTCGACGAGGAGTACCACCCGCGCCCTGAGTCGTCGTACTCCCTCGCGAAGACGCTCGAGGAGGAGATGGCTCGGCAGTTCAGCCGGTGGGACCCGTCGCGGACCCTCATCGGGCTGCGCTTCTCGAACGTCATGGAGCCGGGCGACTACCGTGCGTTCGCGTCATACGACACGGACTCGGCGAAGCGCCGGTGGAACCTGTGGGGCTACATCGACGCGCGCGACGGCGCGCAGGCGGTCCGCCGCGCGCTGGAGGTCGAGCTCACGGGTGTCGAGGTCTTCATCATCGCCAACGCTGACACGGTCATGAGCCGGTCGAACGCCGAGCTGCTCGCAGCAGAGTTCCCTGACGTCGAGTTCCGTGGCGACGTCGGTGAGCACAGCACGCTGCTGGGCATCGACAAGGCGCGTCGTCTCCTCGGGTTCGAGCCGGAGCACAGCTGGCGGATCACGACCCGAGCCTGAGACGCAGGGGCGAGGTCTGCGTCAGCGGCTGACTCACTGCTGAATCCCAAAGGGCTGGTGCGACAGCCGCGTGCCTCAGGCGTGGCCCGTGAGTTCGGCACTCTCAGCCGATGTCGGCCGTCTCATGTGCCGACCTCGGGCGAGCGTGCCGACTTCGGCTGAGCGTGCCGACTTCGGCTGAGCGTGCGGACCTCGGCTGAGCGTGCGGACCTCAGCCGCGCGTGCGGACCTCAGCCGGGCGTGCCGACTTCGTCCGGGAGCGCTGGTGCCTGTCGGGAGTGTCGAACGTGATGACCGGTTCGGATCGAGGGACGTCCCGGGGTCATCGGTCGCCGGGTCCTGGCGACGTCAGCGGCTGTTGAGGACCGGGCGTCGAGAGAGGTGGGCGTGCGCGGTCGTCGGGACGTGGCGCAGGAGCCGGCGACGCAGGAGGCCTGGTGTCCGGAGGTCCTCCTTCATGACACGCACCACGTGCCAGCCTGCATCCTCGACGGACTCTTGGCGTCGGCGCTCGTGGAGGAGGACGTCCGTCGCCGCGTCTGCGTATTTCTGCCGACCGTCGTACTCGACGAGCAGTCGCCACCCGCGCCACCCGAGGTCTGCCCAGTACGTCGACGAGCTGGTGACGACCTTGATCTGCGTCTCGGGGACGGGCAGCCCCATCCGGAGCGCCGCGAAGCGCACGGTCGTCTCGCCTGGTGACTCGGCACCCTCGTCTGCGAGCGCGAGGACCTCGCGGGCCTTGATGATCCCCCTCGAGCCCGCGAGCTGTTCGAGCATCTGCGAGCACACCGTGCGGTCGGCGCCGACGTGCAGCGCGGCGTCCGCGATGATGAGCCCGCTCAGCGGGGGCAGCATCCGGAGGCAGTCGACGACAGTGCGTTCGAGCGTCGTGACGATGAGTCCGTTGTGCCGGGTCCGGTGCTCGTCGTGCAGGGTGGTCCGGTGGCGGACGACGCCGCGGTCGCCTCGTGTGCCGGGCCGCGACCCCTGGACGACGTGAGTGTGCTCGTGCCCAGGGACCATCGGCAGACCCCACAGGAGCGCGGCGGAGATGTGGCTGAACGTCAGCGGCACCGTCGACTGGCGGGCGAGAGCGATCATGCGCGACAGGGCGACGTCACGGTCGCGGGTGCTGGCGGGATGTTCAGTCGTGGACAGGTAGGCGCCGGGGCGGACGCGGATCCAGGTCCCGTCCCGAGCGCACGATCGGACGTGGGCGGCGGTGAAGTCCCGCGCGAGATGCACGGCGGGCAGCGGTGCGGTGCTGAGCTGCGTCGGAGACAGAGGGCCGGGGCGTCGAGGCATGAGCAGATGGTGTGCGACAGGCGCCTGGCGCATTGCGTCCGGGGCGCTGACCTGTGGACAGGCAGGGCTCCTGAGGGCCTGTGCACCAGCGAGTCGCCCTGTGCACTGTCCCGGCGAGACTCGCCAGTTCGGCACCGCGCGTCGAGGTCGGCATACGCACATGCCGACCTCGGCACAAAGTACCGAACTCAGCGGCGTGACGCTGTGGCGGGCGACGCTCAGGCAGGAGGCAGGAGGCAGGAGGCAGGAGGCAGGAGACAGGAGCCAGGGTGTGTTGCAGCTGAAGAGGCGGGGTGTGTCGCAGGTGAAAGAGGGTTGCGGGGCAGGTTTTGCCCGCACTCTTGCCCTCAGAATCTCGGTGAGCACAGTCACCGACCGACGGTATGTGAAGTAGATCGCATTTGCCGACATGGTGTGACATGTACGATAAATGGCATATCTCCCCACGGGGGGACTAGTAGCCCGTCACCCCGTCGACCGCCTCGCGGAGCAGGTCAGCATGCCCGAGATGACGGGCATACTCCTCGATCATGTGGACATAGACCCACCGCAGGTTGACCTCGCTCCCGCGCCGCCGACCCGGCAGGGCCGCGTCGAGGTCCACCACCTCGCCCGCGCGCTCTCGCGCGGTGTTCAGCTCGGCACCGTAGCGGGCCACGTCCGCGCTCGCGGTCTCTGCACGGGCGTCGTCGAAGTCGCCGTCGTCATCGTCTTCGCAGTAGATGGGCGGGGTCTCGTTCCCGCCGACGACGACGGTGAACCAGTACTGCTCGACACCCGTGAGGTGTCGGACGATCCCGAGGAGCGACAACGTCGACGGCGGGACGGACCGTGCGCTCAGCTGCTCCGGCGTGAGGCCGTCGATCTTGAGCGGCAGGGTCGTCCGGTACAGCTCGAGCCAGCTCTCGAGGCTCTCCCGGTCGCCTGCCATGAAGGGCGGGTGGCTTCGGAGGTCCTGCGTGGCGTCTGCGGGCGTCTCGATCATGACGGTGAGCCTAGATGGAAGCGGTCGGGGCGGGCGGGGACGAGCTCCCTGCCCGCTATCAGAGCCGGACGAGCCCGGCCTCGCTGTGTCGCAGGCCGCACGCGCCCTCGTAGAAACCGACCAGGTGGGGCTCATAGTCGGCGTGCACCCACTGGCAGCCTGCACGCCGCGCTTCCTCGATCGCGGCCGCGACGAGCGCTCGCCCCAGTCCGCGCCCGCGCATATCTGGCGCGACGCACGTGTCGAGGAGGACGGCATGGGCGCCGCCGTCGCCGATGACGTTGACGAACCCCACGAGTCGGCCATCGGTGCGCGCGGCGATCCAGGTGATGCTGTGGTCTGCGAGGCGTCGTCGCCACGGGGTCGAGGTGACCGGGTGCCCGAACGCGGCGGCGTGCAGGGCTTCGAGGTCAGCGTCGTCCAGGTCGTCTCTGATGTGCAGCTCGATCGCGGGGTCCATGGCTCGATCCTCTCCCGGTGTCGGGTCGTATTGGTCCCGTCTGTCGGGACGACCGCTGCCGACCGCTGACAACCACTGCCGACCATTGACGAGGCCGCCGGCCGGATGGCACCTGCCGCCGGACGAACGACCCACATCTCGTGCACTCGTCGTCATTATGGTCGGGTGTGAACCGTCGACCGTTCGCCAGACCTGTAGGAGGTGAGCTCGTGCGCACCCTCCAGCGTGTCCCGGCGAGCTTCTTCGGCATGGTCCTCGGCGTCTTCGGGCTCGGGAGCACGTGGCGGTACGGCGCGAGCATCGGGCTCGTCCCGCACTGGGTGGGCGAGGTCGGCGTGCTCGCCGGGTGCGGGGTGTGGTTCGCGCTGGTGGCCGTCTATGTCTACCGCTTCCTGACCGCGCGAGACGGCGTCGCAGCGGAGTGGCGTGACCCGGCGACCTTCTCGTTCATCAGCCTCCTGCCCGCGGGCGGCGTCTTGGTCTCTGTCGGGCTGCACCCGTACGTCCCCGTCGTTGCGGCCGTGCTCCTGTGGCTCGGTATCGCTGGGCAGCTCGCCTTCGTGGCTGTCCGCTGCGCGCCGCTGTGGGCCGGTACCCAGCCGCTCGACGCCACGACCCCAGGGCTCTACCTCCCGTTCGTCGCAGCCAACTTCATCAGCGCCATCGGGCTCGGTGCGGCAGGGCACGAGAAGCTCGGGTACCTGTTTCTCGGAGCCGGCGTGATCTCGTGGCTGACGCTCGAACCGCTCATCACGCACCGGTTGCGCACCGGGCCGGAGACGCCCCCGGCTGCGCGCGGCGTGATCGGCGTGCAGCTCGCTCCAGCCTTCGTCGCCTGCTATGCCTACCTGGCGGTCAACGGTGGGCGGTTCGACACCCTCGCGCTCGGGCTCTTCGGCTACGGGGTGCTGCAGCTGGTGCTCATGCTGCGTCTGTGGCGCTGGATCCTCGCTGCGGGCTTCACGCCTGGGCTCTGGGCCTTCTCTTTCGGTCTCGCAGCGATGTCCAACACCGGGCTGCGGTTCCTGTACTCCCGACCAGACACCGACGTCCGGATCGTGGCGATCGCGGTCGTGGTGATCGCCACGGCGCTGCTGGTCGCGCTCATCGTCGGGACAGTGGTCCTCGTGGTCCGCGGTCGTCTGGTGCCTGCTGCGCGACCAGCGTCCTCTGGCGGGCCCGAGCCGGTACCGCCGGTGCCGTCCGCGACGACGTCACGGTAACCGGCTCGTTCTGGCGTCTCCGTGTCCGGTGTCGGGTGTCGGCAGGTCAGCGCTGAAGCCCGCCTGCTGGCCTAGCGCGCGTCCACGCGAAGGTCGAGACGGCGCAGCAGCTGGGCATTGAGCGCGACGACCACGGTCGACAGCGACATCAGCAGCGCACCGACCGCCATCGGCATGACGAACCCGATCGGGGCGAGCACCCCTGCCGCCAGCGGCACGGACACGAGGTTGTATCCGGCGGCCCACCAGAGGTTCTGCTTCATCTTCCGGTACGACGCCTGAGACAGGTCGATCACGGAGAGCACGGACCGCGGGTCGTCGCTCGCCAGGATCACTCCGGCGGAGGCGATCGCCACGTCGGTTCCCGCTCCGATCGCGATCCCGACGTCGGCCTGTGCCAAGGCCGGGGCATCGTTGACACCGTCGCCGACCATCGCGACGAGCCGGCCGCCGTGCTGGAGCTCTTGGACGTGGCCGCTCTTGTTCTCGGGCTTGACACCGGCGAACACCTGCTCGATGTGGAGCTCGTCGGCGACCGAACGAGCGACGGGCTCAGCGTCGCCGGTGATCATCACGACCTGGATCCCTCGAGCCTGCAGCGCGTCGACGGCCTCGCGCGACTCGGGGCGAACCTCGTCGACGAGCTCGAACGCTCCCGCGACCTCATTGTCGATCAGGACGTGAAGAACGATGGACCCCTGGGCTGACCAGGCCTGGCTCCCGGCCAGGGGCTCTTGGTCGTGCGCGCGGAGCATGCTGGGGCCGCCGACGCTGACGGTGTGGCCCTCGACCGTTGCGGTGACCCCGACCGCTGTGGACGCCTGGAAGTCTGTCGCGCTGGGAACGGTGACGCCTCGATCGTCTGCTGCTGAGACGATCGCTCGTGCCAAGGGATGTTCGCTGTCGCGCTCGACTGCGGCCGACCAGGCGAGCACGATCTGCTCGCTGTGATCGTCGGTGGCGAGGACCTTCCGCAGGCCCGGGGTGCCTCTCGTCAGGGTGCCCGTCTTGTCGAAGATCACCGTGCTCACGGTCCGCATCTGCTCCAGGGCCATCCGGTCCTTGATCAAGATGCCCGCAGCAGCGGCACGTTCGGTGGAGATCGAGACGACCAGCGGGATCGCCAGGCCGACGGCGTGCGGGCAGGCGATCACCAGCACGGTGATCGCACGGATCAGCGCGCTCTCGGGGCTGCCGAAGACCAGCCAGGCCGCGACAGTCAAGGCGGCCGAGACGAGCGCGAACCAGAACAGCCATCCGGCGGCCTTGTCGGCCAGGCGCTGGGCACGGGTGGACGACGACTGGGCTTCGCTGACGAGCAGCTGGATCCCGGCCAGGGCGGTGTTCTCCCCGACTGCCGAGATCTCGATGCGGAGGGCGGAATCGGTGGACACTGTTCCGGCTACGACGCGATCGCCGGAGGAGCGCTGCACGGGTCGGGACTCTCCGGTGATCATGGACTCGTCGACGTCCGCCGTGCCGTCGACGACGTGCCCGTCGGCCGGGACGCGTCCTCCGGGCCGGACCATGACCACGTCGCCGACCTGCAGGTCGGCCGGGCTGACCTGAGTGACCTGGTCGCCGTCGATGCGTTCGGCAGTGTCCGGGAGCAGCGCCGCGAGAGAGTCCAGCGCGGACGAGGTCTGGGCGAGCGAACGCATCTCGATCCAGTGGCCGAGGAGCATGATGACGACCAGGAGAGCCAGCTCCCACCAGAAGTCGAGCTCGTGGGAGAGAACTCCCAGGCTGGCGCCCCAGGACGAGACGAAGGCCACCGTGATCGCCATCGCGATCAGCAGCATCATCCCGGGGGAGCGTTGTTTGAGCTCGGAGACGGCGCCCGCGAGGAAGGGACGCCCTCCCCACGCGTAGATCACCGTTCCGAGTACCGGGGAGATCACAGCCACCGCCCCCACCTCGGGTAGGGAGTAGCCGAGGATCGACGCGAACATCTCGCTGAAGTAGGCCGTCGGCAGTGCCAGCACGAGCATCAGCCAGAACAACCGCCGGAACTGTCCCACGTGATCGCCGTGGTCGTGGTGCATCCCACCCGCATGCCCGAGGTCGTGATCCGGGTCTCGCGGACGGCTCGGATCTAGCTTCGGACCCGGCTCCGTCGAGGGGCCGTGATGATGCTCCTGCATGGCATTCATGGTGACTCCCCGCGGACAGAACTCGAGAACGGCCTCTTGCGCACGTTATCTTGGACGGGGTGTGGAGGCAGTTCGGAGCTGATGCTTCGCCGGTCGGCGGGGCGGGTCTCCGTACGGGCGCCCCTGCATACGTGACTGGTCCCAGCGCTTGAGGAGGTCAGGTCGTGGTGCGAGCGATCGAGGGTGCGCGTCGGTGGCCAGCCCGTCTCGGTGTGCTCGTCGTCGTTGTCGGGGTCGTGGCCGCGCTGAGGGCGTGCGATCCGGGTGCTGGCGCGGAGCCCGCCGTTGGGCACATGAGCATCTGCCAGGCGGCGTTCTCTGAGATGGCCTCAGCTCGCCAAGGTGTTGCCAACATCGTGCTCGCCGACACCGAGAGTCGGTCGTTGCGCTACTGCGGGTCACCAGACGAGTGGCTCGCAGGCGCAGGCGAAGTGCCGGGCGCGATCCCGGACGGCACCGACCCGCAAGAGGTGCTGCGGGACCTGTGCTCGAGGGCAGAGAGTGCTGACCGTCCGGCGTGCTCCGCCCCTCGAATCGACTGAGGGGACCGGGACGGTCTGGCAGCCATCGCCTGTCCAGATCTCGTACTCCTAGCCCCGACCGTCGATCACTCCTCGAGTTCAGTCGAGGGCCGCGACGACATCAGGCTTCGTCAGGGAGGATGGCGCCTTCACGTCAACCACGCGGACTCGTCAGTCGGCGGCCACGCAGAATGAAGTTGGGGAAGCGTGACCGCTTCGCAGGACCGTCAGAGCCCTCGATGAGCAGCGGTTGAGCGGCGATCCGTACGCCTGGCGGGCCGAAGTTCGCGGTCTACGACCACGAGAGCTCGAGGACGCGCCAAAAAGTACACGTCGGCCTATGGCCGCGGACCAAAAGCGTCCGGGGCAGCGCTTCTGGCTGGCACCGGACCGGGGAGCCTCGCAGGCATCCCCTGTGCGACCTGTCGCGCCCCGACCGTCGCCACCGTTCCCGAGCGCTCCGTGCCGCCGCCCCGACGCCCTGACGCCCCGTTCTCCATCCCCTGGAATACAACCCCGCCCTCCAAGGTTGAGCCTGACAGACTCAAGTTTGTCCCTCGAACTTGCACCCGCGAGAACGAAGGCGCAGACTTGAGCGCAAGAGACTCAACCAGGACGCGCATCGAACGTCTCGCAGCATCCTGGTCCCGTTCGCACTGAAAGGCTCCACACATGGCTCGTGCAGTCGGAATCGACCTGGGTACCACCAACTCCGTGGTCTCCGTCCTCGAAGGTGGAGAACCCACCGTCATCGCGAACGCCGAAGGCGCCCGCACTACGCCCTCCGTCGTGGCCTTCTCCAAGACGGGCGACGTGCTCGTCGGCGAGATCGCCAAGCGCCAGGCCGTGACCAACGTCGACCGCACCATCAGCTCGGTCAAGCGCCACATGGGCACCGACTGGTCCGTCGCGATCGACGACAAGAACTACACCGCGCAGGAGATCAGCGCCCGCGTGCTCGGCAAGCTCAAGCGCGACGCCGAGGAGTACCTGGGCGAGCCCGTCACCGACGCGGTCATCACCGTCCCCGCCTACTTCAACGACGCCGAGCGCCAGGCCACGAAGGACGCCGGCCAGATCGCCGGCCTCAACGTCCTGCGCATCGTCAACGAGCCCACCGCCGCCGCGCTCGCCTACGGCCTCGACAAGGGCAAGGAAGACGAGCTCATCCTCGTCTTCGACCTCGGTGGCGGAACGTTCGACGTCTCCCTCCTCGAGGTGGGCAAGGACGAGGACGACTTCTCGACCATCCAGGTCCGCTCCACCTCCGGTGACAACCGCCTCGGCGGCGACGACTGGGACAACCGGATCGTCGAGCACCTCATCAAGGAGGTCAAGAACTCCTCCGGAGTCGACCTGTCGAAGGACAAGATCGCCCTCCAGCGTCTGCGCGAGGCTGCTGAGCAGGCCAAGAAGGAGCTCTCCTCGGCCACCAGCACCAACATCTCGATGCAGTACCTCTCCATGAGCGAGAACGGCCCCATCCACCTGGACTCCAAGCTCACCCGCGCGCAGTTCCAGCAGATGACGCAGGACCTCCTCGACCGGACGAAGGCACCGTTCCACTCCGTCATCCGTGACGCGGGCATCTCGGTTGGCGACATCGACCACATCGTGCTCGTCGGTGGATCCACCCGCATGCCCGCCGTGACCGAGGCCGTCAAGGAGCTCACCGGCGGCAAGGAGCCCAACAAGTCCGTGAACCCGGACGAGGTCGTCGCCGTCGGCGCAGCCCTCCAGGCCGGTGTCATCCGTGGAGAGCGCAAGGACGTCCTCCTCATCGACGTCACGCCGCTGTCCCTCGGCATCGAGACCAAGGGCGGAGTGATGACCAAGCTCATCGAGCGCAACACGGCCATCCCCACCAAGCGCAGCGAGATCTTCTCCACCGCTGACGACAACCAGCCGTCCGTGCTCATCCAGGTGTTCCAGGGCGAGCGCGAGTTCGCCCGCGACAACAAGGCGCTCGGCACGTTCGAGCTCACCGGCATCGCACCCGCGCCGCGCGGCGTGCCGCAGGTCGAGGTCACCTTCGACATCGACGCCAACGGCATCGTCCACGTCGGCGCCAAGGACCGCGGCACCGGCAAGGAGCAGTCGATGACGATCACCGGTGGCTCCGCGCTGCCGAAGGAAGACATCGACCGCATGGTCCGCGAGGCCGAAGAGCACGCAGCCGAGGACAAGGTGCGTCGTGAAGAGGCCGAGACCCGCAACCAGGCCGAGTCCTTCGCCTACTCGACCGAGAAGCTCCTCAAGGACAACGAGGAGAAGCTCTCCGAGGAGATCCGCACCGAGGTCCAGGCAGCCGTCGACGAGGTGAAGACCGCGCTCGAGGGCACGGACATCACGGAGATCAAGGCCAAGCAGGAGAACCTCAACACGGTCGCCCAGAAGATCGGCGAGGCCCTCTACGCCCAGGAGTCAGCAGCAGCCGAGGGCGCACCCGAGGGTGACGCCGGCAAGCCGTCGGCCTCTGACGAGGACGTCGTCGACGCCGAGATCGTGGACGACGAGGAAGACACCAAGTGACGACGCCCAACGACGAGAACCAGAGCGGCGACCCGCTCGAAGGACTCGACTTCGAACCCTCGAAGGAGGCGTTCGACGTGGACGAGCCCGTCGCAGAAGCGTCGGAGCCCGTCGTGGAGATGACCGAGCTCGACAAGGCCCAGGCCGAGTCTGCCGACCGTCTCAACGACCTCCAGCGCCTCAACGCCGAGTACGTGAACTTCTCCAAGCGCGCCAAGCGCGAGCAGGAGGCAGCACGTGCCCGCGGCGTCGAGGACGTCCTCGTCAGCCTGCTCCCCGTGCTCGACGACGTGTACCGCGCTCGTCAGGCAGGCGACCTCACCGGGCCGTTCGAAGCCATCTCGGAGAAGCTCACCGGTGCGCTCTCACGCTTCGGCGTCGAGACGTACGGCGAGGTGGGGGAAGAGTTCGACCCCGCCAAGCACGAGGCGCTCATGCACCAGACGTCCGCCGAGGCAGAGTCGACGACCGTCCAGCACGTGGTCGAGGTCGGCTACCGCATCGGTGACCGCGTGGTCCGCGCGGCGCGCGTCGCCGTCGTCGGCCCCGAGGCCTGACAGCAGCACCGAGCACGACCGACCACGGGCACCCCGCTCGCCGACAGGCCCTGACCGGCCTGGCGTGCGGGTGCGGTGCCCGTAGTCGGTACTCTCCGAGGCAGAGGAAGCAGAGCGTGCAGAACATCGAACGGAAGGAGGCGCCATGACCGGTCAAGACTGGATCGAGAAGGACTTCTATGCCGCGTTGGGCGTCTCGAAAGACGCAGACGACGCAGCGCTCAAGAAGGCGTACCGCAAGCTCGCGCGCAAGTACCACCCGGACCAGAACGCCGGGAACGCCGCAGCCGAGAGCAAGTTCAAAGAGATCGGCGAGGCCTACTCGGTGCTCTCCGACACGGAACAGCGCCAGCAGTACGACGCGATCCGTGCGATGGCCGGCGGCGGTGCACGCTTCGCGGCAGGACCCGGCGGCGCGAGCGGTCGGAGCGCCGGCGGCTTCGAAGACCTCTTCGGCGGCATGTTCGGCGGAGCCGGCACCGGCGGCCGCACCCGTTCCACGAGCCAGGGCGGCATGCCTGACGGCTTCGAGGACGTGCTCAGCAGCATGTTCGGCAGCTCGGCGGGCGGCCGCGGTGGGCAGACGGGGTTCCGCCCCAACACGCGCGCGCAGGCCGGACAGGACATCGCTGCGACCACGACGCTCCCGTTCCGCGACGCGGTCGAGGGATGCACCGTCACGCTCGGCGTCGACGGGCGGTCCGTGACCGCACGGATCCCCGCCGGAGTCCGTGACGGACAGAAGATCCGGCTGCGGGGCAAGGGACGCCCTGGCGCCGGAGGCGGTCCGGCTGGTGACCTCGTCATCACCGTCGCCGTCACACCGCACCCGGTCTTCACCATCGACGGCCACAACCTGCGCGTCGCCGTGCCCGTCACGTTCGCGGAGGCGGCGCTCGGCAGCCAGCTCGAGGTTCCCACGCTCAGCGGCACGGTCGTCAAGGTGCGCGTCCCGGAAGGAACCCCCTCCGGCCGGGTCATGCGCGTCAAGGGCCACGGCGTCAAGACGGCCAAAGAGACCGGCGACCTTCTCGTCACCATCCAGGTCGTCGTGCCGCAGCGGCTCTCCGACGAGGCCCGTGCTGCGGTCGAGGCGTTCGCTGAGGCGACGAGCGGGGAGAACGTCCGTGCCGACCTGAGCGCCCGAGCGAAGGAGTAGCCGTGCGCGTGGAGATCGTGTTCGACGACCTGGAGCCCGGAGCAGCCGGCGGGTCTCGCGACGACGAGCCTGTCTTCCCGATCTCCCGCGCCGCAGAGCTCGCGGGCATGCACCCGCAGACGCTCCGTCAGTACGACAGGCTCGGCATCGTCTCGCCGGGACGGACCGCAGGCAGAGGCCGGCGGTACTCCCGGCGAGACGTGCTGCAGCTCATCGAGGTCCAGGCGCTCAGCCAGGACGAGGGCATCAACCTGGCCGGGATCAAACGCATCCTCGACCTCGAAGCGCAGGTACGACGCCTCGAGCACAAGGTCGAGCACCTCACCGCAGCGGTGGACCCGGGGTCCAGAGTCTTCACCGCAGCAGCGTCAGGGGACGTCGTCGCCGTGCGGCGAGGCCCGTGGTCCCGGCGTCGTGGCTGGGGGCGGCGGGAGGTCTCTGGCGAGCAGGGCGACGAGCGCGCAGCAGTCGTCCTGTGGCGTCCGTGACGGCCACCGCGCTGCTCAGTGCCGCGCGAGCTCCCGCTCGACGATCGCCTGCGCTCGGGGGATGAGCTCGACCTCTTCCGGGTCTGCCGTCCTGCTCGATGCCCGGTGCGTGGCCGCGTCCGCGATGTGGTCAGAGAACGCCGGTCCGGTGAGAGTCGTGAACGCCCGCAGGAGCGCCAGAGCCGGCCGGGCATACTCGTCCTCGTCGGCGACGATCTCCGCGAAGACGAGCGCGGTCGTGGCCAGGTCGAGCCCTGCCGGCCCGAGCCCGGCGGCCTCCCAGTCGATGAGGAACGGACCCTCGTCCGTCATGAGGACGTTGGCCGGGTGCAGGTCGAGGTGGACGATGCACTCTCCCTGACCGATGACGCGGGCAGCCACTCCCGGCGGAGGCGCCGTGATCCCGTGCAGCGCCTCGTGGAGGTCGAGCAAGATGCGCACGCCCTCGGAGATGCTCACGTCCTGGACGTCGAGCGACTGGAGGAGCGTCGGGCCGTGCAGGCGCTCCAAGACCAGGTCAGGGCCTTGCGCCTGGACGAGCCGGGCGGTGGGGAAGTCCTCGGTGTCGAGGTACCGGATGAGCTCGACGTTGTCGAACGAGGCGTCCGGATCGTGGAGGCGGCGCACCACCTGGGTGTCGTTGAGCAGGTACACGTTCGACGTGCGACCGCTCGTCAGCAGGTGACAGTCGTCAAGGACCGGCAGCCTCTCGTCGGGGGTTGTCGTGGTGGTGTCGTACCCCGTCCGAGGGCGGGCATCAGCGTCCATGCCTCGACCGTAGTGCCTGGTCGCACGTCGTGCAGCGGATACCCGCGCCCTGTCCGTCGAAATCTCTTTGCAGGCCTCGTTGTTTCGTGCTCGCAGGTCTTTTGTGGTGAGCCTTTCCTGTCTATACAAGAATGCTGGGCAGGTTTATCGTGGGAACGACCCAAAGGTGGGCACGGAACCGTCGCGCACCTCCCGTGACACATTCCCTGGAGGAATGATGAGCTCGCTCCTCGATCTCCCGCACGTCGTCGACTGCACCGCCTCCACCTGCGGATACAACCACGACGGGTGCCATGCTGGCGCCGTCACGGTCGGTGGGCACGGCTCCGCAGCAGAGTGCGCCACCTTCATTCCGTTGTCGGTCAAGGGCGGGCTCGACAAGGTCGTCGCGCAGGTCGGCGCGTGCCAGCGCGGAGAATGTGCGCACAACGAGTCGCTCGAGTGTCATGCGGACTCGATCCGCATCGGAGCAGGCTCCTCGATGGACGAGCTCGCGGACTGCCTCACCTACACCCCGCGCTGACGCAGGCCGAGACTGCCCCGTGGCGCGGGTCTCGCTGTCCGGGTGCGCCCGATCCGCGGCGACCTGCTGATCGTGCTCGTCAGCGGGCGAGCCTCTGGAGCAGGTGCACGGCCGCTCGCGAGGTCGAGGGCAGGTGCTCGATCCAGAGGCGGGGTGGCCGGCGGACGATCGTCGACACCCCGAGGTCGGCGGAGTCCTGCTCGATGAGGAGCCGGACCTCGTCGAGCGTCGTGAGCACAGTGCCGTCGCGCTCGACGAGGACCACGAAGACGCCACCGCCGAGAGGAGCCATCGGGTGGCTCGGACCGAACGCGTCGACGAGCGTGCGTCCCATGCTTGCCGAGCGAGCCATCCGTTCCCACGGTGAGACGCGGTCCAGGCTGACGTCGACGACGATGAGCGCGTGGGACGTGCCAGGGTCGGCCGGGAGATCACCTGTCGAGCCATACAGCTCCGCGACGCGAGCTACGAGATAGTCGGCCGTACGCAACCCCGTCTCGGGATCCGTGCAGCCGTCGACGCTGGGTGGCGGAACCTGTCCGTCCGCCCACCCGCTGCAGAGCGCGCGCAGCGCAGCACCGACGTCCGAGGCTGATGCTGAGCCGAGCAGGCACATGAGGTCGTCGATGGTCTCGCCGATCCCGCACCCGCTGGAGGCACGTGCGAGACCGAGCCGCTCGCACGCACGGAGCGTCGGGGTCCCGTCAGCGAGGGCCTCGACGACCGCGTCGACCGCGGGGTGGTACCAGTCGTCCTCGTGGAGCCAGGCAGTCTGGAGGCTCGCCTCACGCCACTGCTCGCGCAGCGCGCCAGTGGGCGGCACAGCGCCCTGAACGAGGATCTCCACACTCTGTGAGAGTTCTCGTGAGGTCGATCATGACGCGTTTTTGCGTGAGGACTTTCTTACTTTCGCCCATCGCCCCTTATCCTGAGTGATAACGGCACCAACCGTACGTCCTGCCGAATTCGACAGGGCGTGTGCGGGGCGCTGGCACAAAGGACCTGATCGGGTCGTGGAGCGAGCGTCGAGAGCGGGCAAGGTGACGGACGAGCACGGGGCAGCATGGGGCGCAGGCTCCTCGGATGCCGAGCTCATCACGGCTGTTCGTCTCGGTGACAACGAGGCCTTCGGGGCGCTCTACCAGCGGCACGCGGCAGCGGCGTGCCGGGTCGCTGGGCAGTACCTGCGCTCACCGAGCGAGGTCGACGACGCCGTGGCGGACGCGTTCACCAAGGTCCTCGTCATCGTCAGCGGCGGCGGCGGCCCAGACATCGCCTTCCGTGCCTACCTGTTCACCGTGGTGCGTCGGCGCGCGTTCGAGATGATCAACGGAGCCCGCCGGACCCAGCCGACGGACGACACGGAGGCCTTCGAGTCGGCCTTCGGCCCGCTGGCCTCGACCGAAGAGCCCGCCCTCCAGGGATTCGAGCGCACGACGGTCGCCGAAGCGTTCCGCTCCCTCCCCGAGCGGTGGCAGTCCGTCCTCTGGTACTCCGAGGTCGAAGGGCTCGCCCCGGCAGCCATCGCGCCCATCCTCGGACTGACCGCCAACGGTGCAGCGGCTCTCGCGTACAGGGCGCGTGAGGGGCTGCGCGAGGCATACCTCCAGCAGCACCTGTCGAGCACACCCGCAGACGAGTGCCAGAAGGCCAACGGCCTCCTCGGGTCGTACGTCCGGGGCGGGCTCGCCAAGCGCGAGACAGCGGTCGTGGAGCGTCACCTCGACGACTGCGGCGAGTGCCGCGCGCTCGTCCTCGAGCTCGGCGACGTCTCGCACGGGATGCGTACGGTCATCGCTCCGTTGGTCCTCGGCCTCGCTGGTGCAGGCCTCGTCGGGACCGCGCTGCCCACGTGGGGTGCCGTGGCAGGGACCGCGACCGCCACCGGCCTCGCTGCCACCGGACTGTCCGGCGCCGCGACCTCGGGTGCTGCTGCCTCAGGTGCCGCGGCACCTGGTGGGTCGGCTGCTGGTGCGTCCGGAGGGTCCGCGGGCGGTGCGTCCGCCGGTGCAGGCGGAGCCGCTGCCGGGAGCGCAGGCGGAGCTGCCGCGGGAGGGCTCGCCGCTGCGGCGGCAGCGGTTCCCGCGCTCGTGGTCGGGATCGCAGCGGTCGTCGTCGTGGCCGCGGGCCTCGCGGCGGCGGCTCTCCTCGGGGTGTTCGGCGGGGACGACGCCCCGCCGTCAGGCCCTGTCGCGAGCGGCGCCACCACCGAGACGCAGGACGGCGACGCCAGCAGCGACGACCCGGCCGACGCAGACGCGCTCTCGCCGCCGGACGACCCGTCGGATCCCGCGGCCGTCCCGCTCGCGCCCGACGACACCGCAGACGACACCAGCCCGTCAGACAGCTCCGACGCCGTGGACAGCGGGACCCCGACAGTCCCGCGCGCGACGACTCCGTCAGGCACGCCGACCGGGACCACCCCGGAAGACGCCTCGCCCCTCGCCCCGGACCCGGTCGATCCGGACCCGGTCGCCCCAGACCCGGTAGACCCAGACCCAGCTGACCCCGACCCGATCACCCCGGCACCGGTCGACCCTGACCCGACACCCACCCCGGTGTCGTTCGACATGGGGCTCACGCTCGGGTCCGGGACCACGTTCTTTGCACGCCAGAACAACACGCTCACGCTCGCGCTGACCAACTCGGGCCAGGACGTCGTCACCGACGTGGCTCTCGAGCTGTCCGTCCCGGCCGGTCTCGCGTTCGTCGCCGACGACTCGGCGACCTCTGGTGTCTTCGGTCCACGCCTGCCTGCGCTCGAGAGCGAGGGCTGGGTCTGCCTCGCCGGGACCCCGGAGACGTCTGGCCTGACGACCGTCCGGTGCGAGATCGCCGAGATCGCGAGCGGCGCGTCGGCCGACCTGACGCTCGACTTCTACGCGGAGAGCACGGCGACGTCCGTGACCATCACCGGTCAGCTCTACGTCGGCGGGGTGCGCCACGGTGCCGCGATCACGATGTCCTCACTGATCGCCCAGGCACCTGCGCGCCTCGACGCGGAAGTCGTCCCTGTCGCGGAGCTCGTCGCAGGACGGCCAGGACACCTCGCGGTGAACGTGTCGAACCTCGGTCAGGAGACGGCGGAAGACGTGAGCGTCGACCTCCCGCTGCCTGTGGACAGCGGTGTGACGTGGGGGGCCCCTGACGGTTCGCTGTCGCTCGCAGCCGGGTCTAGCGCGGACTGGTCGTGCACGGTCCGTTCCGCCTCTGACCGTGCTGTCGCGTCGTGCAGCAGCTTGGCGGACCTTGCCGGGGACGCGTCCACGACGCTCGTCCTGCCGGTGCAGGTCGCCCCGGACTCGTCCTTCGACGGTGAGCTTGTCCCGGTCGTCGGCCATGGGACGGCGGCGGGCACGTCCGGCACGTCCAGCACGTCCGGCACGGCGAGTCACCTGACCGTCGCCGCACGAGGGCTGTCCGCGACCGCGCTCCTCGCAGGCTCGCTCCAGACGGCTCAGATCTCTGGTGCTGCGAGCGAGGCGATCATGGTGCGCGTCCCGGATGACGCGATCGTCCGCCACGCGGAGGTCGTGTGGAGCGGTTCCGACGCGCAGGGCACCTCTGCCGACGGACTCTCCCACGTGGAGCTCCGCACCGACGCTGGCGGGCTCGCCACGGAGCCGCTGGTGGGGACCCCGGTCGTGCTCGACGCACCGGGCGCACGTGCTCAGGGGTACTGGGCGGCGAGCGACGTCACGTCGTTCGTCTCGGCGCACCCCGCGAGCGGCCGGTGGACCGTGGTGCCGGAGCCGGGGACCGTGCTGCCGGTCGACCTGCGGTGGTCGCTGACGATCGTGTACGACGTTCCTGACCAGCCAGCATCGACGGTCGCGCTCCTGTCGGGACCGCCGCCGTTCGGCGCTGCGTCAGCCGAGAAGACGTACCTGCTCCCGGCTGACGGAGCAGTCAAGGTCGCGGCGACCGCGTCAGGACGCAGCGGCGTCCCTGCCACGGTGCTCGCGAACGGCGCGGCCCTGCCGACGACCGGGGGGACCAGCGTGGTGACCTACCGGTCGGCCGGGCTCCTCCCGACTGCCGCTGGCGCGACCGGTCCGTTCGCGCTGAGCCTCACGGTCCCTGCCAGCGGGAAGGGTGCGCTCGACACCCTCGTCGTGCACTCCTCTGCGGATGCGTCGGCAGCGGGGCCGCTCGACCAGGACGACGCTCCTGCTGTCCCGGCGGTCGTGCTCGAGCCGGTGCAGCTGTATGCCTACGGGCCCATCATCGCCTTCACCGTCTCGGCGAACAACGGCAGCCCGCTCGACCTCGTAGACATGACCGTCGAGCTGACGATCCCGGACAGGAAGTTGGTCCTGGTGTCCGTCGGCCCGCGGTGCAGGCCGTCCGGCGAGGAGGTCACGTGCACGGTGGCTGAGCTCGGCGCAGGGGAGCAGGTGCGTCTGCCGATCGACGTGCTCACGAGCGTGGGGGCCGTCGACTCTGGGAGCTTTACCTACATGGTCAGCAGTACGGACCCGCTGACCGGGATGCCCTTCACGTCCGACGGTGTGATCGCCCGCTCGGGCAGTTGACCGACCGTCGTGGCTCCAATGCTCGACCGGGCCGCGAGACCGTGCCGGCCGCGCTTCTCCGTCAGGTCAGTCGATGACGCCGTAGAGGCGGTCGCCTGCGTCGCCGAGGCCCGGGACGATGTACGCCTTCTCGTTGAGGCGCTCGTCCACGGCGGCGACGACGACCTTGACGTCGACGCGGTCGCCGATCGACTTCTCGAGGACCTCGAGGCCCTCGGGCGCGGCGAGCAGGCAGACGGCCGTGACGTCACGGGCCCCACGGTCGAAGAGGAAGTCGATCGCGGCGACTAGCGTGCCGCCGGTCGCGAGCATCGGGTCGAGGAGGAAGCACTGGCGACCCGTGAGGTCGTCGGGCAGCCGGTTGGCGTACGTGACCGCCTCGAGCGTCTCTTCGTTGCGCTGCATCCCGAGGAACCCCACCTCGGCGGTGGGCAGGAGGCGGGTCATGCCGTCGAGCATGCCGAGCCCGGCGCGCAGGATCGGGACGACGAGCGGGCGCGGGTCCGCGATGCGTGTCCCGACCGTCTCGGTCACCGGGGTCGTGATCGTGTGCGGTTCCGTGCGCACCTCGCGCGTGGCCTCGTACGCGAGGAGCGTGACGAGCTCGTCGACGAGGAGCCGGAAGGTCGGCGAGGCCGTCTCCTGGTCGCGGAGGACGGTGAGCTTGTGTGCGACCAGCGGGTGGTCGGCGACGTGCAGGCGCATGAGAGAACGGTACCGCGCTCTCACCCTGGCATGCTGCCACGCCGGTGCCGCTGCCATACTGGCGCGCATGCACCACGACGGACGGTACGGCTGGGCCATGGACCTTGCTCTCGACGAGGCGCGGCTCGCGCTCCGCACGGGCGACGTCCCGGTCGGCGCCGTGGTCGTCGGTCCGGACGGGACGGTCGTCGGGCGCGGTCACAACGCGCGAGAAGCGACAGGCGACCCGACGGCTCATGCCGAGGTGATCGCCCTGCGCGAGGCTGCCACGGCGGTCGGGGAGTGGCGGCTCGAGGGCTGCACGCTCGTGGTGACGCTGGAGCCGTGCGCGATGTGCGCCGGCGCGGTCCTGCTCGCGCGCGTGCCGCGGCTCGTCCTCGGGGCGTGGGACGACAAGGCGGGGGCGACCGGGTCGGTGTGGGACATCGTGCGCGACCGCCGGATGAACCATCGCGTCGAGGTCCTCGGCGGCGTGCAGGAGGAGGAGTGCGCGGGCCTGCTCAGGGACTTCTTCGCAGGGCACCGACAAGAGCGGTGAGGACCTCGGAGGTCCCGGCGTCGAGGCGGACGGTCGCGAGGTCGTCCCCGCGCGTGGTGCCGCGGTTGACGATCGCGACCGGTTTGCCCGCCTTCGCGGCGTGCTTGACGAACCGGAGGCCCGAGTGGACCGTGAGCGACGACCCGGCGACGAGCAGGGCGTCGGCGCCGTCGACGATCTCGAACGCTCGCGCCACCCGTTCCTTGGGGACGCTCTCGCCGAAGTAGACGATGTCTGGCTTGAGCATCCCGCCGCACCGCTCGCAGGCGACGGGGTGGAAGTGGGCGGTGGACTCGATGACGGCGTCCGCGTCGGGGGCGATCTCGATGTCGGCGACGTTCCCGATGCTCTCGACGAAGCCCGGGTTCGCTGCCTCTAGCCGCACGGCGAGCGACTCGCGCGAGACCACGTGCCCGCACGTGAGGCAGACGACGCGGTCGAAGCTTCCGTGGAGGTCGACGAGGGTGCGGCTGCCGGCGACCCGGTGGAGGGTGTCGACGTTCTGCGTGACGACGCCGGTGACCGCCCCGGCGCGCTCTAGCTCGACCAGCGCACGGTGGCCGGCGTTGGGGGAGGTGCGCTGCACGTGCTGCCAGCCGACGTGGTTGCGCGCCCAGTAGTGGCGTCGGAACGCGGCGTCGCCGACGAACTGCTGGTACGTCATGGGGGTGCGCGGCGGCGAGTCCGGCCCGCGGTAGTCGGGGATGCCCGAGTCGGTCGACATCCCGGCCCCGGTGAGCACGGCGACGCGGTGCCCGGCGAAGATCTCGACGAGGGGCGCGAGCACGGGATCGGTGCTGAGGGTCTCGATCGTGTCCATCCGTTCCAGGGTACGGCTGCACCGATGTGCGGCGAACGGTCATGAGCATTCACCTACCGCCGATAGGTGAATGACGTCCCGGTCCTGGGGCGCCCCGTCATCGTCGCCGGATCCCCCGCGAACGAACCAGGAGGCACTGTGCAGACCACGGACATCGCCAGCCGTCTGAACCATCGAACCGGACGCAGCCTCGGGCTCCGTGCACAGCTCCTCCTCACGGGGGTGGGCTCGGTGGTCGTCACCGCTGTGCTGCTCACCGTCGCCGGTGCCGTCGAGAGCGCGTCGCTCGCCGACGGCGCGAGCGCGGACGTGCGCGCGCTCAACGAGTCGTCGCTCGACACCACGGTCATGCAGGCGGAGTCGCTCGTCGCGACGCAGGTCGCCACCGTCACGTCCCGGCTCGAGTCCGACCTCCGCGTCGCCCAGCAGGTCTTCGCCGGGCACGGCCCCGTCGTGCTGGACTCGTCGGTCGCGTGGCGCGCGACCAACCAGACCACGGGCGACGCCACCGACGTCACGCTTCCCCGGCTGTCCGTCGGCGAGACCTGGCTCGGCCAGAACACCGACCTCGCGACGACCACGCCCGTCGTCGACGAGATCGCCACGCTCCTCGGCGAGGCCGTCACCGTCTTCCAGCGCATGAACGACGACGGCGACATGCTCCGTGTCGGGACGACCGTCCCGACCGCCGACGGTGCGCGCGCCATCGGCACCTACATCGGAGCCACGGGAGCCGACGGCACGCCCAACGCGGTCGTCGCGTCCCTCCTCGCAGGCGAGAGCTTCTTCGGCACGGCAACCGTCGTCGGCGAGACGTACGTGACGGGCTACGGTCCGTTGCTCGACGCGTCGGGCGAGGTCATCGGGGCCGTGTTCGTCGGGCTGCCGCAGACGGACGTCGACGCGCCCCTGCGCGCGGCCCTCTCCGAGATCGCGATCGGCAGCGCCGGCTACGTCACGGTCGTCAGCGCTGCAGGCGACTATGTCGTTCCGCCGCCCGGCAGCGTCGAGGGGGACTCCGCGCTCGACGCCGTCGACGCTGACGGCACCGCGTACGTCCAGGGGATCGTCGACGCGGTCGCGGACGGACAGGGCGAGCACGCCCGGTCGCGCGTGACCTTGGCCGGCAGCGGGGCCGCGACCGTCGAGGCAGGATCGTTCCCGGCATGGGGATGGACCATCGCTGCCTGGGGCTTCGACTCCGACCTCGAGGCAGTCCCCGCGAACCTCGAGGAGGGCGCGAGCGCGCTCGCGCGCGACCTCATGCTCATCGGTCTCGCGGTCGCCGCTCTCGTCGCCGCGGTCGTGGTGTGGACCTCCGGGCGGATCACCCGACGGCTGGTCCGGCTGACCGATGCCCTGCGTCGCGTCGCGGACCGCGACCTCTCGGTCGTCGTCGTCCCGGAAGGCACAGACGAGATCGGTGTCATGGGGGAGGCCCTGCGCGAGGCCGTCGACGGCATGCGGACGGCCGTGCAACGGATGGAGACGAGCGCCGGGTCGCTCCACGCGACCGCCGGAGGGCTCGGGGACTCCAGCCGTGCTCTCGAGGGCATCGCGGGCGACGCGCAGCAGCGGGCGGCCGAGGCCGCCGGTTCCGCGTCGGTCGTCTCGTCCGAGGTGCAGGCCGTCACCGCAGCGATGACCGAGATGAGGACGTCGATCGAGTCCGTGGGGCACGACGTCCGGTCGGCTGCGACGGAAGCCGTGCGGGCCGTGGGACTTATCACCGAGACGTCGGAGTCCGCGGAGCGGCTCGGAGACTCGTCCTCGCAGATCGCCGCGGTCCTGCGCACGGTCACCGCGATCGCCGAGCAGACGAACCTGCTCGCGCTCAACGCGACCATCGAGGCGGCCCGCGCCGGGAACGCCGGCAGCGGCTTCGCGGTCGTGGCCGGCGAGGTCAAGGAGCTCGCACGCCAGACGGCGACCGCGATCGACGCGATCGAGCCGGTCCTCGACGCCGTGCGAGCGGACGCCGGGGACGTCACGGCGGGCATCGCACGGATCGCCGCAGCCATGGCGGAGGTCAACGAGCGGCAGGGGGCGGTCGCGGCCGTCGTCGAGCAGCAGGCGATGACGACGACGGAGATCGAGCGGAACCTCGTGAGCGCTGCGACGAGCTCGACCGACATCGCCGACAACATCGCTCTCGTCGCACGGACGTCCGAGGCGACGAGCCAGCAGGTCGGCGAGGTCCGCGGCGCGGTGAGCGACCTCGGCCAGGTGGCGTCCGAGCTGGCCGACGGGGTCCGGGAGTTCACGCTGACGTCCCGGTGAGATCCCGGTGAGATCCCGCTGACCGGCAGGCGCCCGGGGCGTCGATTGGGAGCTTCGGGCTCTCGGCAGGTACTCTTCTGGGCGAGGTAGCGTGTCCGAGCGGCCTAAGGAGCACGCCTCGAAAGCGTGTGTGGGTGAAAGTCCACCGTGAGTTCGAATCTCACCGCTACCGCCACAGATCCTGGTCGTTCAGGGTCATGCAGTGCCAGAACCCCCCGTTGGGAGCCCTGAAGGGCTTTGAGCGGGGGGTTCTGTCGTGTTCTTGGGCGAGAGGTCGAGGGCTCCCGCGCCTCATGGCCCGTCCAGCCCGTCTCGTGCGTCCACCACGACGACGCCCGCGCGAGGATGTGTGAGACTCGTGTCATGCAGGACGTCACTTCTGGCACAGATCTTCTCGCCCTCGTCCCGCTCTACATCGCTGTAGAGCCTCGGGACCCGCGTGGCGAGGGCGCCCGCACGGAGGACGCCATCGAGCACGTCCCCGCAGCGACCGTCGAGGAGGTCGCGGGTGTCCTCACCCAGCTCGGCATCCCGGCGGAGATGATCGACGGTACGCACATCGGTGCGCCCGGCTGGGTCATCGCTCGCACGGTCGGCTGGAGCGATGGGCGCATCGTGCGCTGGGCGCCGGACGAGAACCCGGCGAACGGCCCCTACCCCACGCTCTCGTGCGACGACGTCGCGACCTACCTCTCGCGGGCGATCGACGTCGCGTGCCGGGTCGGCGAGGAGCTCGAGATCCCGTCCGACGCGAGCGCGGACCACGGTCTCGGCATCGTCATCGAGCAGCGCTCCGGTGCCGTCGTCGGTCGCCTGCGCTCCACGGAGGCACCGCAGCTCGCGCACCTCATGGAGTCCGACCTCTGGTTCGCGCAGATCGACGGCACGTCGATCGTCGCGGCCGTCGACCCCGGTGCGGACCTCGAACCGGTTGCGACCTCGGCGTCAGCGACCCCGACCGTCGGCCTCGAGCGCAACGGTCCCTGGCGTCGGATCGGCCTCATGCGCGGCCGCGCCGTCGTCGCTGCGCACGAGTGGGGGCCTCGGTGGAAGCACCTCGACCCGTCCGAGGGCGTCGCACCCACCGACGGCGTCATGACCCTCGTGCACGAGTACTTCGACACCCCGGTCGGGGACGTCGGCGAGTTCGCCCGCACGCTCGACCTCACCGACTCGCAGACGCGCGCCCTCCAGACGCTCTTCGACGACACCGAGGCCGACGACCCCTTCACTGCCGTCATGCGGCTCCTCGGGCTCCCGGTCGAGGCCGCCGAGGTGGCCGAAGGCTGGTTGGACCCTGCGGAGCTGCCGGACGTCCGACGCGTCGAGTCGCAGCCCTTCGTCCAGGCGATGTGGTCCTCGCTCACGACAGTCCCCACCGAGCCCGGCCGGATCAACGACCTGCAGCGCCTGTGGATCTACCGTCCACGTGCGTACTGGCTGCTCTCGATCGCCGAGGCGGTCGCCGCAGGCGGCGCGGCAGCCATCCTGCTGCGGCCCGGAGCCCAGCGGGGGAGCACGTCCCGGACCGCTCTCGGGTGGGCCTGCGCAGCGGCGGCGGTCGTCACGGTGGCAGACATGGCGTTGCCGCGCCGCTGGCGCGGGCTCGAACCCCGATAGCCTGCCGACCGTAGGGTGAGGTCATGGACTTCAGAATCTTCACAGAACCCCAGCAGGGCGCGACGTACGACGATCTTCTCGCGGTCGCGAAGGCGACCGAGGACCTCGGCTTCGACGCCTTCTTCCGCTCCGACCACTTCCTCGCGATGGGCGACGGCGACGGGCTGCCCGGCCCCACGGACGCCTGGCTGACGCTCGCGGGACTGGCCCGCGAGACGAGCCGCATCAAGCTCGGGACCCTCGTCACCTCGGCGACGTTCCGGCACCCGGGACTCCTCGCGATCCAGGTGGCCCAGGTCAGCCAGATGAGCGGCGGCCGCGCGGAGCTCGGGCTCGGAGCCGGCTGGTTCGCGCGCGAGCACGAGGCGTACGGCGTCCCGTTCCCTGCGAAGCGCTTCGGTCTCCTCGAAGAGCAGCTCGAGATCATCACCGGCCTGTGGGGGACCCCCGTCGGCGAGACGTACTCGTTCGACGGCACGCACTACACGCTCACCGACTCCCCGGCGCTCCCGAAGCCGGTCGGGAGCGTCCCGGTGATCGTCGGCGGCAACGGGCCCAAGCGCACCCCTGCTCTCGCGGCGCGTCATGCGACGGAGTTCAACGCGGCCTTCCCCGAGCTCGACGCGCTCGCACCGACGTTCGCACGCGTCCGGGAGGCGTGCGAGGCGATCGGCCGTGACGCGGACGAGCTCACCTACTCGACAGCCCTCATCATGTGCGTCGGTGCGAACGAGGCAGAGTTCGTCGAGCGGGCGCGAGCGATCGGGCGCGAGCCGGCAGAGCTGCGCGAGCACGGCATCGCCGGGACGGTCGACGAGGCGGTGGACACGCTCGGCAAGATCGCGGAGCAGGGCGTCGAGCGCGTCTACCTGCAGGTCATGGACCTCTCCGACCTGGACCACCTAGACCTCGTCGCGCGAGAGGTCGTGTCGCGCTCCTGACGACACCCTCCTGACGACACCCTCCTGACGACGCCGCGCGGCCCGGCCGCGATGCTCGGCATCCTCGTGCTGCCGATGAGCCCCGTCAGCGGCTATCTCGCTGGCCCAGACGACGCGGCCGCCGCCCTCGAGGCGTCGCGGGACCTGCCCGACGAGCGCATCGACGACGGCAGCACGCGCAGCTACCTGCTGGCGTCGATCACGTCCCGGCTCTAGACGTCCCAGCTCTCGTAGCTCACCCCGACGACAGCGACGAAGACGAAGAGGAGGACGAAGGCCAGCACAAGCAGCGCCAGCCCGACGTAACCGGTGATGAGCCCGGCGAGCGCCAGCCCGGCACCCTGCGCGGTGTTCTCTCGGAGCTGTCGGCGGGCGATGTGCCCGAGGATCACGCCGACGATCCACCCGACGACCGGCACGACCGTCCACCCGGCGATCGACGCGATGAGCGATCCGAGCGCCATGGGGTTGGTCGCGGTGGGCGCACCGTACGGGTAGCCGCCAGGCCCGTTCGACGGGTACTGCTGCTGGTACGGGGCCCCCTGCGGCGGCGCGCTCTCGTAGGACGACGGGCCGGGGGTCCCGGCGTCGGCTGCGGGGGTGCTGTAGGGGTTCGACGGTGCAGCACCGTCGCCGGGCTCTTTGCTGAAGTTGGGGCTGGACACGGTTGCTCCTCTGTCGCTGTGGGCAGTCTGTGCCTCGATCGTACGCACCCTGGGTCAGGCTGCGTCTAGCCCGCAGTATCCTGCTCCGTGGGTCGCAGGAGCGGCCCACCACGTGCATGCTCGTGTCTCGGGAGATCACCGTGAAGCTTGGCTGGACCGTCCATGGCGACGGCAAGACGATGGGACCGTCCGACGTCGTCGGGCCGGGAGAGCGGTTGTCGTGGCCGCTCACCGTCGGCATCGGTCTGCAGCACATCGTCGCGATGTTCGGTGCGACGTTCCTCGTCCCGCTTCTCACGGGCTTCTCTCCCGCGACGACGCTGTTCTTCTCCGCGGTCGGGACCGTGCTCTTCCTCCTCGTGACCGGCAACAGGCTCCCCAGCTACCTCGGATCGAGCTTCGCGTTCATCGCGCCCATCGGTGCAGCGACCGCGTCCGGCGGTCAGTCGGCGGCCGTGGGAGGCATCCTCATCACGGGGCTGACGCTCACCGTCGTCGGCGTGGTCGTCCACCTCGCCGGGGCCCGGTGGATCAACGCGATCATGCCGCCGGTCGTCACCGGCACGATCGTGGCGCTCATCGGCTTCAACCTCGCGCCGTCGGCGTGGGGCAACGTCCAGACGGCGCCGGTCACCGCGATGGTGACGCTGGTCTCGATCGTCCTCGTCACGGTCCTGTTCAAGGGGATCGTCGGACGGCTGGCGATCCTCGTGGGCGTCCTCGTCGGGTACGGCTGCGCGGTCGTCCGTGGGGAGGTGAGCTTCGCGGGTGTCGAGCAGGCTGCGTGGTTCGGCCTCCCGGAGTTCGTCACCCCGACCTTCCAGGTGTCCTTGCTCGGTCTGTTCGTGCCGGTCGTGCTCGTCCTCGTGGCCGAGAACGTCGGGCACGTGAAGTCGGTCGCAGCGATGACCGGGCAGAACCTCGACGACCTGGCCGGGCGCGCCCTCCTGGCGGACGGGCTCGCCACGACGTTCGCCGGTCTCGGCGGAGGATCCGGGACGACGACGTACGCGGAGAACATCGGTGTCATGGCCGCGACCCGCGTCTACTCGACGGCGGCGTACTGGGTCGCGGCGTGCGGTGCGCTGGTGCTGAGCCTCTCGCCGAAGTTCGGCGAGGTCATCGCCTCGGTCCCGGGCGGTGTGCTGGGAGGTGCGGCGACGCTCCTCTACGGGATGATCGGCATGCTCGGTGCGCGCATCTGGGTGCAGAACAAGGTCGACTTCTCCGACCCGGTCAACCTCACGACGGCGGCCATCGCTCTGGTCGTCGGCATCGCTGACTTCGCCTGGACGCCGGGCGACCTCGAGTTCAAGGGGATCGCGATCGGCACGGCAGCCGCACTGGGGATCTACCACTCGATGCGCGTCCTGTCCCGGTGGCGCGGGACGAGCCAAGAGGCTGCGTCGCCCGCGTCGGCGCCAGGAGGCAGCGAGGTCGAGAGCGCCGGACCGGTCCAGTAGGAGCCGGCCGGGCGC
This sequence comes from Sanguibacter antarcticus, assembly GCF_002564005.1. Classification (NCBI taxonomy): domain Bacteria; kingdom Bacillati; phylum Actinomycetota; class Actinomycetes; order Micrococcales; family Sanguibacteraceae; genus Sanguibacter; species Sanguibacter antarcticus. The sequence continues at coordinate 2,457,275 of NZ_PDJG01000001.1, read as the reverse complement.
TCAGCCTGCCGGGACCGCTCAGCCTGCCGGGACCTCTTCGGCAGGGGCCTCGTCGGCCGGAGCGTCTTCGGCAGGCTCCTCGGTCGACGCGACGAGCGGGAGCGCCTGCGGGGTGATCTCGTTGATCGCGACGCACCCTTCCCGGGAGATCATCGGGACGGTCGGGTCGAGCGTGACAGCCTCGGGAGCCTTGACCGTCTCGAAGGAGGACCCGAGCAAGACGTCGACGCTCGCGTCCTCGCGGGCGTCGTAGTAGAGGTCAGCGTCCTCGAAGTGAGCGGCGACGGTATAGGCGGACGCGAGACCAGAGAGCCCGAAGGAGATCCGGATCCCTTCGACGACCACCTCGGTGTTGCCCGTCGACGCGACGGTGAACCCACGGTCCGCGAGCGACGACGAGGCGCTGGCGGCCAGGCCGCCCTGGCTCGTCGCGTTGAGCACGTTGACGGGGATCGTGTCGTACGGCACCGGGAGGGTGCCCTCCGGGATGCACGGCTGGGCGAGGACGACGTCCTGCTTGACTTCCTTGGCGCTGAAGCCTCGGTCGAACGGCAGGTCGATGGTGTCGGTGTAGACCGCGACCGCGGTGAGCCCCGTGACAGCCAGGGATGCGATGAGCACCCCGAAGATCACGGCTTGTCGTTCGTGCTTGTGTCGTCGTCGCAGGGTGCGCGCGTCTCTGACGTCGTCAGGCGTGGTCATCCGAGAAATTTACCGCCTCTGGGTCTCAGTCGATGACGAAGACGCGCGCATGGAGCAGCGAACGTTGCTGGAGCGCGGCGCGCAGCGCCCTGTGGAGCCCGTCTTCGAGGAACATCACGCCCTCGTACTGCACGACGTGCGCGAAGAGGTCTCCGTAGAAGGTGGAGTCGTCCGCGAGGAGCGTATCCAGGTTGAGGGTGCGCTTGGTCGTCACCAGCTCGTCGAGCCGCACCTGCCGCGGGGCCACTGTCGACCAGTCCTTGGCCGTCACCAGCCCGTGGTCCGGGTACGGTCGGCCTTCGCCGACCCGCTTGAAGATCATGGAGACAGTCTAGGTGGAGGTCGATTTGAGACGAACCACGCCTGTTCGTGCTCGTCCGGCCACGTGCGCACCCGGGCGTTCACCAGGACATGAGAACATCCGAGCGAGGCGGGAACGCCACACGGTGCCAGAAGCCGTGCTCGAGAACCAGGGGACCTGTCAGCTGTGACCTTCCAGACGTCTGATGCCGGTACCGACCGCATGCGAGCCGGGGCGCGTGCCCCCGAGCCGCGAACTCTCGTCGAGATCTTCGCCGCGACTGCGGCACGGTTCCCCGGTTCCATCGCGATCGACGACGGCGACGAAGAGTTCACCTACGCGGCGCTGCAGCTGGCGGTCGAGGCGCGTGCAAGGCGGCTCGTCTCCGCCGGTGTGCGGGTCGGGGACCGCGTCGGCATCCGGGCGGAGTCCGGCACCGTCGACCTCTACCTCTCCATCCTGGCGATCCTCCACGCCGGGGCGGCGTACGTCCCGGTCGACGCCGACGACCCGGACGAGCGCGCCTCGCTCGTGTTCGAGGAAGCCGAGGTGGTGGCTGTCGTCGGTGACGACGGAGCCGTCACCCGCGGAGCCGTCACCCGCACAGGCGAGCACGCCCGGGCCGGTGTCGTGCACGACGTCGAGGGCGCGAGCCCCGCCGACCTCGTGAGCCCAGGCCTGGGCGACGACGCATGGATCATCTTCACGTCCGGCTCCACCGGCCGTCCCAAGGGCGTCGCGGTCACGCACCGCAGCGCCGGAGCGCTCGTCGACGCGGAGGCGCGCCTGTTCCTCCAGGAGCGGCCGCTCGCCCCCGGCGACCGGGTCCTGGCGGGGCTGTCGGTCGCCTTCGACGCCTCGTGCGAGGAGATGTGGCTCGCCTGGCGCAGCGGAGCGACCCTCGTCCCGGCTCCTCGCTCGCTCGTCCGCTCGGGCACGGACCTCGGTCCCTGGCTCGTCGAGCGCGAGATCAACGTCGTCTCCACGGTGCCGACGCTCGCCGGGCTGTGGCCCGTCGAGACGCTCGACGCGGTCCGCCTGCTCATCTTCGGCGGCGAGGCGGTGCCTGCCGAGCTCGCGACCCGCCTGTGGCGCGAAGGCCGCGAGCTGTGGAACACCTACGGGCCGACCGAGGCGACGGTCATCGCGTGCGCCGCGACCCTCGAGCCCGGTGAACCCGTGCGGATCGGCCTCGCGCTCGACGGCTGGGACCTCGCCGTCGTCGGGCCCGACGGGGCAGAGGTCGCCGAAGGAGAGACGGGGGAGCTCATCATCGGCGGTGTCGGCCTCGCGCGGTACCTCGACCCGGAGCTCGACGCCGTGAAGTTCGCCCCGATGCCCAGCCTCGGCTGGGAACGCGCCTACCGCAGCGGCGACCTCGTGCAGCTCGACCACGCAGGCCTCCTGTTCGTCGGACGGGCTGACGACCAGGTCAAGGTCAACGGTCGACGCGTCGAGCTCGGCGAGATCGACGCGGCGCTCCTCGGGCTCGACGGCGTCGGCGCCGCAGCAGCCGCCGTCCAGCGCACCCCAGCAGGCACCGCCGTGCTCGTCGGATACGTCGTCCCGGCCGGTTCCCGGACGCTCGACACCGGCACGCTGCTCGCCGCGCTGCGCGACGAGCTGCCCGCATCGCTCATCCCGCTCCTCGCCGTGGTCGAGGACATCCCCACGAGGACGTCGGGCAAGGTCGACCGCGACGCCCTCCCGTGGCCGCTGCCCAGCACCGGCGGCGTCGGGGAGACCCTCGTCGGGACCGCCGCCTGGGTCGGCGACCAGTGGGAGACCGTCATCGGCGTCCGCCCGCTCGGCGAGGACGACGACTTCTTCGCCCACGGCGGCAGCTCGCTCACCGCAGCCCAGCTCGTCTCCGCGCTGCGCGGCCGCTACCCGGAGGTGACGGTCGCCCAGGTCTACGCCCACCCGGAGGTCGGCGCCCTGGCGGCCTATCTCGACAGACGCTGGCCGCCCCTCTCCGCAGAAGACGCCACCGCGGCGGGCACCGCGAAGATCCGGCGCGTCGGCCCCGTCCCGGTCGCCAGCCAGGTCGCCCAGCTCCTCGTCCTCGTGCCGCTGCGCACCCTCGTCGCGCTCCGGTGGGCGACCGCGCTCGCCGCGATGAACAACCTCCTCGACCTCGCCTGGCAGGTCCCGTGGACCGTCCCCGTGTCCTGGTGGTGGGTGGTCGCCGGCTGGCTCCTCACCGTCAGCCCGCTCGGCAGGATGGGCGTGAGCGCACTCGGCGCCAGGCTCCTCCTGACCGGCGTCGCCCCCGGCACCTACCCGCGCGGCGGGTCCGTCCACCTGCGCCTGTGGTCCGCCGAGCGCCTCGTCGAAGGCTTCGGCGCGCTGACGGACGGCACCGCCCCGTGGGTCGGGGTCTACGCACGTCTCCTCGGCGCACAGATCGGCAGAGACGTCGACCTCCACACCGTCCCGCCCGTGACCGGGATGCTCGTGCTCGGGCAAGGGTGCGCGGTCGAGCCCGAGGTCGACCTCTCCGGTCACTGGCTCGACGGCGACCTCCTCCACGTCGGACGCGTGACCATCGGCGCCGGTGCCACCGTCGGCGCCCGCAGCATCCTCTACCCCGGGGCTCACGTCGGGGCAGGAACCGACGTCGCTGCGGGCTCCGCCGTCCACGGACGCACGAGCGACGGCGACTACTGGGCAGGCTCCCCGGCACGCCGGGTCCACGGGGCCCGGCACCCGTGGCCCGCCGAGCAGCCCTCCCGGCCACGCCGGTGGCTCGGCGTCTACGGCGTCTCCGCGGCTCTCCTCGCTGCGCTCGCCCCGCTCGCCGCCACCCTCGGCCTCCTCTCCGTCGCACCCGTGGTCCGTGGGACGCAGACGCTCCGCGAGGCCGCCGGCCCCCTCCTGCTCGCGACCGTCGGCGGGACCGCCCTCGCCTACCTCGTCTACGCCCTCTTCATCCTCGTCATCGTCCGGCTCCTCGGCCGCGGCCTCGTCGAGGGGTACCACCCGGTGCGCTCGCGGGTCGGGTGGCAGGCGTGGTGCACCGAACGCCTCATGGACTCGGCGCGCACCGTGCTCTTCCCGCTGTACTCCTCCCTCGTGACCCCGACGTGGCTGCGGCTGCTCGGCGCGAGCATCGGCTCGGACGTCGAGGCGTCCACCGTGATCGGCCTGCCGAGCATGATGCGGGTCAAGGACGGAGCCTTCCTCGCTGACGACACGATGGTCGCCCCCTACGAGCTCGGAGGAGGGTGGGTCCGGGTCGCGGTCGCGAAGGTCGGGCGCCGTGCGTTCCTCGGGAACTCCGGGATGACCGCGCCGGGGCGGACCGTCCCGAAGAACGGCCTCGTCGCGGTCCTGTCCGCCACACCGAACAAGACACGGTCCGGCTCGAGCTACATCGGCAGCCCGCCTGTCCTCCTCCCGCGCGCGGCGACGCTCGACGACGGCGGACTGACCTACTCGCCACCTCGAGCGCTGCGGCGCGCCCGCGGTCTCGTCGAGGCGTGCCGCGCGGTGCCGGCGGTCCTCGTCGGAGTTCTCGGCGTCGTGGTGCTCCTCGTGCTGGAGGCGGTCGTCGTCCACCTCGGATGGGGTGCAGCCCTGCTCCTCGGCGGGCTCGTGCTGCTCGCCGTGGGCGCGCTGGCCGCCGGCGTCACGATCGCGGTCAAGCGGTTGCTCGTCGGGCGGGTCACGGCTGGTGAGCACCCGCTGTGGAGCGCCTTCGTATGGCGTGGCGAGCTCGCGGACACGTTCACCGAGATGGTCGCAGCGCCGTTCTTCGCCGACGGTGTCAACGGCAGCCCGGCGCTCGTGTGGTGGCTGCGCGGCATGGGTGCACGGATCGGCAAGGGCGTCTGGTGCGAGACGTACTGGCTCCCCGAGGCCGATCTCGTCCGGCTCGACGACGGGGCGACGGTCGGCCCCGGCTGCGTCGTCCAGACTCATCTCTTCCACGACCGCATCATGAGCCTCGACCTCGTCACGCTCCAGGAGGGGGCCACGCTCGGTCCCCGCGGGGTCATCCTGCCGGCGGCCGTGCTCGCGCCCGGCTCCGTCGTCGGGCCTGCGTCGCTCGTGCTGCGCGGGGAGACCGTGCCCGCCGGGTCGCGCTGGGCAGGCAACCCGATCGCCCCGTGGCACACGCGTGACGTCCCGGACGTTACGGTATGACCGTGGTCCACGAATGAGCGACGCCGATCGTTACGAGCCGTCTCACGGGAGCCGTGGGTTTCACGTCGAGCACTATGACCTCGACCTCACGTACCGGGTCTCGGCGAACCGCCTGAGCGGGACCGCGACGCTGCAGGTCACGATGCTCGAGGACGCCAAGGAGATCACGCTCGACCTGGTCGGTCTCGCTGTCGACAAGCTCTCCGTCGCGGGGGCCCGGCTCGTGAAGTATCGCCACCGGGACGGTCGTCTCGTCGTGCGGCTCAGCGAGAAGCTCGCCGCGGGTGCGGAGTGCACGGTGACCGTCCGCTACAGCGGCAACCCTGGGCCGGTCGCCAGCGCCTGGGGGCCTGTGGGGTGGGAGGAGCTCGACGAGGGCGCTCTCGTCGCGAGCCAGCCCGTCGGTGCACCGTCGTGGTTCCCGTGCAACGACCGCCCAGGTGACAAGGCCACCTACCGGACGTCCCTCACGGTCGACAGCCCGTACTTCGTCCTCGCTCACGGGACGCTCGTCGATCGACGCGTGCGTGCGGCCACCACCACATGGGTCTATGCGGAGACGCACCCGACCTGCACGTACCTCGCGACGGTGCAGATCGGGCACTACTCCGAGATCGTCCTCGCGGGCGGGCCTGTCCCGCAGCGTCTCGTCGTCGGCGGGAAGCACGCGTCGTCTGCGACACGGTGGCTGGAGCGCCAGCCCGAGATGATGACTCTCTTCACCGAGCTCTTCGGCCCGTACCCGTTCGACGCCTACACGCTCGTCGTCACCGACGACGACCTCGAGATCCCTCTCGAGGCTCAGGGGGTCTCGATCTTCGGGAGCAATCACCTCGACGAGGCAGACGCCGTGCGCCTGGTCCCTCACGAGCTTGCGCACCAGTGGTTCGGCAACAGCCTCTCTGTCGCGAGCTGGCAGCACATCTGGCTCAACGAGGGCTTCGCCTGCTACGCCGAGTGGCTCTGGTCCGAGGCCTCCGGCGGCCCGACGGCCGACGCCCTCGCGCGCCGGTTCTGGACCCGTCTCCACAAGCTCGACCAGGACCTCGTCCTGGCCGACCCAGGCCCGGACGACCTCTTCGACGACCGCATCTACAAGCGTGGGGCTCTGACGCTGCACACGCTGCGCACGGCGATGGGGGACTCGGCCTTCTTCGACCTCGTCCGCGACTGGGTCGCCCGCAACCGCCACGGGGTCGTCACGACGGAGGCGTTCCGCTCCCTCGCGGCCGAGCACGCGGTCACGGCCGGGGGGACGAAGCTGGCGGTGCGCGTGGCGTCGATCCTCCTTGCGTGGCTCGACGACGAGCATCTCCCGCAGCTGCCTGGACGCTGACTCCGCTCGCGCCGCGCTCTCAGGCGGGCGTGACCGGGATGCCGTGCGTCGCGCGGCGCTTCTCGGCGTACATGCGTGCGTCGGCGATCGACGTCAGCTGTTCGCCCGAGAGCTCGTTCCCTCGGCGGACTGCTGCCGTCCCGATGCTCGCTACAGCCGAGGCCGTGGTCGAGCCGAGGTCGACGGGAGCTGACAGCGCCTGGTGGATCCGTGCGACAGTCTCGGTCCGCAGGACGTCAGGGGCGCCGATGATGATGAGGATGAACTCGTCACCTCCGAACCGTGCCACGAGGTCGCGCTCCCGGACGACGGCCTGCAGCCGGCCGGCGACTGCGACGAGGAGCTGGTCGCCGACGTGATGGCCGTGCTCGTCGTTGACGTCCTTGAAGTTGTCGAGGTCGAGGAAGCACAGGAGCGCACCGGGCAGGGTCCCTTCGCGGACCTGGCGGATCGTCTGGTCGAGGTGCTGGTCTGCGGCGCGCCGGTTCGGCAGGCCTGTGAGCGCGTCGTGCGTCGCCTGGTGGGCGAGCTCTTGCTCCGTCCGGTGCTGGAGGCGCGCGAGCTGGGCCACCCGGGCGAGGACGAGCGGGACGAGCACGAGAGTCCCGGTGGTGAGCAGAGCCTGGTCCGCTTCTTCCCCGACAGACTCTCGGGCGGCCGCGAGGAGAGGATTGAGAGAGAGCGCGAGGGCCAGGAAACCGAGGTGCGGGTAGCTCAGCCGCTGGGTTCGTGGTCGGTGCGACGCCGTGAACGTGAGGTCCTGCGGGCGGAGGGCCGCGGCGGCGAAGGTCACGTTGGACAGGACCCACAGCGCTCCCACCCAGGGGGCTTCCACGCCTGTGGTCTCGTCGACGTTGACCAGGAGCGCCATGTTGGCGACGATCGCAGCGAGCGCCGCGAGGGCGAGACAGCCGAGGGTGAAGCGGGCGCGCTGGGAGGTGACGATCGCACGGCCCATCGCCCCGGCGATGCCGCTCACGAGGAGCAGCCCGACGAGCGCCACGGACCGGTCGACAGACGACACGACGCGATCGGTGAGAGCGGTGTCCACGACGCCGGCCCACAGCAGCACGGCTGCCCCGGTCGCGAAGATGGCAGAGTCGATGGCCTTGCCGCCGTCGTCGCGCATGGCGGGGAGGACGAGAAGGACCGTCGCGACGAGCAGGCCGGTGTAGCCGAGCAGGACGGCGATCTGGGCGACGACGGCGAGGCCCTCGGGCAGCGACGGTTCCGCCGTGCGCAGGAGCCAGATCGCGGCGTCGAGGGCGAGGCAGAGCGAGCCGCCGAGCGCCCACCGCCACGGCCGGGTGACCTCGGGGCGCCGCGACGGGACGATCATGGTGATGGCGATCGCGACCGAGGGGAGCAGCGCCGAGAGGAAGAACACGACGGCCGCGAGGACGCCGTCCATCATGAGGAACCCACCGGGCGCGATGATCGCGACAGCGACGATGGCGCCGACGGCGGGGCGCGCCGATCGGGCGCTGGCACCCTCGGTGCTGCTCGTGGACATGCCCTTCCATCGGCACCTGCGGGGACCACATGAGCCGTCGAACGCGCATGAGGGGGGCGAAATGACACGGGAGGCCTGCGATCACCGTGCGGTGATCGCAGGCCTCCCGTGCTGAGGCCGTGCTGTTCTTCTGCGGAGGATGGGGGATTCGAACCCCCGAGGGCGTTAACCCAACCGCCTTTCCAAGACGGCGCCATAGGCCACTAGGCGAATCCTCCGTGGTGCACCGGGCGTACCCAGCCTGACGAGAATAGCGGACGCGGGGCGTCAGACCGAATCCGCGCTGTCGCCGCTCCTCTCCTGGGGCGGTGGGTGCGCGCTGGGCAGCTCAGGCCCCGGCGGTTTTCTCCTGGAGGGTCCGTCTGCGTTAGGCTGCATCTCGACCCCCCGTGCGGCGTCATCTTGCTGAACTCCCCCAGGGCCGGAAGGCAGCAAGGGCAGGTGAGCTCTGATGGGTGTGCGGGGGGTCCTTTCATGCCCTCGTGCGTGTTCTCGTGCGCTCGACCGAGAGCGATCGCCGAGCTGATGGCCGTCTATGTCCGGTACGAGGCGATTCTGTCCGCGATGCGGTCCTAAAAATGTTCACACCGTGAGATTTCTGGAGCGCAGGTGGTGCGCACCGGTATCGCCCCGCATGATTGCTCCCATGGTCACGCCGAGCACCTCCCGCCACGTCCGAGCCAGCGCACCGCGCTGCTCGATGACGTGCTGCGCGTCGGCCCGCACCGTGGGCGTCATGCCCAGCGGGTGCTGTCGCTGACCTAGCGACCCACCCGGATCGGGCACTCCCCGATGCACGCCGCCCAGCGCGGCACCTCTCTGACACCGACGACGGTGCCCCTGGACCGCACACCAGCCGACCGGCCTCCGCCGCATCGTCGTGCGGACCTCCAGGTCCCCATCCCCTCGTGCGAGGGCGTCATGATCGCGGCCGCACGCCGCGTCCTGAGGTCGTCGCAGCTCCCCACCGTCGCCTCTCCGCACCACCACGACTCGAAGCCCCCACCGGCACCGCACAGGTGCCGCCCCGGAAGGACCACCTCTCATGACCCGCACGAACCGCTTCCCCCGGGCGTTCAGCGCCCTCGCCGTCGCCGGAGCCCTCGCGCTCGGCCTGAGCGCCTGCGGCGCCGACGAGCAGGAGACCGGCACCGGTGACACCGACGCGCCGATCAAGATCGGCGTCGTGAACTCCGCGGACGACCAGTGGACGATCTTCCAGGAGAAGGCCGAGGCCGCCGGCATCGCTGTCGACGTCATCGACCTCGGCGACTACACGCTCCCGAACCCTGCCCTCACACAGGGCGAGCTCGACCTCAACCAGTTCCAGCACCTGCAGTTCCTCGCCGAGTACAACGTCAACTCGGACGAGGACCTCACCCCGATCGGTGCGACCGCGGTCTACCCCCTGAGCCTCTTCTCGACGAAGCACGACTCCGTGGACGACATCCCCGAGGGCGCCGAGATCGCGATCCCGAACGACCCCACCAACCTCGCACGAGCGCTCCTCGTGCTGCAGGAGGCCGGCCTCATCGAGCTCGCGGACGGCGGCTCGTCCTCGTCCACCGAGGCGGACGTCCTCGACAGCTCGCGCGTCTCTGTCATCCCGGTCGACGCGACCCAGACGGCGACGAACCTCGAGAGCATCGACGGTGCCGTGGTGAACAACGACTTCATCAAGGACGCGAGCCTCGACCCAGAGAACGCCCTCTTCTCGGACAACGCCGAGAGCGAGGGGGCGCTCCCGTACATCAACGTCTGGGTCTCGCGCGCCGAGGACAAGGACAACGAGACGTTCCACGAGCTCGTCGAGATCTCGCACGACGCCGAGGTCGAGGCAGCCCTCCAGGAGGCTGCGGGCGGCAGCGCGTTCATCGCGAACCAGGACGAAGCAGAGCTCGCTGACATCCTCGCGGGCATCGAAGACAGCCTGCGCAACGGCTGACCTGCGCACCTCGACGCCGGGCCCGCGCTCCTGAGCGCAGGCCCGGCGTCCCTGGCAGGATGAGAGACCGCCCGACGCTCCGCTCCCGAGCGGGGCCTGCACCACCCACAAGGAGAGCGCATGAGCGTCGGAACGCCCGCGATCGTGAGATTCAGCGGGGTCACCAAGTCGTTCGCGACCCGCTCCGGCGAGGTGCGCGCTGTCGACGGCGTGACCCTCGACATCCACCAGGGCGAGATCTTCGGGGTGATCGGCTACTCCGGAGCAGGCAAGTCCACCCTGGTCCGGCTCATCAACGCGCTCGAGATCGCGAGCAGCGGCACCATCGAGGTCGACGGCCGCACGATCACGGGCCTCTCCGAGGGCAGCCTGCGCAGCGTCCGGGCCGGCATCGGGATGATCTTCCAGCAGTTCAACCTCCTCACCTCCCGGACGGTGGCCGGCAACGTGGCCTACGCGCTCGAGGTCGCCGGGTGGTCCAGGGCGCGGCGCACGGCGCGCGTCGCGGAGCTCCTCGAGTTCGTCGGGATCGCGGAGAAGGCACGCCAGTACCCCGGCCAGCTCTCGGGCGGGCAGAAGCAACGCGTGGGCATCGCACGCGCGCTCGCGACGAACCCGCGCATCCTCCTGGCCGACGAAGCGACGAGCGCCCTCGACCCGGACACCACCCAGGACGTCTTGGCGCTCCTCAAGAAGGTCAACCACGACCTCGGCATCACCGTCGTCGTCATCACGCACGAGATGGACGTCGTGAAGTCGATCTGCGACCGCGTCGCCGTCATGGAGCGAGGCACGGTGGTCGAGCTCGGTGACGTCTACTCCGTGTTCGCGAACCCGCGGCACCGCGCCACCCGGCGCTTCGTCGAGTCGTCCATCAAGGACCGGCCGACGTCCGACGTGCTGGAACGCCTGCGGCACCGGCACCCCGGGCGCCTCATCACGGTGTCTGTCCACGAGGACGGCACGTCCGGCGGTCGGATCACCGACGTGCTGGCCGAGCACCGCGTGCAGGGGACCATCATCTTCGGGGGGATCAGCGAGGTGACCGAGCGCCCCTTCGGTTCCCTCACGTGGGAGCTGGAGGGTGCGGCCGCGGACGTCGAGCGTGCCGTGGTCCGGCTGCAGGGGTACACCCGGGTCGTCGACCTCGGGACGGCCGAGCACCCGCTCGTCGACCCGGACCTCGACCCGGGGACGGGCTCGACCCCGTCGGATGGGCAGGACGGAGGCCAGGACGGCGGCACGGCGGAGCTCGCTGCGCTGACCACGGACGCGGAGAACGCAGCCCAGGTGGGCGGGCTCTCGTTCTTCGGCGGTCACCTCAACCCGTTCGCACCGTTCCGCAGGGGGAACCGATGAACCGCGACTGGACCTTCCTCAGCCCGATCCTCGTCGAGGCACTGGGCGACACGCTCTACATGGTCTCCGTGAGCATGCTCGTCGGCGGCGTCGTGGGGCTGCTCCTCGGGCTCGGGCTCTACGTCGCACGGACGGGGAACCTGCTCTCGAACGGTCCCGTCTTCGCTGTGCTCAACGTGCTCGTCAACATCGTCCGACCCATCCCGTTCATCATCTTCCTCGCCGCGATCGCGCCGGTGACGCGCGAGGTCATGGGGTCGACGCTCGGGACCACCGCCGTCATCTTCCCCATGTCGATCGTCGCGGCCTTCGCGTTCTCGCGGATCGTCGAGCAGAACCTCGTCGCCCTCGACCCGGGCGTCATCGAGGCAGCGCGGGCGATGGGTGCCTCGCGGCTGCGGATCATCTGGTCGGTGCTCATCCCCGAGGCGCTCGCGCCGCTCGTCCTCGGGTACACGTTCCTCTTCGTCGGTGTCATCGACATGTCGGCGATGGCTGGCCTCGTGGGCGGTGGCGGTCTGGGTGACTTCGCCATCCGGTACGGGTACCAGAAGTTCAACTGGGAGGTCACGTTCGTCTCGCTCGGTGTGATCATCGTCATCGTCCAGCTCGCCCAGCTCCTCGGGAACCGTCTGGCGCGCAAGGCTCTGCACCGGTGACGGTGCGCGGCGCCCGTCGGACGCACGTCGCGGATCGTGCGGCGGGCTCGCAGCCGGTCCGCGCGCTCCGCCGCGGGCTGTCAGGTCCACCGTCTAAGGTGGCGACGTGAGCACAGCCCTGTACCGCCGATACCGTCCTGAGAACTTCGCCGAGGTGATCGGTCAGGAGCACGTGACGGGTCCGCTCATGCAGGCTCTGCGTTCCGACCGCGTGAACCACGCCTACCTCTTCTCCGGTCCGCGGGGCTGCGGAAAGACGACGTCGGCCCGCATCCTCGCCCGGATCCTCAACTGCGCGCGCAACACACCGCAGTCGCCGACCGACACCCCGTGCGGCGAGTGCGAGTCGTGCATCGACCTGGCCCGCGGCGGGCCAGGGAGCCTCGACGTCGTCGAGATCGACGCCGCGAGCCACGGTGGTGTGGACGACGCCCGCGAGCTGCGCGAGCGCGCCACCTTCAGCCCGTCGCGCGACCGCTTCAAGATCTTCATCCTCGACGAGGCCCACATGGTCACGGCGCAGGGCTTCAACGCGCTGCTCAAGATCGTCGAAGAGCCGCCGGAGTACCTCAAGTTCATCTTCGCGACGACGGAGCCGGACAAGGTCATCGGCACCATCCGGTCGCGGACCCACCACTACCCCTTCCGGCTGGTGGCACCCGAGACCCTCCAGGCGTACCTCGGCGATCTCTGCGCGAGCGAAGGGATCTCGGTCGGGTCCGGCGTGCTGCCGCTCGTCGTGCGTGCCGGTGGCGGCTCCGTCCGCGACTCGTTGTCCGTCCTCGACCAGCTCATGGCCGGCGCCCAGGACGCGACCCTCGACTACGAGCGGGCCGTCTCGCTCCTCGGCTACACGCACGTGACCTTGCTCGACGACGTCGTCGAGGCGCTCGCCGCACGCGACGGCGCGGTGATGTTCCGCGTGGTCGACCACGTCGTCTCGACCGGGCATGAGCCCCGACGGTTCGTCGAGGACCTCCTCGAGCGGCTGCGCGACCTCATCGTCCTGTCTGTCTCCGGCGACGCGGCCCAGGCGGTGCTCCGCAGCGTCCCGGCGGACCAGATGGCCCGGATGATGACGCAGGCGACGAACCTCGGTGCGACCGAGCTCTCGCGGTCGGCCGACGTGGTCAACGCCGCCCTGTCCGAGATGAGCGGCGCAACCTCGCCGCGTCTGCACCTCGAGCTCCTGTGCGCTCGCCTGCTCCTCCCGGCCGTCGACGACTCCCTGTCGGGCGTCGGAGCGCGTCTCGACCGGCTCGAGCGTGGTGTCGTCCACGCGCCGGTGCAGCAGGCCGTCGCGCCCGCCGTCCGGGCGCAGGCCGAGCCTGTCCCGGCCGCACCAGCACCGCCCGCAGCAGGTCCTGTCGAACGGGCGCCTGTCCCGGCTGCGCCTGCCGCAGCAGCTGCGCCAGCCGCGCCTGCTGCGCCTCGCCAGGACGAGGAGGTGCCCGCGGCGCACCCCATGCGCGAGCCCGCGGAGCACGCGCCGGTGGCGCCTGCTGCCGGTCGAGCAGCAGACGCACGTGTCGAGAGCTCGCCCTCGGTCCCAGCACCCAGCGCGGCACCGGCACCGGCACCGACGCAGGCGCAGGCGCAGGCGGCTGCGGCCGGTATGGGGAGCGCTGCGAGCACGGAGATGCTGCGCCGTCGCTGGCCAGAGGTGCTGGACACGTTGAGCAGGCTCCGGAAGGCGACGTGGGCGCTCGTGAGCCAGAACGCTCAGGTAGCGGACCTCACGGACACCACGCTCTACCTGACCTTCGCGTCGGCCGGTCTGGCGACAGCCTTCCGCAGCAGCCCCGGCGCCGAGCTCGTCCAGCGGGCTGTCCGGGAGACGCTCGGTTTCGACGTCCGTGTCGAGGGCGGCCTAGAAGAGCAGGTCCGCGGAGCGGGCGGGCCCAGCGGTCGGGGGGCTTCCTCTGGCGGAGCGACCGCGGCTCCCGGGGCAGGACCGGAGAGTGCTCCTGGGGCTGGGTCTGGCAGCCCTGTCGGCCGGATCGCGGGAGTCGACCCCGCAGCGGCTGCCGCGTCGTGGGACGCACCGGCGCGGCCGGCGAGCGGTGCGGCACCGGCGCCCGTGGCAGGCCCGTCGTCCGCAGCACAGCCGCCGCAGACGTCCGCGCCCCAGGGCCCCGGAGCCGTTGTGCGACCAGGGGCTACGCACCCGGGCGAGGTCGGCTCAGGGCCGTCGCACGCAGGACGGGCACGCCCGTCCGCAGGCGGCCCGAGCGAGTTCGGTGAAGAACCACCAGACGACTTCGACCCAGGGCACGAGCCCCCGCCGGAGCCGGAGCGCGAGAGCCCGCGCCAGGCGGCGGAACGTCGCGTCGCGCGCTCTCGGCGTGAAGAGATGGCTCGCACCCAGGTGGTCGACGACCCGCAGCCGGACGACGAAGACCTCGCGTCGTCGGGCCTCGTCGGTGCGCCGCTCGTCGTGCAGATGCTCGGGGGAGTGGTCGTCGACGACATCATCAACAGCGGCAGCTGACCCGGGGCCGCGCGCCGTCGCACGGTCTGTGCCCCGTGGCCGCATAGGCTGGGGGCATGTATGAAGGCGTGGTCCAGGACCTGATCGACGAGCTCGGGCTGCTGCCCGGGATCGGCCCCAAGAGTGCGCAGCGCATCGCGTTCCACCTGCTCGCGGCAGACGGTGGCGACGTCCGGCGGCTCGTGGACGCGCTCACCGAGGTGAAGGCGCGGGTCCGGTTCTGCGAGATCTGCGGCAACGTCGCAGAGTCTGAGGAGTGCCGCGTGTGCCGCGACCCTCGCCGCTCGACCGCGGTCATCTGCGTGGTCGAGGAGCCCAAGGACGTCGTCGCTGTCGAGCGCACGCGAGAGTTCCGCGGGCGGTACCACGTGCTCGGCGGAGCGATCAACCCGATCGACAACGTGGGACCTGACGACCTGCGGATCAAGGAGCTCCTCACGCGCCTCGCCGACGGCGTGGTGCAAGAGGTCATCCTCGCGATGGACCCGAACGTCGAGGGGGAGGCCACGGCCACCTACCTCGCCCGCCTGCTCGGCCCGATGGGGTTGCGCGTGACGCGCCTCGCGTCCGGCCTGCCTGTCGGTGGCGACCTCGAGTACGCCGACGAGGTCACGCTCGGGCGGGCCTTCGAAGGCCGCAGGGTCGTCGGCGGCTGAGCCTCCACGGTCAGAGAGCAGGACGCGCACGTTCGCGCGGCACCCCGTCCACGGGGACACTGGAGAGACGACGCGAGGCAGACCTGGCGCCGTCCGGAGGCTTGGAGAGCTGTTCATGACTGACGAGACCACGCTGGAGAACGGTGCGGCGGGCCAGGTGGCCGCGCAGGACGCAGCCGACCTGCGATCCGTGGCTGCCGCCGTGGTCCCGCAGGCCAAACGGTTCCTCCAGACGTGCGCCGAGGTCGCGTCCGGCGGGGCCCCGGACGCGGCGATCCCGCTGCTGCTCCTCGCGACGTCGGACATCCTCGGTGCTGGTGCCCGCCTGGGCGCGATGATCGACGTGGTCCCCTCCGAGCGGTTCGAGCCGGACGCGGGCGAGGAGATCGACCTCGACCCGTTGCGTGTTGGCCTGGCGAAGCTGCTCGAGGGTCTCGACGAGTACGTCGAGGTCATCGACCCGGTGCTCGGCCCCGACCTCGGGAGCGCGAGCCTCTCGGCCGACCTCGCGACCATCGCGTCGGCCCTGACCCAAGGGCTCCAGCACTACGACGCCGGGAGCTCGATCGAGGCCCTGTGGTGGTGGCAGTTCTCGTACCTGTCGTCGTGGGGCGAGCGGGCGGCGAGCGCGCTGCGCGTCCTCCAGCTCATCCTCGGGCACCTGCGCCTCGACGTCGCCGACGATGTCGCCGCCGAGGCGGAGTACGACGCGCTCCAGTCCTGACGCGCGACCGCTCAGGCGATGCGCGTCCCGCGGGCGAGCCGTCGCTGCGGGATCCGGATGCGACGGACGGTGAGGTACACGGACCCGGCGCCGAGCAGGACGTAGAACACGAGCCCGAGCGGCCACACGGGGGCGGTGGACGGGTCTGTCTGCTCGATCCCGGAGATCTCGGCCGGGCACGAGGTGCTCGGTGCTCCCTGGCCGGCGCGCATCTCCCGGACGCTGTCGCGGATCGCTGCGAGCGGGTCGGCCCCGTTCTCGCCGAAGGACTCGCCACCGGGCGAGGCGTCGGCGATCATGACGAACGGGTTGACGGCGAGGAGCCACCAGGTGCGCTCGGTGTGCACCTGGCTGGTCTCGTAGGTCTGCCACTCGCAGGCGGTGACCTGTCCGGTCTCGGAGTCGAAGGCCGAGGCCTGCTGGACCCGGACCGTGTCCTCGCTCGTCATGGGGATGAGGGTGAGGAGAAAGAGGATGAAGGAGAAGAACGCGAGCCCGGCGACCGTGAGGTAGGAGAGCATCGTCGACCCGCTCGTCTTGGTGACGAGAGAGGACAGCGCGAGGCTGAACGCGCACACGACCGCGAGGACGAGGCTGAGGAGCGCGAGCGTCGTCACGACCGCCAGGACGGGGACACCGCCGGCGAAGAACGCCCACACGATGAAGGGGATGCTCACGGCGAGGAAGGCGAGCGCGGCGGACCATCCGGCGAGAAGCTTGCCGAGCGTGATCTCCAGGGGTGTGAGGAGCGTGACCTGGAGGATGGCGAGGGTGCCTGCGTTGCGGTCGCCGTTGATGGCGCTGGAGCTGAGCGTCGGGGTGACGAGGAGCCCGAGGAAGAGGATGAAGAAGACGTTGAGACCGAAGATCAGCGGGCCGGTCTTGATGTCGCCGTAGGTCGACCCGAAGGACGCGGCGGTGCTGATGAGGACCGAGATGCCGCCGACGACGACGAACCAGACGACGAGGGCGGTCTTCCATCGGGTCGAGCGGATGCGTTGCGTGAGCTCGAGGCGTGCCACGGTGCGCACGCCGTGCCACGAGAGCGACCAGTCGCCGCGCTCTGCTGGGCCGGTGGGCGGTGCACCGTACTGTCCGGGCGCCGGTGCGGGCGGCGGCGAGCCCGGGCCGTAGGGCCCGGAGCCGGAGAGGGGCGTCGGGGCAGGTGGGTAGGTCACCGGCGCTCCTCGTCGAGGGAGAGGTAGGTCTGTTCGAGCGCGCCGCCCGAGGGCGCGAGGGAGACGACGGGCACACCTGCGGTGACGCTGTCGCGCAAGATCCGGGACGCGGCTTCCTCGCCGGCGAGCTGGAGGACGAGCGAACCGTCGGGCTGCTCGACGAACGGGACAGCGACCGACCGCAGCCACGCCTGGAGAGGCTCGGGGGTCATGGCTCTCATCCGCCAGGTGCGATGGGCGGTGCGGGCCTCGGCGACGGACTCGCTGGCGACGGTGCGCCCGTTCGAGACGAAGACGGCGTCGTCGACCATCTCGTCGAGCTCCGCGAGGATGTGGCTCGAGACGAGGACGGTGGTGCCTGTTGCGGCGATGGTGCGGACGAGGGCGCGCAGCTCGATGCGCGAGCGCGGGTCGAGTCCGTTGGCCGGCTCGTCGAGGATGAGGACGGACGGGTTGTGGACGAGCGCTCGTGCGAGGCCGAGGCGCTGCTTCTGCCCGCGCGACAGGACGTGCGCGGGCTGGTCAGCGAGGTCGTTGAGGTGCACGGTCGCCAGGAGCTCGTTGGCCCGCTCCTTGGCGTAGGCCGCCGGGAGCCGGTAGGCGGCGCCGGACGTCTCGAGCACCTCGCGCGCGGTGAGAGAGTCCCACGTCCCGAAGACGTCGGGCATCCAGCCCACGCGCGAGCGCGCCGCGTAGTTCTGCGTCACGGGGTCGAGGCCGTCGATGAAGATGTGGCCGGCGTCGGGGACGAGCAGCCCGGCGAGCATGAGCATGAGCGTCGTCTTGCCCGACCCGTTGGGGCCGATGAGCGCGGTGACGGAGCCGCGCCGGGCCAGCATGTGGACGTCCTCGACGGCGCGCACGCTCCCGAACGTCCGTCGCACGCCCTGGGCGATCACGCCGTACTCGGTCGGTGTCGCGACCGGTGACGCCGTGGGCACAGGAACGAGCACGGGTGGGGAGGGCGGCTCTGCACTCGTCATGGACCGAGAGTAGCGAGAGGTCCCTGCGGTGCGTGCGCCCCGCGCCGCGAGGGCGCTCTCCGGTACCGTCCGCCGTGATACGAATTGCCGGTGGACGGTACAGGTGTAGCGGTCGGAGGGCTTGATCTCGGTGCGACGACGCTCGTCGCGCTCGTGGTGGCGGGCTTCGCTGCGGGCTGGATCGACGCGGTGGTCGGGGGCGGTGGGCTCGTCCAGCTCCCGGCGCTCCTGCTCGTCCCGGGTATCACGCCGATCCAGGCGCTCGCGACGAACAAGCTCGCCAGCATCATGGGCACCTCGGTGAGCGCGGCGACGTACTACCGCCGCGTCGGGCCTGACCTGCGGACTGCTGGACCGATGGCGCTCGTGGCCTGTGCCGGGGCTTTCGGCGGTGCCGCGCTCGCGTCGCAGATACCTGCCGACCTGTTCACCCCGATCATCCTCACGGTGCTTGTCGGCGTCGCCGCGTACACGTGGTTCCGGCCGTCTGTCGGGAAGAGCAGCGAGCTGCGCTGGGAGGGCAACGGGCACCGCTGGGCCGCAGCCGGGATCGGGCTCGTCATCGGGGTGTACGACGGCCTCCTCGGGCCAGGCACCGGGACGTTCCTCGTCATCGCGCTCGTGAGCATCCTCGGCTACGCGTTCCTGCAGGCCTCGGCCCTCGCCAAGATCACGAACCTGGCGACGAACGCGGGCGCCCTGATCTTCTTCGTCCCGCACGGGTCGGTGATCTGGGCGCTGGGCCTGTGCATCGGCGTCGCGAACTTCTGCGGCGCCTACCTCGGCGCGCGGATGGCGGTGGCGAAGGGCAGCGGCTTCGTGCGCGTGGTGTTCCTCGTCGTCGTGTCGGCGCTCATCCTGCGGCTCGCCTGGCAGCTCGTCGTGCGCTGACCACCCAGCGGGTCCGGGATGCGGACCCGCGACGCTCGCGACGCGCCGCGGCGTACGATCGTGGCTTCGGACAGCACCTGGTGGACGTTTAGATCAACGGGACCAGCACAGTAACGGAGCATCTCGATGGCACTCATCGTGCAGAAGTACGGCGGCTCGTCAGTCTCGGACGCCGAGAGCATCAAACGCGTAGCGAAGCGGATCGCAGAGTCCAGACGAGCGGGCAACGACGTCGTCGTCGTGGTCTCGGCCATGGGGGACACGACCGACGAGCTCATCGACCTCGCCCGGCAGATCACGCCGCTGCCCCCCTCGCGCGAGATGGACATCCTCCTCACCGCGGGCGAGCGGATCTCGATGTCGCTCCTCGCGATGGCGATCAACAGCCTCGGTGTCACGGCAAAGTCCTTCACCGGCCAGCAGGCCGGTGTCATCACGGACGCCGTCCACGGCAAGGCTCGCATCGTCGACGTCGTTCCCAGCCGCATCCGGGAGACGATCGAGAAGGGGTCCGTCGCGATCGTCGCGGGATTCCAGGGCGTCACGCGCACGACGAACGACGTCACGACGCTCGGCCGCGGCGGCTCGGACACGACTGCGGTCGCGCTCGCGGCGGGGCTCGGCGCCGACGTCTGCGAGATCTACACGGACGTGGACGGCGTCTTCACCGCCGACCCGCGCATCGTGCCCAACGCCAAGAAGATCGACCGCATCACCTATGAGGAGATGCTCGAGATGGCGGCCTCGGGCGCGAAGGTCCTCGTCCTGCGGTGCGTCGAGTACGCGCGCCGCTACGACGTCCCGATCCACGTGCGGTCGTCCTTCTCCGGCAAGTCCGGCACGCTTGTCACGAACATCCCTCTGGCCGTCGAGGCCGGACCGAGCGAGGTAGAGGTAGCGATGGAAGCCCCGATCATCTCCGGTGTCGCGCACGACCGCAGCGAGGCCAAGATCACGGTGGTCGGTGTGCCGGACGTCCCGGGGACGGCGGCGCGGACCTTCGAGGTCGTCGCCGGCGCCGGCGCGAACATCGACATGATCGTCCAGAACGTCTCGGCAGCCTCGACGGGGTTGACCGACATCTCCTTCACGCTGCCCGAGGGCGACGGCCAGCTCGCGATGACCGCGCTCAACGCGGTGCAGGGCGAGATCGGCTTCGGTTCGCTCCAGTACGACGACCAGATCGGCAAGGTCTCGCTGATCGGTGCGGGCATGAAGTCGCACCCGGGCGTCTCCGCGAAGCTCTTCGGGGCGCTGCGCGACGCCGGGATCAACATCGAGATGATCACCACCTCGGAGATCCGGATCTCGGTGGTCACGCGCGAGGACAGCCTGGACGACGCGGTGCGCGCGGTCCACTCGGCGTTCGGGCTGGACGGTGACGGCGAGGCCGTCGTGTACGGAGGGACAGGACGATGAGCGAGACCCTGAGCACGAGCGGCGTGAGCGTCGCGGTCGTCGGCGCGACAGGTCAGGTCGGCGCGGTCATCCGGCGTCTCCTCGACGAGCGCGACTTCCCGGTGCGGAGCATCCGCTTCTTCGCCTCCGCACGCTCTGCGGGCAGCACGCTGCCCTGGAAGGGCGAGGACGTGGTGGTCGAGGACGCAGCGACCGCCGACCTCTCCGGCATCGACATCGCGCTCTTCTCGGCCGGGGGAGCGACCTCGACGCTCCAGGCTCCGCGCTTCGCGGCTGCCGGCGCGGTCGTCGTCGACAACTCGTCGGCCTGGCGCATGGACCCGGACGTCCCGCTGGTCGTCTCCGAGGTCAACCCGGAAGCGATCGACGAGGCCCGTAAGGGCATCATCGCCAACCCGAACTGCACGACGATGGCAGCGATGCCCGTCCTCAAGCCGCTCACGGACGAGGCGGGGCTCGAGCGACTGATCGTCGCGACCTACCAGGCGGTCTCCGGCTCGGGGCTCGCCGGTGCGAGCGAGCTCGAGACGCAGGCACGCGCCGGCGTCGAGCAGGACCTCGTCGGCCTCGTCCACGACGGCCGTTCCGTCGCGTTCCCCGACCCCGTGAAGTACGTCAAGACGATCGCATTCAACGTCGTCCCGGTGGCGGGCTCGATCGTCGACGACGGCTCCGAGGAGACGGACGAGGAGCAGAAGCTGCGCAACGAGTCCCGCAAGATCCTCGGGCTCCCGGACCTCGCTGTCGCGGGCACGTGCGTGCGGGTTCCGGTCTTTACCGGGCACTCCCTCGCCGTGCACGCCGAGTTCGCCCGGCCGATCACCCCGGACCGTGCGCGTGAGCTGCTTGCCGCGGCGCCGGGCGTCGAGCTCGCGGACGTGCCGAACCCGCTCGACGCTGCCGGCGTGGACCCCAGCCTCGTCGGACGGATCCGCGTCGACCAGTCCGTCCCCGGCGGGCGCGGCCTCGTGCTCTTCATCAGCAACGACAACCTCCGCAAGGGTGCCGCGCTCAACGCGGTGCAGGTCGCGGAGCTGGTCGCGGCGAAGGTCGCTGCTCGCGGCTGAGCCTCGACGACGTCCGACGATGGACCGCCACCGGACCCTCGGTGGCGGTCCGTCGTCGTCCGGAGCCGGGCCGCGCACTGTCCCCTCGGGAGTGCTTCAACGGGCGAACCGCGGTCCGGCTGCAGGGTCGCTGAGGAAGGCGAGCGTCCAGGTGATCCTGTCGCGCGAGGTGGGGGAGAGCGCCTTGGGGAGGTCGTCCAGACCGAACCACCCGACGGCGAGAGACTCGTCGTCCGCGACGTGGGCGGCGGACGCTTCGGCGGCGTCGAGCGGTCGGCAGACGAAGCACAGGTCGACGTACTGCGTCTGGTCACCGTTGGGGTACACGACCGGTCCGGTGACGCTCAGCGCCGAGAACGCCTCGACGTGCACGGTCACCCCAGTTTCCTCGAGCACCTCCCGGGCGAGGCCGACAGCGGGCTCCTCGCCGGGCTCGAGGACGCCGCTGACGACGGTCCACAGGGCGTCGTCAGCGCGCTGCGCGAGGAGGATGCGGCCAGCCTCGTCGAGGACGACACCGCTCACCCCCGGGAGCCAGAGCATGTCGGTGCCGATGTGTGCGCGCAAGGCGCTGATGAACGGCGGGACAGTCATGTCCAGAGCGTAGCGTCGCGCGGACCGTTCGAGGCAGCCGTGCTAACCTCGCACTCGTGACCGGAAATCGTTGGTATCAGCGCTTTACGCTGGCTCCTGGTGGAGTCGAGCGGGCGCGAGCCTGACCAACCTTCCACCCGGAGCCAGCACAGGGCCAGACGCACTCGCGTCGTGGCCCTTCGTCATTCAGACGGCGGCTCCGGACACCGGCAGACGTGCGCGGCTCCGTCTGATGCCTTCTCAGATTCGGAGCCCCACCTCATGCCTGCTGACCGTCCCACCCACACCGGTACCTCGCCCCGTGCGGACGTCCAGAGCGTCGACGCACCGAGCACCAACGACCTGCGCATCCGCGCACTCGATCCGTTGCCGGCGCCTGCGCAGATGCTCGCCGATCTGCCGCTGACGCGCGCGAGCGCCGATCTCGTCGCCCGCAGCCGCAGCGAGGTCCGCGACATCTTGCGCGGGGAGGACGACCGCCTCCTCGTCATCGTCGGCCCGTGCTCGATCCACGACCCGGAGGCTGCGCTCGAGTACGCGCGCCGGCTGGCCGTCGTGGCCCGCGAGACGGCCGCCGACCTGTGCATCGTCATGCGCGTCTACTTCGAGAAGCCGCGGACGACCATCGGATGGAAGGGCCTCATCAACGACCCTCACCTCGACGGCACCTTCGACGTCCACCACGGGCTCACCCTGGCGCGCGAGGTCCTGCTCGGTGTCCTCTCCGAGGGAGTCCCTGCGGCGTGCGAGTTCCTCGAGCCGACGAGCCCGCAGTACATCGCCGATGCCGTCTCGTGGGGGGCGATCGGGGCCCGCAACCCGGAGAGCCAGGTCCACCGCCAGCTCGCGTCGGGCCTCTCGATGCCGATCGGCTTCAAGAACGCGACGGACGGCGACGTCCAGGCCGCCACGGACGGGTGCGTCACGGCTGCTGCCGAGCACACGTTCTTCGGCATCGACTCCGCAGGCCGGGCGGCGGCGGTCGCGACCGCGGGCAACCCTGACTGCCACGTCATCCTGCGCGGCGGCCGCAGCGGACCCAACTACGACGCGGCCTCGCTCGCTGCGGCGCTGGACGTCGTGCGTGCGGCAGCGCTCGAGCCTCGCCTCGTCATCGACGCGAGCCACGGCAACTCCGGGAAGTCTCACGTCCGTCAGGCGGAGGTCGTCCGGGAGATCGCCGCGTCGGTCGCTGCAGGCGACGCCGGGACGGCTGGGATCATGATGGAGAGCTTCCTCGTCGCAGGCCGCCAGGACCCGGCCCCGAGCGGCCTGACGTACGGACAGTCCGTCACCGACGCCTGCATCGACTGGGACACGACGACCGAGCTCCTGCAGGGACTGGCAGCAGCGACGCGGGCGCGCCGCACGCTCGCCTAGGCTGCGTCAGCCGTTCAGCGCGTCGACCGCGAGCACGACGTTCGCTGCCGTCCACGCGAGCGGCGCGACAGCGGCCGGGCTGCCGTCGTGCAGGACCTTCTCCGGGAGCGAGCCCACGGCCGTGCGGTGCTCGGCGAGCCACCGGAGCGTCGATCGCGCGTACTCCTCACGGCCGCTGTCGGCGGCGGCCATCGCGAAGACCGCGGTCTCGGGCGTCCAGCTGATGCCGTCGCGCTTCCACCCCGCGCCGGGGGCCAGTCCCCCGGCGGGGCGCAGAAGCTCGGTCTGCGCGCGGTCGAACGCCTCGAACACCTCAGGCGGCGAGCCCGGGACGTAGGGCGGCAGGAGGAACGCGACAGACGTGCAGCGTTCGTCTCCACCGACGTAGCGCGGGTAGCCGTCTGGACCGAAGGCGCGGTGGATCGCTGTCGAGAGCCTGTCTGCGCCTCGGAGCGCCTCGTCGCGGCTGCGGACGTCGCCGAGGGCCCCGAACGCGGCGACGGCGCCGTACAGCCCTGCGAGCAGCGGTGCAGCGACGCCGAGCGTCAGCCGGGTCTCACGGACCTCCCAGTAGTCGGGAGAGGCTGGCGGGAGGTGGTCTGCGGTGTCGATGCTCGCCAGGACGAGGGCGAGCGAGCGGTTCATCATCGGGCTGATCGTCTCGAGGTCTGACCGCACGAGCATCGGGTCGCGTCGTCCGACGAGCCGGCCGCACGCCCACAGGACCCAGCCGACACCGTCGAGCTGGCGTTCGCGGTCGTCTGGAATGCCGAGCCCGTCGGGCAGGTAGCGGGCCTCGAACCACCCGTCCCGAGACTGCACGTCTTGGAGGAACATCAGGACAGCGAGCGCCTCGAGGTGGTGCTCTGCCGCGGACAGCGCGGCTGCGACGTGCGAACCGTCACGGGGCCAGGTGTACCTCCACTTCGGTGACCAGGCGGCGACGCTCGCCCCGTTCGGCATGAGGAGCGACCGGATGTCCAGGAGGGCCTGCTGAGCGAGGTCGGCGGGATAACCGGTCTCCTCGTCGGAGAAGGTCCATGACGCGCTGCGCCCGAGCCATGCAGCCTCCTCGTCGACGAGGCGTTCTTGCTCGAAGATGCCTGAGAGCACACGTGTCCCCGGGACGACGAGGCGGGCGCGGCCTGCGGGCACGAGCGTGCGGGAGCCAGGACCGTCGAACACGACAGACTCGGAGTAGAGGCGGATCGTCTCGTAGTCGATGCTTTGCCGGGTCGCCCACCCGGCGCCTGCGGCACCGAGCACTGCGAGCGTCGCGCCGCCGATGAGGACGCTGCGGCGAGTGATCCCTGGGCGTTCCTCGCCGTCAGGTCTGGTCATGCAGTGGGCTCCTGTGCTCGATCGACGCGATGCTGCCGCAGACCGGCTGCGTAGACGTGACCGGATGCACGAGAGGCCCCGACCGTTCGTGCTGGTCAGAGCCTCTTGTACTGCTGGTCGGGGTGACAGGATTTGAACCTGCGACCTCGTCGTCCCGAACGACGCGCGCTACCAAGCTGCGCCACACCCCGAGCTGCTCACCGCACGAAGATCACGAATGATCGTTCGCTGGGGAAGCCTGCTCAGACTAGCCGACAACTGCCCTCCAGACGAAACTGGGTCCCGGCGAAGCCCCGTGACGCGCCTGAGCGTCACCGTGAGGTGAGGGTGAGCAGCGTCGCCTCGGGTCGGCACGCGAACCGGACCGGCGCGTACGGTGACGCGCCGAGGCCCGCTGAGACGTGCATCCAGCTGGAGTCCTGGCCTCCGGGAGCGTCGGGGCGCGCCCCGGGCCAGCCGTGCAGCCCCTTGACCCGGCCCCGGTCGAGGTCGCAGTTCGTCACGATGGCACCGAAGAACGGCAGGCAGAGCTGGCCTCCGTGCGTGTGCCCGGCGATCGTGAGCTCTGCACCGTCTGCGTGCATCTGGTCGAGCACCCGTCGGTACGGGGCGTGGGTGACCCCGAGGCGCAGGTCGACGGCAGGGCCACCGGTGCTGGCTTCGACGTCGGGGAAGACGTCGCGGTCCAGGTGGGCGTCGTCGACGCCCACGAGGGAGATCCGGCGACCGTCAGCGACGACCACGTCGCGGCGGTTCGTCAGGTCCTTCCACCCGGCAGCCCGCATGGTGGCCCCGAGCTCGTCCGCGGGCAGCGGCACCGGCACGACGTCGCGTCCGGTGCCCCGGGAGTCCGGCAGCAGGTAGCGGACAGGGTTCTTGAACGACGGAGCGAAGTAGTCGTTCGATCCCATGACGAAGGCGCCAGGCAGTGCCAGCAACGGTTCGAGCGCGCCCAGCAGCGGGGCGAGCGCGTCCAGGTGCGCCATGTTGTCACCGGTGTCGACCACGAGGTCGGGACGCAGCGCAGCGAGGTCACGCACCCAGGCGATCTTCGACGCCTGCGACGGGACGAGGTGGATGTCGGAGACGTGCAGGACGCGCAGGTTGCGCTGGCCTGCAGGCAGCACGGGGACGGTCACCTCGCGGAGCGTGAACATCCTCGTCTCGAGGGTGGCCCAGGCCAGCCCGGCGAGCGCTGCCCCGGTCGCCAGCCCGAGTGCGGTCGCGGTACCGCGCACGGCGCTCAGCGGTCGTTCCGTCCGTCGTTCTGGCCGCCGTCTGTCGACTGCTCGTTGGGGACCGCAGGCTCGGTGGACTCCTCAGGAACCGTCGGGGTGACGGTCTTCGGCACGACGACCACAGGGGCCCGGCCGATCTGGGCCTGGGACACTGCCCCGAAGCCGATGTCGGGCGTCCCGGCGAGCGCCTGGTCCATGTACGTCTTCCAGGTCGGGGCGGCGATGGTCGAGCCCCAGACGATGGAGTACGGCACACCAGCGATGGTGACGTTGCGCAGCACGATGTTCTGGTTGTCCGGGTGGCCCATCCACATCGAGGTGGAGAGCGCCGGTGTGTAGCCGGTGAACCACACGTTGCTGTTGTTCTGCGTGGTCCCCGTCTTGCCGGCGGCCGTGTGCCCCGCGAGGGAGGCGTACTTCGCGCCACCGTTCGGGCCGATCACCTGCTCGAGGGCGTAGTTGACGGCGTTGGCTGTAGCGGTCTCGAGGACCTGTCGGCAGTTGGCCTGGGGGATCGGCAGCTCTTCGCCGTCACGGCTCACGGACGTGATCGCGATCGGCTCGCAGTAGACGCCGCCGCTCGCGAAGGTCGCGTAGGCGCTGGCCATGGCGAGCGGGTACGTCGACTGCGTCCCGAGGGTCATGCCCATGTTGATCTCGACGCCATCGACATACGTCTTGTTCTCGTCCTGTGCCGTCACGGCAGGTCGGAAACCGATCTGGGACGCGAGGCTCGCTGCGCCGCAGAGGTCGATCTGGCTGGACATCGAGGCGTACGCCGTGTTGATCGACTTCGCGGTGGCCTCGAGGACCGAGCGCTGACCTGTGCCCTGACCGTCGGCGTTGCCGGGGGACCACTCGGTCCCTCGGAAGTTCGTGCACGTGGTGCTCGTGAAGTCGTAGCCCGTCCACGTGCGCTTGTTGGCGTTGACCGTCTCCAGGAGCGTGTTTCCCTCCTGGAGCCATTCCGCGAGGACGAACGCCTTGAAGTTCGAGCCAGGCTGGAACCCGCTCGATCCGCCGTGCAGCTGGTCGGTGTTGTAGTTCACGGACGTCGACCCGGCAGCGGGAGACGGTGACGTCGAGTACGCCCGGTCCTGCGCCATCGAGATGATCTTGCCGGTGCCGGGCTCGACGGAGGTCATCGCGGCAGCGAAGCCATACTCGTTGTCCGCCGGGACCGCGGCGCTGATCGCTGCGTCGGCCATCGCCTGCTTGCTCATGTCGATCGTCGTCACGACGCGCAGCCCGCCGCGGTACAGGAGCTCCTTGCGCTCGGCTTCGGTCTCGCCGAAGACGGGGTCCTGGATGAGGATCTTCGTCACGTAGTCGCAGAAGTACGCGGCGCCGCCGGCGCCGGTGCACCCCTGGGTGAGCGGCTGGACGTTGAGGGTGTCCACGAGGGGGGTCGCTCGCGCGGTCGTGTACTCCTCTTTGGACACGTACCCCTGCTCGTACATGCGCTGGAGCACGAGGTTGCGCCGGCCCTCCGACTGCACCGGGTTGGCGACGGGGTCGAACGTGTTCGGTGCGGCGGTGATCCCGGCGATCGTGGCCGCCTGGAGGACCGTGAGGTCGGCTGCAGTCACTCCGAAGTAGTGGTTCGCGGCGGTCTCGACGCCGTTCACCGTGGCACCGAACTGGGCGATGTTGAGGTAGTTGGTGAGGATCTCGTCTTTGGTCCACCGCTTCTCGAGCGCGATGGCGAGCTTGGCCTCACGGAGCTTGCGCTCGATCGTCGGCTCCTTCGCGGCGATCACGCCGGCGTCGTCGCCCGCGGTCGCAGCCTCCTCGATGAGGACGTTCTTCACGTACTGCTGGGTGAGCGTCGATCCACCCTCCCGCGCACCTCCGGTGAGGTTGGTGACTGCGGCGCGGATCATGCCCTGCGGGTCGATGCCACCGTGGGAGTAGAAGCGCTTGTCCTCGGTCGCGATGACGGCGTTCTGCATGTTGATCGAGATGCTCTCGAGCGGCACGACGATGCGGTTCTCGACGTACACCTGGGCGAGGAGCGTCGTGTTGTCGCTCGCGTAGATGTACGACGCCTCGGAGAGCGTGCCGGGCTCGAGCTCGGTCGGGAGCTCGTCGAACGCCTTCGTCGTGCCGTTCGCCACCGCGCTCGCACCGGCCGCGACCGGGATGATCAGACCTGCGGTGAGCAGCCCGCCGATCATGGCCAGCAGCGCGAACATGAGCAGCAGCCCGAGGGCTTGGAAGATGTTGACCGAGTGCCGGGAGTGCGGGGCTTCGGACCCGTCAGTTCCGGCGAGGCCCGCACCGAGCGCAGAGTTGTCCATGACGACAGCCTACGTGAGGCGCTCGCGTGTGCTCCGGAGAGCCCGCGGACCGGGTGTGCGCGTTGTGTGAGAGTTCGCGGAGGCTCGATGAGCACGCACTAGTCTCGAACCATGGCACATACCTGGGAGTACGCGACCGTTCCACTCATCATCCACGCGACGAAGCAGATCTTGGACCAGTGGGGCTCCGACGGCTGGGAGCTCGTCCAGGTCGTCACGGGCCCGGACGGCAAGGGCGTCGTGGCCTATCTCAAGCGCCCGACCGGGACCACCGAGTGACCACCGCACGCGGCTCAGAGCCGGGAACGATCAACGCTCGGCTGGCCGAGCTCGGCATCGAGCTCCCGGCCGTGGCAGCCCCGGTCGCGGCCTACGTGCCCGCGGTCCGCAACGGCACCCTCGTCTGGACGTCTGGGCAGCTGCCGTTCGTCGAGGGCGCGCTGCCTGTCACGGGCAAGGTCGGCGAGGGCGAGGGGCTCGTGGAGCCGTCGGTCGCGACCGATCTCGCACGGACGGCGGCTCTCAACGCGCTCGCCGCTGTCGCGAGCCAGATCGGGTCGCTCGACCGGGTCGTGCGGATCGTCAAGGTCGTCGGGTTCGTCGCGAGCGACCCGTGGTTCACCGGTCAGCCGGGCGTGATCAACGGAGCGAGCACGCTGCTCGGCGAGATCTTCGGTGAGCGTGGCATCCACGCACGCAGCGCGGTCGGCGTCGCGGTGCTGCCGCTGGACTCGCCGGTCGAGGTCGAGCTCGTCGTCGAGGTCGCGGAGCACTGACCAGCATCCCGTCCGTCGGCAGGCCGGCGGACGGGAACAGCGTCAGTGCGGTCAGTGCGGTCAGCGTGCGCGGCGCTCCAGGCGGTCGACATCGAGCAGGACGACCGCGCGGCCCTCGCGGCGGACCCAGCCGCGACCGGCGAAGTCGGCGAGCGCCTTGTTGACCGTCTCGCGCGAGGCCCCGACGAGCTGGGCGAGCTCCTCCTGCGTGAGGTCGTGAGCGACACGGATGCCCTCCTCGACCGGCTCGCCGAAACGCTTGGAGAGATCGAGGAGCGCCTTCGCGACACGGCCTGGGACGTCGGAGAAGACGAGGTCGGCGAGCGCCTCGTTCGTGCGCCGCAGCCGCCGTGCCAGTGCGGTGAGCAGGTGCTTGGCCACGCCGGGGTTCTCTTCGAGCGCCGTGATGAGCGCGCTGTGCTCGAGCTCGTAGAGGACGGAGTCCGAGACCGCGCTGGCGCCGAGCGAGCGGGGCCCCGGGTCGAACAGCGAGAGCTCGCCGAACATCTCTCCCGGGCCGAGGACGGCGAGGAGGTTCTCGCGGCCGTCGCCGGAGCGTCGTCCGAGCTTGATCTTGCCTTCGCGGATGATGTAGAGGCGGTCGCCAGGCTGCCCCTCGTCGAAGAGGACGTCACCGCGACTCAGCTCGACCTTCTTCATCGACGCCAAGAGAGAGCGCGTGTCGACGTCCTCCATCGTCGCGAAAAGAGGAGCGGAGAGCACTACGTCGTCGTTGTCCACGGCGAATTCCTTCACGGGAGTGGCTGAAAGTCCTTGCGCTCCACAGTCTGCCCCATGCGCGCTGCCCCACGGTACAGCCCACGCGCCGACGCGGCAGGGCGACCTGCCGCGGGAGCGGCGGGCCTCAGGACTCCACGCTGGACAGGTTCATCGCGACGATGGACGGATCTGCGCTCAGTCGTTCGACGAGGAGGTCGGTGGCGACCGCGAGCTCGCACCGGATGCGCACCTCGTAGGCGGCGAGCGCGTCGTCCGCTGCACGAAGGCTCGGGAGGTCGGCGACCGGCATCTGGTCGCCCGTGCCGTGCACCATGCTCACGAGGCGATAGTGTGCGATGTCAGGTCCGGGGGCGTCGGTCCCGAGATACTGCGTGGCGGCCCCGCCGACGCGCTCAGGGAGAACCGCCCTGGCGACCGTGAGATCGAGACGCGCTCGCACGAGCCGTCGCCAGTGGGCCACCTGGGTGGCTTCGTGGCGCAGCACCCTGCGCTTGAGTCGGAGCTCCGCCACGTTCATGGCTCGCGTGTCCCGGAAGTCGTGCGCTGGCACCATGAGCCTTCTCTCGGTGAGTCGCCTGTCGTGTGTACTCGTTTCTCGGCATCGCGCGGACAGACCTTGAGGGGGCGTGCAGGTGATTGTGGCGATCGGTGAAGGAGACGACGGGGTGGTCGACGACGTGGTGGGCGGGTCTGCGCCGACGCTGGGGCTCGTGCGGCGTGCGCGTCGCATCAACCGGACTCTCGCGGCGACCTATCCGGACGCGCGCTGCGAGCTCGACTTCACCACCCCGCTCGAGCTCCTCGTCGCGACGGTCTTGTCGGCCCAGTGCACGGACAAGCGCGTCAACCTCGTGACGCCGGCGCTCTTCGCCCGGTTCCCGGACGCGCAGGCATACGCCGGGGCGAGCCTCGCCGAGGTCGAGGACCTCGTCCGGTCGACGGGGTTCTTCCGGCCGAAGTCCCGGGCGCTCGTCGGGATCGGCGCGGCGCTCCTCGAGCGGTTCGACGGGCAGGTGCCCGGGCGGCTCGAGGACCTCGTGTCTCTGCCGGGGGTGGGGCGCAAGACGGCCAACGTCGTGCTGGGGGACGCGTTCGGGGTCCCCGGCATCACGGTCGACACGCATGTGGGCCGTCTCGTGCGGCGCTGGGGCTGGACCACGAGCGAGGACCCGGTGCGCGTCGAGCGGGAGATCGGGCAGCTCGTCGAGCGACACGAGTGGACCCTGCTCTCCCACCGTGTGATCTTCCACGGTCGTCGCGTGTGCTTCGCCCGGCGACCGGCGTGCGGTGCGTGCCCGCTCGCCGCCCTGTGCCCGTCGTACGGGATCGGGGAGACCGACCCTCAGACGGCTCAGGCGATGGTCAAGACCGGCTGACGCCGCCGCCGGCGACGGTCTCGAGCCACTCGAGAAGGATCTCGGTGACGAGGTCCGGGGCCTCCTCCGGGAGAAAGTGCCCGGCACCGGCGACGAGCTCGAACCGCAGGTCCTTGCACAGCGCGGTGCTGTCCACGTCGGCGAGGTCGGCACGGAAGAGCCCGTCGCGCTCACCGTGGATCTGCAGCGCCGGCACCGAGATCGGAGCACGCACGGCGGAGAGGTACCGACGGCCGGAGCCTGAAGGCATGGCGCTGGCGTACCACCGCAGGGCCTCGAGCGAGTTGTGCACCGCGAACGGGACCTGGAGCGCCGTGCGGTAGGTGTCGACGACCCCGTCCGACCACGCGGTCGCCCCCCACTCCCGCAGGAGCTGGCCGAGCAGGTCGGTCTGCGTGAGGGAGCGCTCCGGGAGGAACGGCACCTGGAGCTGGGCGAGGCGGGCGACGCCGCGCCGCGTGAGGAGCGAGCGCAAGGAGACGTGCAACCGTGCAGGGTGCGGAGCCGCGAGCGCCGCGACGGCCGACGTCACCACCGGTTGGAGCGTAGCCATGGACCACGCCACCGACCCGCCCAGACCGTGGCCGACCACGACGGCGCGCTCGGCACCGAGAGAACGGACGACTCCGGCCACGTCACGGGTCCGCGAGGGGACGTCGTAGCCGAGCGGCGGCTTGTCCGACGCACCGGTGCCGCGCAGGTCCATCGCCGCCACGCGATAGCCGGCGTCGCCCAGCGCCGCGATCTGGTGCCGCCACGCCCACCAGAACTGGGGGAACGAGTGCAAGAGCATGACGAGCGGGGCCTGGCGGTCGTCCGGGCCCGCGAGCGCGACATGGAAGCGGGCCCCGTTCGCGGGGACGAACTCGTGCCGCCACGGGCCCGGGATCAGGACGTCCGTATAGTCCGCGGTCATCGGGGAGCAGGTCTCACTGTGCGAGCCCGAGAGGCTCGGGAGAGTCGTCGTCCGGCAGCGCGGCGAGCGCCGCGTCCGCGACCCCGTGGGCGATCGCGTCCGCAGCCTGTGCCGCGCGGCGGTCCTTCGGTGCGTCGAAGCGGTACCCGACGTTGCGGACCGTACCGATGAGCTGGTCGTACTCCGGCCCGAGCTTGGCCCGCAGACGACGCACGTGGACGTCGACCGTGCGGGTGCCCCCGTAGTAGTCGTAGCCCCACACCTCCTGGAGGAGCTGCGCACGGGTGAAGACCCGCCCTGGGTGCTGCACCAGGTACTTGAGCAGCTCGAACTCCTTGTACGTGAGGTCGAGCGGCACGCCGCGCAGCCTGGCCGTGTACCCGCCTGCGTCGATGTTCAGCTCGCCGGACGAGATCTCGTCCGGCTGGTCGTTCGCGCTGCGGTGCGTGCTGCGCTCCCGGGCGAGGCGCAGGCGGGCATCGACCTCCGCAGGGGTCGCGCTGTCGAGGAGCAGGTCGTCGGCACCCCACTCTGCGGTGATGACCATGAGGCCGCCCTCGGTGAGGATGAGGACGAGCGGGACGGTCAGGCCCGTGGCGCGCAGGAGGCGGCACGTCGTGCGAGCGCCGACGAGGTCGCGGCGGGCGTCCAGCAGGACGACGTCCGCATCGGGTGCGTCGACGAGCGCGGACGGTTCCATGGGCAGGACCCGGATACGGTGGGTGAGCAGTCCCAGCGCGGGGAGCACCTGTGCTGAACCGCCCGCGGAGGGCGTCAGGAGCAGCAGCTCGGCCATGGGGTCACCTCCTTCTCAGACGGCAGTCTCAGTACTGTGGCGGCCGTCCGGCCTGCCAGATGGTAGGGGGGTGGGTCCGCTCACGACTGGATTCTCCCACGTGCGCGCGCACAGTTCGGGTGCACGCGCAGTATCTGGGACACTCGCACTGTGAATCTCTCGACGCGTGCTGTCGCCACGGCGTGTGCTGCGGCCGCGATCGCTGGTGGCGCCTACCTCGGTTCCGTGCCCCTGCTCGCGGTCGTCGCCGTCCTCGTGGTCCTCTTCGCGGTCGGCTGGTCGCCGCTCCTCGGGCTCCCGACCCCGGGCGGTACGTTCTTCGTCGTCGTGCTCGCCGGCCTCGGCGCTCTCGGCTCTGCGCAGGCAACCTACAGCGAGCCGTGGCTGCGCAACCTCCCGCTCGTCCTGGCCATGGGGGTGCTCCTCGCGTTCATCAACGAGCTCCTGCGCGGGGACGGTCGGGAACGCCTCGTCGAGTCCCTCGTCGGCGGGGTGAGCGGCCTCGTCGTCGCTGTCTCCGCGGCCGGATGGATCTCGGCGTACAAGACCGACGGCGGGACGTCCCTCGTGCTCAGCTGCGCCGTGTCTATCGCTGCAGCGTCCGCGGTCTCGGCCTCTCGCCTGCGCGGGCTGCCCAACGTCGTCGCCACGGTCGTCGCGGCGGTCGCGACCGGTGTGGGTGTCGCGAAGGTGATCCCCGACATGGCCTCGATCAGCGGGGTGTGGACAGGGATCGTCACGGGCGTGCTCGTCGTGTCCCTGCAGGCGCTCTTCCACCGGCTGCCCGAGCTGGGGCGCCCGCGTGCGGCGCTCGCGGCGATCGTGCTCCCCGTCGCCGTCGGCGGGATCCTCGTCTACGTGGTCGGCCGCATCCTCGTGTCGTAGCGCGCTGGCGCACCAGCGCATTCTTGGGCGTGCGGGCGTGCGGCAGTCAGTAGACGAGCGCCTGGGTCCCCGGGACCATGATCTCTTCGACGAAGGTCGACGCGCCCGCGATGCGGACGCCCGGGAGGAGGTCGGTCGCGTCGATGCCGCGCCGGACGGCGCACTGGGTACAGACGGTCAGGGTCCCGGCCTCGAGGACCACCGAGAGCAGGTCTCGTATCGCCACCGCGTGCTCGACGACGAGCTCGTCGGCCCGCCCCGGGACGGCGAACCAGGAAGACTCCCCGGTGAGCCACACGCTCACCTCGACGCCCGCGGCGAGGGCGGCGGCGGCGACGGTGAACGCCTGGTTGGTGGTCTCGGGCGTCGTCGTCCCACCTGTGGACTTGATGACGAGGCGCTGTGACGCAGTCGAATCTGGCTCGCTCATGCGGTCAGGCTATCCCGACGTAGGATGACGGCATGGACGTGCACATCATCGAGTCGATCTTCCTCGGACTGCTGATCGCAGCGACGCTGACCATCACGTGGTTCTCCGGCTATGTGGTCTACAAGCTCTTCAAGGGCCAGCGCTGACCGTGGCGTTCGCTCTCCCCGACGGTCTTGCGCCGGAGGTCTACCCGCTCGCGTGGCTCGTCGGCTCGTGGCGCGGCGAAGGCGTCATCGCCTATCCCGGCATCGACGAGGCAGCCTTCGTCCAAGACGTCACCTTCGACCACGACGGCGGGCCCTACCTGCGCTACACGTCGACGATCCGGCTCGTGGCGCCCCAGGTGCCCGAGACGGTGCCCGACGACTGGACCGGCGTCGCCGCGGCCCAGATCGACGAGCTGGAGATCTGGTCCACCGAGACCGGCTACTGGCGGGTGCCGCCCGAGACGCCAGACGACCTTCCCGAGGGGCGGACGCCGCTCGAGGTCATGCTCGTCGATCCTGCTGGCCGGCTGACCCTCTACCTCGGCGCAGTGGGCAACGGGCGCGTCGACCTCGTGAGCGACCTCGTCGCCCGCACGGCCACGTCGGTCGAGGTCACAGCCTCGAACCGCCTCTACGGCCTCGTCGAAGGACAGCTCATGTGGGTGTGGGAGCTCGCCGCCTTCGGACAGCCCCTGCAGTCCTACGCCTCAGCGAACCTCACTCGACTGGACACCTGACATGACGTACCGCAGCCCCCTGCTCACCCGCCACGGAGCGGTCGCTGCGGCCGGTCCGGACGAGGGGGTCGCCTGGCACTACGGGGACCCCACCGCCGAGCAACGCGCCCTCGTCCAGGGCGGCGCGGTCGTCGACCTCTCGCACCTCGGCGTCGTCACCGTGACCGGCCCCGACCGGCTGACGTGGCTGCACTCCATCTCCACCCAAGAGCTCACCGGCCTCGCACCGCGCGTGTCCACCGAGACGCTCGTGCTGTCCCCGAAAGGCCACATCGAGCACGCAGCAGGAGTGGTCGACGACGGAGAGACCACCTGGCTCGTCACCGAGGCGGCGAACGCACCGACGCTCACGGCGTGGCTCCAGCGGATGAAGTTCGCCCTGCGCGTCGAGATCGCCGACGTCACCGAGCAGTGGGCCGTGCTCGGCGAGCCCGTCGACGCCGAGGCCGCCGAGGGGGAGCCCGTGACGTGGCGTGACCCCTGGCCCACGACCGGACCGGGCGGGACCCGCTACGGACCCGCCGACGACGAGCACCCGGGCTCCGACCGCCCCTGGCGCCAGGTCCTCGTGCCCCGCGCCGACCTGCTCGACGCGGTCGCCGCACGCGAGGCCGCCGGATGGCGGCTCGCAGGCACCTGGGCGAGCGAGGCGCTGCGCGTCGCCGCATGGCGTCCACGGCTCGCGACCGAGGTCGACCACAAGACGATCCCGCACGAGCTCGACTGGCTGCGCACCGCCGTCCACCTGCACAAGGGCTGCTACCGCGGGCAAGAGACGGTGGCGCGCGTGCACAACCTCGGCCGACCACCACGACGCCTCGTCATGGCGCACCTCGACGGGTCCGGCCACCTGCTGCCCGAGCGCGGCGCCGAGGTCGAGGCAGGAGACCGGGTCGTCGGAACCGTCACCTCGGTCGCCCGCCACCACGAAGACGGTCCGATCGCGCTCGCGGTCATCAAGCGCAGCGCGCCGGTCGACGTGGACCTCTCGGTCGCGTGCGACGGTGGTGCCGTCGCAGCAGGCCAGGAGGTCGTCGTGCCGGGAGAAGGCGTGTCCACCGACCGCCCCGCCCCGCGCGGACCGGTGGCACGTGGGCTCTCTCCCCGTTGACCGCTCGCGGTGCTGCACCGTTCGGGACGTCCCGCCTGCGTGCTGCGCAGGCGAGGCGGTGACCTGATGGGGACGCCGGACGACGACGAGGTCCGCGTCGTGTCCCGGCGGGCCCGGGCCTCGTTCCTCGTCCGCAGCCGAGCGCGGCAGGGGCGCTCCCGTGTTCGTTCAGCAGCGCTGCCCGTCGTCGGCGCGTCGATCGCGGTCACCGTCTCGTATGCGCTCGCCTACTGGATGTTCGGTCACCAGTACCCCTTCTTCGCTCCTGTGTGCGCGTGGATCTGCCTCGGGTTCACCGCCGACCGTGACGTCCGCCGCGTCATCGAGCTCGGGATCGGTGTCACCCTCGGGGTCGGCCTCGGCGAGGTGCTCGTCGGCCGGATCGGCACCGGCGCGTGGCAGATCGGCCTCGTCCTCGGGCTCTCGGCGCTCATCGCCCGGTTCATCGACCGCGGCGCGCTCATGACCACCCAGGCGGGGGTCCAGGCGATCGTCATCATCGGTCTGCCGCTCGCGTCCACAGGGGGCGGGCTGGGCCGCTGGACCGACGCGCTCGTCGGTGCTGCCGTCGCCGCCGTCGCCACAGCCCTCACTCCGGGCGATCCTCGGCACGTCCCGCGGCGGATCGGCGGGGAGGGCCTCGTCGAGCTCGCGAGCACCTTCGAGTCGATCGCCACCGGGGTGCGCTCCGGCGATCGCGACGACCAGGAGCGTGCCCTGATCCGCGGACGGGCGTCCGAGCCCGCGCTCGACGAGTGGCAGGCCGCGGCACGCTCCGCGCTCTCCACCGCCCGGGTCACAGCGAACGGCCGCAGGTACCGCAAGGAGCTCACCGAGCTGCTCCGGACAGCCGTGCTCGTCGACCGGACGATGCGGACCGTGCGGGTCATCGCCCGTCGCGCCCTCTCCGTGCCCGCCGGCCAAGAGATCGAGCACCTCGCCGACGTCCTCGACCACCTCGGTGCAGCGACCCGCGAGCTGGCCGAGGACGTCGCAGCGGGACGGGAGCCCAGACGGGCCCGGGAGCTCATCCTCGAGGTCGCAGGCCAGGCGGACCCCGGGCTCCTCGGCAGCGGCAACTGGCAGGTGCAGTCGCTCATCCTCATCCTGCGCTCCGCGATCGTGGACCTCGCCGAGGCAGCCGGCGTCGAGCCAGACGAGGCTCGCGACGCCCTCGCCCCGATGTAGGGACCCCGTGGGACGAGACCACGCCCGGCAGGCCGGACCGCATAGGCTGTCAGCATGTTCGCCGACCTCCAGTTCTACCTCCTGGGCCTCATCACCGTGGTCCTCTTCGCCTCCGAGGTCTTCGCCCTCGTCGACGCCCTGCGCCGACCGGGCGCTGCCTTCGTCAGCGCGGGCAAGAAGACCAAGACGTTCTGGTCCCTCGTGCTAGCAGCTGCCGTCGCGCTCGGGTTCATCGGCCTCTACCCGCCGCTCGGAGGCGGGTACCTCGGGCTCATGGCGCTCTTCGTCGTCATCCCGGCGATCATCTACCTCACGGACGTGCGCCCCGCGCTCGGCAGCATGCGCGGCCCCCGCGGAGGCTCCGGACCCCGGGGACCCGGCTCCCGCGGCGGGTGGTGACGTGCGCGCGGTGCTGCAGCGCGCGTCGCGCGCGTCCGTCACGGTCGACACCGAGGTGCTCGCGGCGTTCGACGAGCCGTGCCTCGTCGCGCTCGTCGGCGTGACCCACGGCGACGGACCCACCGAGGTGGAGACGATCGCCCGCAAGATCGCGGAGCTGCGCATATTCGACGGTGAGCTCGGCGCAGCAGACATCAGTGCCCCCGTCCTCGTCGTGAGCCAGTTCACGCTCTACGCCGACACGAAGAAGGGCCGTCGTCCCTCGTGGAACGCTGCCGCGAAGGGGGACGTCGCAGAACCGCTCGTCGACGCCGTCGTCGAGGCGCTGCGCGGACGCGGGCTCCGCGTCGGGACCGGCCGCTTCGGGGCGAACATGGCCGTCGAGCTCGTCAACGACGGCCCCGTGACGATCATCCTCGACGCGTGAGCGAGACACTGCGGATCGGCCTCGTCATCGACGACTCGCTCGACCGGCCCGACGGCGTCCAGCAGCACGTCCTCACCCTCGGCGCCTGGCTCACCGCGCAGGGCCACGAAGTGCACTACCTCACGAGCACGACGCGACGCTCCGACCTCGTCAACGTGCACTCCCTCGCCCGGAACCTGCGCCTGCGCTTCAACGGCAACCGGCTCGGCATCCCGCTGCCCGCGCCGGCCCGCGGCATCGACGACCTCCTGCGTGCGACGCCGTTCGACGTCCTGCACGTGAACATGCCCTACAGCCCGCTGCTCGCCGGCCGGGTCGTGGCCCGTGCACAGGCCAGGACCGTGGTCGTCGGGACGTTCCACATCCTTCCCTGGACGTTCCTCACGCAGTGGGGCACACGCCTCCTCGGGCTCGTGCAACGCCGCCAGCTGCGACGCTTCGCGCGCGTCGTCGCCGTCTCTCGTCCCGCTGCCGACTTCGCCGCCGAGGCGCTCCGTGTCGAGCCCGTGGTCATCGGCAACCCCGTCGAGGTCTCCCGCTTCAGCCGCGCACGCGACGCCGAGCACGCCAGGACGAGCAGCGCCCCGGCGTCCGACGCCCTGATGCCCGACGCCCCGGTGCGGATCGTCTTCCTCGGCCGGCTCGTCGAGCGCAAGGGGGCGATCGAGCTCCTCCGGGCCGTCGTCCGGATGCGGGCGCTGACCACCCGGCCCGTCCACGTCGTCCTCGGCGGGACAGGACCGCTCAAGGACGCTCTCCAGGCGCTCGTGCGCGACAACGACCTCGGCGGATCGGTCGAGCTCGTCGGGTACGTCACCGAAGACGACAAAGCAGCGCTCCTCGCGGGCGCCGACATCGTGGCGCTGCCCTCCACCGGCGGCGAGAGCTTCGGCATCAGCGTCGTTGAAGCGCTCGCGGCGTCGCGCGGTGTGGTCCTCGCCGGAGACAACCCGGGCTACCGGACCGTCATGGACGGTCTCGAGGACCAGCTCGTCGATGCGACCGACACCGGTGCCTTCGCCGCGCTCCTCGCCCGGTTCGTCGACGATGCCGACGCGCGAGCGGCGGCCAGCGAACGACAGGTCGCTGCGGCAGCGCGCTTCGACGTCGACGTCATCGGCACGCAGATCCTCGACGTCTACCGGGCCGCAGGGGCCGCCGGGACGTCGGAGACGCCTGCGGCACCTAGGGGCTAGCGGCGCCTGCTGCGGTACGCCCCGGCGAGGACCCCGAGCAGGAAGACCAGCGAGAGGACCAACCACAGGGGCGAGGTGACGGTCGCCCAGAAGATGTGGACCGAGACGTCGCTGCGGTTCTGCGCGACGAACACCCCGACCAGCACGACGACGAGGATCGGGACCCAGCGGCGCGCGAGGAACCGCCCGACCGCGGAGCCTGTCTCAGGTGCGTCTGTCTCGAAGCTCTCCATGTGCTGCCCCTCTCCGGGCGCGACGGCCCGGCGACTCGACGTCTCTCAGTGATACACCTCTCGTGGAGCCTGTGCATCAGGGGTGTCTCGTGCTGCGGGCGTGTCGTCGTGCACGGTGAGCCGCACCTCACCGTGCGCGGCGACGGCCGCGACGTGCGTACCGTCCTCCCACCCGGTGAAGGTCCACGCTCCGTGACGACCCGGCGCCGGGCCGTGAGACACCTCGAGACCAGCGAGCGCGTCCAGGGTGCCGACACCGACCTTGAGCAGCGCCTCCTTGCGGACCCAGAGACGGGCGAACGCGACCTCGGGCGCCTCGTGCGCCGCCACCAGCGCCTGCTCGGCGGGGGAGAGAGCCATCGCGACGAGCCGCGCGGCGGTGGGAGCGGTGGCGGCGTCTGCACCGACCGCGCCGAGAGCCTGCACCGCCTGGACGTCGATACCGACCGGCTCCCACCCCGCGACCGCGGCGACGACGCCGTCCGAGCGGGACAGGCTCACGTGCAGCCCCGAGATCCCGTCGATCCGCGGCACCCCGTGCTCCTCGCTGCCGCACCCGGGGCACCGGTGCGTGAGCACCAGCCGTGACGCGTCCGGCGGTGCGCCGGTGGCCGCCGTGACGAGCCGTGCGGCGCACGCACGCACGAGGGCGTGGGCGGCCGTGTAGTCGTCTCGGTCGGCTGCGCGGCGCAGCGAGAGCCGCCGAACAGCCTCGAGCCCGCTCAGCGGCGCCACCACGTCGACGTCGGCCGTACGGGCGATCATCGCGACGGGCACCGCGGACGAGGTCACGGGTTGATTCTCCGTCGTCGTGCAGGCGCAGGCAAGGAGCGCCGCGCGTGCAGGCCGAACGGCCCTGCACGGAGCCTGCCGAACTCGGTAAGGTCCACAGTGGGTGCGCGAGGGCAGCGACCACCCGAACCGCGACACCTGACGTGACCGCACACCTCTGAAGGGGAACCCCCGTGACCTCACCCGACCTGACCGCAACAGCCGCCTGGCGCGCGCTGGAGGCCGAGCACGCAGAGCTCGCAGCCACGACGCTCCGTGACCTGTTCTCCGCCGACCCCGGGCGCGGCGAGCGGCTCACCGCGGACGGCGTCGAGCTGCACCTGGACTACTCGAAGAACCTCGTCACCGACGCGACGATCACCAAGCTCGTCGACCTTGCCGTCGCCGCCGGCCTCGAGTCGAAGATCGCCGCGATGTTCGCGGGCGAGCACATCAACATCACCGAGGACCGGGCCGTCCTGCACACGGCTCTGCGCCTCCCGCGCGACGCGACGCTCGTCGTCGACGGCCAGGACGTCGTCGCCGACGTCCACGCGGTGCTCGACTCCATGTCCGCCTTCGCCGAGAAGGTCCGGTCGGGCGAGTGGACCGGTCACAGCGGCAAGCGCATCACGACAGTCGTCAACATCGGCATCGGCGGCTCCGACCTCGGCCCCGTCATGGCGTACGAGGCCCTGCGCGACTACGCAGACCGTGGCATCGAGTGCCGCTTCGTCTCGAACATCGACCCGACCGACGTCTACGAGACGTGCCGCGGGCTCGACTACGAGAGCACCCTGTTCATCGTCGCCTCGAAGACCTTCGGGACCCAGGAGACGCTGACGAACGCGCGCACCGCGCGCGACTGGCTCGTCGAGGCGTACGACGGGGACGAGACCGCGGTGGTGAAGCACTTCGTCGCCGTGTCGACCAACGCCGAGCGCGTCGCCGACTTCGGTATCGACACCGCCAACATGTTCGGGTTCTGGGACTGGGTCGGCGGCCGGTACTCGTTCGACTCCGCCGTGGGCCTGTCGATCATGCTGTCGGTCGGTCCCGACGGGTTCCGCCAGATGCTCGACGGCTTCCACGCCATGGACGAGCACTTCCGCACCACGCCGTTCGAGAAGAACGTGCCCGTCCTCATGGCGCTGCTCAACGTCTGGTACAACAACTTCTTCGGCACAGGCAGCCACGCCGTCCTGCCGTACAGCCAGTACCTGCACCGTTTCGCCGCCTATCTCCAGCAGCTGACGATGGAGTCGAACGGCAAGTCGGTCCGCATCGACGGCACCCCGGTGTCCGAGCGTGCAGCCGGTGGCTTCGCCGGGCAGACCGGGGAGATCTTCTGGGGCGAGCCCGGCACCAACGGCCAGCACGCCTTCTACCAGCTGCTCCACCAGGGCACGAAGATGACGCCGGCCGACTTCATCGGTTTCGCCGTCCCCAACCACGACCTCGGCGAGATGCACGACCTCCTCATGTCGAACTTCTTCGCCCAGACCGCCGCCCTCGCGTTCGGCAAGACCGCTGACGAGGTCGCGGCAGACGGCACGCCGGCCGCGGTCGTGCCGCACCGGGTCATGCCCGGCAACCGCCCCACGAACACGATCCTCGCCGAGAAGCTCACGCCGTCCGTCCTCGGTCAGCTCGTCGCGCTCTACGAGCACATCACGTTCACGCAGTCCGTCGTCTGGGGCATCAACGCGTTCGACCAGTGGGGAGTCGAGCTCGGCAAGGTCATGGCCAACCAGCTCGCCCCCAAGCTCTCCTCGACCGAGAAGCCGGCCGACGACTCCGACGCGTCGACCAACGCTCTCGTCGCTCGCTACCGGGAGCTGCGCGGGCGCTGACCGAGCCGTTCTCGACCTGTCGCAGCAGGGTGGTGACCGACCAGGTCGCCACCCTGCTGTGCGCCCAGGGCCGGAGGTCCCAGGACTGTCCGCACCGGTCCTGCGACCATGACGCCATGACTCCCGGGACCGTGCCTGCACACCCGCCGCGCCCGCCGCGGTCCCGGCGGCGACGGCGGCGTCGGTCGCCCGGCTGGGTCCCGGACCAGCACGGTGCCTGGGCGATGCTCGCTGTGCCGTTCGTCGTCGGGACCCTCGCCGGTGGTCCTGCGCCGGTGCACGTGCTGCTCGCCGTGCTGTGGGTGGTGGGCTACCTCGACTTCTACGCGGTCGGTCTCTGGCTGAGGTCACGACGCAAGGCGCGGTACCTCCCTCCTGTGCGGGCCTGGTCGATCGCGCTCGTCGTCCCTGCTGCCGCCGTGCTCGTGCTGTGCCCAGCGCTCGTGCTCTGGGCGCCGGTCTTCCTGCCGCTCGTCGTGACCAGCCTGTGGTGCTCCCACGCGCGACGGGACCGCTCTCTGCTCAACGACGGCGTGACCATCCTGGCCGCGTGCCTCATGCTCCCGGTCGCCTTCTCCGCAGGGCTGCCCCACGCGAGCCTGCACGACGTCGGTGGCTGGCTCGGCGCGGCCACCGCGCCCGGGTGGTCCCAGGTCGGGGCAGCGACCGGGATGGTCCTCGCCTACTTCTTCGGTACTGCGCTCTATGTCAAGACCCTCGTCCGGCGGCGGGGCGACCTCTGGTTCCGGGCGGTCTCGGTGGACTATCACGCCGTCGTCACGGTCGTCGTCGCCTGGGCCGCGTGGGCGGCAGGCCGCCCGTGGTGGCCTGTCGCCGCAGTCTTCGTCCTGCTCACCGCACGCTCCTGGTGGGTACCGCGGACCGCCGCGAAGCCGCTGCAGTTCGGCCTCGGCGAGCTTGCAGCCTCCGTCGTCGTCGGGATCCTCGCGCTCGGCGTCGTCGGCGTCCTGGGGTGAGAGGCCGCACGGGCACGCCGTGCTGGTCAGCGGCTGCAGAGGGAGCCGGCAGAGCCCACGAGCGACCGCGCCGTCCTGCACCCGAGCAAGACGAACTCGTCACGCCCCTGGCGAACAAAGGCATATCGAGCGGGACTCAGCCGTTCTGCCCTACTAGAGTCGGTGCGGTCAGGCCTGGGACCCCTTCCAGTTCCGGCCCGCACCTGTGAGGAGCGCACATGTTCGAGAGATTTACCGACCGAGCCCGTCGGGTGGTCGTCCTTGCCCAAGAAGAGGCACGGATGCTCAACCACAACTACATCGGAACCGAACACATCCTGCTCGGTCTCATCCACGAGGGCGAAGGAGTAGCTGCCAAGGCGCTCGAGTCGCTGGGCATCTCCCTGGATGCTGTGCGCTCACAGGTCACCGAGATCATCGGCGAAGGCCAGCAGGCGCCGTCGGGACACATCCCGTTCACGCCGCGCGCCAAGAAGGTCCTCGAGCTCTCGCTGCGCGAGGCGCTGCAGCTCGGCCACA
Source organism: Sanguibacter antarcticus (assembly GCF_002564005.1). NCBI lineage: Bacteria > Bacillati > Actinomycetota > Actinomycetes > Micrococcales > Sanguibacteraceae > Sanguibacter > Sanguibacter antarcticus. The sequence continues at coordinate 2,413,731 of NZ_PDJG01000001.1, read as the reverse complement.
ACTACATCGGCACCGAGCACATCCTGCTCGGCCTCATCCGCGAGGGCGAGGGCGTCGCCGCCCAGGTCCTCACGAAGCTCGGAGCCGACCTCAACCGCGTGCGCCAGCAGGTCATCCAGCTGCTCTCGGGGTACCAGGGCAAGGAGCCCGTCGCCGCAGGCGGGCCCGCCGAGGGGACCCCTGCCGGTTCCGCGGTGCTCGACCAGTTCGGCCGCAACCTCACCCAGGCAGCCCGCGAGGGCAAGCTCGACCCCGTCATCGGGCGCGCCAAAGAGATCGAGCGCGTCATGCAGGTGCTCAGCCGACGCACCAAGAACAACCCGGTGCTCATCGGTGAGCCCGGCGTCGGCAAGACGGCCGTCGTCGAGGGCCTCGCCCAGGACATCGTCTCCGGCGACGTCCCCGAGACGCTCAAGGACAAGCAGCTCTACACGCTCGACCTCGGTGCGCTCGTGGCCGGCAGCCGCTACCGCGGTGACTTCGAAGAGCGCCTGAAGAAGGTCCTCAAGGAGATCCGCACACGCGGAGACATCATCCTGTTCATCGACGAGATCCACACGCTCGTCGGTGCAGGCGCAGCCGAGGGTGCCATCGACGCAGCCTCCATCCTCAAGCCGATGCTCGCTCGTGGTGAGCTCCAGACCATCGGAGCGACCACCCTCGAGGAGTACCGCAAGCACGTCGAGAAGGACGCCGCTCTCGAGCGACGCTTCCAGCCGATCCAGGTCGCCGAGCCGTCCCTGGCCCACGCGATCGAGATCCTCAAGGGCCTGCGCGACCGCTACGAGGCGCACCACCGCGTCTCCATCACCGACGGTGCGCTCGTCGCTGCTGCGACGCTCGCCGACCGCTACGTCAACGACCGCTTCCTCCCCGACAAGGCCATCGACCTCGTCGACGAGGCAGGTGCCCGCCTGCGCATCCGACGCATGACCGCACCGCCGGAGCTCCGTGAGCTCGACGACGAGATCGCCTCGGCACGTCGTGACAAGGAGTCGGCGATCGACGAGCAGGACTTCGAGAAGGCCGCGCGCCTGCGCGACACCGAGAAGCAGCTCACCCAGAAGCGTTCCGAGCGCGAGAAGGCCTGGAAGTCCGGGGACCTCGACACGGTCGCCGAGGTCGACGAAGAGCTCATCGCCGAGGTGCTGGCCATGTCGACCGGCATCCCCGTCTTCAAGCTGACCGAGGCCGAGTCCTCGCGTCTGCTCAAGATGGAGGAAGAGCTGCACAAGCGTGTCGTCGGGCAGAACGTCGCCATCAAGGCGCTCTCCCAGGCCATCCGCCGCACGCGCGCCGGCCTCAAGGACCCGAAGCGTCCCGGAGGCTCGTTCATCTTCGCCGGCCCCACCGGTGTTGGAAAGACCGAGCTCGCCAAGGCGCTCGCTGAGTTCCTCTTCGGTGACGAGGACGCGCTCATCCAGCTCGACATGTCCGAGTTCTCGGAGAAGCACACCGTGTCGCGTCTCTTCGGTTCGCCTCCCGGATACGTCGGGTACGACGAGGGTGGTCAGCTCACCGAGAAGGTCCGCCGCAAGCCGTTCTCCGTGGTCCTGTTCGACGAGGTGGAGAAGGCGCACGCCGACATCTTCAACTCGCTCCTGCAGATCCTCGAGGACGGACGTCTCACGGACTCTCAGGGTCGGGTCGTCGACTTCAAGAACACCGTCATCATCATGACCACGAACCTCGGTACCCGTGACATCGCCAAGGGGATGCAGACCGGCTTCAACGCTGGTGGCGACCTCGTGACGAGCTACGAGCGCATGAAGTCACGCGTCAACGAAGAGCTCAAGCAGCACTTCCGCCCGGAGTTCCTCAACCGCGTCGACGACGTCGTCGTGTTCCCGCAGCTCTCGCAGCCCGAGATCGTCCAGATCGTCGACCTCATGGTCGCCAAGCTCGACGCTCGCCTGCAGGACAAGGGCATGGCGATCGACCTCACGCCCGCCGCGAAGATCCTTCTCTCCGAGAAGGGATACGACCCGGTCCTCGGTGCTCGGCCGCTGCGCCGTGCCATCCAGCGCGAGATCGAGGACGTCCTCTCCGAGAAGATCCTCTTCGGTGAGATCAAGTCCGGCCAGGTCGTCCTCGTCGACGCCGAGGGAGAAGGCATCCTCGGAGAGTTCACGTTCCGTGGGGTCGACAAGGCAGACCACGACCGTGGACCGATGAGCGTCGCCGCGATCTCCGCGCTCGAGTCCGGCGGACCGGTGGACATCACGGACCTGCCGCCCACCGGCGGGGCGTCCGCCGGAGCGACGGTCGACTGACCGACGGGCACCAGCACCACCACAGGCGAGGCCCCGACCGTTCACCGGTCGGGGCCTCGCCTGTGGTGGTGCTGGTGCCAGCGTCTGCGTCAGCCGCTAGGCGTCAGCGGCGCGTTGTGCCATCGGATGCGTCTGCTGTGCGGCTGCTCAGGGCGGTGATCTCGCGCTCCGCCTGTGCCACGCCTACGGTGCGGCACCCTTGCGCTGCCCAGCCGCGCACCGCCGCGGGCTCGTCGCGCATGAGTCCCCACCCGCGGCGCACGAGCGTGTGCGGCGGCTTGCGCGACTCGCCGAGATCGCGCAGGAGCCGGAACCAGAACGTGAGGGCGCGTGGACGCGTGATGCACAGCGCGTCCGCGAGGATCCCCTCGGCTCGGCAACGCTCCACGAGCTCGGCGGCAAAGACACCCTCCGCCACGATGACGGTCGCTCCCGACACGTCCACATGAGTGGTTCCCGTCCGTCGCGACGTCGGGATGTCGTAGACCGGCACGTCGCTGTGGCCTGTCGAGCACAGCTCGACGAGAGCCCGCACGGCGTCGTCCGCGTCCCAGCTCTGCGGCGAGTCCCAGTCAGCGATGCCAAAACGCTGCGGCATGTGCGGGTGGTCGTGGTCGCGGTAGAAGTCGTCGAGCGCGACCGACGGGAGGCCGAGGCGCCGCACGAGGCTCGACTTCCCGGAGCCCGAGGGACCCGTGAGGAGAACGACGCGCGTCGTGGGGACACGCGATCCGGGAGGGAGGTCGAAGAGAGCGTCCGAGGAAGTCACCCGACGATTCTCCCGCATCGGGTGGCCCGACTATGCGCGCGAGGGTGTGCCCGCGCGGGTCCGCAGTGCCATGACCACGCCAGCGCCCAGCGTGAGGACAGCGGCGATGGCGGCTGCGACCGCGACGGTGGCGTTCTCGGGCTCGCCCGACCACCGACCGACAGCGACCCAGGCGAGACCCCACGCGAGAGCGAGCGAGGGAGTGATCCGCCCGCCGGTGCTCACCGCGAACGCGACCCCGATCGCTGCCGCTGCCACGAGCAGGACGACAGACCAGCCGGTGGCACCAAGAACGAGGTCTCCGACGTCAGTGGCCGTGAGCGCTGCCACGATGTTGGCGATGGTGGCGATCGTCACCCAACCGAGGTAGAGACCGAAGGTCCCGTCGACGACGACCCGTTCCACGAGCGAGCCGGAGGACGTCCGCAGGAGCACGAGGAGAATCTGGACGAGCACGCCGAGCAGGACGACGATGACCACGACACTGAGCCAGAGGATCCCTACCTGGACCACGAGGAGCCACGCTGCGTTGAGCACCATCGAGGCGGCGGCGAGCCATCCCATCTGCCGTTGACGCTCGTTGGTGCGCTGCGCAGGCAGGAGCTGCCATACGGCGTAGGCGATGAGGCCCAGGTAGATGACCGACCAGATCGAGAAGGCGGCCGCTGCCGGTGCTAAGGGCGTTGCCGTCGCTGACAGCGCGCCGTCGGCGGCCTCGGAGGTAGGCGTTCCCCCGAACGCTCCCGAGCCGACGGCTGCAGCGGCGATCGCGAGGAGCGCGAGGACGAGGACCCCGGCCTGCCGGACGATGTCAGATGTCTTCTTCATCGACCGAGCGTCCCACGAGGCGCGGGTGACAGCATCCCGGACAGCGACGGCCCCGACCTGTCTCAGGTCGGGGCCGTCGCTGGTGCGAAGACGTCAGGTCACGAGCTGCTGCTCTAGCCGGGCGCGGGAGCCTCGTCGACGGTGACTGTGCGGCACCCGAGGAGCGGGTTGGTCCCGAGGGTGGCGTTGATGGCATAGACGCAGACCTCGTGCGTCCCCGCCCCCGCCTCCATGCTCACGTTGAAGCCGTGGGCCGAGCCCTTGCCATAGGCGGCCCCGACGTCAGGTCGGTTGCCGTCGGCGAAGAGAGTGCGCGTGTGGACTCCGTCGAGGTAGACGTGCACACCGATGGGTGCGGTGGTGTCGCGGTCGAGCGCCCAGCCACGTACGGCGATCGTCCCGATCGGATCCCACCCGAGGTCGAGGGGATAGATGTCGGCTGGCGTGCTCGTGACAGAGTCGATGACGCCGATGGGTGTGGCGTTCTTGACCGTGACGGTGCGGCATGCCAGGAGGGGGTTGGTCCCGGGTGTGGCATTGATGGCGTAGACGCAGACCTTGTGGGTGCCTGCTGTGGTGGGCAGGGTCACGCTGTAGCCGTGCGCTGCTCCGCGCTTGTAGGCGGCGTCGACGTCGGGTCGGTTGCCGTCCGCGGTGGTGGCGGTGACGAACTTGCCGTCGAGGTACACGTGCACGGAGAGCGGTGCGGTGGTGTCGTTGTCGAGTGCCCAGCCGCGGACGGCGATGGCATCGACAGCCTCCTCCGGAGCCGGGCTGGCCGTCCGGACGTCGACGGTCGTGGTTGTGGCCGTGGCGGCGTCGATGACGCCGATGGGTGTGGCGTTCTTGACCGTGACGGTGCGGCATGCGAGGAGCGGGTTGCTGCCGGGTGTGGCGTTGATCGCGTAGACGCAGACCTTGTGGGTGCCTGCAGTGGTGGGCAGGGTCACGCTGTAGCCGTGCGCTGCTCCGCGCTTGTAGGCGGCGTCGACGTCGGGTCGGTTGCCGTCCGCGGAGACTGCCTTGACGGCCTTTCCGTCGATGTAGACGTGGACCGTGATGGGTGAGGTGGTGTCAGGGTCCAGTGCCCAGCCACGGACCGTGAGGCCCTGGGTGGTGGTCGTCACGGCGTCGATGACGCCGATCGGGACGGAGTTCGACACGACCGACTGACCCGCGACAGGAGAGACGTAGAGGAGCTTGTTCGCCGTGTTGGGGCTGATCGAGGCGATCTTGCCGGACGTCGCCTGGGCGACGAGCCCGGCGGAGACCTGCGCCGGTGTCAGCGACCGGTTCTCCGCGAGGAGCAGCGCGGCGGCTCCGGACACGTGAGGTGCTGCGGTCGAGGTGCCGGACTTGGTCGCCGTCGCGGTCGACGACGCGTGGCCGGCCGAGACGATCGAGACGCCTGGTGCGAAGAGATCGACGCACTTGCCCACGTTCGTGAAGGTCGCCTGACGGTCGGAGGAGTCCGAGGCCGCGACCGTGATCGCCTTCGCCACCCGTGCCGGGGACACGGTGCACGCATCGACCGAGTTGTTTCCTGCGGCGACGACGGCGGTGACGCCGTCGGCGATCATCTTGTTGAGAGCGACGTCGAGCGTCGTGCTCGTCACTCCACCGAGGCTGAGGTTGGCGACGGCAGGCGCCCCGGCGCTGTGCTTGGCCGTGATCCAGTCGAGGCCGGCGATGAGGTCCGAGAGCATGCCAGAACCGCTGCAGCCCAGGACGCGGACGGGCACGATGCTCGCGCTCTTCGCCAGGCCGTAGGTGCTGCCGGCGATCGTGCCGGCGATGTGCGTGCCGTGACCGTTGCAGTCCTCGGTGCCGTTGTTGTCAGAGATAGCGGACCAGCCTCCGCCGACCCGCCCGCCGAAGTCCACGTTCGACGACGACACTCCGGTGTCGACGACGTACACGGTGACGCCGGACGCTGTGCCCGGCGGGGTGTAGGTCTTGGACAGCGGCAGCGATCGCTGGTCGATCCTGTCTAAGCCCCAGGTGGGGTTGGGCTGCGTCTCGAGCGCGTCGATCTGGGTGTCGAGCTCGACAGCCTCGACACCGTCGGTGCTCTCGAGGGCGTCAGCCTCGGTCGCTGTGAGCGTGACGACGGCGGCGGGAGTCTCCGTGAACTCCTGCTCGACGTCGGTGCCGTCGGCCCGCAAGGTCGCGGCCTCGGCGCTGACGTCGGTCCCGTCGGAGTAGAGGACCACGTACTGCGCCTCGGGCTCGGCGAGGGCAGGGTCGGGCACAGGTGCAGGTGTCTCGGTCGGCGCGGCAGGCTCGGGGGTCGGTGCCTCGGTCGGTGCCGGCGCGGCCGGGAGCAATGACTCGTCGGGTACCGCTGACGGGCTCGGCAGGGGCGACGTGTCAGGTGTCGCGGACGGCTCAGCGGGTGCAGCGTCGGTGGGCTCTGCTGTGGGCTCGATCGTCGGGTCGGCACTCGGTGCGGACTCGGACGCGGGCGTGGGGTCGGCCGTGGTCGTCGGGCTCGTGGTCTCGGTGGCTGTCGCGGCCAGCGCGACAGGAGAGACGGTGAACGCGAGGAGGGAGAGCGTCAGGATCGATGCTGTTCGAGCTGGATGAGCGCGGTAGACAGGGCGCACGACGAGCCTCTCTGTGGAATGGGCTCGCGAGTAAGAATTGCCCCCCCGAGCAACGGGCTGGACCCCCCGTCGGCTCCCACATCGGATCGACGCGGGGGACCATGAGGAGTTCTGCAGCACGTTCTGGGGTCCATTTTGAGTTTTTTCGCCTGTTCTGGCGTCGCGAACCGCCGCAGCGGGCGCGACGCATCGGGCCAGGGAGACGATTTCACCCGGTCCATCGACGTGACCAGGGAGAAGAACGTCCGGTGGTACGGCCGCGCCAGACGGCTTCGCGTCGAGCGTGCGAGGGCCCGGGACGAGCTCCGGCCCGGTCGACGGAGGTGTCTAGCGGAACGCGCCCACAGCAGCCGGGAGCGCCTCGGCGATCTCGCGCGTCACCGGGTGCACGGGGTTGGTCAGCAGCTCGTGCGGTGTGCCGGACTCCACGAAGACGCCGTCCGCGAGCACGTGGACCGTCTGGCAGACGCGGCTCACGAGCTCGAGGTCGTGGGACGCGACGAGCAGACCCGTGCCGCGTTCGGTGGTGAGCTCCACGAGGCGTCGGACCACAGCGTCCTTGAGGGACTGGTCGAGGGCCGTCGCCGGCTCGTCGAGCACGAGGATGTCTGGGCGGGTCGAGAGCGCCGCCGCGAGGGCGAGACGCTGCCGCTCGCCGCCCGACAACGAGCGGATGCCTCGGCCGAGGAAACGCGGCTCGAGGAACATCAGCGCGAGAACGTCTGTGGCGGTCCCGCCGGTGGCGCGCCCTGCCTTGCGTGCTCTCGACAGCTCGCCCTCGACCGCGCGCTCGACAGTCTGTCGTGGGTCGAGACCGCCGAACCCGTTCTGGCGGACTGCGCGCACCGCGACGCCGAAGCGCTTCTTGTCACGGGGGCCCATGCGTCCCACCGTGCGCCCGTCGAAGGTCACGCGCCCGCCGCGGAGCTTGAGGTCGCCGGTGATCGCCTGGAGCAACGTCGACTTCCCGACGCCCGATCCCCCGATGACGCCGACGGAGCCCTCGCCCGGAGTGATGGTGAGATCGATCCCGCGAACCGACGGGGTGCTCGCGTGGCCCGCGACGAGGCCGGTGGCGGACAGGACGTTCGTGGTGGCGCTCATCGTTCTCCGGATCTCGGGTGGGGCGGGCACAGCGGTCGTGCTCTCAACGAACGAGCCTTGCACATCGTTCGCCGTGCGAGTGCCGGGGCGTCGTGGGTCAGGCGACCTTGAGCGTGAGCGTCATCCCCGCGGCGCGGTGGCCTGAGACGGTGCACCAGCCCTCGAGCGTCTCGTCGAGGACGCCGAGGTCGATCGTGGCGGACTCGTCACGGCTGAGAAGGTCGGTGCTCTGAGCGTCGTCGAAGAAGAGGTCGTGCGGCATGCCGTCGCTGTTGCGCACCGTGACGACGACGCGGGTGCCGGGCTCGACGTCGACCACCGCAGGGTGGAACCTCATGTCCTTCATGTCGATCGTCACGGTGAGCGTGCCGTCGGCGGCGACGCTCGTCCCCGACGCAGCCTCAGGGCTCGCGGCGCACGCGCTGAGCGCGCCCAGGGCGAAGACGGTGAGGCAGGCCGACGTGCGTCGGAAGGCCGTGGCGTGGCGGACAGGGACCAATCGGGGGCTCGTCGCGCTGCGCTGCGCCGTGGCACAGCGGCGTCGGTGGTCGCGGTGCTCGCGGCCGATCTTGCACAGTCGGTTGGCGGGGCAGAGCGGGCTGGCCTGTCGGATATCGCGGTGGAACACGGTCCTACTGTACGGCGAACACCTGGGGCGGTGCCTGAGAGTTCCCTGATACCGGCACAGGTCGGCGACGAGCGGCCCCGCTCTGCCGGAGGGCGCCCCCCGTCTCGCCGCCACCCCCGTCCCGTCCCGCCCTGTCCTGTCCCGTCCCGCCCCCGCCCCCGCCCCCGCCCCCGCCCCGCTCTCGCAGTGAGCGGCCGTCGAGCTCGGGCATCTGTCTCGAGCTCGGGCCATCACGTGCCCGAGCTCGAGACAGATGCCCGAGCTCGACGGAGACATCGGGGTGGGGGGGAGGGGGCACGGGGAGATACAGGAGGGCCAGGGGAGACAGAGAGGAGATCGAGCGGGAGGCAGAGGAGGAGACAGGACCTGGCGCAGGGAGTGGGCGCGGGGAGCTGGAGGAGCTAGGGGTTGACGAGACTGGTTGGTTTGGGGGCTACCAGTCGTGGACGGTTCCGTCGCGCAGGCGGTTCACCGGGAGGTACGCGGGGGTGTACTCGAACGCAGCGGCGGCCGTCTCGTCGAGGTCGACACCCAGGCCCGGGGCGGTGCCCGGGTGGAGCAGCCCGCCCTCGAACGTGTAGCTCGTCCGGAACACCTCGAGCGTCGCGGCGCTGTGCTGCATGAACTCCTGGATGCCGAAGTTGTGGATGGCGATGTCGAGGTGCAGCGCGGCAGCCATGCCGACGGGCGAGACGTCCGTCGGCCCGTGCATGCCGGACTTCACTCCGTAGACCGCCGCGAAGTCGAGGAGCTTCTTCATCGCGGTCACACCGCCCGTGTGGGTCACGGCCGAGCGGACGTAGTCGACGAGGCGCTCGGTGAAGAGCGTCTGGTAGTCGTAGACGGAGTTGAACACCTCGCCGATCGCGAGCGGCGTGGTCGTGTGCTCACGGACCGTGCGCAGCGCGGTCTGGTCCTCGCCCGGGGTGCAGTCCTCGAGCCAGAAGAGGTCGTACGGCTCGAGGGACTTCCCGAGCCTGGCCGCCTGGATCGGGGTCATCCGGTGGTGGCCGTCGTGCAAGAGCGGGAGCTCGGGGCCGAACTCGTTGCGCACAGCCTCGAAGACCGTCGGCACGTGACGCAGGTACGCGCGGGTGTCCCAGACCTCCTCGACAGGCATGGGACGGCCGTCGAGAAGGTTCCGCCGGGCGGGCTCGTAGTCGTAGCGCTCACCGGCAGCCGTGTCCGAGCCGATGCCGTAGATCTGGCCGAGGCCCGGGACGCCCGTCTGGATACGGATCGCCCTGAACCCGAGGTCGAGGTGCGTGCGGATCGAGTCGAACAGCGCAGGAAGGTCGGCGCCCGACGCATGCCCGTACGCGAGCGCACCGGTCCGCGACGCGCCGCCGAGCAGCTGGAACAAGGGCATCCGGGCCACCTTGGCCTTGATGTCCCACAGAGCCATGTCCACCGCGGCGATCGCCGCCATGGTGATAGGTCCGCGCCGCCAGTAGGCGCCGCGGTAGAGCAGCTGCCACGTGTCCTCGATGTTGTCGGCCTCCCGGCCGATGAGCATGGGGACGACGTGGTCGGTCAGATAGCTCGCCACCGCGAGCTCACGACCGTTGACGGTCGCGTCGCCGAGGCCGACCACCCCGTCCGACGTCGTGATCTTCAGCGTGACGAAGTTGCGACCAGGGCTCGTGATGATGACGACGGCTTCGGTGATCTGCACAGGTCCTCCAGGACGAGACGGTGACGACGGCGGGACGGAGGCGACGCGTCAGCGTCGGGCGTACGCCGCACGGGGAAGGGTGTAGGCGAGGTCGATCGCCGTCTCGACGGCCTCGTCGAGGTCGAGCCGGTGCTCCGCGACGAGGCGGGCCAGGTAGCCTGCGTCGATCCGCCGCGAGAGGTCGTGGCGTGCCGGGATGGACGCGAAGGCACGCGTGTCGTCGACGAAGCCTGTCGTGTTGTAGAAGCCGGCCGTCTCCGTGGCTGTCTCCCGGAAGCGGCGCATGCCCTCGGGGGTGTCGAGGAACCACCACGGGGCACCGAGCTTCATTGCGGGGTAGACGCCAGCGAGCGGTGCGAGCTCCCGGGAGTAGACCGTCTCGTCGATCGTGAAGACGATGAGCCGGAAGCCCGGGTGGTGCCCGAACGCCTCGAGGAGCGGGCGCAGCGCGCGGGTGTACTCGACCTGGACGGGGATGTCGTAGCCCTTGTTGGGGCCGAACCTGTCGAGCACGGCCTTGTCGTGGTTGCGCACGACGCCTGGGTGCAGCTGCATCACGAGGCCGTCCTCGACGGACATCGCGGCCATCTGGAAGAGCATGTGCCCGCTGAACGCCTGCGCCTCCGCAGGGTTGACCTGTGCGCCGCTGAGAGCGAGGTCGAAGATCCGGTTCGCTTCCGCGTCCGAGAGCGGCGTGGTGTCTGCGAGGAACGGGCCGTGGTCTGTCGCGCGTGCGCCCGCAGCGAGGAACGCCTGGCGGCGCTGGCGCAGCGCGTCGAGATAGGAGGCGTACCCCGTCACGTCGATCCCGGACGACTGCGCGAGCCTCGCGATGTCGGCGGGCCACGACGTGCCGTCGAGCTCGAGCAGCGGGTCGGGCCGGAACGTCGGCACCACCCGTTCGCCCCAGCCCTGTGCGGCGAGCGACGCGTGGTGCTCGAGCCCGCTCCAGGCGGGGTCGGTCGTCGCGAGGGTCTCGATGTCGAAGCGTTCGAAGAGCGCGCGCGGACGGAACTCGGGGGATGCGAGGGCTGCGTCGAGCTGGTCGTAGATCGCGTCCGCGGTCTCGGCGGACGGGCGTTGCGTGATGCCGAAGACCTCGACGAGCTCGTGCTCCATCCAGTACCGGGACGGCGTTCCGCGGAAGAGCTTCCAGCTCGCGCAGAAGCGACGCCAGATCTCACGGTGGTCCGGGCTCGGGGCAGCGGGGCGGGCGGAGTCGACCGGCGCAGCACCCATCTGGTCGACGCTGCCTCCTTGGGACACGATCATCCGCACGAGGTAGTGGTCAGGGATGACGAAGAGCTCGGCGGGGTCGCCGAAGGGCGTGTCCTCGTCGAGGATCCGGGCGTCGACGTGACCGTGCATGGAGAGGATGGGCAGGCGCTTCGTCTCCGTGTAGATCTCGCGTGCCAGGCGCCTCGTGGTGGGTTCCGCCGGGAGCGCGCGGTCCTCATGGAGCGTCCAGGGCTCCGTGCTCTGGAGTGTGCTGCTGGTAGGGATGGTGCCGGTCTGAGCGTGCTGTGCAGTCAAGTCCGCCTCCTCGTTGAAACAGACTGCGATCGTTTGCAGTCCATCCTGCGCCTCGTGTCCGCAGAGCACAACCCCAGGTGGCAAGACCTTTCCGGTGTGTTGCCGAGGATTTGACTCACGGCCGCAAACGTTTGCACACTGAACCTGCCCGCGCGGTGCAGCGCGGGCACATGTGTGGGCCCGAGGCGCGAGGAGGCATGGAATCGTGGCCAACGTCCGTGACGTCGCGCTTCGGGCCGGCGTGTCCATCTCCACCGTCTCGCGCGCGCTCTCTGCGCCGGGACTGGTGTCCGACGCCACCCGGCTCAAGGTCCTCGAAGCCGCGAAGGCCCTCGACTACCAGCCGAACGCGGCAGCCCGCGAGCTCCGGGTCGGCCGGACCGACGCCATCGGCCTCCTCCTCCCCGACCTCGAGAACCCGTTCTTCGCCAGCGTGGCCAAAGCGGTGCACGGACGGGCGCGCGCCAGCGGGATCTCCGTCTTCACCGCCGACTCCGACGAGGACCCGGCCCAAGAGCTCGACCTCGTCCGCAGCCTGTCCGCGCGGGTCGACGGACTCGTCCTCGCGTCGCCGCGCGCGAGCGACCCCGACATCCTCGCCGCGGTCGAGGGCAAGACCGTCGTCCTGCTCAACCGTCAGGTGGGCGACCTGCCCACGATCACGATCGACAACGCCGACGGGGCGTTCCAGGCCGTCAACCATCTCCGGGCACTCGGGCACCAGCGCATCGCGTACGCGTCAGGCCCCGCGCACTCGTGGTCGGGCGAGCAGCGCCGGGTGGGCATGGTCGCCGCGGCGGCCCGGATCGACGACGTCCAGATGGTCGACCTCGGCAACTTCCAGCCGTACTTCTCCGGCGGCTACCCGGCAGCCGACCTCGCGGTCGCCAGCGGCGCGAGCGCCGTCATCGCCTACAACGACCTCATGGCGCTCGGCATCGTCGACCGGCTGCGGCACCGCGGCATCACGGTCCCCGACGAGATGTCGGTCGTCGGGTTCGACGACGTGGCGGTCGCGACGCTCGTCTCGCCCGCCCTCACGACGGTGCGGATCCCGCGCGCCGGTCTCGGGCGTGCGGCCGTCGACCTTCTCCTCGGCCTTCTCGGCCCGTCCCCGCACGGGGACCGGCCTGACCAGACCGTGCGCCCCCCGCTCCCCGTCGAGCTCGTCGTCAGGAGCTCGACCTCCGTGCCGGGCGCGGACCAGACGGCTGGTTCACGACGCCCGATGGGCTAGCGCGCCCCACACTGGTCGTTGACCGGTGAGGTGCGCGGCCCGATGCGGGTCGTCGATCGCGGCAACGACTCTCGAGAGGACCGAACGAGCATGGTCGAGCACCAGGGGTACCCGGAGCGCGCTGACCGTCAGGACGACGAGGCGCTGTCGAACGGACGGTTGTCGTTCGCGACGCTCGCCAGCGCCCTCGACCACAGCGGCCCCGACCACGGCGCCCTCGACCTCGGCGCGCCCAGCGGCACCGTTGCGGGCCCTGCTGTGGACCCGCACGCCGTGACGATCGGCATCGTCCACCTCGGCGTGGGCGCGTTCCACCGCGCCCACCAGGCGGTCGTCACCGAGGACGCCGCCGCAGCGACGGGGGAGACGACCTGGGGCATCCTCGGCGTGACCCAGCGCTCGACGACGGTCCTCGACCAGCTCGCACCGCAGGACGGCCTCTACGGGGTCCTCACCCCAGGCCCCGACGCTCCCTCGCTCCGGATCGTCGGGTCGGTGCGCGACGTCGCGTTCCCCGGGACAGACACGGCCAGGATCCTCGCAGCGATCGCGGCGCCGACCACGCACGTCGTCTCTCTGACGGTCACCGAGAAGGGCTACCGGACGCGCCCGGACGGGGCCCTCGACGTCACCGACCCAGACGTCGTCGTCGACCAGGCGGCGTTCCGTGCCGAGATCGACGGAACCTCGGGCGCCACCGTGCACGACGAGCACGGCCACCCGGCCGAGGTGGTGCCCGCACGCTCCCCGATCGGGCTCCTCGTGCGAGGTCTTGCGCTGCGGTACGCCGAGAGCGGGGCGCCCGTCACCGTCCTGTCCTGCGACAACATCGTCCGCAACGGCCACGTCGTCCAGCGGCTCGTCACGCAGTTCATCGAGGCGGTCGTCACCGACGACGACAGCACCGGTCTGCGGACCTGGCTCGCCTCCTGCGTGACCTTCCCGTGCACCGTCGTCGACCGCATCGTGCCTGCGACGACCGACGCCCACCGCGCCGCGGCACAGGCGCTCACCGGGGTGCGCGACGAGGCCCTCGTGGTGGGCGAACCGTTCCTCCAGTGGGTCGTCGAAGACCGCT